>NZ_JACSQX010000008.1:0-306472 GCF_014836395.1 Xanthomonas bonasiae
GGTTCCGCTCAAACCCCGAAGGCTTTTCGCTGAACCGAGCCGCCCATCATAGCGGCTTTTTTGTTGCCGTCAATACCTTTTTGAGAAGGTTTTTGACGACCCCGGCGCGTTGCTGTTGCGTTGCCGCAAGGCGTTGCGTCGGGGGAGGGAAAGTATGGCTGCAAACCTGTCGCTTGGGAAGGGGGTGTGAAAGATTTTTTCACTCCGCCGATGCAGGTAGGCGCCGATGCGATGCGTGACACTAATAAGGTCGCAGCATCTCGCGGCGTGGAACCTGCTGCCAGAGCCTTTCAGCACAAGCGACGGCGGCGCTTGGCCGCCATCGTGCTCAGGCCGCGACCAGGCGCACGCGCGCGAAGGTGCGCTTGCCGACCTGCAACACGCCTTCGAATCCGGGCACGAAGCTGTGCTGCGGATCTTCCACCACTTCGCCCTCCACCCGTACCGCGCGCTCCTTGAGCTTGCGGTTGGCTTCGGAGTTGCTGGCGGTCAGCCCGGCGGCGGTCAGCAGCGCGGCGATGCGCAGGCCTTCCGCCGGCACCACCACGTCCTGCAGCGGCAATGCGCTGGTGTCGCCCTGCCCGGTCACCACCGCATGCCAGCCTACGATGGCCTGCTCGGCGGCCGCAGCGTCGTGGAAGCGCGTGGTCAGCTCGCGGGCCAGGCGCAGCTTCACTTCGCGCGGGTGCAATGCGCCAGCCTGCACCTGCCGCTTCAGTTCCTGCGCTTCGTTCAGGCTTATATCGAAGGACAGCAGCTCGATCCAGCGCCACATCAGCTCGTCGCCGATCTTCATGGTCTTGGTGACGATGTCGATCGCCGGCTCGCTGATGCCGATGTAGTTGCCCAGCGACTTGGACATCTTGTTGACCCCGTCCAGGCCCTCCAGCAGCGGCATGGTCAGTACGATCTGCGCCGGCTGTCCGTAATGCTCCTGCAGGCCACGTCCCATCAGCAGGTTGAACTTCTGATCGGTGCCGCCCAGCTCGACGTCGGCCTTCAACGCCACCGAATCGTAGCCCTGCACCAGCGGATACAGGAATTCGTGGATGGCGATGGACTGCTGCGCGGCATAGCGCTTGGCGAAGTCGTCGCGTTCGAGCATGCGCGCGACCGTGTGCTGCCCGGCCAGGCGGATCATGTCGGCCGCGCTCATCTGCCCGAACCACTCGGAGTTGAAGCGCACTTCGGTGCGCTCGCGGTCGAGCACCTTGAATACCTGCTCCTCGTAGGTGCGCGCGTTGGCGAGCACGTCCTCGCGGGTCAGCGGCTTGCGGGTGACGTTCTTGCCGGTGGGATCGCCGATCATGCCGGTGAAGTCGCCGATCAGGAAAATCACCTGGTGGCCCAGCTGCTGGAACTGGCGCATCTTGTTCAGCAACACGGTATGGCCGATGTGCAGGTCCGGCGCGGTCGGGTCGAAACCGGCCTTGACGCGCAACGGGCGGCCGGCACGCAACCGCGCTTCCAGTTCCTCGCGCTTGAGGATTTCGTCGGCACCGCGGCCGATCAGGGCAAGAGACTCTTCAATCGTGGACAAAACGGAACTCCGACGGGTTGCCGCCAGGCAACATGAATGACGTTAAGTGCGAGTTAACCGCGCGCCCGGCGAAAACCTGAGCCGGTTCAATGGTTTGACGCGCTGTTGATCGATGTTTATGGTAGCCGAGTTTTGAGCTCGCGCTTCGAGCTCATGAGGAAGCCTTGATGCAGAACAGCGAAACCGAACAGGAACGCGCGCGCAAGCAGCGCTTCCAGCAACGTCTCCATGTGCTTCACGACACCGCACTGCATCGGCAGCTGACGCAGCACTTCCCCGCCGGCCGCTGGACGCGCCGCCACTGGATCCACGCCAGCCTGTTCGCCACCATCGGCGCGCTGGTGGCCACGATCGTGCCCGGCTTCTCCAATGCGATCGACGTGCCGCTGCAGACCACGCACGCGACCCTGGCGCTGCCGTTGCCGCCGATCTCGCTGGCCCAGCAGCAGGGCGTGGCCGGCGACAGCTGGCAGGTGGTGCGGATCCAGCCCGGGCAGACCCTGGGCGCGGTGTTCGAACAGCTCGACATCCCGGCCACGGTGATGCATCAGGTATTGGACCACCCCGGCACGCGCGAGGCGCTGACCAAGCTGCGCCCCGGCGCCGAGATCGGCTTCGACCTGCCGGTGGCCGGCAGCCTGCGCGGCATCCGCTTCGACCGCGACGCCACCCATCGCGTGGAACTGTCGCTGCTCGGCGACGACATCCGCGAAAAGGTGACCGAGCGCGAGACCAGCACCCGCACCGCGGTCATCAGCGGCGAAATCACCAGCTCGCTGTACGTGGCCGCGCGCAAGGCGGGACTGTCGCCGTCGGCGATCGCGACGATGACCGACGAGATCTTCAAGTACGACATCGACTTCGACAAGGACCTGCAGCCGGGCGACCGCTTCAGCGTGGTGATGGACGAGACCTGGCGCGAAGGCGAGCGGATCGACACCAGCAAGATCCTGGCGGCGACCTTCACCACCCGCGGCAAGACCTACAGCGGCTTCCGCTTCGAGCGCGACGGCAAGCCGGCCGAGTACTTCGACGTCAGCGGGCGGCCGCTGAAGAAGAGCTTCATCCGCATGCCGGTGTCCTACAGCCGCATCAGCTCGACCTTCGGCGCGCGCAAGCATCCGGTGCTGGGCACCATGCGCATGCACAAGGGCATCGACTACGCGGCGCCGTCGGGCACGCCGATCATGGCCGCCGGCGATGCGCGGGTGCAGTTCGTCGGCACCCAGCGCGGCTACGGCAACGTGGTGATCCTGGACCACGGCAAGGGCTACAGCACGCTGTACGGGCACATGTCGCGCTTCGGCGGGATCAAGCCCGGCCAGCGCATCAACCAGGGCACGGTGATCGGCTTCGTCGGCATGACCGGCATGGCCACCGGCCCGCACCTGCACTACGAATTCCGCGTGGACGGCGTGCAGCGCAATCCGGCCTCGGTGACCATGCCGCCGCCGACGCCGCTGGCCGGCACCGAGCTGGCCGCGTTCCGTGCGCAGACCTCGCCCGCGCTGGCGCGCATCCAGCGCGTGGAGAAGCTGATCTACGCCGACGCCGCACCGGCGAAGGGCGACGCCCCGGCGAAGAAGAAGAAGACCGTCGCCTCGGCCAGGTCGGCGCAGTCCAGCGACGCCGGCTGAGCCGCAAAGCGGCCCCGCCACGGCGGCGCGGATTGACGCGCCGCCGCCCCTCGCCCACGCTGCGCTACTGACGCTGCCTGGTGCCCGCAATGCCCGATCCGATCGCAATCGACGACGCGTCACTGTTTCTCGGCCTGATGTCCGGCACCAGTGCCGATGGCATCGATGCCGCGCTGGTGCGCTTCGGCGCCGATGGCCAGGCGCAGCTGCGCTTGGGCCGCACCTATGCCTGGGCGCCGCGCCAGCGCGAGGCGCTGATCGCGCTGGGCGAAGGCGGCGAGATCGATTCGCTGGACACGCTGGGCCGGCTCGACGCGGAAGTGGCGATCGCCTTCGCCGAGGCCGCGCTGCGCCTGCTCGAGGAGGCCGGTGTCGCGCCTGCCGAGGTGCGCGCGATCGGCTCGCACGGCCAGACCGTGCGCCACCGGCCGTTGGCCGATCCGGCCTTCACCTGGCAACTGGGCGACGGCAACCGCATCGCCGAGCTGACCGGCATCGCCACGGTGTGCGACTTCCGCCGCCGCGACGTGGCCGCCGGCGGCCATGGCGCGCCGCTGATGCCGGCCTTCCATGCGGCGATGCTGGGCGCGGCGCACGAGGACCGCGCGGTGCTGAACCTGGGCGGGATCGGCAACCTGACCCTGCTGCCGGCGCACGGCAGCGTGCGCGGGTTCGACACCGGCCCGGCCAACGCACTGCTCGATGCCTGGTGCCAGCGGCATCTGGGCCAGCCCTACGATGCCGGCGGCGCCTTCGCCGCCAGCGGCCAGGTCGACGACGGCCTGCTGCAGCGCTTGCTGGCCGATCCCTGGTTCGCGCTGGCCCCGCCCAAGAGCACCGGGCGCGAACAGTTCCACCTGCGCTGGGTGGATGCGCTGCTGGAGCCGGCCGCGCATCCGGCCGCGGCGGTGCAGGCGACCTTGCTGGAACTGACCGCGGCCACCGTGGCCGACGCGCTGCTGGCGCAGCAGCCGGCGACCCGGCAACTGCTGGTCTGCGGCGGCGGCGTGCACAACCCGCTGTTGCTGGCGCGGCTGCAGGCGCGGCTGCCTGGCGTGCTGGTGCTGTCCACGCAAGCGCTTGGCCTGGATCCGGACTACGTGGAAGCGATGGGCTTCGCCTGGCTGGCGCGGCAGACCCTGGCCGGGCTGCCCGGCAACCTGCCTTCGGTCAGCGGCGCGCGTGGGCCGCGCATCCTGGGCGCGATCCACTTGGCCTGACTGCAGCGGCAGCGGCCCGCGTCACGGGCACCGACGCGCGGCTCAGAAGCCGGCGCCGGCCGGCAGTTCGCGCAACGCGGCGATCGCCTCGGACAAGGCATCCACTTCCGGGTTCTCGAAGCCGCTGCGCACTTCATGCTCGCTGGCGAACAGGCCCTGCTCGATCAGGTTGAGCACGGTCTGGTGCTGGGTCCAGCCGCGGGCCACGGCGATGCGGCGGATCCGATCGACCAGGATGGGGTCGATGTCGCGCAACAGCAGATCGGTCATGCGGACTCCCTGACGGACGGCGGCGCACCCCATGCGCTGCCGTGCATCATCCGCAACTCCGAGCGGGCTTTCAATCCGCCTGCGGCGCGGCGGGGGCCGGTTGTTCGCGGATCCGCGGCCACAGCCAGGCCAGCAGCAGCAGGGTCGGAATCACCGTGAACGCGCTGAGCACGAAGAAGGTGCTGTAGGACGTGGCCTCGACGATGTAGCCGGAAGCGCCGCCGACGAACTTGCCCGGCAGGTTGGCCAGCGACACCAGCAGCGCGTACTGGGTGGCGGTGAAATTGCGGTCGGTCAGCGACGACATGAACGCGACCAGCACGGTGCCGGCGAAGCCCTGGAACAGGTTGTCGGCGCTGAGCGCGGCGTAGAACGACCACAGCTGCCCGGGATGGTGGGCCATCAGCAGGAACGCCAGGTTCGACAGCGCCACGCCCAGCGCGGCGACGAACAGCATGCGCCGGAAGCCGAACGCCGCCACCGCCAGGCCGCCGGCGAACGCGCCGGCGATGCCCATCCACACCCCGAACAATTTGGAGACGGTGGCGATGTCGGCCTTGCTGAAACCCGAATCGAGGTAGAACGGGCCGGACATCACCCCGATCACCTGGTCGGGAAACTTGAACAGGCCCACGAACAGCAGCAGCCCCAGCCCCAGCGCCAGGCCGTTGCTGGTGAAGAAGCTGGAAATCGGCTGCCAGAACGCGCCGACCACGTCGATCTTGCGCACCACCGTGGCCGCCGGCACCTCCGGTTCGCGGCACAGCAAGGTGGTGGCGATCGGCAGCAGCATCAGCCCGGCCATCACCAGATAGGCCAGGGTCCAGTCGCCGAACTGGGCCAGGTACAGCGCGCCGGCGCCGGACAGGATCAGGCCGATGCGGTAGCCGAAGGTGTAGGTCGCGGCGAGCGCGGCCTGCGCCGTCGCCGGGGCGATCTCGATCCGGTACGCATCGACCACCGAATCCTGGGTGGCGCCGGCGAAGGAGGCGATCAGCACCCACAGCACCAGGCCGCCGATGCTCAGTTCCGGACGCATCAGCGCCAGCGCCGCCAGGCCGATCGTGACCCCCAGCTGCGACACCAGCAGCCACGAGCGGCGCCGGCCCAGGAACGCGACCAGCGGGAACGGATAGCGATCCAGCAGCGGCGCCCACAGGAACTTGAGCAGGTAGAAGAAGCTGGCCAGGCTGATCAGGCCGATGCTGCCCAGGTCCAGGCCGACGTCGCGCAAGCGCGTGGACAGCGTCTGCGAGGCGATCAACAGGAACGGCAGGCCGCTGCCGAAGCCGAGCAGCGCCATCGTCGCCGCCGACGGCGTGGCGAAGGCGCGCTTGATCCCGGCCCAGCCCTTGTAGGAGGCCGGCGCGGACGCGGCCTGGCTCATTCGCGGTAATCCACCACGAACGGCGCATGGTCGGAGAAGCGCTGCGCGGTATAGATCGCGCAGCCCTGCAGGCGCTCGCGCAGCGACGGGGTCACGAACTGGTAGTCGATGCGCCAACCCACGTCGTTGGCGCGCGCGGCGCCACGGTTGCTCCACCAGGTGTAGTCCTGGCCCTGCGGGTGCAGCGCGCGGTAGGCGTCGACCCAGCCGCGGCCGCTGGCCGGATCGGCGTCTTCGGCGCGATCGGCACACAGGCCGTTGAGCCAGTCGCGCTCGGCCGGCAGGCAGCCGGAATTCTTCTGGTTGGACTTCCAGTTCTTGATGTCCAGCGCCGAGCGCACGATGTTCCAGTCGCCGCACAGCACGTAGTCGCGGCCGCTGGCCAGCCATTCGGCCAGGATCGGCCGCAGCCAGTCCATGACCTGGAACTTGTAGCCCTGGCGCAGTTCGCCCGACGAGCCGGAGGGAATGTAGAACGAGACCACGCTCAGGTTGCCGAAGCGCGCCTCCAGGTAGCGGCCCTCCTCGTCGAACTCGGGCCAGCCCAGCGCGGTGCGCACCTCGTCCGGCTCGCGCTTGCTGTAGATGGCCACGCCGCTGTAGCCCTTCTTGGTGCTGGCATCGCGGAACCAGGCGCGGTAGCCGTCCGGCAGGAACGCCGGCCCGGCCAGCTGATGCTCCTGCGCCTTGGTTTCCTGCACGCACAGCACATCGGCGTGCTGGCCGGAAAACCACTCGAAGAAGCCCTTGGTGGCGGCCGAACGCAGGCCGTTGGCATTGAAACTGACGATACGCATAGAGCGGGGATTCGGGATGGAGGGATTGGAGATTCGTGAAAGCGTACCCCATGCGTGGACACTGCATGGCCGTAACCCGCTATGTGTTCACCAATCCAGGCATTGCATCGGGGATTCATGAAAGCGTACCCATGCGTGGACGCCGCATGGCCGCGACCGGCTATGCTTTCACGAATCCCGTCATCCCCAATCCCGAATCCCGGCTCCCCAATGACCGACTACCGGCAACGTTTCCTGCAATTGGCCCTGGATGCGCAGGCGCTGCGCTTCGGCGAGTTCACGCTGAAGTCCGGGCGCGTCAGCCCTTACTTTTTCAACGCCGGGCGCTTCGATTCCGGGAGCACGGTGGCGCGCCTGGCGGCGTGCTACGCCGATGCGGCCGACGCCGCCGGGCTCGACTTCGATCTGCTGTTCGGCCCGGCCTACAAGGGCATCCCGCTGGCGACCGCGCTGGCCTGCGAGTACGCGCAGCGCGACCGCAACCTGCCGCTGGCGTTCAACCGCAAGGAAGCCAAGACCCATGGCGAAGGCGGCAGCCTGATCGGCGCGCCGCTGGCCGGGCGCCGGGTGCTGATCGTGGACGACGTGATCACCGCCGGCACCGCAATCCGCGAGGCGCTGGCGATCATCCGCGAGGCCGGCGGCATCCCGGCGGCGATCCTGGTCGCGCTGGACCGGCAGGAGATCGCCGGCGAACACGACCGGCGCTCGGCGGCGCAGGCGGTGGCGGCGGAGGCCGGCGTTCCTGTGGTGTCGGTCGCGCACCTGGGCGATCTGCTTGCATTCATCGATGGAAACGCGGACCTTGTCGGCTTCCGCGAACCGCTGCTGGCCTACCGGGCACGCTACGGCTGCGATCCGTCAGGCTGACAGCAGGGGGCTGCCATGATGCCGATCCAACGACCATGGGGCCGGGCCGCGTTGCCGGTCCTGCTCGCGCTGATTGCATTGCCGGCCGCAGCGCAGCCGGCGCCATCCAAGAAACTGTACTGCTGGAACCAGGGCGGGCAGCGCGTGTGCAGCGATGCGCTGCCGCCGGAAGCGGTGAACCAGGCGCGCGACGAGTTCAACGCCAAGAGCGGGATGCGCAGCGGCGCGGTCGGCCGTGCGCTGAATGCCGAGGAGCGCGCCGCGGCCGCCGCCGATGCCGCGCAGCAGCGCGCCGACCAGGCGGCGCTGGAGACGCGCAAGCGCACCGACCAGGCGATGCTGCTGTCGTTCCAGACCGAAGAGGAATTGCGCCGGGTGTTCTCCGAGCGCATCGGCATCGTCGACAACAACATCAACACCGCGCGCTACAACGTCAACAGCCTGCGCGAAGGACTGGTCGGCCTGCTCGCCAACGCCGGCGCGCGCGAACTGGCCGGGCAGAAGGTGGCCGGCAAGATCGTCGAGGACGTACAGCAGCGGCATCGCGCGCTGCTGTGGCAGCTGCGCATGCAGAAGAACTTCGAACAGCAGCGGCTCGGCCTGAACCAGGAAATCGACGACGCGCTGCAACGCTATCGTGCGGCGAAGCGGCCGGGGACCGGAACGGCGCCGACTGCGCCGACGAACAGCGGCTAAGCGCAGCGCGCGGCCAACGGCGCTAGCCAGGTCGCCGCGGCAGGGATGTCGGGACTGAAGTCCCTCCCACAGTGCACCCAGCAAGTAGGCCGCGAGTCCCCGGTGGGAGCGACTTCAGTCGCGACGAGCGAAGCCCGGATGCCTGCGCGGCTTCGGCTGGAGTCGGGACTGAAGTCCCTCCTACAGTGCACCCAGTGAGTTGGCCGCGAGCCCCTTGTAGGAGCGACTTCAATCGCGACGAGCGAGGCTCGGATGCGTGCGCGGCTTCGGCTGGTGTCGGGACTGAAGTCCCTCCTACAGTGCACCCCGTGAGTTGGCCGCGAGCCCCTTGTAGGAGCGACTTCAATCGCGACGAACGAAGCCCGGATGCCTGTGCGGCTTCGGCTGGTGTCGGGACTGAAGTCCCTCCTACAGTGCACCCAGCGAGTTGGCCGCGAGTCCCTTGTGGGAGCGACTTCAGTCGCAACGAGCGAAGTCTGGACGCCTGCGCGGCTTCGGCTGGGACCGGGACTGAAGTCCTTCCCACAATGCAACCAGCGAGTAAGCGGCGAGTCGTTGTGGGAGCGACTTCAGTCGCGACAAACGAAGTCCGGACGCCCGGCGGTTCCGGATGCCGTCGGGCTGAAGCCCCTCCTGCAGCGCACCCAGCGAGTTGGCCGCGCTTCCTGCAGGAGCGGTTTCAACCGCGACGAGCGCCGCCCGGAATCGCTGCGCTCTCGGCAACCCTGTCGCGGGCTGAAGCCGTTTCCACACCACTCCGCGTGCCGGCCGGGCTACGCCGCCTCGCCCGGCACTGCGCCGGGCGTACACGGCATGCGCCTCAGAGCCCCGCCGCCAGCGACGGCAGCAGCGCCTGCAGCTGGCTGCGGAACAGGTCCTTGATCCGCTCCAGCGCGGCAGTGGTGTCGGCCTCGAAGCGCAGCACCAGCACCGGCGTGGTGTTGGACGCGCGCACCAGGCCCCAGCCGTCGGCGAAGTCCGCACGCAGGCCATCGATGGTGAGCAGCCGCGCACCGGCGAACGCCGAGCCTTCCTGCTGCGCGATGGCGACCAGCTGCGCGACCAGCGCATGCGCGTCCTGCCCGTCGGCCAGCGGCAGCTTGATCTCCGGCGTGGACACGCTGTCGGGCAGCTCGGCCAGCACCTCGGACGGGCTCTCCTCGCGCTGCGCCAGGATCTCCAGCAGCCGCGCCGCCGCGTACAGGCCGTCGTCGAAGCCGTACCAGCGCTCTTTGAAGAAGAAGTGGCCGCTCATCTCGCCGGCCAGTTCGGCGTCGGTCTCGCGCATCTTCGCCTTGATCAGCGAATGCCCGGTCTTCCACACCATCGGGCTGCCGCCGTTGCGCAGCACGTAGTCCGACAGCTTGCCGGTGCACTTGACGTCGTAGATCACCAGCGCGCCGGGGTTGCGCTGCAGCACGTCGGCGGCGAACAGCATCAGCAGGCGATCGGGGTAGATCACCGTGCCTTCCTTGGTGACCACGCCGAGCCGGTCGGCATCGCCGTCGAAGGCGATGCCCAGGTCGGCGTCGAAGCGCTTCACGGTCTGGATCAGGTCTTCCAGATTGTGCGGCTCGCTGGGATCGGGGTGATGGTTGGGGAAGGTGCCGTCGACGTCGCAGTACAGCGGGATGACCTCCGCGCCGATCGCCTCCAGCAGCCGCGGCGCCAGTTCGCCGCCCACGCCGTTGCCGGCATCGGCCACCACCTTGAGCGGGCGATCCAGCTGCACGTCGTCGGCGATGCGCTGGATGTAGTCGTCGCCGACGTCGCGCTGCTCCAGCCGCCCCGGTTCGGCGGCGGTCGGCAGGCGGCCTTCGCTGATCCGCGCGTACAGGTCGGTGATCGCCGCGCCGGACAGCGTCTCGCCGCCGACCACGATCTTGAAACCGTTGTAGTCCGGCGGGTTGTGGCTGCCGGTCACCGCCACGCAACTGCCGGCACGCAGGTGGAAGCTGGCGAAATACACCACCGGGGTCGGCGCCAGGCCGATGTCGGTGACGTGGCAGCCGGCGCGGCGCAGGCCGTCGATCAGCGCCGCCGACAGTTCCGGGCCGGACAGGCGGCCGTCGCGGCCGACCACCACCTCGTTCAGGCCTTGCTCCTGCATCACCGCGCCGATCGCCTGGCCGATCAAGGCGGCGACCTGCGGGCTGAGATCGCGGCCGACCACGCCGCGGATGTCGTAGGCGCGGAAGATGGCGGCCGGCACGGTCAGTGCCGGAACCGCCCTGGCCGGCGTGCTCTCGCCCTCGGGCAGCGGCGGTGCCGGTGGCGGTTCCCGGTGCTGCAGGCTCTGCCGCAGGGTGGGCTCCTGCTCGGCCGCCGCGGCGGCGGCCTTGGCGCGGCGCGGCCGCGGCAGGCGGCCGCGCGCGGCCCGCCGCACCGCCAAGGCCAAAAAGCCGAGCAGGCCGGCGACGATCAGGCAGGGCAGCGCGTCCAGGCCGAGCGGGCCGAGCTCGGCGTCGGGCAACGCCGCGACCACCCGCAGCCCGGTCGTGCCGATCGGCCGCGACAACGCGTCGCCATGGTCGGCCAGGCCGGCATCGCCGGCGCCGACCACGTCGTAGCTGCCCTGGCGCAGCGCCAGATAGCCGCTGGCCGGAACCGCGGCCTGCGCCACCGGTGCGGTCAGCACGCGCAGCGGCAAGCGCAGGTAGGCGACGCCGGCGCCCGTGTCCAGGCTCACCGGCGCGGCCAGCCCCAGTCGCGCCCCACCACCGTCGCGCACCACCGCGCTGGCCACCGCGTCGGTCAGCAACGCCTTTTCCAGCAGCGCCAGGCGGCCGTAGCCGAAGCCGCCCGCGTCGGCGTAGCCGGCGCTCAGGTCGGCGGGCAGCACGTGTGCGTCTTCCGCGTCCTTCCAGCCCTCGCGCAAGGCTTGCGCTGCCGTCGTCGCGTCGCCGCGCGCCAGGGCGGCCTGCACCGCGGGCTGCTGCAGTTGCGCGGCGAAGCGCTTGGCGACCGCCGCCAGCGCCTGCGAGGTCTGCGCCACCACTGCGTCGCGCGCCTGCTGCAGTTCCGTGGCGCTTTGTTCGTTGCGCCATTGCTGCGCGCCGCTCCAGCCGAACCAGCCGGCCAGCGCGGTCAGCAGCAGCGCCAGCAGCGGCGCCGCCTTGCGCAAACCCTCCGGCGCCGGCGGCCGTTGTGTTGCCTCGCTCATGCAGACGATCCCCTGTCAGCGCACTCCGGTATGGCCGAATCCACCCGTTCCCCTGGCGCTGTCGGCGAAAGTATCCACCACCTGCAGGGCAACGCGCACGACCGGCATCACCACCAGTTGCGCGATGCGGTCGCCGGGGGCGATGGTGAACGGCTCGCGGCCGCGGTTCCAGACGCTGATCAGCAGCGGCCCCTGGTAGTCGGCATCGATCAGGCCGGTGCCGTTGCCGAGCACGATGCCGTGGCGATGGCCCAGCCCGGAACGCGGCAACACCACCGCGCACAGCTGCGGATCGGCGATGTAGATGGACAGCCCGCTGGGGATCAGCGCGGTATCGCCCGGCGCCAGGGTCAGCGGCGCCTCGGTGGCCGCGCGCAGATCGAGCCCGGCGCTGGCTTCGGTGGCGTAGTCCGGCAGCGGCCAGCTGTCGCCGAAGCGCGGGTCGAGCAGTTTGACCTGCAGCGGGTATGGCGTCGGGATGGTCATGCGTGCAGTCGCTCCGCGATCAGGGCCAGCAATTGTTCGGCCAGTTGCGCCTTGGACACGGCCGGGAAGCTGCGCGCGCCCTGTTGCCAGTAGGCGGTGGCGGCATTCTGGTCGCTCTCGAAGCCGTTGCCGGCCACCCCCACCTGGTTGGCGATGATCAGGTCCAGGTGTTTGTCGTTGAGTTTGCCACGCGCGTAGCGTTCGATGTCGTGGGTCTCGGCGGCGAAGCCGACCACCAGTTTCAGCGCCTGGGTCTGTGCGGCGACCTCGGCCAGGATGTCCGGGGTGCGCACCAGTTCCAGGGTCAGCATCTCGCCGCTCTTCTTGATCTTCTGCGCGGCGACCTGCCTGGGCGTGTAGTCGGCGACCGCGGCGGTGCCGATGTAGATGTCGGCCGGCAACGCGCCGAGCACCGCGGCGCGCATCTGCGCCGCCGAGCGCACGTCGATGCGCTGCACGCCGTCGGGCGTGGGCAGGTGCACCGGGCCGCTGACCAGCACCACCGACGCGCCCTGCCGCGCCGCCGCCGCGGCCAGGGCATAGCCCATCTTGCCGCTGCTGCGGTTGCCGAGGTAGCGCACCGGATCCAGGTCTTCGTAGGTCGGCCCGGCACTGATCAGCAGGCGCAGGCCGTGCAGCGCGCCGCCACCGGCACTGGCCGCGACCGGCGTGGGCGCCGCGAGGGGCACCGCGGCCGCGGCACGGCCAGCGGCCAGCGCGGCGACGATCTCTTCCGGTTCGGCCAGGCGTCCGGGGCCGGACTCGCCCTCGGCCAGCGGGCCGTCGTTCGGCCCGACCACGCTGGCGCCGCGTTGGCGCAGCGTGGCGACATTGGCCTGGGTGGCGGGGTGCAGCCACATGCGGTGGTTCATCGCCGGGCACACGGTCAGCGGCGCGTTGGTGGCCAGGCACAGCGTGGTCACCAGATCGTCGGCCAGGCCGTGGGCGAGCCGCGCCAGCAGGTCGGCGGTGGCCGGCGCCACCACCACGCGATCGGCCCAGCGTGCCAGCTCCAGATGGCCCATCGCCTGCTCGGCGGCGCTGTCCCACAGGCTGGTGCGGGTCGGGTGCGCGGACAGCGCCTGGAAGCTCAGCGGCGTGACGAACTGCTGCGCACCGGCGGTCATCGCCACCTGCACCTCGGCACCCGCCTCGCGCAGCCGCCGCACCAGCTCCAGCGCCTTGTAGGCAGCGATGCCGCCGCCCACGCACAACAGCACACGCCGCCCCTGCAGGGGCCCCTCGAAAGTACCGGTCACGTCGGGAATGTCCTACCCATGCAAGAACGATTAGCTTACCCGATGGCCCTTTGCGGCCCTGATACCGTTGCGCCATATCGCCCGCCAATCTGGCGATATGCACATAAACGACTGGCCCGATGCCGAACGCCCCAGGGAAAAGCTGCTGGCACGCGGTCCCGGCGCCCTCTCCGACGCCGAACTGCTGGCGATCTTCCTCGGCTCCGGCCTGCCCGGCAGCGACGCAGTGCGGACCTCGCGCGACCTGCTGCATCGGCATGGACCGCTGCGCATGCTGCTGGACCGCCCGCCACGCGAGCTGGTCCGCCTGCCGGGGCTCGGCCCGGCACGGGCCTGCAAGCTGTCGGCGGCGCTGGAGCTGGCCAAGCGCCACCTGGCCGCCGAGCTTGAACGCGGCACCACCCTGACCGATCCGGGAGCGGCCGGCCGCTACTTCGCGCAACGGCTGCGGGCATGGCCGCACGAAGTGTTCGCGGTGCTGTTCCTGGATACCAAGCACCGCTCGCTGGCGTTCGAAGAACTGTCCCATGGCACCCTGGACGGCGCCGAGGTGCATCCGCGCGAAGTGGTGCGGCGCGCGCTGGCGCACAACGCGGCCGCGGTGATCATCGGCCACAACCACCCATCGGGGAACTCGGAACCCTCACCCGCCGACCGCGCCGTCACCCACCGGCTGAAACAGGCGCTGGGCTTGGTGGACATTCGCTTGCTGGACCATTTCATCGTCGGCGACGGGGCGCCGGTGTCGATGGCGGCGCGCGGCTGGGCCTGAGCCGGAATCCGGGAACCGTGGCAGCGCGGCGGCGGCGTTGCCCATCGCAGATACCCAATCCCCGATCCGCCATCGTCGGACGGCCTGAGGTCGGGCTGAACCCGGCACGGGCCGGGAGGCGGCGGGTCGGGTAAAATCGCCGGTTCCGCGCTTCAAGCAGAGATCACGTGAAATCCCAACTCCGCGCCCTGATCGGTCAAGGCATCGAAGCCTTGCGCGCCAACGGCACCCTGCCGGCCGACACCCTGCCGCCGGACTTCGTGGTCGAACGGCCCAAGACCCGCGAGCACGGCGACTTCGCCACCAATGCCGCGATGCTGCTGGCCAAGGCCGCGCGCGGCAATCCGCGCGCGCTGGCGCAGCAGCTGGTCGCCGCGCTGCCGGCCAGCGACGAGGTGACCCGGGTCGAGATCGCCGGCCCCGGCTTCATCAACTTCCACCTCAGCCCCAGCGCCTACCAGCGCGAAGTGCTGGCGGTGCTCAAGCAGGGCGAGGACTACGGCCGCAGCCTGGTCGGCAATGGCCGCACCGTGGGCGTGGAATACGTCTCGGCCAACCCGACCGGCCCGCTGCACGTGGGCCACGGCCGCGCTGCGGCGATCGGCGACTGCCTGGCGCGGCTGCTCGAGGCCAACGGCTGGAACGCCAAGCGCGAGTTCTACTACAACGACGGCGGCGGCCAGATCGAGAACCTGGCGCGCTCGGTGCAGGCGCGCGCGCAGGGCAAGACCCCCGACAGTCCCGACTGGCCGGAAGAAGGCTACCGCGGCGACTACATCCAGGACGTGGCCAACGCCTACCTGGCCGGCGACTCGGTGGACCTGGAAGGCAATCTGGTCACCGGCTCCAAGGATCCGAACGACCTGGAGGCGATCCGCCGCTTCGCCGTGGCCTATCTGCGCAACGAGCAGAACCACGACCTGGCCGCGTTCGGCGTGGACTTCGACATCTACTTCCTGGAAAGCTCGCTGTATCGCGACGGCAAGGTCGAGGAGGCGGTGCAGAAGCTGGTCGCCTCCGGCCACACCTACGAGGAAGGCGGTGCGCTGTGGCTGAAATCGACCGATTTCGGCGACGACAAGGACCGCGTGATGCGCAAGTCCGACGGCAGCTATACCTACTTCGTGCCGGACGTGGCCTATCACCTGAGCAAGTGGCAGCGCGGCTACGTGCGTGCGATCACCGAACTGGGCGCCGATCACCACGGCTCGCTGGCGCGGGTGCGCGCCGGCCTGCAGGCGATGGACCTGGGCATCCCCAAGGGCTGGCCCGAGTACGTGCTGCACCAGATGGTCACGGTGATGCGCGGTGGCGAGGAAGTGAAGCTGTCCAAGCGCGCCGGCAGCTACCTGACCCTGCGCGACCTGATCGAGGAAGCCGGCCGCGATGCCACGCGCTGGTTCCTGATCGCGCGCAAGCCCGATTCGCAGCTGACCTTCGACATCGACCTGGCGCGCCAGCAGAGCAACGACAATCCGGTGTTCTACGTGCAGTACGCGCATGCCCGGGTGTGCAGCCTGCTGCGCCAGGCGCAGGAGAAGAAACTGGACTACGACCAGGCCGACGGCCTGGGCCAGCTGAACCGGCTGAACGATGCGACCTCGCTGGAACTGATGCTGGAACTCTCCCGCTACCCGGAAGTGGTGGAGAATGCGGGGCATGTGCTGGAGCCGCACCTGATCGCGCAATACCTGCGCGAACTGGCGACCGCGTTCCACACCTGGTACCACGGCACCCCGGTGCTGGTGGACGATGCGGGCGAGCGCAACGCCAAGTTGACCCTGGCCGTGGCGGCGCAGCAAGTGCTGGCGAACGGCCTGAACCTCCTGGGCGTGTCCGCCCCGGAAAAAATGTGAGTGGAGAAGCGGTAGATGGCAGCACGACGCGGTAAGACGCAGGCGCGGCGCAACAGCGGCAACGGCACGCCCGGATGGGTGTGGCTGATCGCCGGCGTGGCGATCGCGGCAGTGGTATTCCTGGCGGCACCGGGCCTGTTCAAGAAGGACGGCGACGGCTTCCTGCGCGTGGGCGGACCACGCGCCAATCCGGATGCGCAACCGGCGCCGGTGGCCGATGCCGACGTAGACGCGGCGCCGGAACTGCCCAAGCCGGCGGCGACAGCGGCCGGCAGCACCAAGCCCGACGCCAAGAAGGACGCACAGACCCAGTACGACTTCTACACCTTGCTGCCCGGCAAGGAAGTGCAGATGTCCGACGCCGAACTGGCCGCCAGCGCACGCGCCGAGGCCGCGCGCCAGGCGCGCGCGCCGCAGCCGGCTGCCGCCGCCACACCGGCCACGGCAACTGCGGCAACCGTGGCCGCCACCGCGCCGGCAACGACGGCGGCAGCGTCCAACCCGACCCCGCTACCCGAAACGGCAACAACGGGCGCACCCGCCAACACGGTGGCCACGGCGACCAAGCCAGCCGCGGCATCGACCGTGCCCGCCGCTGCCGCCGCCGCGCCGGACAACGCCCGCTACATCCTGCAGGCCGGCTCGTTCGGCGCCTCCGGCGATGCCGAATCGACCAAGGCCAAGCTGGCGATGCTGGGCCTGTCGGCGCGCGTGGAATCGGCGCAGATCAGCGGCAAGACCGTGTACCGCGTACGCATGGGGCCGTATGGCACGGCCAGCGAACTGGCCGCGGCCAAGCAGAAGCTCACCGGCAGCGGGCTGCCGGCGATCGCGATCAAGGCGCAGTGAGGCTGGGAGTCGGGAATGGGGAAACGGGAATGGGGAGAAGCGGCTTCTCCTGCATTCCTTGCGACTGGCCTGCATAGGCCAGCCGCTTCATTGCCTCGCCAGTCGCGCGAGCGCGACTGATGGCAGCCTGGCCACCGTGACCCAGAGCAGGCGAGGCACGTCGACGCCTGCTTTCGCTTTAGCTTTAGCTTTAGCTTTTCCTATTCCCGATTCCCCACTCCCTATTCCCGGCCCCTAGCCACCTGGAACCCGGCGAAGGATTGCGTCACCGGCATGATCTCCAGCCGATTGATGTTCAGGTGCGGCGGCAGCGTGGCGACCCAGAAGATCTGCTCGGCGATGTCCTCGGCGGTCATCGGCTGCGCGCCGTGGTACAGCTTGTCCGACGCGCCCTGGTCGCCGTGGGTGCGGACCAGGGTGAACTCGGTCTCGGCCATGCCCGGCTCGATCGCGGTCACGCGCACGCCGGTGCCGTGCAGGTCCGAACGCAGGCCCAGCGAGAACTGGCTGACGAAGGCCTTGGTGCCGCCGTAGGCATTACCGCCCGGATACGGATACAGCGCGGCGACCGAACTGATGTTGACGATCGCGCCACGGCGCTGGATCAGCGTGGGCAGCAGGCGATGGGTCAGGGTCACCAGCGCGGTGATGTTGGTGTCGATCATCGTGCGCCAGTCGTCCAGCGACGCGGCCTGCGCCGGGGCGGTGCCCTGCGCCAGGCCGGCGTTGTTGACCAGCAGGTCGATGCCGCGGAACGCGTCCGGCAGCTCCGCCAGCATCGCATCGAGCGCAACTTCGTCGCGGATGTCGAACGCCGCCACGTGCACGCGCTCGGCACCGAACTCGGCCAGCAGCGGCTGCAGCCGCTCGGCGCGGCGCCCGGTGGCGATCACGCGCCAGCCGGCGTTGACGAAGCGGCGCACGGCGGCGGCGCCGAAACCGGAGGTGGCACCGGTAATCAGGGCGGTCTGGGTCATTGGGGGGCCGGGAATGGGGAGTGGGGAATCGGGAATGGTAAAAGCAAAAGGGCAAAGCCGGGGTGCTGTTGCCTCAACCGCCGCTTGCCGGCATGGACACGTGGCCGACGGCATAGGCTTGACCGACGTCCGGCGCGGACGGCGGCAGATCGCGCCAAAGCCGCAGGCGCAGCAGGTTCCAGCCATGCGGCTCGTAGGCGCTCACCGCGGCGAGTGCGCCTGCGGCAAGATCGTCCCTCGCCCGCTCGGTCTCGCGGTCGCCCAGCGTGTCGAGCGCGTCGGCATCGGGGATCGCGACGATCTCGCGCCGGGCGTAGCGGGCGCCGCGCAGGTCTGCGTGCAGATGCGCAGCGCACACCGTCCACAGTTGCACCGCAGGCCGCCCGAACGACGCGGTCAGCGCGCGGAACGCGGCACCGGCGAGGAAATCGCGCATCGCCTCGGCATCGCGCCACAGATAGAACGGCGCATACAGGTTGCTGCGGCTGGACAGCGCGCGATCGCCGCGATCGGCGCTCAGATAGGCCTTGAACACCAGCCCAGGCAGGTCGTCCAGCAACGGTCCCTTGTCGGCGATGCGGCGCCGGATGATGGCCATGTCGTAGTCGGCCGGCAACGCGATGCTGTACTGCATGGCGATCATGCGCCGGCCTCCGCGGCCGCGATCCCGGCGCGGCCGCCGCCGAAGGACCAGTCCTGGGCCTCGGTGGTGACGATGTTCACCATCACGTCTTCCGGCGCGATGCCCGGCGCGATCGCCAGCAGCTCCACCAGGCGCAGGTAGAACGCGCGCTTGCGGGCCTCGCTGCGTGGCCGTCCGGCGGTGATCGCGATCAGCACGAAGCCATCCGAGCGCGGTCCGCCGAGATAGTGGCGGTCGAACACCAGTTCCCCTGGATCGTGCTGGTGGATGACCTGGAAGCAATCGCCGGCCGGCACCTCGAAGGCCTCGTGCATGGCCTGGTAGACGCTGGCGGACAAGGCGCGCAGATAGTCGGGCGTGGCGCCGCGATGCAGCGAGATACGGGCGTAGGGCATGGGATGTCTCCTGCTCGGGAATCAGGCGGCCGACGCGGTCGCGGCGCGCAGCAGCGGCAGCGCCGAGGCGGCGCACGGCCAACCGGCGTAGAACGCCAGATGGGTGATCGCTTCGGCCAGTTCGTCGCGGCCCAGGCCGTTGTCCAGCGCGCGGCTCAGGTGGAACGGCAGTTGCTGCGGCCGGTACAGGGCCACCAGCGCCGCCACCGTGACCAGGCTGCGCTCGCGCGGCGACAGCGCGGGGCGCTGCCACAGGTCGGCGAACAGCACGTCATCGGTCAGTTGCGCGAATTTCGGCGCGATATCGCCGAACAAGGATGCAGAAGGCTGGCATGTATCGGACATTGGCGTCTCGTGCTGGAGATTGACTGCACACAGCCTAGCCACCGAAGATGTTCCTGAAAATCGGGAAATTCAGTATCAAATCTTCGATAAAACAGGATCGATAGCATGCGCCGCGTCACCTTCGATCTCGATGCGCTGCGCAGCTTCGTCGCCGGCGTCGAACTGGGCAGCTTCGCCAAGGCGGCAGATCGGCACGGGCGCTCCACGTCCGCGATCAGCGCGCAGCTGAAGAAGCTCGAAGCGCAGGCCGGCCACACGCTGCTGCGCCGCAGCGGCCGCGGACTGGCGCTGACCGACGCTGGCGAGGTGTTGCTGGCCTACGCAAGGCGCCTGCTGGACCTCAACGACGAAGCCACCGGTGCGCTGCACGGGTCGGTCCTGCAGGGCTGGGTACGGCTTGGACTGCAGGAGGATTTCGGCGAGCACATGTTGCCCGACGTGCTGGGACGCTTCGCCCGCGCCCATCCCAAGGTGCGCATCGAAGCGCGCATCGCGCGCCATCAGGAACTGCTGGCGCGGGTCGACGCGGGCCAGCTGGACCTGGCGCTGGTCTGGGACGCAGGCACCGCGACGGCGCATCGCGTGCCGCAGGCGGCCTGGCCGATGCGCTGGATCGCCGCGGCCCAGGCGCCGCTTCCGGACCCGAGCGGCTGGCACAGCGAGACGCCATTGCCGCTGGTGATGCTGGAGGCGCCCTGCCTGCTGCGCACCGCGGCGACCACGGCGCTGGACCGCGCCGGCATCCCGTGGCGCATCGCCTTCACCAGCGCCAGCCTGGGCGGCGTCTGGGCGGCGGTGCGCGCCGGCCTGGGCCTGACCTTGCGCACGCCGGCCGGCCTGCCCGAGTCGCTGGCGCTGCTGCCGCCAGGGGCCGGCGGCCTGCCGACGCTGCCGGCGCTGGGCTTGAACCTGCATCGTGCCGACGCAGAGCCGGCACCGGCAGTGACGCGCCTGGCGGAGATCCTGCAGCAGCGCCTGCACGAGGCGCGCGTGGCGTACGCCGATCCCGGGTGAGGCGGCCGCGTGCAGACCGCGCACGACCGGCTCGCTGCGCCGATGCGCGTCGGCAGGGGTGGCCCATGCAGCCCCGCCGGTACTTCCCCGGGCTTGCGCCCCAGCAGCCCGCGCAGGCGCATGAATGGCCGCTCCACCGCATAGCGCGGCGGCCAGCAGCGCCATCACCGGACAGATGGGCGAACGCGGACAGCCGGCGCCGCGCCGGAGTCGGCGCGGCAGCATGCCTTCAGCGAACGTCGCCGGCGGTCGCGGCCGTACCTGGGAGGACATCCCGCCGGACCGCGTGCGCGCTGCGCCTGCCGATCGTGGGCGAGCCCGGCGCCTGAGTGCGCGTCACTTGCATGGCAGCATCTTGCTGAGCAGCCCACCACCGCCACTGAGCATACCGGCGCCGCCGGTAATCGCCGTCTTGACCGTGCTGCCATCGGTCTTGACTTCCACTTCCTTGAACAGTTCGTCGTCGCGCGCGACCGTATAGTCCTGACGCTCGTAGTGGTCCACTTCGGTCGAACCGGCGTAGCTGCTGCCCGCGTAGACATCGCGCGACTTGGCCTGATCGAACTGGAAGGGCAGCACCAGGTAGTAGCGACCCGGCTGCATCTCGGTGAACTGGAACGCGCCCTTGGCGTCTGTCTCGGTCTCCACGCGCATGTTGAAGGCCTCGTTGGACATCAGCACCGCTTCCTTGCTCCGGTCCGACTTCTTGCGCATGGCGACCCATTCCGCGAAGTACGGGGTTGCCGGGAACAGCATCACCTTGCGGTTATCGGCAAGGAAAATTCGGCTGTCGTGGTAGGCGCAGGCCACGCCGGTGATGGTCGCTCGTCCCTTGGCCAGCGCGGCTTCGGCCGACGGCTTGTCGAAGGGGACACTGGGCGAGGTTTCGTGCACCTTCGGCTTCGTGTCGACGGTGGGCGATGTACGCACCTGCGCGCCACTCTGACCGGCGGCCAAGCCGCAGCACGCCGCAACGATCAATCCGCAAGCCCTCGTTCGCATAGCACCCCTCTTCTTCCATGAAACGGCGGAAAATAGCATGATTCGCTCTGCCTCCAAAGACGCCCATGCCTTCGCCGGGGCCGTGCGCGGAGGGGCGCTCAGGCGACGGCCGCGGTGCGACGCCGGATACGGCGATCGCGCAGGCGCAGGAACGGCCGCTCCACCGCGTAGTGCAGCAGCGCGGCGGCCAGCAGCGCCATCGCCGCATAGCTCGCGAAGGCGAGCAGCCCGCGCCCGTCGAGCGCGGCGCCGAACCAGTGCTGGGTGAGATGGAACACGGCCTTGTGCGACAGGTACAGGCTGTAGGAGACCGCTGCCAGCCACCCCGCCCCAGGCAATGCGCGCCGGCCGATCCAACTGCGCGTGGAGGCGCCGGCGATCGCCAGCAGCGCCAACCCCAGCGACAACACCGGCCAGCCGATCGCGTTGCCGAGCAGACCGGTACGTTCGCGGAACAGCCACATCGCCAGCGCGCACACCGCCAACCCGGCCAGCAGCAGTGCGTTGGCCCGCGCCTGCAGCCACTGCCAGCGCTGCGGCCGGAACACCTTGATCGCGGCCAGCACCACCCCGGCCAGCAAGCCGTCGAGCCGGTTCCAGGTCGGGTAGTAGATGTCCTCGATGAACCAGTTGCGTTGCAGCCCGTCGCCGATGCGCTCGAGCGCGCTGTCGTGCAGCCAGGCGGCCGTGCGCAACGCGATGCCGGCCAGCACCACCGCGCCGCACACCGCGACGAAACGCGGCGCCGACGGCCGCCGCAGCGACAGCGCCGCCAACAGCGGGAACACCAGGTAGAAATGCTCCTCCACGCACAGCGACCAGGCATGCGAGAACGCCTGCTGGTTGGCGTAGTCGATGCCCAGGTTCAAGGTGAAGCTGGCGAACATCCACCACGGCGCGATGCCCGGCGCTTCGCGGAAACCGGGCCAGGCCAGGTACAGCGCCAGCACCACGGCGAAGGCCGGCAGGATGCGGAACGCGCGACGCAGGTAGAAATCGCCATAACGCAGCGGTTCGCCGCGTGCCAGCGGCGCCAGCACCTGGCCGCCGATCAGGAAGCCGCTGAGCACGAAGAACAGGTCCACGCCCATCCAGCCATAGCGCGACAGCCAGGCCCAGTCCGGCCCCAGGCCGCCGACCACGAACGAGTGGAACAGCATCACCCACACGATCGCCAGCGCGCGCAGCAAGTCCAGTCCGGGGTAGCGCATCGCGTCGGGGGGGGGGGGGGATGGCAGGGGCGCTCAGCTTATGGGCCGGTGCCAGCGCTCGTCCATCCGCAGCGGCGAATGCGAGCGGTGCCGCGATGACGACAAGGCGCGTCGCGTCTGCGCGGGATGCGCTGCAGCGACGGTCGCGCTCGGTACGTTCCTGCGCGCGTTCGACAACGCGGCGACACGCAGCCGCGGAGCGCGCTCCTCGCCTGCTGGCGAAGAAGCGCATGCCGGCACTCAGCCCAGCGGTTCGTCCGACAGATAGGTGTAGCCGGTCAGCCCCGCTTCCAGCGCCGCCGACAAGGCCTGCGCCTGCTCGGCCGGCAGTTGCGCGGCGGCCACGCGCTCGGCGTAGGCCGCGCGCAGGTCGGCCAGTGCATAGCCCACGTAATCCAGCATCACGTCGGTGGTGTCGCCGCGGCGCTGCTGGGCGATGCGATAGCCGTCGCCATCGGCGCTGACCTCGATCGCGTCGGTGTCGCCGAACAGGTTGTGGATGTCGCCGAGGATCTCCTGGTAGGCGCCGACCAGGAAGAAGCCGAGCCGGTAGCTCTCGCCCGGGCGCAGCTCGTGCAGCGGCAGCGAGCTGTCCAGGCTCTCGTTCTCGACGTAGGTCTTGACCATGCCGTCGGAGTCGCAGGTCATGTCGCAGATCACCCCGCGCCGCGCCGGCGCTTCGTTCAGCCGCTCGATCGGCACGATCGGGAATACCTGGTCGATCGCCCACACGTCGGGGATCGATTCGAACACGCTGAAGTTGACGAAGTACTTGTCCACCAGCCGCTCGTTGAGCTCGTCCAGCACCGGGCGGTGGCTCTTTTCCTCATGGCTCAGGCGCGCGCGCACGCCATGCGCGATGGCGTAGAACAGGTCGTCGATGCGCGCGCGCTGCGGCAGGTCGATCTGGCCCAGCGCGTAGCTGGACAGGCCTTCGGCATGGAAATGCTGCGCTTCCTGGAACAGCTCCACCGCCGGGCGCACGTCCAGTTCGTCGTGGATCTCGCGCAGGTGGCGGATCGCCGCCGGTTCGTCGGCGTGCGCGTCGGGCACGCGCCCTTCCGGCGCCTGCTCCACTTCCGAGACGTTGGCGATCAGCACCGCGTGGTGCGCGGTCATCGCGCGGCCGCACTCGGTGACGATCCGCGGCGGCGCCAGGCCGTGTTCCTCGCAGGCGTTGGCCAGCGGCTGCACGATGTTGCTGGCGTAGGAATGCAGGCCGTAGTTGATCGAGCAGTAGCTGCGCGAACGGGTGCCTTCGTAGTCGATGCCCAGGCCGCCGCCGACGTCGACGTGGCTGATCCTGGCGCCCAGCTTGGACAGCTCGACGAAATAGCGCGTGGCCTCGCGCATGCCGTTGGCGATGTCGCGCACGTTGGAGATCTGCGAGCCCATGTGGAAGTGCAGCAGGTTCAGCGACTCGGCGTACTCGGTGTCGCGCAGCGCCTTCCACAGGTCCAGCACCTGCCGCGGCGACAGCCCGAACTTGGCCTTGTCGCCGCCGCTGTTCTGCCACTTGCCCGCGCCCAGCGAGGCCAGGCGCATGCGCACGCCCAGGCCCGGCTTCACGTCCAGCGCGCGCGCTTCCTCCAGCACCAGCTTCAGCTCCGACGGCTTCTCGATGACGATGAAGGTCTGCAAGCCGAGCTTGCGCCCGATCAGCGCCAGGCGGATGTACTCGCGGTCCTTGTAGCCGTTGCAGACGATCAGCCCGCCCGGCCGCGACAGCGCCAGCACCGCCATCAGTTCCGGCTTGCTGCCCGCTTCCAGGCCGAAGCCCTCGCCGTGGTGGCTGGCCAGGGTGCCGGCCACGCCGCGGTGCTGGTTGACCTTGATCGGGTACACCGCGGTGTAGCCGCCGGCGTAGTCCCAGTCGGCCTGGGCCTGGGCGAAGGCCGTCTGCAGCTTGCCCAGGCGCTCGCCCAGGATGTCCGGGAAGCGCACCAGCATCGGCAGCTTGGCGCCGGCCGCGCGCGCGGCGTCCACCACCTCGGGCAGCGCGATCGCCACGCCGTCGGCGCCTTGCGGGCGCACCACCACCCGGCCGGCCGCATCCACGTCGAAATACCCATCGGCCCAATGCGGGATCGAATAGGTCTTGCGGGCTTGGTCGAGGGACCAATCGCTCATCGTGGCGGCTCGGCGGGGAAAAGGGGCGTGGATTGTAACGCCTGCTACGCGTGGGCTCCGTTACAATCCGCGCCGACCTGACGCCCCTGTCCCCGGCGGAGCCGGGTCTGGTGAGGGTTCGCGTGCCGCGCGGTTCGGGTGCACGAGGCCGCGCCCTGCCCTCATCCGGCGAAGGGTGGTGTCTGGCGTCGCGCGGTCTAGCTGCGTGAGGCTGCGCCCCACCCTCATCCGGCGCGTCGCGCCACCTTCTCCCGGTGGGAGAAGGATGCGTCCGTCTTCTTTCTTGCTTTCCTAGGAATCTTCTGCATGACCGCCAACGACAACTGGTACATCGAACACTTCCAGCCCACCGGCTCGGCCATCGGCTATCGCATCACCGGCAAGCTGGACGAGGTGCAGTCGCCGTTCCAGAAGATCGAGATCTACGACACCACCGACTGGGGCAAGCTGATGGTGATCGACGGCGCGGTGATGCTGACCACGCGCGACAACTTCTTCTACCACGAGATGATCAGCCACCCGGCGCTGTTCACCCACGCCGCGCCCAAGCGCGTGGTGATCATCGGCGGCGGCGACTGCGGCACCCTGCGCGAAGTGCTCAAGCACCCGGGCGTGGAAAGCGCCACCCAGTGCGACATCGACGAGCAGGTCACGCGCATGGCCGAGAAGTACTTCCCGGAGCTGTGCGAATCCAATGCCGATCCGCGCGCCGAGCTGCTGTTCGACGACGGCATCGCCTACATGGCCAACTGCCCGGCCGGCAGCGTGGACATCGTCATCGTCGATTCGACCGATCCGGTCGGTCCGGCAGAAGGCCTGTTCAACAAGGCGTTCTACGCCAGCTGCTTCAAGGCGCTGAAGGACGACGGCATCTTGGTGCAGCAGTCCGAATCGCCGCTGGCGCTGCTGGACCTGATCAAGGAAATGCGCGCGGAGATGGGCAAGGCCGGCTTCGCCAGCTTCCACACCGTTCCGTTCCCGCAGCCGTGCTACCCGACCGGCTGGTGGAGCGTGACCCTGGCGCGCAAGCAGGGCGGCTTCGACTTCCGCCAGGCCGACGCGGCGGCCAAGCCATTCGCCACCCGCTACTACAGCGCGCACCTGCACACCGGCACCCAGGTGCTGCCGCCGTTCGTGGCCGAGGCGCTGGGCGAGTAATCGGCCCAGGCGGAACCGGGCGCCTGCGTGTTCGCGGCGCCCGGACGAACGCGGGCTGAGCGTGCATGCGCCGGCGTGTCGCCCGCATGCACCTGCCGCAAGACATCACGAGCGCAGAGCCTCCTAGGCGCAGCGGCCTTGGTCGACATCACGTCGACTTGCGCGTTCTCGTTCCGTCCCCCGTTGCACTGCAGCGGCTGGCGGGCCTCCGGAAATTTTGCCGATCGCGGACGATGCACCGCGCAGCACCGGTGCATGGCTCAAGCGGCGGCCGGAGGAAGCGCCCCCCGCCAACGCCCGCCGAACCGTCAACGCGCAGCCGTCGGAGCCGATCCAGCCGGTGCGTCCAGCGCGATCAGCGTCGGGGCGTCCGCCACGAAGCGATCGAGCACGCCATCGGCGATCTTGACCGGCCCGCCGAAACGCGTCGCGCCGGGGATCGACTGGATCGCCGCGGCCTCGGCAGCGAGCCGGGCCGCATCGGCGAACGAGCCTGACGCCGCGGCGTCGCCTCGGTTGGCGGCCTGCAGCCCGGCTGCCGTCGCCTGCAGCGCGCGCCCCCAGCCTTGCATCGCATCCAGCCAGGGGCGCGACTGTTCGGCGAAGCCCGGATCGGCCACGCCTGCGCGGATGATGCCCGGCGCCGCCGCGATCTCGTCCGCGCTGCGCGCGAGCTCGGCGAGCGCCTGGCCACGCGCGTCGGCGTCGCCACCGGCAAGCGCTTCGCGAACCCGGTCGAGCACGGCCTTCAGCCGCGGCGCCTGCTCCTGCCACGGCTGGCTGCCGAAGGTCGGCGCCAGGTGCTGGGTATCGAAGAAGGTGAGCAGCGCCGCGGTCACCCGCGCATCGCCCGCCGCCAGTTCGCGCGCCGCCGCATGCCAGGTCCGCTCGGCGTCGTAATCCTTGTCGTTCCATGCGAACGCGGTCAGCCCCATCACCGCGACACGGCTCGGCGCCTCCTGGTTCATCGGGTTCGCGACGATGCCGGCCAACTCCGCAGACAGGCCAGCTTCGCGCCGCGTGTACGGCGCCAGCAACAAGCGGCCGGCCGAGGTTTCGTAATCGTTGACCGGGTAGTTGTCCCACAGCAGCGTCCTGCGCCCGAACGCCTTGGTCGCCGCGCGCGCATCGGGAATGGAAATGGCCGGCGGCACGACGTCGGTGCCGGTCCATTGCACGACGATCTTCGGATCCAGATGCTGGCGCAGCGCGGCCTTGTACGGGCTTTCCTTGGCGTCGTAGTACTCGGTCGGGACCATGATCAGTTCCGACGCCGCAGCGTGCCGGGCGACCAGGTCCGCCTGCACCAGGTTGAGCAGGTACGACTGCGCGACGCCCGCCGCTTCCGCACCCGACGGGCCGAAGGTGGCCTTGTCGCGCTCGCAATTCCACTTGGTGTATTCGATATCGTCGAGCGCGACATAGAAGCTGCGCACGCCCAGCGCGCGAAACGCGTCGAACTTGCGCAGCAGCGCCTTGGCATCGGCCGGATCGGAGAAGCAGACCGACGGCCCTGGCGAGATCGCGTAGACGAAATCGACATGGTTGCGCCTGGCCGTCGCCGCCAAGCCGCCCAGCGCCTTCAGCGTGGCCGCCGGATAGGCCTCGCGCCAGCGGTCGCGCGCATAGGGGTCGTCCTTCGGGCTGTAGATGTAGGTGTTCGCCTTGGTGCGGGCGAGGAAATCGATGTGCTTGGCGCGATCGGCCATCGACCATGGCGCCCCGTAGAACCCCTCGATCGTGCCGCGGATGGCCATCGCGGGGTAGTCCTGGATGACCAGGGTCGGGATGGCCGGGCGTTCGGCAAGCTGACGCAAGGTCTGCGCGGCATGGAACAGGCCGTCGGCGTCGTGGCCGGCGAGCGTGATCAGGCTGCCCTTGCCGGTGGCGACGCTGGCGAGGGTATAGCCCTCCTTGTGCGTCTCCTGCATGGCCTTGCTGCGCGTCAGCGCCTCGCGGACGACCACCGCCTCGCCGGTTCCGACGACGATGTACGGTTGTTCGAGCGTGGCCGGCAGGCGCGACGCGGTGGCGATGTGCTCGACCCCCGCGGAGACCAGGCTGCGACGGACCAGTGCGACCGATGCGGGGTCCGCACCCGGCGCGGCGACCAGCACGACCTTCCGGCCGAGCGCGACAGTGCCGGCCTCAAGCCGGATCGACACCGGGCTCGGAAACAGCGCCGGCCGCGTGACCGGTTGCGCCGCGGCCGGGACCGCCAGCGCGAGACCCAGCGCCACCGTCATCGAGAGCAGACTCAGGCCCGCCCGTGTAGCGCGTCGCGTCATTCCGGATCTCCGGTATTGGAATGGTATTACGGCACAGAGTAGGCAAGTCGCTACGTCGCGACAAGCTGCGCGGCCGCGGCGGGGATTCGCGTGCTGCGGATTGTCGAATTCCGGCTTGGCTCGCGTCAGACCAAACGGCGGCGCAGGCCTGCGCCCAATTCGGTATTTAAATGGTATGCGCGGCAACGCGGGCAGATCGCCCTGAGCTATCACTGCCCTGTTGGAGACCGAGAAGAGCTTCAGCTCTGACATTCGCCGAAGCCGGTGCAGTGCCGAGTTGCGTTCGTCACGGCTCAAGCCGCTCCTACAACGACCTTGCGGCAAGCGGCTGGGTGCACTGCGGGAGGGACTTCAGTCCGACTGCATCCGCAGCCGGAAAATCCACCGCTTCGCGCGTCGCGACTGAAGTCGCTCCCACAGGGAGCTTCGGATGCCCGCCTGCTGCACTGCAGGAGGGGTTCAGCCCCGAGATTCGCCGAAGCAGGGCAATCCGGCTCCGTTCGTTCAACGGCGTGGAGCGCGACAAGGCCGAGGAGTATTCGATCAGCGAAGCCAGTGCGGCCGCGGCAAGGCACCCATCGGCATTGCGCGCCGGCGCAGCGGCTCTGCATCGGACGAATGTTGCGGAGTGAAAGCAGGTCTATCGCGGCGCAGAGAACAGCGTGGGCCGAGCCAGACCGAGGTGCTTTGCCGATGGAGATCGGCGAAGTGCCGGGCGGCGCAGTGCGACGTAGAAGCAGCGGCTAGACGCGCCGCGATCTACGATGCACGACCGCGCTGCCGCGCACCTCACCGTTGAATTCTCGCGATGCAGCCCTGTCGCCAGGAACGCAGCGCGTACCGAGACCCTACAGCGCGTCCGCATCCAGTTCGCCGGTGCGGATCCGCACCACCGTGCCCAGGTCGTACACGAACACCTTGCCGTCGCCGATCTTGCCGGTGCCGGCCGCCTTGACGATCGCCTCGAGCACGCGTTCGACCTGGTCCTCGGTGACCGCCACTTCCAGCTTGACCTTGGGCAGGAAATCGACCACGTACTCGGCGCCGCGGTACAGTTCGGTGTGGCCCTTCTGCCGGCCGAAGCCCTTGACCTCGGTGACGGTGATGCCGGCCACGCCCTGCGCGGCGAGCGCTTCGCGCACGTCGTCGAGCTTGAACGGCTTGATGACGGCCATGATCATCTTCATGCGGCTTTCTCCAATCACAATGGCGTCAGGATAGCGCGGTTGCGCGATGCCCGGCCGCCGGGTTCAAATGCTCGCGCGCCCCATCGCCGGAATTTTCCGACAGCGCGCCGCGCCCGATACCGATGGCCCCGAACCGCAGGGTGCCGCAGTCTGGCGCTCCCTGCCGGAGCATCGCCATGATCGACCTCAATCACCTCGACGACCTCGCCCGCCGCCTCAGCGACCTGGTACCGCCAGGCCTGCGCGAATCCCGCGACGAACTTCAGAGCACCTTCAAGAGCGCGCTGCAGGCCGGCCTGGGCAAGCTCGACCTGGTCACCCGCGAGGAATTCGACGTGCAGCGCGCGGTCCTGCTGCGCACCCGCGAGAAGCTGGAAGCGCTGGAACGCAGCGTCGCCGCGCTGGAAGCCGCGC
The DNA here is from genome assembly GCF_014836395.1 of Xanthomonas bonasiae. NCBI lineage: Bacteria > Pseudomonadati > Pseudomonadota > Gammaproteobacteria > Lysobacterales > Lysobacteraceae > Xanthomonas > Xanthomonas bonasiae. The sequence goes on from NZ_JACSQX010000008.1 coordinate 29,567, forward strand.
GCAGCGGCGACGCGCCGTCCGCGCAAGCCTGACACCCCCGCCACCATGAGCCTGGCGCTGGTGCACAGCCGTGCCCGCGCGGGGGTGCTTGCGCCTCCGGTTCGGGTCGAGGTCCATCTGTCCGGCGGACTGCCGGCGACGCAGATCGTCGGCCTGCCCGAGGCCGCGGTACGCGAATCGCGCGATCGCGTGCGCGCCGCCATCCTGTGCGCGCAATACGAGTTCCCGGCGCGGCGCATCACCGTCAACCTGGCCCCGGCCGACCTGCCAAAGGACGGCGGCCGCTTCGACCTGCCGATCGCGCTGGGCATCCTCGCCGCCGCCGGGCAACTCGACCCGCAGGCGCTGGGCCACTACGAATTCCTCGGCGAACTGGCCCTGACCGGCGAACTGCGCCCGGTGGACGGCGTGCTGCCGGCGGCACTGGCCGCCGCGCAGGCCGGACGCACGCTGATCGTACCGGCGGGCAACGGTCCCGAAGCGGCGCTGGCGCAGCACGTGCAGGCGTTCACCGCGCGCACCCTGCTCGAGGTCTGCGCGCTGTTGAACGGCACCAAGACCTTGCCCGCCGCCGAAGCCCTGCCGGCCGCGGCCACGCCGTTTCCCGACCTGAGCGACGTGCGCGGGCAGGCGCAGGCGCGGCGCGCGCTGGAGATCGCCGCCGCCGGCCACCACCACCTGCTGCTGATCGGCAGCCCGGGCTGCGGCAAGACCCTGCTGGCCTCGCGCCTGCCCGGGATTCTGCCCGAGGCCAGCGAGGCCGAGGCGCTGGAAGCGGCGGCGATCGCCTCGGTCAGCGGCCGCGGTCTGGACCCGGCGCGCTGGCGGCAGCGGCCCTACCGCGCGCCGCACCACACCGCCAGCGCGGTGTCGCTGGTCGGCGGCGGCACCCATCCGCGCCCGGGCGAGATCTCGCTGGCGCATCGCGGCGTGCTGTTCCTCGACGAATTGCCCGAATGGAACCGGCACGCGCTGGAAGTGCTGCGCGAGCCGCTGGAATCGGGCACGGTCACCGTCTCGCGCGCCGCACGCAGCGCCGAATTCCCCGCCCGCTTCCAGCTGGTCGCAGCGATGAATCCCTGCCCCTGCGGCTGGGCCGGCGACGCCAGCGGCCGTTGTCGCTGCAGCGACGACAGCATCCGCCGCTACCGCGCGCGCATCTCCGGCCCCTTGCTGGACCGCATCGACCTGCATGTGGATGTACCGCGGCTGCCGCCGCAGGCGCTGCGCGCCGACGCCGCCCCCGGCGAGAGCAGCGCGGCCGTACGCGAGCGGGTGGAGCAGGCGCGGCAACGCCAGCTGGCACGCGCCGGCTGCCCCAACGGCCAGCTCGGCCACGGCGAGACCTTGCGCGACTGCCGCCTGCAGCCGCGCGACGAAGCGCTGCTGGAACACGCCATCGACCGCCTGCGCCTGTCGGCGCGCTCCTTGCACCGCATCCTGCGCGTGGCGCGCACCATCGCCGACCTAGATGGCAGCGACGCGATCGCCACCACGCATCTGACCGAGGCGATCGGCTACCGGCAACTGGATCGCGGCGAGCCCGCTTCGCCGCAGCCAGGTTCGTTTGCGCGCGCGGGCGAAGTGCGGCACGCGGCGCGATAGCGCGCCGAGCGCGCCGGCGCAGCAACCGCCTGGTCTACATGCGCCCATCGCACGGAGCCGCGCAGCGGCCTCGCATACCGCAACGCGCATACCGCAAGCGGATGCGGCGACGACGCAGCAGGACACGCTGGATATAAAGCGCTGCAGTTGTGCGATAGCGCCATCCCGCCGCCTGCCGCTGACCACGGTTGCTGGCCGCACATCGCGGCAATGCCGGCCAGCGCCCCTTCCGCTCACTACCGCGCGATGGGCGACGGTCCCGTCACCGCGGATGCCTGCGTGGCTTCAACCTACTGGTACCGATGTCACGAACTCGGCCAGCAAGGCATTGCAGCGCCGCGCATGGGTGAAGGTCATCCCGTGCGAAGCGCCGGCGAGGACGTGGTGGCGCGCCTCGGGCAACCACTCGGCCAGCGCGGACGCGTTGTCGCGGTACTGCGCCGGACTCAGTTCGCCGCTGACCAGCAGCACCGGCAGCGCCAGGGCCGCGGCCTGCTCGCGGTCGTAGGCCGGCAGCGCATCGCCGATCTGCGGCACCAGGGTCTGCGCGTTGTCGCGCACCATCTGCCGGAACGTCGCGCTGCTGCGCGCCCAGGCGCCGGGCTGGCTGACCGAATCGACGAAACATTCCAGGCCGGCCTCGACCTGCCCGTCGCGCAGCAAGGCGATCGCCCGCGCGCGGATCGCCACCACCTCCTCCGGCAGGCCCTGCGGCTGCGGCCCGCCCGGATCGAACAGACTCAGGCTGGCGATCGCGGCCGGCCGCTGCAGCGCGACCTGCCAGGCTACCGCGGCGCCGCGCGAGTGGCCGACCAGATGCACCGGTTGTCCGTAGCTGGCGAGGAACCCGGCAACCTGCTGCGTATGCCAACGCCAGCCGAAGCGATGCCGCAGCGACGATGGCAACTGCGGGAAATACTGGCCCAGGCTCAGTGCGGCGACCTCGAAGCCCTCGGACAGGCCGCGCAGTTGCGGCGCCCAATAGCGGTAGTCGCACAGCGCACCATGCACCAGCACCACCGGGGCGCCGTCGCCGAGCCGCAGGTAGGCCAGCGCATCGTCGTCGCCCAGCAAGTGGACCGCAGGCTTGCCTAGCGGGGTGCGCGGACCGATCACCGGTGGCCTCCGGCAAGGGGCCGCAACGGAGCCCGCCCCACGACATTCATGGCGGCCTCACTGACACGGGCACCGGAGAGGATGCGAAAGAGATGGCCCGCACTGGACCGCCGCGAACGTGGAAACCGCGGCCGCGAGCGTCTCAGCGGCGGCGCCGGCACGACGGAGGACGTCGTGTTGTGTGCGCCGCACGCGCTGGCGATGCAGCCCAGCGAAATCCAGCGCGGCATCCCCGGGAGCGGCGGCGTCACGCGCCCAAGACCGCCGGTCGCCGCAATGCCGAAGGCGATGCAGGCCAGCGGCGGAAGGAATTCCATGCGCGATGGACGATGACGCGGTGCGCGCGGAGAGACACGCAGTACGCGCCGGCCTTTCGACGCAGAGGGTGCCAGCGCGGCATCCCGAGCCGTACTAGTACGCGCAGCGGCGTCATACGCCGCAGGCCGTCGATCGCCGCAGCGCCGAAGGCGGTGTCCACCACCGGCAGGATTCGCGGTCGAAGAGGCCATGCAGGCTGGGGATGATGTGGTGCCCCGGAGGGATTCAAACTTGAAACACAAGTACATGTTTTAAAAGAATTTAATATCAAGCAAATCACGAAAATGCCCCCATTAATGCCCCCAAATTCCGTGGACGTTCATGGACATCATTGGATAGCTAACAGAAGCCTAAACAAAAGCTGAACAAGCACGTAAGCAGCGAAATCTCAGCTACTGTCCGTGATGCCGGCATCGACTTCACACTGCAGATCAGCAACCCCTGCCGAATCAAGTGCAAGCCATGGTACCCCCTGCGCCATGGCTTGATGCAGTGCATTTGAACGCGCGAGCGTGCGCGACGCTGACCGTAGACGGAGTAGCGCAGAAAGCCAAAGTCAGGCCAGACAAGATGTTCAGAACGAACTGACCGGCAAGTTTACCTATGCCCCAATGGCAGGACTGACGGCCTTCATCGCAACGGCCTATACCAAATGTGGCAAGGTATCGCGTGTGAAGTTCGTCTCTTCCCTATCGTTTGCCAGGTCTGCAATGAAGCCCCCGATTTACTTGGACTGTAATGCCTCAACGCAACCCGATCCCGAGGTTGTCGAAGCCATGTTCCCCTGGCTTGGGGCTACCCATGCCAATCCTCATGCCGGGCACCTGGCTGGCCAGCGAGCCGCCAAGGCGGTCGACACCGCTCTGCAGGCTATCGCGAGCCTGATTGGAGCATCGCCGAGTGAGCTGGTTATCACGTCAGGAGCTACAGAGTCGAACAACCTCGCGTTACAAGGCGTACTTTCTCAGAATCCGAATGGCTCGAGACTTTTGCATTCCTCAATTGAACACAAGGCCGTTATTGAGGTAGGCACGCATCTACGCACACGCGGCGTTTCAGTGGAGATCATTCCTGTCGACAGGCACGGCCGCGTCGAAGTAGAGGCTGCAACGAAGATAATTGAGTCTGGCCGCTTTGATCTTAATTTAGCTTCCGTCATGCATGCCAACAACGAGATAGGTACCATACAGCCAATCGAGGAAATTTCAAATTTATTGAGATCAAAAAATGGAATTTTGCATGTCGATGCTGCGCAAACGGCGGGAAGGCTAAAGATTGACGTTGCCGCAATGGGAGTCGATTTATTAAGCCTTTCATCCCACAAAATGTATGGCCCCTCCGGAATTGGAGCTCTCTATATCTCGCCACGAGTCAGGAAATTGATGCAACCTCTATTTTTTGGGGGAGGCCAACAATCTGGCCTTCGCCCAGGAACTCTACCTGTGTTTCTGATAGCTGGCTTCGGAAAAGCATGCGAAATAGTCGCAAACAGCATGGAGCGTGATGCGCTGCACACCGAAGTCCTTGCGGATTCGTTTTGTAATTTTCTCAGCGAGTTCGGAGCTAATTTCAAAACGTTCGATTGCGGCGGCCCAAATCTTCCTGGCTTGAGAAGTATTCGCTTCATAGGAGCCGATGCTGATGACCTCGTCATGCGCGCAAGTCCCAAGTTGAGCATTTCAAGCGGCTCTGCCTGCACATCGGGCTCCATTCATCGCTCACACGTTCTGCAAGCCTCAGGGTTCTCCGACGACGAGGCCCGGGAAGTCGTTCGCATCGGGTTTGGCCGCCAATCGACCACGTCTGAGGCCTACGAAGCGGCACAAATATTGGCTGACGCTGCAGCCTGTATGAGTAGGTTTGGATAGGGCGCACGTCTCTACCACCCGCGAGGTCGGTTTCGGACTGGTGAACTCCCCCAGTCGGGCATAGAATGTGCCCATGACTCGCCACCGCGCAACATCAGCCTCGATTCCTGCCCATTTCTCGGGGCACGAGACCTTCCCCCTGCGCCAGATGTGGCTAAAAAAGGCCTACGATCAAGCAGTTGCAGGCGGCAGTATCCCGAAGGCGACGTTTACGGGCGACGATGCCATTGCTACTTTTGGGGTAGGCAAGAACATGGTTGCCTCCATCCGGCATTGGGCTCTAGCCTGTGGCGTCCTGTATGAAGACCAGGGCAACTTTCGTATTGGGAAGCTTGCTAGTGAGATCCTGCAGGATGGCGGTCTTGATCCCTATGCAGAGAGTCCATCCACGGCATGGCTTGCCCATTGGCAGCTTGCTGGCCGCTGCTTCCGTTCGACGACGTGGTACTGGTTGTTCAACAATGTGACGGCGCCGACCTTCACCCGCCAAGAGCTCGAAGAGCCTCTGGAGCGATACGCTCGCGAACTCGATCCGAAGCACCGCCTCTCAGTCTCGACGATCTCCCGAGACTTGGAGACGTGCCTGCGCAGCTATGCCCCCCGTGTGGTCGGCGGCTCGCCCGAGGACTTCGCCGAGCCGCTGCTTGGCGAGTTGGGCCTACTGCAAGAAGTCCATAAAGGACAATATGCCTTCCGCCGTGGCCCGAAGGCTTCGCTGCATGATGGCATCTTCGCGTATGCCCTCGTCGACTTCTGGAACCGCGAGGCCGATGGCCAAAGCTCGCTGGCCTTCGAAACCGTCGCCTACGCGGAAGGTTCACCTGGCCGTGTATTCAAGCTAGACGAGGAGTCGATCGCCCAACGGCTGATTGCTCTCTCGGACTTCACAAGGCGCAAGCTTGAGTGGACCGACTCCGCCGGTTTACGGCAGGTCCACCGGAAGGATCTGTCCAAGGAAGACATAAAAAACATGATCAGGCGCGCTTATGACTGACAAGAAGCAACTGGCTCTGTCGGACATCGTCCAAATATCGCGCCAGTACCAGCGCTCCATCCGCGTCGATGCCGATATCGGCCGCGCCGACGCCCTTTCCGGCTACATCTGCCACGCGACCGCATCTGCTGTGGTCGATGGCATGTGCAAGCAACTCTCGGGCACCAATCAACGTTGCTTCACCTGGACTGGCCCCTTCGGCGGTGGCAAGAGTTCGCTTGCCGTAGCCTTGGCGAGCGCGCTGCACCCTGACAAGAATCTGCGGACCAAGGCGCGCAAGGCATTGCGACTGGACTCCAAGCCTGCCTTTGACAAGGCCTTCCCCGTGCGTAGGGGATGGCTGCTCGTGCCGGCCGTGGGCCGGCGCGGAAGCGTGGTAGCAGAGCTGCATGCGTCTCTGCGGCGAGCGCAAGGTCGCAATATCGATGGTCGCAGCAAGCCCAACGCGCAATCGCTGATTGCCGAGCTTCTCGAAGAGGCCAAAAGTCGCCCCCATGACGGCGCGCTGGTCATTATCGACGAGATGGGCAAGTTCCTCGAGGCTTCCGCACTGGGCTCCGGGGACGACGTCTACTTCTTCCAAGAGCTAGCCGAAGCCGCCGCGCGCTCCGAGGGTCGCCTAGTGGTCGTGGGCGTGCTGCATCAGTCCTTTGCGCAATATTCAGCCCGCTTAGGCATCGATACCCGCGACGATTGGGCCAAAGTGCAAGGCCGCTACATCGACTTGCCCTTTGTGGCCGCGAGCGACGAGGTCGTCGAGCTCATCGGCCGCGCGATCGAAGCAAAGGATAGCCCTCCCTGGATACCCGAGGCGTCCAAGGCCATCGCCGAAGCGATCCGCTCCCGCCGCCCTGCCGTGGGGAAAGATTTCGCCAAGTCCTTGGAAGCCTGTTGGCCGCTGCATCCAGCGATGGCTGCGCTCCTGGGCCCGATCTCAAAGCGGCAGTTCGGCCAGAACGAGCGCAGCACCTTCGGTTTCCTCTCGTCGGTGGAGCCGCATGGTTTCCGCTCTTATCTGAACTCGACACTTCGCGAGGACGCGAGTTGGTATCGTCCAAGCGACTACTGGGACTACCTGCGCTCGAACTTGGAGCCGGCGATCCTGGCCTCTCCGGACGGCCACCGCTGGTCGCAAGCCGTCGAGGCGGTCGAGCGAGCCGAAGCCAAGACGGGCGATGCGTTGCTCGTCTCGCTGATCAAAACCATCGCGGTCATAGACATGTTCCGCAATGGCTCGGGCCTGGCGGCCGACGCCGCGGTGATCGGCGCGCTCTTCTACGACAAGACGCGCGAGGAGCTGGACGCTGCCCTCAAAAAGCTCTCCGATCTCAAAGTCGCCCTCTACAAGAATTACACCGGGGCCTGGTCTGTCTTCGAAGGCAGCGACTTCGACATCGACGCGGCCATCGCCCAAACCTTGGCAGCCTCTCCGGGCATCGACTACGGCCGCCTGGCGCAGCTCATGGGTCTGCATCCGGTCGTGGCCAAGCGGCACTACCACGAGACCGGCTCCATGCGATGGATGGAGCTCTCGCTATGCAGCATCGAGCAAGCTGAGAAAATCGCCGCGAACTACCAACCCAAGAAGGGCGAGTTCGGGACCTTCATCCTCGCGCTGCCCAGTAAAGGCATGAAGCCGAGGGACGCGCGAGTACGAGCACAGGTGTGCTCCAAGTTAAGCCCATGGCCCGTGATGGTAGGCATTCCTGCGAACCACGCCCGTATCGCCGAACTCTCGGCGGAACTAGTCGCCTTGGAGCAAGTCAAAGACCGCCACGAGCTCTCAGGCGATGCCGTCGCACGCCGGGAAGTCTACGCGCGCCTGGCCGCCACCCGCGCCGACTTGGAGGACCAACTGCAAGCCGCGGTGTCGCTGGCGAAGTGGCACGACGGAACCGACCAAATCGTCGAGCCAGGCTCCAAGCTCTCACCGGTTGCCTCGAGCCTGGCCGAAGACATGTTCGGCGATTCGCCCCCGGTGTGGAGCGAGCTAGTCAATCGCGACAGCGTGTCGAGCAACAGCGTGAAGGCGCGCCGCGACCTGCTGCACGCGATGATCAACGCAGAAGGCCAAGAGGCCTTGGGATTCGAGGGCTTCCCGGCCGAGCGCGGCCTCTATGAGACTCTGCTCAAGCGCACGGGGCTTCATCGCCAAGACGCCTCTGGGGCCTGGCGCTGCATGCCGCCTGGCGATGGGTTCGCCGAAGGCTTCAAGAACCTCTGGAGCGCCACGCGAACCCTCTTCTCGGACGCCGACGCCCGCGTGGGCGCGCACGAGATCTACAAGCTGTGGAGCGCGCCGCCGTTCGGTATGAAGTTGGGCATCCAGCCCGTGTTCCTCACCACCTTCCTGCTAGCCCACAAAGCCAACGTCGCCGTCTACAAGGACGGGATGTTCGTGCCCCGGCTCACCGACTTCGACATCGACGAGTGCCTGCAAGACCCCGATCGCTTTTCGCTGCGCTGGGTGGCTATCGACGAGGATAAGAACCGCATTCTCAAAGGCATCTCCAAGCTGTTGGCCGAGATCGGCGAGAACGCCGGCGCAGCCGACCCGCTAGAGGCAGCCCGCGGCCTTGTGGCTATGGTCTTCAACCTGCCCGAATGGGCCCGGCGGACCTCGCGGCTTGGGCAAACAACCCGTGACATGCGCGACATGCTTTTGAAGGCCAGCGACCCGCACAAGGTGCTGTTCGTCGATCTGGCATCGCTCCTGGGCGCATCCGACGGCAAGGCTTATGTGAAGGCGCTGCGCGCACCGCTGCAAGAACTCGCCGGCGCCTACGGGAAGATGCTCGCTGAGGTCGAAGCCAAGATGCTCGCCGCTTTGGACGCGAGCCGCGACGATTTGGAAAACTTGCGCGAGCGGGCGAAGTCCGTCTCCGGCATCTCGGGGGACTTCCAAATTGATGGCTTCGCTACGCGTTTGGTCAACTACGACGGGTCGAGAGCATCGCTCGAAGGCATCCTGAGCCTGGCGGCGGAGAAGCCGCCCCGCGATTGGGTGGATCGGCACATCGACGCCGCGATCTTGGAGCTGGCGAAGTTAGCGCGCCGCTTCCGCGAATCTGAGGCCTTCGCAGCCGTGCAGGGGCGCAAGGCGCACAGCGAAGCCATCGCCGTGGTCATCGGCGCGGGCGCAGACACCAAGACGATATCGCGCTCGTTCGCTATTTCGGACCGCCACCGCAAGACCGTGGAGGCCAAGGCCCTCGAGGTCGTCTCCATGCTGGAAGGCCAAGGTTTGGGAACGGAAGTCTTGCTGGCGATCCTGGCCAAGGCCGGGATGAAGCTGGCGTCCATCGACAAGGAGGCAGCCAATGGCTGAGCGGCACGTTCTGGGAATCTCGGGAGGCAAGGACAGCGCGGCTCTGGCCGTCTATATGCGCGAGCGCCATCCCGAGCTCAACATCGAATACTTCTATACCGACACAGGCGAAGAGCTGCCCGAGGTCTATGAGTTCCTGGGTAAGCTCGAGGGAAAGCTTGGCAAGACGATCCTTCGGTTGAACCCTGACCGCGATTTCAGCTTCTGGCTTCGCCAATACAACCACTTCCTGCCCAACCCCAACACCCGCTGGTGCACCCGCAAGCTAAAGCTGGCCCCGTTCGAGAACTGGGTCAGGCCGATGCTCGCGAACGGCGACAAGGTCACGTCCTATGTGGCCATCCGCGCCGATGAGGACTACCGCGAGGGCTACTCGACCAAGGCTGACAACCTGTTCGTGAAGCTTCCCTTCCGCGAGGCGGGCATCGACAAGGCCGGTGTCATCGACATCTTGGAGAACTCCGGCGTCGGCTATCCCAAGTATTACGAGTGGCGATCGCGCAGCGGCTGCACCTTCTGCTTCTTCCAGCAGAAGATCGAGTGGGTACGCCTGAGGGAGCGCCATCCGCAGGCATATGAAGACGCCAAGGCGTTGGAGAAGGATGCGCTGGAGCACGGCTCCCCCTTCACTTGGTCGAAGGGCGAGTCGCTGGTCGATATGGAGCAGCCTGAACGCATTGCGGAGATCGAAGCGGAATACGAGCTTCGCCGAGCTCGCATGCGCAAAGCCATCCCGATCAACCCACTGCGGCCTGTGAAAGCCTGCCCCGACGAAATCGACGAAATTTACGGGGTGGATGAAGGCAACGGTTCGTGCGCGGTTTGTCATAAGTGAACTGAGGAAAATAAGGCATGAGCGCCGACGATCCTGAACCTGGCGTTGCGCATTTCTGTCCTACTTGTTCAGGGACCCGTGGGCTCGCTGAACATTTAATCGAAGTTAGTTTTGCTGCGCACTTCCTTGGAAACACGTCGTCCTACTTGAGCGAGCACGGCACAACCAAGATTCGGACCGAGACGATTGGAGACTGGCTCAGGTTAGCCGCTCAGCTTGAAAAGGTCGAAGTCGATACCTGGAAGTTCGAATCCTCGGACGGACTTTACTGCGGAAGTATTGGCGATAACATCGATGCCCACGCGAAGCACTACACGACTCACGCTACCGCGCTCACGCGCTTCATGTTTGTCTGCAATGGCCTGGAGGAAGCCTATCGTTTCATTGATCACCTCTATGGACCATTATCGGCTCGTAAAGGCATAGCTAAGGGCCTGCTGAAGAGAACAAATAGCCTGCGGGCGGTGGCTCTCTTAGATGATCTCTTCGAGAGCGAAGGGGTATCAGCTGTGCCTCAGGACTTTAGGCATCACTGCAACAACTTCATCATGCTGTTCGATCGATACAAAGCTAGCCACGCTGCCGCTTTGGGTGGGATGGGCGTGCTCGCGGAGGGTCGATTGACTTTTGCGCTGCAGCTCGTACGCAACCTTCGAAACCATGTCGCACATGGAACTTTCCCTTTGGGCCCGCCGGCCGAATACGGAGGCCACGAGGACAGCGAAGAGCTTGTGCTGATGCTCAGGCATGCGTGCAGGGTGTCGGCCCTATACCTGCAGATCATCCTTAGATGGTTCAGCGTAGGATTTGAATCCTATGAATATCGTGCTATCGAAGGTGGTAATGGCAAAGAATTCGATCACTTCATAGAAAATTGCACACTCGAATACATACATAATCTACATGTAAACTGCGATTTCGCCCTCCATAAGGACATCTACGACTACAATCTAAATGATGACTAGCATTTGAAGAAGGCTTGGATAGCAAGTCCCGGATGAGCCGCCCCTCGGAGACAGTCATCGCAGCCAGACATCGGACCGACACGGCACACAGGTTTCGGCGAGACACTTACGTAGATCCGTACCCCAACCTGCCTAAAGAGTAAAATCCTGTTGGCACCGATGATTTCTATAATGAGGACGAGCGCACGTCGCCTTCGCACTGCACCATGAGTATTTCGCTCAGATACCTGTCTAGATTGGAGACGGAGATAAATCGGGTCTGGCCCGACGTTAGGACAGAGAACGCGTCCATCCCGATCGTTATCACTGTCTTCTTGACCGAGCACAAGGCTGCTTGAGCCGCATACTTGACGAACAATTCGACCTGATAATCACCAAGAGGCCACTGATCCACATCATATCCAGGTCGTTGAACAGGAACGAACAGTACGGACTTTTTGACCGAGGACTGGGGAGAGATCGCGAAATCTCCGAATGGATACCCGCTCCGCCGTCGAATGTCGTACCCCCTCTCTGTCCCCTCAGAAACGATGCTTTCGGGACGATAGCGCATCTCACGCCCCAGCGCAGTCGACCACACACGTAGCAGAAACATCTCAACGATGGCCGTGGAAGCACCGCCGTTGACGACTGTGAGCGGAAGTATCAGTTCGAAAGCTCGCGTCGAGACCACGATCGGCCCGGCAATCTCGAGAACACTCCACAGGACAGCGCAGTTTGCGGTCAGTCGCTGGCTGACCGCTTGTGGATAAGAAGCAGTGATCCCGCTCAGCAACCAGCCGTCAAACTCCTCATGCAACATACGTTTTCCGTGTATAGCCGACTGCATCATGCGAGCAACGAGTTCGTAGATCAGCGATTCGCGAAGTGGAAGTGGAAGTGGACTGATGGACTTCGCGGTAAGGTAGCGATCCACTTTCGTTATGGCTTGGTCGAGTAGGGCCAGCGTATCCATCGACGTGGGCGTTGGCACATCAACGCCGTCAAAGGGCGCGGCTTCCAGCACGGCGGCTGCGATCGGCCCGGCCAGCATCAGCTGGTACCTATTTGCAGAATTGGACGCCTTTAGTTCCCTGCACCAGGCCACCACGTCGCCTTTTCCAATCTGATTCTTTGAGGATTTGACCTGTTGAGCACAGGTCGAACCATCGGCATATTCCCAATGAATGTCCACCTTGTCATTTTCGGAATCAGGCTCGAGCGTGACAGCATTCCACTGTTCGCCAGCCCAAAACGAGTCGAGAAGGCAGATGAGGGTCTGGACCGCAAATCCACGGATCGCTTCGCGCCCGCTCATGGCTAGTTCTCGAGCTCAAAGAAGTCCATGGCCATCCGCCCCCACAGCAAGCGAATGTCTTCGATGCCCACTCGCACTTTCTCGCTGGGCGCTTCATCCTCCATTCGGGCCCAGGCGGCGATGAGCGACAGAACCTCTCTAGCGTACTGGACCTCCGGTCCACCCTCCCCTTGAAGCGCCTCGAAGATGCGCGCGTGCACCGGGTGACGACTGTTGAGTGTGATCAAGATGACACCTCCAGCCGTGGAGATATCGAAGATGTTGAAGCCCGTCAGATCAGAATGCCTAAAGCGAAACTTGATCTTCTTGGTGACATAATCCACGGCTAGGTCATGAGCCCTCGTCTCCTCCACGCCGTCTTGCACGATATCGGCTGTCAGCGCCAATGCACGTTCGCTGGTGGAAGCGTGCTCCTCTTTATCGCTCCTACCTGTGTCCCCCACTCGCTCTCTGCGTCTTGCCACCGAGTCCGTCGCTGCTTTCTCGGCCTTGCTTTCGGCCCGCTCCTTCGTGGCGTAGATACGTTCGCCTTCTCGCATCTTGGCCACTTGAATACGCATGGAATTCAATAACTTCTCGATTTCGCGGCTGATGCGATACATGGCAAGCCGCGGATCCCGATCCTGCTCGAGTTCCTCCTGGTAATCCTTCACGGCGAGGCCCTCTTCGAACGCGTCTTCCTCGATACTTAGACGTGTAAATCCCGTGGCGGACTGCTTGTTGTTAGTGACGCCAAAAACGTCATCCAAGCCTGGATCGAACTGCACTTCGACCCCCCACCATCTCTCGCGCGTGTCATAGGAGTTCGTGAAGCTGTGATTGAGCTCCAACTCCCGCCCTGATCTCACGACGGAGATGCCCTGGTTTTTTTGCGCGTGCTGACCAATCGGCTTGGTTCCTCCTTCACGCCGTGTCTCCGGCTTACAGATCGACGCAATGATGGTCACGAGGTGTTCTACCCCGCAGTGAGCCACCGTGAGTACCAGCGGCTGTCCGAACGTCACGAAGGCCGGCTTTTGATTGAAGGGGAAGGGGGCATTTGTTCCGGACATCAGGTAGAGCGGATCATTTGGCCGGACGAAGCTTTCGAAGACGGTCGATTTGGTCTTGCTCTCATAAGCGGCAAGGCGAATTCGAACGGACTTTTCATTGATGAAGTGTCGGTACACGCGCCCGCTGATAAATTCCGTGTGTCGAAGTAAAGTTGTACTTTGCTTCCAGGAGATCCGGTCCAGCTTGCTCCAGACGACCAGTGTACCGTGCTCTTCGAGGTTACCTGCGATCAATGATCGCCACTCGGAGGGGAGTTCAGAAGATCGCGGTTCTGGAACCTCTGTCATCTTGCCATCTTGAATTTCCTGCACATCTAAATACGCGTGATAAACCGAACCTTTTTGCCATGTCCAAACGTCCACCCTTTTGCATTGAGAAATAGAGGAGTTCGGCAATCCCATCCCAAACTTGCCGATCCCTTTTTGTTGAGCTTTTTCTAGGCGGGACCCGTTGCCGAACTGCAGGGCTTTTCTCAACAGCGAGGGATTCATGCCACAGGCATTGTCATAGACCGCAAGTCGGGAGATCTGACGTCGCCCGCCAGTAGGAGCCTCGTCAATACAGATGACCTCGACCTCGGTACGGGATGCGGTGTCTTCTCCTGCTTGGATGGCGTTGTCAATGAGCTCTGCAAGTGCATGGGCGGTATCACGATAGCCCGAGCTTCGCATCGCGGAGATCGATAGGTTCTGGGGAATGATGGGGAAGGACATATGATCTCCTAGAATTTCAGCGTTGACCAAGTGCCCAACGACGCCACCAAACCAGCGTCGGCTTGTGAGTCGGCTGCCACAATGAGTCTGAGCGTCGGAAGATTGGCGTCTCGAGCCTGCACGAGTCGCCCGATAGTTGAAAGAAACGATGCCTTAGACTTACCAGGCGACGCCATCACGCACAAAGTAATATCTGGGATAGCTCTTCCGGCAAGCAGGAAACCGTGGACGCACAAGACCTTTTCTTCTCTGGCGACAAATTTCTGAAGGGCAAGAGTGCGTGCTGCTGGAGAGTCCTCTGAAGTAATCGATCTTGCCGGAACCCCTAGAACGGGTAGCAGGCAGGCAAAAAGTCTCGCACTAGCCGGCGTTGTCGCGTAAAAAATGATCCGCCCCCCTTTCTTAGATTCCTCACCAAGGAGTGTTAGGAGACGCTCGTTGCGTTCAACGTTTTTACTGAGCTCGCATACATAGGCTTGATCGAAGTCAAGTGAGTTCTCGTTACTTGCGGTGGGCGAGGCATCTGTTGAAGCAGTTGCAGACGATGTACTTGTGAGGTCGACGATCGAGCCTGCGATGTCTACGAAATCGCCCGCATTGCGAAGCGCCTGCAATTCGTCGTCTGCCGTGACCGTAATGCAAGCTCCCGTGAAGGCTGACTGCAAGGCGATGCGCGCAGGTCCGGGCGGAATGGAAGCTCCTGACGAGGCTAAGATCCCCACTAGGCTAAATGGTCCGCCCGCTGACATTCTTCGTACGATCTCCGCGCCAGCGGGGTGGACAAGGTTCTCCGCGTCTGCAAGAACTGCCACCGAGGTGACGGCACCGAGCTTCTCCAGGGCTGCGTCATCTTTGCTGAGTCGGAGGATGTCAATGACCGCAATCGCTCCCCCAAGTTGATCCAAGTCTCGCGCCGGGTGGTTGCCATAAAGTTGGAGAAGGGTGGTATCGCGCGATCCCAATTGCTTCCATACCTCCTGCAGCTCAAGGAAGGCTTCTTCACACATGGCCGCGCCCGGTGCCAACCAGACAACGGACCTGTCGTCAGCTTCCGAGCGAAAGAGATCGAGCACAGCAGTGGCGACGAGCCGGAGCTTTCCAGCACCAAACGGCATGTGGACAAGAATGGACGCCGACGGGTACGCGATCGCTCGTCGAAGTTCGCGAAATGCGTTCAGTTGATGCGCGTAGAGCTTGTGGGAAGCAACGGCTTTGTGGGATCCCTCGGATGGTTGAAGAGTTTCCTCACGCTCATCATTCGCAACACCGTACCATGTGTCCAGAAGCTCCAGATTTCGCGGTGCGTCGAAGTCGATACCCCCCAGTGTCCGGTGAGGGGAGATCACCGGCAACTGAAGCAAATTGCACAGATCGGTGGCCTCTTGCTGATTCAGCTTGGAGACTAAAAGGCTTCGAATGTCTCGCCTTCGTATGGCACCACGTTCACCGTTCACGTTAGCGATGAAGTAAGCCAGACTCATTGGGCTAGTCACATCTGCGCCCAGCTTGCCTAGCAACGCCATGGTCGAGGGACCTACGAGGGCGGTGAGCGCAGATGCCTCGTTTCTAGCCAAGTGTTCAACGAGCCGCGTCGTCGCAGCCCCTTGCGAAGATCCAGGGATCGACGGTGCCTCTTGAGTATCAGATGGTGCCATGCGCTAATCTTGGCGAGTTGTCGAGCGAAATCGCCATCACAGCCGCGGTGATCTCGTCGTCGGACAGAAAGGGAGCTTGTGCGTAGACCAGGCCCTGCTCGCCATTAAGCTTGGCAGCCAGGTGTCCACGGCCGAGAAGGAGTTCAGCGCCTGGTCGATCCAGCGCGATCTTGGAGGTGGCCTCGCTAGAAACCTTGAGAATAAGGCGGTTGCCGAGGTTTTCGCGCAACTGCATTGGCATGACATCCTTGTCGGGGCGCTGCGCTGCAAAGATTAAGTGGATCCCCGCAGCGCGGGCTTTGACGCCGAGTCGCTGTACAGCAGCGCCCACTGCAGACTTGTACCCATCGTCGAGCATCCAGTCCGCGAACTCGTCATGGATCAGGAAGACCATGGGCAAACGTTCGTCGGCCGAGACTTTCGCATTGTAGGTCGGCAAGTCACGTGCACGAGCCTTGGCGAATAAGCGATAACGTTCTTCCATCTCCTGCACTAAAGCCTTGAGAACTTCCGCCGCTTTCTCCTTTGTCGTCACGATCTCGTCGCGCATGTGCGGCAAGTCCGCCAAGGACGCGTAGTCGACGCCCATCTTGGGATCTATCAAGATAAGCTGCGCCAAGTCCTTCGGGTTAGTTGCGGCGATGTCCAAGATCAGCGCCTGAATCAGCACTGATTTGCCGCTGCCGGTGGCACCCGCCACCAACGAATGCGGCTCATGGGATGAGAGCCCGCCAAATTCCGCGCCGAGGTTCAGATACAGCAGTGCACCGTTGATCTCTTGGAGGCCCAAGAGGAATGACGTGTTGATACCGGCGACGTTACGATTGAGCTCGCGTCGCGACCACAGCTCCCAGAGCGACACGGACTGGCGTTTGGAGCCGGCGACCGTCACCACGATCTCGCCGGGCTTGGGCTGGACGGTGACGAGATTGATCGCGTGCGTGGTCAGGAGCTGGGTGCGCTTGTTCTCAATGTCTTCCACGCGCAGCCGGTCGGAACCAGCCAGGCGCACCAAGCAACCATTGGGGGTCAGACGCGTCCCCAAAATGGCCGCCTGTAGCCCGTAACTGTTAAGCGCGGCCTTGAGCTTCTTGGTGACTTCCTGAGCCCAGTCCTCCCGCTCAACGTCGGACTGCGCGCCGCCCGCGAACTTGGAGGCAACCAGCTCTGAGAAAGCGGCGCCAAGATTGGCGGCCAGCGCAGGGCTTAGAGCCGAAGCCGGCGGCACGGTATCGGCTTTGGCCAGGATTTGCGCAGGCGGCGAAGGCTCTTGCGCCAGGCTAGTGCCCGGAGCCGCGGCGGTGGCTTCCTCTGGAGACTCTTCCAGCAGCACGCCGACACCGCTAGCGAGTTGGCCCATGGCGGCGAGCCATGGCACGCGCGGGGCAGGCTTTTTGAAGCCATGCCCATCCCAGGGCTGGTGGGGTCCCAGCCCAGCGCGGGCGCCGAGTCCGCCGGCGCCCTTAGCGTAGGCCTCGGCGAGCTTTCGCAGATCGGACCGATCGAAGACCTCTTGCCACGATTTCACGCCGTCGGAATCCTCCAAAAGCTCCTGGTCGGAGGCAGAAACCGAGCCGGCGTCCGAGGTGTGAACGTAGACGTGGGAGTAGCCCCGCAGCGAGATATCTACATCGCCCTCACGAAGCTTCGAGCGCGCGCGCTCCATCAGACCCGTCATGCCTGGCGGGATGTCGGCGTCGATGAGCATATCGGCCAGGCGGGCTAACCACACGTCCCGGTCGAGCCGGCCGGGGTCGCCGAAAAGCGCCTCGCGGAACATGCCGAGAGTAGTCAGGAGCTGGTCCTTGGAGTCGCGGCGCGCCTTGGCCAAGCCGTCGGCGGCGACGTATTTGGATTCGACGATTGAGATCACTACGCAAACGCGCTCCTCCCGTTCCTCGACATTGAGCGCAAGGATGTCGGCGATACGGCTCTCTGGCTGCGAGAGCCAGCTTGCGTAGTCGTCGAGCAGGAAGTACGCCGTCAATATCTGTCCCCCGCCAGCGGCGGCTCTGAACTCCTCTGCGAGCAAATA
This sequence comes from Xanthomonas bonasiae, assembly GCF_014836395.1. Classification (NCBI taxonomy): domain Bacteria; kingdom Pseudomonadati; phylum Pseudomonadota; class Gammaproteobacteria; order Lysobacterales; family Lysobacteraceae; genus Xanthomonas; species Xanthomonas bonasiae. The sequence continues at coordinate 47,349 of NZ_JACSQX010000008.1, forward strand.
GCGGCTAAGCACCAGGCCGATCATTTCGCCTGCGGATACGCCGCGCTTGGCTGCGCGCAAAACGATATCGCCGGAGACCGATAGCGCATCGCGCTTGGCCTTGTCAGCGGCGGCCTGGACCTCGGAAGCATCGAGTTGCAAATTCAGCTCGTCCAAGCGGCGGCGCACTAGTACGCCTAGCAGACGCAGTTCGGAGGTCGAGCTCACGATCATATTGCGGCCGTTAGTGGAGCCGCGGCGATAGCGGACGACGGTGATGTCGTTGTGCTGAAGTTGGCGTTTGTCGAGCAGCTCGTCATAAGTGGCGACCCACTCGGCCAAGTCATGGGCGTCCTTGATCATGCCGGCCAGCGCGGGGCTTTGCAGCGAGATGCGCCGGGCTGGCAGGAAGCGTTCGCCAGGTAATGCATCAAGCTGGCGGCAAACGGCAGCCACTGCGGACACATAGGCCCAGCCCGAGGCCGTCTGCCAAGGACAGGCCAAGAAGGTGGTGGATTTCAGTTCGTTCTCGCCCGAGACGCTGCGGTAGGACCAGCGCGAGGGAGCGTGCTCCAAATTCGGCCGATCGTTCGTCCAGGCGACAGAAAGCCATTCGGACTGCGCCGCCCGCGAGACCACGTCATGCAGGAAAGCTACATCGAAGGCCTTGAAGCCCTGGGCGCTCTCGCTAGGCGTGGCCGAGATCGGCGTTACCGAAATGCGTAACCTGGAGATGAAGTTGTCGCTGGTCTCACTGACTACGGGCAAGTCCGGATCGTCTCCGGCCTTGTTGACCAGCTCACCGTAGACGCTGCGCAGCTTTGCCGGATCCGAGTGACGCACCGACACGCTGCATTGAAGCTTCCCGTCCTCCTGAATCGACGAGAGCTCCCGCACAGTAGCCAGCGGCAGCTCGGCCGCATCGGCGTTGTAAAGTACGACGCTCAGGTTCGATGCCTCATGAGGCTGCAAGCCAACGTAGCGCTCCAACAGCTCTCGTGCTTGCTTGGCAGCGGCAGCTGGGTCCACGTCGGTCATTGCATCCTGATTGCCCCGCGTGGGCGATTCCAAGAGGCTATAGCCGTTGACTGTGCTGCTCTCAGACACCAGCGTCTGCGCGCCGGCCCGGTTGAGGACAGCGATCTCCGGATAGAACGGATGGGCGATCTCGTCGGAGAACTCGCGCATGAAGATTTCGCGGTCTCCATAGAGGATGTTGCCGCTGGAGAGCAAGTGGGTGGCAAATCCGGCGACACGTCGGGACTTCACTGCCAACGCCTTCATGCGCTCCGGGTGCCATGGCGGGATGATCAGCGCGGGGTTGTCGCCAGCCACGCGGGCCGTGCCTACCGAAAGAATCTCGGAGACCAGGCGCGAGCGGCACACGTCGCCGCGCGCTTGGGACATAAGGGTCGCCATCAGGGCGCCGAAGGATTCCGCCTGGCGCATGACGGCCTCGCCATGAAGGCCGATAGAGACGAAGTCCTCCATCGCCTTGATGTAGTCCTCCTCGAACTTGTCCCAGGATGCCTTGACCTCGTCGCGCTGCGGCGGAGTTAGATAGCCGCCTTCCGCGAGATCCTTGATCCGGCCCTTTATCTCGTGGCGCAGGCTGCGGAGCCTGCTGGCCGCTGGGACCAAGGAACCCGCGTCGGCGGAATAGGTGGCCTCCAACGTGCCGGTGTCGAGCAGCGAGACATTTTGCACCCCACCCTTCTTGCTTACTAGGCGGCGCGGGACTTCTGTGCAACCGGCCGCCCCCTTCTCCAAAAGGCGACGCATATCTGCGACCATCGACAGACCAATCGAGGTGGGCTTGTAGCTCCACAAGAGCTGGGTCTTGGCGAGCACATTCTCTTTGCCATTGGAGAATTGGATTAGCGCCACATCGAACTTGATCTGCAAGGCCATGCGCGAGAGCGATGAATTCGGCCGCATCTTGTTTTTTTTGTCGCTGCGGAGCTCCTTCTCCTTGGCAAAGAAGGCCTCGTAATCGAAAAGCGGATCGGGCAGGCTCGCATTGCCGAGACGCTCAACCTTCCAATCGGCCTTGGAACCCATGAGCTCCTTCAAGCCACGATACATCGCCGAGAAGTAGCTGCCGGCGTCGTAATTGAAGCGCTCACGCCACTCCTTGCGCCCCTTGGTCACGGTGAAGCGCAAAATGCGCTCGCCTTCGGTGTCGCGCAGTCCCGCATGTAGGCTGTTCACTACGCGCGCGAACCCATCGAAAAAGTCGTTGCATTCGATGGGCTTGCCATAGAGGGCCTTCTCCCAGCGCGCGCAAAGCTTGGCATCTTGCTCAAGCAGCCGGCGGTACTTGACGAAGAACTCCTCATCGTCTTCGGTAAAGTCGGAGCGTCGCTCGCGCGACTTCAAGTCCTCCAAGAGCTGGCGGCCCTCGAGGTCGAGCGAATTCTCTTGGTCGCAATCGTGGTCGAGGAAGCGGATGGTCGAGTCAGCCAATCCGAATTGTTTCTCCTTGGGCTTGTCGAAGGCGAGGTAGACGCCGTCGGCCTCCCACTCGAACTGGGCCAGAGCGGAAGACACCTCCTGATCTCCGGCGGGAGCAGTGACGAAAGCATGAAGCGCAAGGCGCGCGGCGTCCGTGATCTCAGCCGCATTGGTCTCGATGCGCTCAATTAGCTCGTCGGAATCCAGCGGCTGGCCGTTCTGGCGAAGTTTCTTTAGCAGCGGCGCGCGCTGCGCAAAGAGCTTGGCGAAGGCCTTCTGCCAGGGCTTGCGAAGCGGTCCGAAGCTCTTTGCATTGGAGAAGAACCCTGTGTCGCGGGGCAAACCGGCACGCGGCATTGCAAAGCCCACGGCATCGCGGATGGCAAGTCCGCGGATGGACATGGCCTCTACAATCTCGGAGCAGAACTCGCCAAGCTGGACGAGTGAGAGCTCAGAGGAGGCGAGCAATCCGCCCAAGGCCGCATGGAACACCGAGCGGTCATCCGGCACCGGCGCGAGTCCACCCGTGTGCAAGGCAGCCTCGACCCAGGATTCAGGGTCGGCACGCATCTCCTTGGCGCCGATGGCCATGACGTGGCCGAGCGTGTCGGCCAAGTTGTGCTCGTTGCCGTTAGCAGTCAGGATTGCAGCCTTGACGGTCGCAGCGTTGTTGCGGACGTAGCCGGCGTTATGCGGGATGAGGATCTCAGGCGGCAGGCTTTGGCCATCGACCAAGGCCGCGGGGATCATGAGATCCACGCGAGCCAGCAGGTCGGGATTAGCTAGGATCGCCCGCGCCACAGACGCGATTTGGCTGGACGAGAGCTTGTCGAGCCGGAACAACGCGGCAGAATCGCCTGACTGGCCGGGATTGGAAACCCGCTTGGCTAAGATGTCCGCGCCGACGCGGCCAATAATGCGGTCGGTCAGCATGCGGCCCCTTCCTTCGCGAACGGATTTTCGACAAACGAGCAGGAATCGGAGAGCCTGCGGACCAAGCCCAATCCCACAAGCCGGGCTTCAAGGTTGTCCCGGTTCTCACTGAGCTCCTCTTGGTCTACAAGTTTCGCGTCGACCAAGCGCGCGCCTTCGGCGTCGCCGAGGATGAGGCCATAGCGCTTCTTAGCCTCAGTCAGGAACTCGTCGAACTGCATAGGTTCGTCGACGATGGCCACCACGATCGACTTTAAAAGCCTATCGTTGGGGGCGTAGCGGGTGCGCCGCGAGAGGCGGCGGGAGCTGAGGCCAATCGCCCGCGACCAGGACGCGTGAATCTTGCCGACGTGCTGCTGATGCCGCGCGAGGGCAAGCTCGGTGAGCTTGTCGACTAAGGCGTCGGGGCTCTCGCCCGAGTAGTCCTCGTCGTCGCCCCCATCGGCTGATGGCCACTGGAAGCGCTCGCGCATGAGCCTCACCCGCTCAGCTTCCGGGAACTCGCCGGAGGCGGCCTCGGTCCAGCCGGCATCCATGCGGATCGACTCGACATGGGCGCGCACCGCCTTGGCGGGCAGGCCTTGGTTGAGCTGGTAGCTGTCGCCGGAAAGCGTGCGAACCTTCGTGCGTTCTTTGGAAACAATCTCGCAGATGATCTCGATCGGATCATCGTCGCCAGCTACGCGCTTCGCCCGCTCAAGGAAGTAGAGCAGCATGTTGAGCCCGGAGATGACGATCAGGTGCTCCAAGGCGTCATAGATCGGCATATCTCTGGCCAGAATCGACAGCCAGTCATCGCAAATTTGATCAAAACGCGGGTTAGCGGCTTCAGGCAGATAGCCAGACTGCCGGGCTTCATCCGCGCGCTGTGACGTACCTTGCATTGCTCGCGCGAGCCGGTTCATCGGCGCCTCGCGGTCGAACAGGCGCTTGGCCAGCAGGTCGCCCAGCTCGGCGCCGCGCTTCGACCGGGTGAGCATCATGTAGAGCAGCTCGCCAGTGCGCGCGAAGAAGCGCCGATCGTTACTCATCTTGCCCTTGGAGTCGATCTCCAAGTCCTCGTAGAGGGCGTCTGGGCCGAAGGGAAAGACAAATTTGGAACTCCAGCGCTTGTTGCTGCGCGACTCGAAGGAAGAGGAACGCAGCAGCTCCACGGCCTTGGCGAAATCGTCGAAGCTCGCGAACGAATTGCGCAGGTAGGCCATGTCGTCAACGCCGTCACCGTTGCCCGTTGCCCCGTGGGCGAAGCGCTCGAACCACTGCCGCCATTTCTCCTCATCCGGTTGTGCGCTCTCGGAGATGGACTCGACGTAGGGATTGTTGAAGAGCAGGCCGCGGAGACGGATTTGACGCTGGGGCTGAAATTTGAAGGCACCACCAAGGCCCTCATGGGGACGTAGCGGCTTGTCGAGGTTAGAGCCCAGTGCGCCGAGGAATTCGAGCACCGTCAAATGAGGGAGTTGCTCGTCGTAGAGACGGTGCCCCCAGATGTTCTCGTCGACGCAAAAATCGACGCTTTTGATCTCGGGACGTTTAAGGACCTCGCTCATTCCGGAGTCCTTACAGTTACGGGGCGGGCGAACCCGCGGCCTCCCGGCTCGATGTCGATGAAATTCAGCGTCAAGGCGGAGGCTTCCCCGCCGACCTCGTCGTCGTCGCCGGCAAAGCCAGCCTTACGGACGATCTCGGCCTTGCGCAGCAGCTTGGTCTTGAAGGCCAGAAGGTCTTCAAGGCACTCGTTGGAAAAGCTTGCTGGCAGCGCGCCCTCGGCCACACGCGCGAGGAACTCATGCCGGATAGGCGTGAGGTCGAAGGCGACTGAGTTGCCGGGGCTTGGCGAGAGCGATACGTCGAGCTGAAGGCGGCCAGCCTCCTCGTCGTACTTGATGGCCATGCCTACGCCACCCTGCCTGCGCGATGGCGTCTCATGATCGCAGAGCACACTCACGCGGCTTTGCGTGAATCCGCCGGAACTGGCAATGAAGATGCGGTCAACGTTCTCCAAGAGCAGGCCCGTCATGACCCGGTTAAGGCCACGGGCAATACGCCCGCGAGTGGTGTCGTTCACCGCCTTCTTGGCCTTGAGCGACTCGATGATGTCCAGGTACTCGCCAGCGAAGCGAAAGGCCGTCATTGACCAACGGGGGTAGCCGGGCTCGGATTCAGGCAGCGCGAAGTAGAGCCGGCGACGCTGGTCCTCAAGCATCTCCATGAACTCAGCGGAGCCGCCATCCAAGCGCGCGCCTTCATAGCCTTCCAAGTAGGCGTCCTGAGCCGCGCGGAAGTCCGCCGTCGCGCCATAGACCGGGTCAACGGCCACTAGACGCGCGAAGTCGGCCTGCAACCGCGAATCGTCCTTACCGTAGACCAGCAAACCATCGGCCGCGTTGGTCGTCTCCTCACCCACACCGAAACTCGCCATAGCCTTGAATACGGGGCGATCAGAGGCCCGTCGCTTAGGCAGGTTGGCCCCGAATGCGTTAGCGTAGATGCTGGCCTTGCCGATGTGGTTGCCCTCTTGGATCTTGAGCACGTCCGCGCAAGTCATCAGGTTCTCTTTTGCCAACTTGGCATCTGCGTAACCGAGGACCATGTTGGAGCACAGTGCCAGCAGATCGCGCACCGGAAGATGTAGCCCATTGAGTCTGGCGATCTCGACCAGGTCGCCGAGCCGGCGCGCGAGCTGCCCGCTATCGGCTTCTCCGAGAAGGCGCCGGCGGTTCTCGTCGATCGGGCAGACATTCCCACCTGCCCTCAAGGAGCAGCGAGAGCAGTTTGCCCATTCGGGATGTCCGGCAACTGCCTTGGCGACTTCGTCGAGCGTCTTGCGGCTGGTGGAGCGGCTGAGGTCGAATACAGCCAAGCGTTCGGGCGCCGCCCCTGCTTGCAGGAAGCTCTCCTGCAAGGGCTTGCGGAGCGGGTGGATGCGATCCTGCCGTTTACCTAGGTCGCGCAGGCGATCGAGTAGTTGGCCATGATTGGCCGCCAGGATTACGACTTCGGAGTCGTCGCCTCCCAGAACCGACCTTTCGAGGCGCTGCAGCGGCAGGTCGCTCTCCTGGCCATTGAATTCGGAAAGATCCTTGATGAACACCGCTAGGCGACCATCGGCTAGGCGATGTTCCTTCACGTTCTCTTTGCCCGCCCAGACTTTGGGGTCGCCGCCGATGCGGTTCCACAGTGCCCGGCAGTGATAGGTCTTGCCATCGCCCGCGGTGCCGGCGATCAAGAGCGAGCCCTCCACCTTCGACTCAATATGCCGAATCATGTCGTCGAGCAGCGGCGTGGAAAGACGGATCGGTTGGACTTTCGCTCGCCCGATCGCGCCAATCACGTACTCATCGAACATCGTAAGATTGCTCGAGGTTGGCCCATAACTCCTCAGCAAGCGCACCCATGCACTTGTAGGAAAAGAAAATTTTTCAGCTGAACCAACTTCGCTGGTTACGGTAGTCACTCGCTTCGCCCCCTGCTAATTCCCTGACTGCCCCATCTCCGAATCAATTGTGCCATGGAGGCTCAACGAGGCGACCAGTCTCCAATCCTATTCTGTAGACACGCTGAGAACCAATGGAGCGATGTACGCCTCAGCCAGCTTCCGCAAGAACCTATCCAAGAGTCTAGTGAACCGCCCTGGTTCCGTGCAGGCCACCTCCTGCAAGCCAGGATCCACCGGATGGCCTTGGGCAATTGTCAAATGTCTACTCCTGCAGCGCGCACGACTTGTACAGTGGTTCTGACACGCCACGGATGGTCGAATGGCCGCTGGAAGAGACATTGCCAAGGGAGCTTTGCTGAGCGTTGGCTACTGCGTCGCGTTCTTGCTGGCTTGGCGATGCTCGGTGGACCAGTGGTACCTGCCGGCAGGATTGCGCGTTGCCAGCCTGCTGTTCCTGCCTGCGCGGCGATGGCCATGGTTGCTGGCGGGTGACGCTGCGGCGCTACTGGTGTTGCGCGTGCCGAGGGTCGAGGACTGGGGTGCCAGCACCACCTGGGGCTACCTGAGTCCGTTCCTCTTGATGCCCGCGATCTCGCTGCTTCCCGTCACGGCACGCTTTCATATTCCCGATTTGACGCGCAAGGACCACTGGCTGTTGCCGCTTGCGCTGGTGACCGCGCTTTGGAGCACGCTGTGCAACATGGCGCTCAATGCCGCGCTGGGTGGCCCATCGGGGCCGGCGCCGATCGACACGCTGATCCGGTATTGGCTGGGCGACTACCTGGGCACATTGATGTTCGTCCTGCCGGCGCTCCTTTGGCTGCGGCGCGACGAAGCCTTGCGCCGGCCGTCCCATCTGCTGCACGAAGGCCTGGCGTCCGTCGCGGTGGTGGCGCTTTTGTTCGTCGCTATCACCCTCATCGGCGACACCGTGCTGCGGCAACTCCTCAGGGTGTTGCTGGTCGTGCCCGCCATCGCGCTCACACTGCGCCATGGATGGCGCGGTGCGGCACTGGGCGTGGTACTGGCCAACGTCGCGGTGGCCCTGTCGCTGCCCAAGACCGTCGAAGCCGGCATATTCGACGCACAGGCTTTCGCCGTGCAGATCCTGCTGGCGGTCACCGCCACCGGCCTGTTTGCGTTCGGCTCGCGCATCTCTGCGGCCTACCGGCAAGTGCGCGACTTCGCACGGGTGCGGGAGCAGGCGCTGGAATTCGCACAGGCCGGCTACCTGTCTGCCGAGCGCACGTTACGCAAACGGGTGGTCGACTACACCGATCTCACCGTGCAGATCAATCGGATGCGCAGGGATGTCGTGGAGTACCTGCGCTCCCAGGGGCACCACGCGGCGGCGATGCAGATGACGCGCACCGGGGTGATCCAGGCGCAACTGCTCGATGAGTACGTCACGGCCCTCTATCCGCTGGGCATCGAAACGCATGGCCTGTACCACACGTTGCGCTCGGTCAGCTTCGCCAATCTGTGCAACACGGAGTTCCGCTGGCGGATGCGCGGCGATCCCCGGCAGCTTTCGCTGGGACTGCAGCTGGTGGCCTATCGCTGCGTGCTCAACGCCGTGGAAACCTTGCCCGTTGCACGAACCCACCTGATCCAGGCGCGGCTATGGCGGGTGCGGGGCATGCAGGGGATCGTCGTGCGCATCACCGCCGATGCGTCCGTGCTCAACGCCGTCCGTCGCGATCATCCCGAGTCCGATCGGGAACTGTCGGTCCGGCTCAAGACGCATGGCGGCACCTGCCGGCGCCGCCATGCGTTGGCCTTGAGCTTTCTCGTCTCCGAGCGCGTGGGCGTCGGGATCAATCTCGCGAAGTGACCACCCAGGCATCGCCCTTCGCATCCGATCGCAACCAGACCACGAAATCCTCGGTCTGGTAAACCACGCGACCCGGGGCGGCAGGCGTGGCCGACAGCGACACGCGGGCAACGTCCTTGCCCATGGGAAGCACCCACAACGTCTCGTTGATGCGCCCGACCGCGGCCCGGACCACGCCGGAGGCGTCGTTGATCTGCAGATAGGTCACGCCGTCCCGTTGGAACTCGTAGATACGCCACGCCGAATCGGTGGCGAGGTTGGCCGCGCGGGGGGCGCTTTCACCCAGTCCGGTGGCCGCCGGAACGCCATGCCCACCCGAGGGGCAGCACGATTGCGCATGGGCCTGGAAGGACAGGGCCACCCCTGCGACGACGACCAATGCCAGGGCCTTCGCTTTCATCTCCATCACACTGTTCCTTTTCCCCTGCTGGGGAATGTCCGCCTGCAGTTCAGGCACGACCACGGTACGTGGTCCGCGCTTTGGCGCGGTTGACAAGCGCAGTGGCTCAGTGTGAATTGGATTGGCGCAGGGTGATGACCCGATATTGGCCATGGTCGCCGTAGCGCTGCCCCTTCTTCTCAAAGTCGGCACAGAGTCTGTCTTCACCGCAGGGCACCAGGTCGGCCCGTGCAACGCGATCCAGGTACGCGATTTCCGCCCGGCGCTGTTCGGCCTCGGCCAGCGTCGCCTTGGCGCTGTAGAGCATGTACCCCACGCCGCACAATCCCATGATGGCCGCCGCCAGCATGGCAATGGACCCCATCCACATGCGGCGCATGGCCGTGGCTTCGAGGGATTGCTGCGCTTGCGCATAGCGCTGGGTGGCTTGCTGCAGCGTCTGGTTCGCAGCGGTCAGCGTGCGATCGAATCGCTCGGCCGCCGGATCCAGTGCCACCGAGAGCGCCTGTTGCGTCAATTGCGTCAGCCGCGGCAGCGCGTTCTCCACCACGCGATTGACGCTCCGGTCGGCGTTGCCGACCGCGCCATGGAGCACCTGCAGTTGCCGGGAGATCTGGTCTTGCAGGCTTTGCTCCCGCTTTTGCATCGTTGCGATCAATGCCGCCATGGCCTTGATCGTTTCTTGCAGCGCCTCGTTGGAAGTTCCGCTTTCCGGTAGCGCGGGCGTGCTTGGCGTATCCATCGTGTCCCTCTTGAAAATTCCACTCACCGCAGGATCGGGCTGCGATTACCCGCCGCCTCCACCGCCTCCTCCCCCACCACCGCCGCCACTGCCTCCACCACCGCCCCCTCCATCACCGCCGCCACCACCCCCTCCCGGTGCGCCACCTTGCATCATCGGCCCGCTGGCGAACTGCGGCAGGGTCATCACCATCACCGGACCACGGCTGGTCTGCACTTCGGCCGACGTATCCAATCCCAGCGACTGCATCGCCGTGACCTGTTCCGTCGCTTCCTGCATGGCCTTGGCCTCCAGGTGTTCATGGCCCTGTTGCAGCAGGGCATGGGTGAGGGGACTGTTGGAGATCCGGTTCAAGGCCTGCTCGATGGCCGCGTCGTTCTTGGAATCGATGGCGTGCAGCAGATCGTCCACGTCGCGGTCGCCAGTGATCTCCTTGCGCTGGGGCAAGTGGGGATCGTCCGGCTCGCCGGGCCTTTGCGCAGCGGCAGGGGCGGCATCGCGGTGCGCCGTGGCCGGCTGCGGCTCGAACGCTGCTTGTTCCGATGGCGCAGGCGCGCGGGCATCCTGCTGACGGCGGACCTCGAGGTCTGCGAGGGGATCGTCGTCTCCGCGCGCTCGCCGCTGCTGCCTTTCCTGCTCCAGGCGTTCTTCCTGCTGGAGGTCTTTTTCGAGCTGTATGCGGAGTGCGCGCATCGTTTGCAGCGTCTCCTCCCAGGTTTCGGCTCTCTGCGGCGCAGGGGCGGCGCGGGCGTCGTGCCCATCCGCCGGCGCATCGCGGCGCTGCTCGCGGGCCGTTTCGTCGCCTTCGATCCCGCCGCTTGCGCGGTCGGCACCGCGCGTTCCCGAGGCGAGCGCGAGCGACAGACCATCGTCGGCCGTTTGCATGTCCGATGGGGACACCGAGGGCGCTGGCGTGCGCTGATCCTCGGTGCGCTCCGCAGTGAGCGGCATGGGCACCAAGGCATCCGACGCTGCCTCCGTCAGCTGGGCACGGTGCTCCTGCGTTGGCGCGTGCAAGGCATCTTCGCGCCGTTGCAGTGGCGCGTCCTCGCGCATGGCCGACGCTTGCGCGCTCGGCAAGTGCTGAGTGCGCTGCGCCTGCGCATCGGTGGGTTGCGTGGCCGATGCGTGCGCGATCACCGGCGCTGGCGTTGCCGAATGCTGCGCATCTTGTGCGCGGCTTTCCTGGGCCAGGTGTTCGTGCTTCGTCTGCTGAAATGCCTCGGCCTCTTGGTGGTGCCGGGACGGCGCCAGTTGGTCGCGGGTGTCTTGGGCATAGCGTTCCCTTACGCCAGGGGGCTCCTGGGTGCGCGGCTGGGCGTCCTGCCCGGGCGGCAGCGCATCATCGGCCTGGTGTCGCTCCGGTCCGTGCGGTAGCGGCGCGGCATCCTCGGCCTGGCGTCTTTCCTGCTCGCGCGGCAACGCAGCCTGGGTGGTGCGCTGTTCCTGCTCACGCTGTTGGTCGGTCTCGGCCTGGCGCTGCTCCCGTTCGCGCTGTTGCGTGTCCTGGGCCTCGCGCTGCTCATGCTCGCGCTGCTGGGCGTCCTGGGCCTGGCGCTGTTCCTGCGTGCGTTGCTGGATTTCCTGCGTCTGGCGTTCTTGCTGTGCGCGCTGCTGCAGGTCCTGGCTTTGACGGTCGAGCGCGGTATGCGCCTCCAGCGCCTGGGCCGCATGCGCTTGTTCCTCGTGGGACGCCTGCGCCAGTGCGTGCTCGCGCGCCTGCCCGGCCTGCTGCTCTTGGGCCTGGCGCTCCTGCTGTTCGCGCTCCTGGCGTTGCTGCGCGGTGCTTGCCGCCTGGGTCTGTGCCTGCATGTCGAGCGCATGCTGCGGGCTGGAAGACGGGTTGGAGGACGCGCCATCCGAGTCGGCCGACCCGTCGGAGGTGCGCGCCGTCGACGCCAGCCGCGACGCCGGAGTGTCGGAGGTCGCTAGGGCTGGCTGGTGCGCCCGCACCTCTTGCAGCGCCTGCCGGATGTCCTCGGTGCTGGTGACGGCCGCGATGCGATCAACCCCATCGGCGCCGCGCTGGAGGTGGGCGATCGGGCTGTCGGCACCGAACACCCCACCGGGGCCGTGCTGCAGCTGCAGCGCGCCATCGCCGGAGAGTCCTTGCGACTCGCGTGTGCGCTGGGTGGCGAGATCGATGGCCTCGCGCCAGTCCGGATGGAGTTCCGTTCCGGCGAGGCGGTACCGGTAGAGCGTGTGCTCGGCTTGCACGGCCTGCGGCGAGGGTGGCGACTGCCGGATGGCTGCCAGGGCCTGAGCGTGTTCGGCCAGGGCCGGTTGCAGCATCGCCCGTGCGGTGTCCAGCTCCAGTGCCCGATTGCCATCGGCGGGGACGCCATCGACGGACCAGTGTCCCTCGGCATCGCGGCGGTACTGCTGGCCGTTCGAGGCGGTCAAGGCATCCGGATCGGGCAATGCCCGTTGCACGGCCGGCGACATCGGATAGCCATCAGCGGCCCAGCCGCTGCGGTGGTAGGCCAGTTCATAGCGCGCGGCGATGGCGCCGGGACTGTTGGCGACGTTGCGCGCGACGACGGCCGCGGCCTGGGCGTCCAGCTCGGCCGCCCGCGGCGGCGACGCGGTTTCCGACTGGTAGATGCCGCGGTCGTTGGCACCAGAGACGCCGATCTTGGCCTGGCGATGCCACTGACCATCGGCTGCGCTGCGCGTCCAGTCTGCCGGGGCCAGGCTGGGGAGGTCGCTGTCGTTGGCCGGCAGGCGGCAGGGATCGTCCGGTTCTGCCGCATCCTTGAGCGCCAGCGCCGCAGCGGCGTTGGTGGCGAGGTAGTTCAGCTCGCGCGCCTTCTCGTAGCTGGCCACGATCGGCATGGCAGTCGGATTGTTCACCCCGTCCGGTGTGGTGTCGGCCATGCCCTCGCGCGACCAGGCGCGGCCGTCGAACGACCAGTGCGTCCCATCGCGGTCGGTCTGCTGGTAGATCTGGCGGTTGTCGTACAGATCGGCTAGTTTCTCTCCGGCCTTGCTCATGAAGTACGCATCGGCCGCGACCAGCACCATCGGTCCGGCGCCGGTGGTGCCCAGGGCATAGGCGGCCGTACTGCCGCCGGCCCAACCGCCGAGATTGCGACCGGCGAAGTGGGTCAGCTCCGACTGGGCGGCAAGTGGGTTGTCCTGGCTGTACAGTTCCCCGGCACGGCGGGCAGTGAGGGCGGTATCGGCGGCGCTGGCGAGCAGGCCGGCGCCGCGCAACAGCTGGCCAGCAGAGTGGTCGCCTGCCAGGAACTCGGCAGTGGTGAAGCCGCGTTGCGACAGAGGTTTGTAGGTGGACAGCGGGCCACCGGCGCGACCGATGACCGGCAGCTCGTCGCCAACCTCCTGTGCGACCAGTGCGGCACTGTGCTCGGATAGACGAATGCGGCCAGATTGCTCGGCATGCGTGATGGCCTTGCGGAACTCCCCGCGCCCGGCGGCATCTTTGGCGGGCGGATCCATCCGGCTCGGCCCCGCGACAAGATTGGCCGACGTGTACTGCTTCGCCTCAACCACTGCGACGATCCGCTGTTCGGAGCGAGTGATGGCAAACCACTCGGACTCGACGTCGTTCATCGAGCGCAGCGCTTTCAGCTGTTGCGCATGATCGGCACGGTATTGCTCGTAATCGGAGAAGGTCTTGTTGTTTTGCGCCTTCATCTCCGTTGTGGTCAGGTGATCCGGCCTTGTTGCGTAGAGATCCCCGTTTTCCAGCGCTACCTTGAGGGTATCTTGTAGGTCTCTGACTTCGGCGGCTACGCGCTTCAGGGCCGCAGAGTCCGCGCGGATGGCCGCACGACCGTCGGGGGAGTTCTGGATTTCGTCAAGCAATCCATTAACTACTTTCGTATATGAACTTACCGTTCTCCCCCGATGTGGCGAGACTTCAAGCCTATCGGCCAAGTCGCCTTCCACAGGAAGGTAGATGCGATTGGCCGATACATCCTGGTCGATCAATTTATGTTTGACCAGCTCATTGAGCAATAAGCTTTTACGAAAGGTGCTTCGCTCGATGACGTGATGACTGGCTAGGATGGCATTGCTGTCTGACATTCTTCCCTACTCCATCAGTTGCCGATTCAGAGGAAATCAACAAACTGAAGCATCCAAAAACCATACGCCCCGCGTCCTAGGAGGCTTTCCATAGCCGTGCTTGATTAAGGTGTCGCGCAATACTCGATCGCAGAATGCATCAGCTGTATAGGGTGTTCGGAAGACGTGCGCAGCGCCGACCACCTCCTTTTTGAACGCAAAACTCGCGCCGCCCGCCACTCTGTAGAATTTGCCATTCGGATAGCCACTCAGCACCTTGACGGTGGACGCCGCTTCGTCGATCGCATCCAGGATCCTGACTACTTCGCAGAGGTAATGCGGCGCAGCTTCCGATCCATCTTCCAGCAGGAACGAGCATCGCGCGAACGCGAACCCGTCCGGGTCCGCGGACTGCAAAATCTGCTTCAGCGACTCCGATACCAGCCAGTAACCCCTGAAGCTACTATCAAGGTCTTCTGGCATGTCTCCAATATTGCTGTCATAGCGCAGGCGCGGGGTTTCCTTCAATTCCGCAAGTCCGCCGCGTTCTGATGGCTGGCTCATGTAAACGGGGAACGGCACGGCATCTTCATTCTCGAACTCCACGCCATGCCCACGGCCACCGCCCCGCATATCGGGTCTGAAGATATAGAACTCGCCTTTCTTCGGCTTGTTTTGAGGCTCGATTTTTTCTTTTTCGTTCATAAACGATTTTGCCTCATAACTTTTTTATTAAATGTGAGTGCCGCAATTTAAGTAAGCATGTCGGCGCTTTGATCGGCGACAGCGAATGCCCTGCCGAACTTATCACGCCAGTATCAAGTCTCCATTGGTCAAAGCTACTTTTATCGTAGCCTGCAGTTGCCACACCGCTTCAACAACACGCGGGGTAGCAGATGCATCACCACCATGCATCGTTGACTGCCCGTCTGGCGAAAGTTCGATCTTCAGCAGTTCCTGCAGCATGCCCTCCCTATAGGACGGAAGCGGATCGCTGCTGTAGCGCGAGCATCCCAGCTTTGTGGCGAACGCTTGATCGATTGGCAGGTAAAGCCCGTTAATCGGAGCGTCTATCTCAAACAACCCTCTACCCTCAAGATGGCGTAGCAGCGCACTCTGATCGCGAATTACAGGATCAATGATGAGCTGCAGGTCAAATAGAGCATCATCTTTCACTATTGTCACGACATCTTCCTCCAAGGTCTACTTGTCAAGCGCATGCCATCCAAGCAATTCCATTATCTATCTGGAAATAAGCATTTTAGGCGTGCGGGATACAGGGCGGCACGTGGATGGACTGCGCGGGTTAGGCGCGCCTAGGATGCCAGTCAAGGTCGCGCTGTGCAGTAGGAAAATTCTGACGGTCCACTTGCCCTGGTGCAAGATCGTGATCCCTACTTCTCGATGAAGTGCTGTGGCCGCCAGTTGACCAGATGCGCCAGTTTGGCACTGGCTCAACTGGATCGCGTGCCGTCTACTAACGTGGCTCAGGTGAGCAGCACCTATGCCGTGCATGTGACCGGACTGTGGGTCAACGATTCGCCGGCCAAGCCGGAAGCCAATTCCTACGCGATGTGGGAGGCTGATATGAACGGCGGTGGCCCAGTACCGCGCCAATCGTGCGGTGAGTCACTGTTGGTCGAGCAGGGCCTGCTGTTCCGCTTGCTCGTCGGGCTAAGCATCGAGAGAGAACAGTTGGCGATTTCCGCTGAACAGGAACCGTGAGCATGCCCGCTTTCGAATCTACTTGGTGATCCTGCGCAGATCGCGATTCGACAAAATTTCAAACCCATATCACCTCCTTGAAGCTGGTTGACACCGGCTTTGCGTATGACGCTGCGCCGGTAGCGTCCTTGCAGGAGCAAATGAGCATGAGGAGCAAGGTCGAGCTGATCTATTGCGTGATGGTCGTGGCTACGGCTGTTCTCGCTGGTGTCATGAAATGCACGGCGGCCGCGGCCTGCAGCAGATGTGGTGACTTGTTCGATTCGTTCGACTGATCCCCAACCCACCCTGGTACCTCGCACAAGGCCCGGCATCGTCCGGGCCTTGTGCGTTTGTGCCGTCAACAACGAGGAGACAGAAATGCACTTGATCGAAACGATGGCCTACGCCGGAGAGATACCCTGGCACGGCTTGGGTAACCGGCTGGCACCGCGGCAACCCATCGACGTATGGAAGCGGCAGGCGGGCATGGACTGGAAGATAGAGGAGGCGGAGGTGCGCTACGTTGCGGGTAGCCACAACCTTGGCGTGATCCATGCCTTCCCGGAGCAGAAGGTGCTTTACCGCTCGGATACTCGTTTACCCCTGTCGGTGGTGTCCAAGCGCTTCCAGGTCGTGCAGCCGGGCCAGATCCTGGAGTTCTATCGGGATCTGACCTCCAGCAACGGCTTCGAACTGGAAACGGCCGGGGTGCTGCGCGAGGGCCGCAAGTTCTGGGCGCTGGCCCGGACTGGACAGAGTGCGACGCTGAAAGGACGGGACAAGGTAAATGGCTACCTGCTGCTGGCTACCGCCTGCGACGGCACGTTGGCGACCACGGCGCAGTTCACGTCGGTCCGGGTGGTCTGCAACAACACCCTGTCCATCGCACTGGGCAACGCCTCCGGAGCCATCAAGGTGCCGCACCGCAGCCAGTTCGATCCGGACGTGGTGAAGCGCCAGCTGGGCATCACCGTCTCGTCCTGGGATGGGTTCGTTGCCCGGATGAAGGCACTGGTGGAGAGACCGGTGGATCCGGACTCGGTGGAGGTGCTGCTGCGCCGGGTGCTGACCTACGCCGCGCCTGACGGCAAGGCCGCGGTAGTGAACGAGCAAGCGTTGGCCAACGTGCGCGCTCTGTACGAGGGCGGTGGGCGCGGTGCACTGATGGCCTCAAGTCGCGGTACGGCCTGGGGCTTGCTCAACAGCGTGACCGAGTTCATCGATCACCATCGCCGCGCGCGCAGCGACGATCACCGCCGCGACGCGGCCTGGTTCGGTCAAGGGGCGGCGATCAAGCAACGGGCCTGGGACGAAGTTATGATGCTGGTGGCCTGATGACGACACCAATGGATCAAGCGCCATCGGCCGGCACGTCAGGCGATGAACCAGACCGTGTTCGCCAGGACAAGGTAATCGCTCGCGCGCTGCGCATCCTTGAGAGACGGGCCGGCAAGTCCGATGTGCTGATGAGCGATCCTGGCACGTGCGGGCGGTTCTTCCGATTGCGGCTGGGCAACGAGGCTCGGGAGCATTTTGAGGTGGCCTTCCTTGACACCCGGCACCGGCTCATCGCAGTGGAGCGGCTGTTCTCCGGCTCCGTGGACGGGGCGGAGGTGCATCCACGCATCGTGGTCCAGCGCGCGCTGGCCTTGAACGCAGCAGCCGCCATGGTGGCTCACAACCATCCCAGCGGACATGCCGAGGTCTCCGCAGCTGATCGAGCGGTCACAGCCCGGTTGAAGAACGTCCTGCTGCTGGTGGATATCCGGTTGCTGGATCACTTCGTGGTCACCGCCGATCAGGCGGTCTCGATGGCTGCCCGGGGATTGCTGTAGGGCTGGCATCCGCTTTGGGGGCCGGTCTCGGCATGGTGCGCCCGGCAAAGGCCGGGCATCGACTCGTCCTGTTTCATGAGCAGTGGCCGAGCCCCAAGGGGCCGGCCACAGGATTGACGTCAGTCGAGAAGTGACCCGGGGCGAACCCGGAGCGCCAGTGCGATGCGCTCGATGTTGTAGATCGTCACATTCTTCTCGCCACGCTCAAGCATGCCGATGTAGGTCCTGTGGACGCCTGCAGCCTCGGCAAGCTCTTCCTGCGACAGCCCGCGCTCCTTCCTCAATCGCCGGACGTTGCCGGCAAAGACGGTGACCAACCGAGTTTCGTGAGCTGCCCGAGCCATCGCGGGATGGTCTCGGTTTGAATACTACTATTCGACATACTACGATTAGCACAATTCCGCGCTGGAGCCGGGTTTGGCAGTGCCAGGCCATCTGGGTAGCAGATCAAAAGCAAGGGGGATGAATGAAAAAAGCGACTCCTGCCCGCGTGATGCCGACATCTGCCTTCCTGGACGGGGGCGGTGAGTGGCGGCCGCCCCGGGCTTGCGCACATTGGCGCGTTCAAATCGAAGAGAAGTAGGAGATCTAAATTGGGGAAGGACTACTACGAAGTACTCGGGATCCGTCCCAATGCCGGGCCGGAAGAGATCGAGCTGGCATACCGGGGTCGGCGAACCCAGTACCACCCGGATCGCTACGCCAATGCAGATGGGGAAACCCAGGCCTGGGCCACCAGCAGGATGCAGGAGGTCAACGGGGCTTACGCGGCACTCAAGGACCCGGCGGAGCGCGCTCTGTTCGACCATGTCCGCCAGTCCCAGGCCTCCGGATCCGCAGCACATCCGCGGCGCCCGAACGCGGCGCCTGCCCCAAGCCTAAAGGAGGCTCTGGGACACCTGGTGTTCGACGATGAACCCTTCGAAAGAGTGTTCGTTTCCCCGCACATTCCAAGAAAGAAGCTTGGTGGTGCGATCCAAAGCTATGGCGAAGGGATTCGTCCCAAAGACGTCGTGGCCCTGATCGACGACACGCTGTTTGGCGGCGCAAGGGAAGGAATCCTGATCACGGAATCAGAGATCCGGTTCAAGGGCGCTTTCCAGTCGGTTGATACCCGGCTGTTGGGATGCCTGGAGGAGATCTCGGCCGAAGGCAAGTACGTCTACATCAACGGCGAACGGTACGCCGAATTGAACATACCGAACCGGGACGATCTGAGAACGTTGTTCGAGGCCGTCACCCGATACCTGCAGGAATCTGCTTGACCAAAAAGCCATCAAAGGAGCGGCGATGAAGTATCTGGTTGGAATCTATGGGGCAACGGTGCTGATAGCCACAATTTGCTTCGATATCTGGGGGCAGTACGCCTACAAGGGGTTCTTCTACAACTTGGGACAGGCGCTGGTATGGCCTGCTGTCGTGTTCCCGTCCTTCGGGAAGCTCCTGAGCGGCGTCATCTGGCTGCTGGTGATCCTATCCGTCCTCTCGCTCAGGTCAAGGGGACGCTGATGAGCCGGAGAGCCATGAATGTCACCGCAGTATGGGTTGTGGTCCTGCTTCTCGTAGCGGGCTGCAGCAGCAAGCTGGACAAGGTGCGCGATCAGTTCATCGACAGCTGTGTAGGCAGTGGCGCTCCTTTGTCCACGTGCACGTGTGCCATCGATGAGTTGCAGGAAAGGTATGGGGAGAAGGGATTGGTCGCGATCGAGGAGCGTGGTTACCCACCACCAGGCTTCCTCGATCAGCTCGCCGAAGCGGCACAACAATGCAGGAAACAATCAAGGAATTGACATGAAGCACAGCCATATCGCAACAACGATTCTGCTCGCCGCACTGGCCCTCGCGGGGTGCAACAAGGAAGAGACGCCAACCAAGGTTGGCGAGGTTAATTTGGCTGGCTGTGAGGTGCCGGCAGGCCTATCCCGCGAAGAAGCCGAGATGGTCCAGTGCGCGGAACAGGAACAGGTTGCTGCTGGTACTACGGCAACGGAAGCTGCACCTGCGGCTCCCGTGGCGCCTGCGGTGTCCGACGAGGAGGTCATCGCCGCAATGATCACCGAGCAGGCGGTGAAGGATGATGGCGCAAGCGAGTACAAGGACGCCCGCAAGTCGGCTGTCGCTGATCTCACAGGCGACGGTAAGCCTGAAGTTGTGGTGTTGTACACCTTGGAGGGAGCTGGCGGTGGTAACGGCAGTACAACCTACTTGGCTGTCCTCTCGCGGGAAGCAGCGCAACTGAAGCTCATCGACAATCAACCGGTTGGCGGTTTCGGAAACGCAGTCCTGGGAATGGAAGTACGGGATGGTATGGCTCGTCTGAAGCTGTTGGTCCAAGGGCCGAATGATCCCGATTGCTGCCCTTCGACCGAGGAGGAAGCTGCATATGTGGTCCACAACGGGAAATGGCTACAGGCGCAGCCGCGACCCTAGTCCCGAACTATCGCCGGAGGAGGAGAGTCTTAGGCTCTCCTCCTCCGGCGACATCCTTCTTTTTTGAACAAACAGGTGCTATGCAGAGAGGCGACGACGAGGTAGGCGTATGGAAATATAAATAAGAAAATCCTGGCTCCTCCGCCTCTCCCATGCCCGGCTAGATGTCGGGCCCTAACCGTTGGTCCTCGAAGCGAAGCCCAGTCCGGTGGGGAGGGTACCCGCCAGTCCCGGTCGAAGCGGCGATGCGGGCCTTCAACCAGGCATAGGTGCTCATGCTCCAGCTGCGCCCGGGTTCCTAAGAGGACGCGAAGGAGCTCGCTCAGGACGCCAAGCCAGGCTTCTGATGGCTGGAGATGAAAGGTAGTCAGCTACCGCCGGGCCTACTTGTTTCGGGCTGCCCAGAACCTGGCCGTGGCCCCACTGGTCACGCGGGCCCACATGGATGGAGCTGTCCGACCCAGCCAACCTCGGCATCTGGCCAGACCGAGTGACCGGAGCCTGCCGCTGAAAGTGAATCCGAAGGCAAGTCCGTGAACTGCCGCTCGGCGATCTGCTACGTAGGCCTTGTGGAGCGTATGTGCCTAATGCTAGGGCAGACCTTGACTGAGGTGATGAGGTGAACGTGCCCGTGGCCGTGGCCGTGGCCGCCGGGGAGTTCTACCTGGTGAGGATGCAGATGATCCCAACCGACCGGCACTAACAACTTTCGGAACAAGAATGCAGCGAAGCGACACGGCTGTGACCGAAACGGCCGAAGCGTAACGACCTGCATCGCGGCGGATCGAAATGGGCTGGGTGCGGTCCGTGTCGACCACGATTCGTCCCGCTCCAAACAGCTGGCAGGTATTGCAATGAACTAGGTCAGGACGGAGAGCGAAGGTTCTCCGCCAGCATAAGTTATTGATTTTTTTCGATAAACAACTGGCTAACAACTACTGGAAAACGTGGGAAAAGCATCTGCAAAAACGTTGATTTTTTCTTCCTCGGCTTTTGTTTCTCTATGGAGCCAAATACTCCTAGCTGGATCAATTCCAGCCAGGAACTCCGGCCGGATTCCTCCCGACAACGACATGAAAAAAGGAATACCCCGATGAGTATCCAAACGAAACGACCGCCTAACGCAGCTGACGATGGCAATTCCGTAGCCAATGCGGGGCACTGGAATGTCATGACGGCTTGGTTGCCGGACAGTCCGACTTTGAGTTTCAAGGGCCTGCTCAAGATCACTGGCGTGAGCAAAAGCAAGGCCTACGAACTCAAAAAAGCCGATCCGACCTTCCCGAAAGGCATTCCGCTCTACGACAGCGACCGTTCGCCCAGGCTCTATTGGACGCACGAGGCAATCGCCTGGGTCGAAGGCCGCGCCAGCAAGCTCCGCATCCGGCAGGAGGGCAACTGACCATGAACACCATCAACGAAGCCTTGGCAGGCGCGAACAGCCCACTGGAGAAGCTGGAAATAGCCTTGAAGCAAGAATTGACCAGCGGCAAGAACAAGCTCGAACGCGACTTCAAGGAGGCCTACCCCGTGTTCGAGCAGCACATTGCGCGAAAGATGCGCAAGAAGATGCTGATGGAGCAGTTCAACGCCGCCTACAAGCACCAACTGAACCTGATCCAATTCCGCAAGCTGCTGAACACGGAGCGTGAATGCCGCAAGGCATCCGGCGACGTGATGACCTGCGCCACCTGCGGGCAACGTCTGTTTTACGCCAAGGATATGGCTCCAGACTGCGGCAACGGGGAGGAAGCATAATGAGCAACATACCTCCAAGAATGGTGTCCGCCTACCCGCTGAATGCATTTCTCTTCATGACGCGAGAGACCGGGTACGAGCTTGCCCGCAACGTGCAGGCGCCGGATGCGTTGATCGGCATGAGCCTCATCAACGCGATCTCGATGGCCTGCCAAGGCTTGATCGACGTAAAGCTGCCAACCGGGCAAGTGCGGCCGGTTTCTCAGAACTTGATGCTTGTCGCCGAATCGGGGGAACGCAAGTCGACGGTGTCGTCGTTGCTGCTCGCCCCCTTTCATGAAGCCGACACGCAGGCACTGGCCAACCACATACTGAAGATGGGGCAGTACCAGGCCGAGAGCGGGTCGTGGATGGCCAAGGGCAAGGGCTTGCGTAGCGCCATCAGCAAGGCAACCGGAAAAGGAAAGTCGACCGAGGAACTGGACAACCAACTGCTTGAGCACGCCCGGTCCATGCCCAGCAAACCACGACTTCGCTACTTCCTGCGCCAGGACATCACGGCCAAGGCCGTCATGGAAGCCTTGCAGGGCGATGGGGAGTCGATCGCGATCACTACCGATGAAGGCCATATGCTGTTCAAGAGCGAAGCCATGCTCCATCTTGGGCTGCTCAACCGGCTCTGGGACTCTCCGCAAGTGCTGCCCTTGGACCGCGCGGAGAACGAACGGCTACTTGCGATGAACCCTCGCGTTTCGGTGAGCATCATGACCCAACACGCGCCGTTGAAGGAATTCCTGGACAGACGCGGGTCTGTTGCAAAAGGCAGCGGACACTGGGCGCGCTATCTGGTCGGCTGGCCGCGCTCGATGATGGGCTATCGCCATGTCGACACCGATGAGCCGGTATGGGAACACCTGCCAACCTTCCATGCACGCGTCCGGGAGCTGTTGAAAATTTACCGCGAAATGATCGAATCGGGCTCGGTCGAACGCGAACTGATTGGGTTCACGGTCGATGCGAAAGCGCGCTGGTTTGAGTTGGCGAGCCAGACGGAAGGCATGTTGCGCGAGGGCGAATACCTCAGCGACATCAACGATTTCGCCTCGAAGGTGATGGAGATCCTCGCTCGACTTTCAGCCGCCATGCACTACTTCGGCGGCGAAAGAGGAGATATCACGCTCGACACGCTGGATCGAGCGTTCACAGTCGTCCGGTGGCATATCGATGAGTACAAATACTTGTTCTCCCCGCAGTTCGCGGCTCCGCAGGACCAGATCGATGCCCAAGCGGTGGCAAGCTATCTCCGCTCGCGCATCTGGCGTGGTCCTGGGTCGGACACCTACGTTCCGAAGAACCATGTCCTGCGTAACGGGCCGGTGCGCAACCGGGTCCGCTTGGGTGCCGCCTTGGAACTACTGGGAGCCCAAGGAGCCGTTTGGATCTACACCGGCTACCGGGACAAGAAGGCCCACTTGCGCTTGAACGACGACTTCTTCTGCCATTGGGGGCTATAGATGCCGCCCTCGTGAGGAGCCTTGGCCCCGGTCCAGTACCGGGGCCTTTTTTTATGCTCGGGCACAAAATACGTGCGATTCTGCGATTTTGTCGCCGAATCACCCGGTTACCGAGCCACTGGGACTGGCAATTCAGACTTGGCGTGCGCCGCTGCGCCGCCGTCCCGGCACTCAGCGTACTGCGCCCTCTCGACGTCAGCCATGCCCTCGATGAAGCGCTGCCCAAGGTGACGTTCGGCACGCCGCTGCATGCCTTGATCACGCAGGCTGCGGTGGTCGACCCGGACATCGTGCCCGTGCTCGGCAAGCATCTCGTTCTGTGTCTCGGCCACTACCTTGCGGATGGCCGTCACCTGCTGCCTCAGTTCCATCGGGCTCTTGCCACCACTGTCCTTGCGGCAACCGCCTGCGTTCGGTTGCTTCGCGTTGTAGCGCGAGAACATCCGCTCCGGTGAGCGGTTGATTCCATCCGGAATCCTGTCCGAGCACATCAAATGGACGTGGGGGTTCTGGATGCCACCCAACTTTCCCTCTGGCGTATGGATTGCGTACTGGTACGGCTTGCTTCCAACTAAGTTGCCAACCAGCCGCTCTGCGAGATCGATCAGTTGCGGCAAGGCCAGCTCGTTCGGCAACGCAATCTCGTGCTCGCGGTAGACCGCCCCGTTCGCTCTTTCATGTCGGTCGGCCATGCTCCAGAACAGGCCGGGCTCACCCGCAGCCCAGTCTGGCATGTTCCCGTAACTTGAGTGGATCAGGTCTCCGCGAGAGCTGTGCGCCCCTTGTCGATCTATGTAGTTGGCGTGCCTACGCGCACTGCCCTTCTTCCCGCTCTTGATGCTGTGGTGGAAGCTTGCCATATGTGTATCACCCTTTCTCTCCGGACAAACAAAGACCGGCAAGATTGCTCTTGCCGGCTGCCATGGAGACATGGTTTCGGTCCGCGCGCTATCTGCTCTGGAAGAAAGGGTAAGTGCGCGTGCTCTTACCCCCCCTATCCGTTGCACCAGTTTAGCTTTCTGTCTGTGCTATCGGACTTCTCGCTCCATCTCCATAGAGATAGAGTTAGTCGGGTAAATAATTACTTTTAATCCATCCGTTACGTGGCACATCAGTTCATATATATTTGGCGTCGATCGATAGCTGATCGGCCAAATGGGCTGCTACGCTCAAGCTAAAATCATTAATTTCATTTACGGCATCGATGATGTCAAATATATTGTTGGACTGCATACAGGCCACATATTTCCGCAGCCTAACAATCTGGAACCGTAGCCATGCTTCATGTCTAAATACATCCCCGATAAGCAGCGCATGCATCTGGCAAAATCGTTGATACAAAAGCTGACTTACTCCTTCTGGAATATAATCGACAGCATGCAGTTCATCGATACTTCTTTCTTTGTGAAAGTATCGAAGAGGACTGTCCCCAACGTCCTTTAGACCAAACCAGTATGGTTTATAGTTTGTCTTTACAGATTGCTGGTGTCGTATGGCCATCAAGGATGCGAGACAATCGGCGACTGATATCAATCTCCTACTAACATCTTTTTCTCCGAATTGCACCCACATGTAGACACTCAGGATCTTACCTGCATGGCTGCAAATATCATCCAAAGCATCGTCGCGGGTAGCCAGCCCCAATGCACTCTTGATTAGAGACCTAAATTGGACAGAGTGCTTCTTAACCAGTGCCGGGAAATCATCAACGGATGTGATTGGCTCATTGATTTCAAAAGTGCGTGTATCGGATTCGCCAATTTCCTTGCATAACCTCTCTAATTCCAATAGTACCGGCTTGATCTCTTCGGAAATAATTGCCTGCTCTACGATTTTCTCATACCCGCCAACAAAATGCTGGAAGTGGAGTGAACGCATATATGTGTAGAGAGCTTGATCGATTGTATTCTCGTGAACAGCTGGACTGGTCGGATAATTCTCTATTATTTCTGCCATCAACTGGTAGAAGGGAGCGACGTCACGCCCCGTTTGTATGCAGACATACCGAACAGAATCCAGAATTTCGCGATTTTCTCTATCGATGACTTCAAGTAGTTTAGAATAGGTAAGTAATTGCGAATGAATGCCTTTGAGCGTGATATCGGGAATTTCCACACTTAAGTAGGCAGTCAAATCTGCGATAAGAAGCTCATTTTCCTCCATCTTCTCATCGTTGCTTGTAGGTTCCTTGACCTTCCGATCCAGATACGAATCCCTGAACTCCATTGTCGGGGTTCCATTCGGCTGCCCAGGGGGTGCAATAAGCCCGAACAAGTGCGATGCCCTTTTCTTGGTTATTCGATACAGAAGTTTGATGACTTTAAGATCAAGGACGCTCACCTTTTTGAATACGCCATCAAGGCCCCTTCCCGTAATAGCTTGAATGCCTTTGAGCACTGTCCCAAAGCTAGATTTGTCTACTCCGCCTTCTTTTTCGCCCTTGAGACCTTCCTGCGGCCCATTTATCTCTCGTAAAAGCTCACTAAATTTGGCTTCAGCCTCGTTATTTCCCTCTAAGTTCCCTAAATCGAATTTCTCGGGGTATATTTCTTTGCGTAGGCCGCCTGTCATTCCTTCATGTAAAAGCACGTTAATCCATGTTCGCACCATGAAATGGGCGCGCCATTTGTCGTCATCTAAGTCAGGGTAAGGTGATTGACGGTATTTCGCATACTCCCTGTGAAATACAGCATCAGCCGGGCTGACATTCTTACCGGTTTCTTTCTCAAGATAATTCAGGAATTTCCCGAGAATCTTGGAACCAAACGGCTCACTACTTATCTCATTGGTAGCCTCATTCATTTGCCACTCCACCATTTTAAAAGCCCGATTGATCTTTCAGGGTTGCCCCCTTGCGTTGCACTTCCTAACCCTCCTTGAAGCTGATTGCCTAGTCGGGATCTAATTGCCTGCTGGCGCGGGAAGTAGGAAGCCTTTCGGAAGAGTGGCATAGATCGCCATATCGGGGGTTAGCTTGCAGAACGACGATTCAGGGTCCTGGCTGACAAGCGCAAGCGAGTTGGCCGTCGCAGTGGCGGTAATGTCGTTGCTGGCACTGCTGTGGCAGCGCTCGAAACGAGATGCCGACACGATCTTTGCGGTAGTCAGCGGCTCGATGGCGCTCTCGCTGATGTCGCCGTGGATGGGCGCGTACCTTCTGGATGCTGTGGGCCGTTGCCATCGGCCGCAGCGCGGCCTGCTAAGGCTTCTGGCTCGTGGCACGGGCGCTGTTCCGCGGCGAGTATGGCGTGGGCCGGGCACATGTACTGGTCGCGATCGGTGGCCCTGCTGATCGCCGCCTACCGCGGCGGCGCCCTCGGCATGCACGGGACGGTGTCGCCCTGGGCGTCCAGTCTGGACAGACTGCTGAAGTTGGCCAGCTCGACACTGCTGGTGCTGCCTTCCTAGAAGCCCTGCGCGGCGGCTGGACCACTCTGCCGCTGGTGAACGCCGGCTGTGCCCGACCTTCATGCTGTTGTTGCCGACCACCACGCTGATGGGAGCGCTGGCGGCCACCCTGGCCGTTGCTGGTGCAGGTGGGCCGTGGCGTGATTCCCCTGTGTGTGATGGCGATGCTCCTGTTCACCCATGGAGCGCTGTGGGACCCTGGCCGCCGGCCGAACGGCCGCAGCCTACGCGGGCGCCGCCCAGTCCATTGGGTGCGGAGGAAACCTTCTTGATGCGCGCGTTGCGGCACCAGTTGGACGTAGTGCAGGGCTACCGCGAGCCGGAACTGAAGTGACCGAACTAGCGCACCGCTTGGGCCCCGCCAAACACAAGCTGAGCCGGCTGATCACCCAGAGAACTTCAACCAAATACTCAACCGCCACCGCATCGCCTTTGCCTGCGTCCGGTTGGCGGACGCGGACGACGACGCCACCGTTCTCGACATCAGCCGCGACGCCGGCTTCGCCTCGCTTGGCTGGTTCAACCGCGCCTTCAAGGTAGCCATGCCCCCCCCCCCCAACGGCGTTTCGGGCGAACCGTCGCGCTAGGCTGCTGGACAGTGGAACGGGAGGGGATGCTGACGTCTGCTTTCGCCATCAAGCCATTACCGCGGCCGATCACGCGACCGGGAGGAGCTCTCTTTACACCTTCCGTCATTGGGGCACTGTGACCGTCAAGGTGGTGGTCCAGATCCCGCGCTTGCTGTCTGGCTCACGCCAGCAACTAGCATTGGCCGCAGATTGTGAGCCCGGCGCAGTTCGGCAAGCAGAACCTGATGCAAAACGATGCCACACGCCGCTCGCCTGCTGGTCGCGCGGCGCCGCCAGCGGGTCTCATGCCGCTCCTTATGCAGGTATCGCGTTTCCCTCAGTGCGCAACCTGTCGAGATAGTCGGCCCACTCCTGCATCATCTTCCTGCGCTCTGGCAGATGAGCCGTACGGTTGTAGGCACGCCCATTTGGATCACGCACGGCGTGAGCCAACTGGTGCTCGATGTAGTCGGGCCTGAAGCCCAGCACTTCATCAAGTACGGTGCGAGCCATCGCGCGGAAACCGTGCGCGGTCATGGTGGATGACGCTCGTACCTTGCCATCCTTGCCTATCTCCTCCTTGACGAAGCCCATGCGACGCATGGCGGAATTGAGGGTGTTCTCGCTCATGGGCCGCCCTTTGCCTTGCAGACTGGGGAAGACATACTCGCCACGCTTGGTCAGGGGCTTTAGCTCCTCCAGAATTTCGATGGCTTGCTTCGACAATGGAACGATGTGGGCGGTTCCGGTCTTCGTGGCGGTGTATCGCCATTCGCGAGCCTCTAGGTCAATGTCCGCCCACCTCGCTGCACGAAGCTCTCCCGGGCGGGCAAATAAAAGCGAGGCAAGCTTGAGAGCCGCTCGAACGATAGTGCTCCCCTCGTAGCCCCAAATAGCGCGAAGTAGCGGGGCTACTTGTGCTGGCTCCGTGAGGCTGGCGAAATGCTCGGTCTGGGTGGGCTCCAATGCCCCGAGCAGATCTTGAGCCGGATTGTGTTTCGCCCTGCCGGTAGCAATCGAATAGCGGAAGACCATGCTGGCAATGCCACGGGCGCGATGGGCTGTCTCCACGGCACCGCGCTTTTCCATCTTGCGCAGCACTGCCAACAGTTCCGGTGCGGAGATTTCCGTGATCGGCCGTTCACCGATGTAGGGGTTGAGATCCTTCTCCACGATCCGGGTGTTGCGCACAACCGTGGACTTGGCATTCTTCTTGGCGCGCATGGTCAACAGCTCCAGTGCGATCGCTCCAAAGCTGCTATCGGCATGATCGAGGCGCGTTAGCTTCTGGACCTTGCGCTGCTCACCTGGATCAATCCCGGACTTCAGTACCTGGCGCGACTCCGCATGACGCTTACGGGCTTCGGCAAGACTGATCTCCGGATAGGCCCCAAGGGCAAGCCGCTTTTCCTTCCCGGCGAAACGATACTTCCAACGCCACAGCTTGCCCCCGCTCGGCGCGATCTCTAGATACAGCCCCCCGCCATCGAACAAGCGCACGGGCTTGCTGGCTGGCTGCGCCTTGCGGATGAGGAGGTCATTTAGCGGCATGGGGGCATCTCAACTTCGGCGCACGTGGAATGCCCCCATCTATGCCCCCAACAGCGCTGGATTTCAATGGGTCGCCCCGGACCTCAGCGGACACCAGCAACAAAAAACCCCCGATTTCTCGAGGGTTTTTGGACATCCTGGGACAAGCCTGGAACTCGAATTGGTGCGCCCGGAGGGATTCGAACCCCCGACCAATGGCTTCGGAAGCCACTACTCTATCCGGCTGAGCTACGGGCGCAACGGACGCGCATTCTAACGGCAAACCGCGCGCCGCGTCTCCCCCATGCCCGATTGCCGCCACGGCCGGCCCCGGCGGTCGCCGTATCCGCCGCCGCGCGGCGCGGCTTCCGCGAGGGCCGGCGTTCGGCGACGGCGCATCGCGTGCGTACAGCCAGTTCCTGTGCCCGGGTCTGCAGCCCGAAGCGGGTGCGCAGGCCGTCGCCGTCGCAGCGGCCACCGCGCGAGCGTGCTGCCGCCGGCCGGGCCCGGCTGCTACCCTTGCGCGATGGGTTACGAACGCTACGAAACGCCCGCCGCGCTGCCGCCGCGCGCGCGCCTGGGCCAGTACTGGAAACTGCTGCGCGGCGACCGTCCGATCGGCGCGCTGCTGCTGCTGTGGCCGACCTGGTGGGCGCTGTGGCTGGCCGCCGACGGGGTGCCGCCGCTGTGGACGCTGTTCGTGTTCACCGCCGGGGTCTGGCTGACCCGCTCGGCCGGCTGCGTCATCAACGACTACGCCGACCGCTGGCTGGACCCGCAGGTCGAGCGCACCCGCAGCCGGCCGCTGGCCACCGGCGCGGTCAGCGGCCGCGAGGCGCTGGCGGTGTTCGCGCTGCTGATGCTCGTCGCCTTCGCGCTGGTGCTGACGATGAACGCGCTGACCATCGGCCTGAGCGTGGTCGGGCTGTTCCTGGCCGCCAGCTATCCCTATCTGAAGCGCTACACCTACCTGCCGCAGGTCTATCTAGGCATGGCCTTCGGCTGGGGCATCCCGATGGCGTTCGCGGCGATCCGCGGCGAGGTGCCGGCGCTGGGCTGGCTGCTGTACGCGGCAAACATCCTGTGGGCCACCGCCTACGACACCTGGTACGCGATGGTGGACCGCGAGGACGACCTGCGCGCCGGCTCCAAGTCCACTGCGATCCTGTTCGGCGACCTGGACCTGATCGCGCAGGGCATCCTGTACGCGCTGATGTTCGTCGCGCTGGGCTTCGTCGGCACCCGCGGCGCGCTGGGGATCTGGTACTGGGTGGGCTTGGGCGTGGCCGCGTTGCTGGTCGCCTACGAATTCCGCATCGCGCGAACCCGCGAACGCGCCCCCTGCTTCCGCGCCTTCATGCACAACAACTGGGTCGGCCTGGCGATCTTCGCCGGCATCGTCGCGGCGTTGGCGCTGCGCGCAGGATAGACCCTGGCGAGACGCCGCGCAGTGGCGGCTGCCCCCCGACGATGTCGTAAGGAGCCAGGCGGCGCTCCCGGCCGCTGACGGCAATACCGCGGGGCACTTCGTCCTGTCGTTGCCGGCAAAGCGTCGGGACTGAAGTCCCTCCCACAAAACCGTCGATCGACTCCTGCAGGAGCGGCGTCAGCCGCGACGCCGTTTCCACGACCGGTGACGGGAACGACTTCGATCACGACACGCATGATCGGCGAAATCCGCCTCCCACCTGCTGGATCGGCATGTCCCCGCCCCGACCTGGCCCGAAGGCGCAATCGGGGGAAAGAGCGTTGGCGCGCTCCGCTTCGAAGCAGCGACATTGCGCTACGCTGCCTGCACAACACAGCGGCGCGCGGCTCGAACAGGCGCGCGATGCGGTGCAAGCCCGCCATGGCGAACACGGCGGCCCATCCCGATCGCGCCAGCCAGCGCTACGGCTTCCCGTCCGCCGTCGGCGCGTGCGTCAGCAGCGCGAACGCCCGCTGCTGTTCCTGCGCATCCTGCAGACCGCTGATGCGCAGCCTGTCGCCGGGGAGCGGCGCCATGACCGTCGCCACGGTGAGCACCTGGCCGTCGGCCAGCAGTGCGATCGGCTTGCCGATGTTCTGCTCCGTCGCCCGGGTCAGGCGATCGTCGTGCCCCGAGAAATGCAGATCGAGTGCCGGCTTGCCATCGTCGCCGTCCACGCGCGCCACCGTCGCGGCGCCATCGACGGCCAACAACGGCTGCGGCGCCAGATACACCGTCCGTCCCTGGTACGCGGCCTCGGTATAGCCGGCGCTGGGCGCATTGCTGGCCAGGCGCCATTCGATCTTCGCCTTCACCGCACTCGCGTCCGCACTCGCGCCGGCGCCATCGGGCGACGGGGCGTAGCTGCATCCGCTCATGCCGAACACGCACAACGCCAACGACAGTCCCAGAGTTCTCCAACGCATCGCCATCTCCCGCAGTTCGTTTGGCGACATCATAGAAGAACCGGCCGTTGCGGCCTGTCGCAGACCGCTGCCCCAGCCGCGTCACGCAGAAAAACGTGCCATGCATCGCGCTGCGGAACCCGTCCGCCGATTGCGTCGGGTCGTGGCGTCTGCACCGCACGACGAAGCGTAACGCGCCCCCCGTCAGGCACGCCCTCGCTGCCGTTGCGCGGTCCACAGGCAACCACAGCAGCAACCGCTCCCTGCGTGCATGACAGATCACGCGACCACGGTCCGCAGCAGACACGCATACCCACATGACCTGCCACGCCTTTGCCGTCGCAGGGCCAATCGCCGCTGCGGCACGCAAGCCACCAGCGTACTCACGGCACCCGCGCCACCACCCACGCATCGACCCGGGCCACGCCGGCGCGGCGCAGCGCCCGTGCCGCGGCATGCAGAGTGGCGCCAGTGGTCATCACGTCGTCGATCAGCGCCACGTGCGGCGGCAGCGGCGCCTGCACCGCGAACGCATGGCGCAGGTTGCGGCGCCGCGCCTGCGCGTCGAGTTCGGACTGCGGCGCCGTCGCGCGCACGCGCTGCAGGCCGGCGCACAGCGGCAGGCCCAGCGCGCGCGCCAGCGGCCGTGCCAGTTCCAGCGCCTGGTCGTAGCCGCGCTGACGCAGCCGCGCGGAATGCAGCGGCACCGGCAGCACCGCCTGCGGGCGCGGCAAGCCGGCGCAGCGCGCCTGCAGCAACGCCGCCAGCAGGCGCCCGGCGGCCAGGTCCTGGTGGAACTTGAAGCGGCGCAACAGCCCATCCACTGGCGCGGCGTAGACGCAGGCGCTGGCGACCAGGGCCAGCGGCGGCGGTTTGCGTTGGCAGGCGCCGCAGAGATGGCCCGCATCCAGCGCGGGCAACGGCAGCGCACACGCCTGGCAGGCGCTGGCATTCCAGGGCAGCGCGTCGCGGCAGGCCGGGCACAGGTCCAGGCCGGCGGCGCCGGGTTCGGTACAGACCAGGCAGCGCTCCGGCAGCACCCAGCGCTGCAGCCGCCGCCAGCAGCCGTCAACCCGGCTCGATTCATTGAAGTTGACAGGGATATCCATGCTCACCAGACTGCCCGCTTTCCCAGCCGCTTACCGTCAGGAAACCCCCATGTCCGCTGTCGTCCGACACGACTGGCAACGCCAGGAACTGCTCGCCCTGTTCGATCTGCCGTTCCCGGAGCTGCTGCACCGCGCCGTCGCCGTGCATCGCGAACACTTCGATCCGGCGCAGGTGCAGGTCTCCACGCTGCTGTCGGTGAAGACCGGCGGTTGCCCGGAGGATTGCGCGTACTGCCCGCAGGCGCAGCGCTACGACACCGGGGTGGACGCGCAGAAGCTGATGAGCACCGAGGCGGTGCTGGAGAAGGCGCGCCAGGCCAAGGCCGCCGGCGCCTCGCGGTTCTGCATGGGCGCGGCGTGGCGCTCGCCGAAGGACCGCGACATCCCCAAGGTCGCGGCGATGATCCGCGAGGTGAAGGCGCTGGGCCTGGAGACCTGCGCCACCCTGGGCATGCTCGACGGGCGCCAGGCGCAGGCGCTGAAGTCGGCCGGGCTGGACTACTACAACCACAATCTGGACACCGCGCCGGACTTCTACGACACGATCATCCACACCCGCCAGTACCAGGACCGCCTGGACACGCTCGCCCACGTGCGCGACGCCGGCATGAAGACCTGCTGCGGCGGCATCGTCGGCATGGGCGAATCGCGCGAGCAGCGCGCCGGCCTGCTGCAGGCGCTGGCCAACCTGCCGGTGCATCCGGACTCGGTGCCGATCAACCGCCTGGTGCAGGTCGCCGGCACCCCGCTGCACGGCACGGTCGAACTGGATCCGTTCGAGTTCGTGCGCACCATCGCGGTGGCCCGCATCGCGATGCCGCAGGCGATGGTGCGGCTGTCGGCCGGCCGCGAGAGCATGAGCGACGAACTGCAGGCGCTGTGCTTCTGCGCCGGCGCCAACTCGATCTTCTACGGCGAAAAACTGCTGACCACCGGCAACCCGGACACCGCGCGCGACCAGGCGCTGTTCTCGCGGCTGGGGCTGAAGCCGATGCAGGTGCACGTGGACGCCGATGCGCACGACCACCCCGGCACCGTGCATGCGGACATCAC
The DNA here is from genome assembly GCF_014836395.1 of Xanthomonas bonasiae. NCBI lineage: Bacteria > Pseudomonadati > Pseudomonadota > Gammaproteobacteria > Lysobacterales > Lysobacteraceae > Xanthomonas > Xanthomonas bonasiae. The sequence goes on from NZ_JACSQX010000008.1 coordinate 80,385, forward strand.
CGCACCGGCGCCGACAGCGGACAGGCCGGCGATCGCCGCGGCGCTGGTCTGACGCCAGCGCGCCGCGCCGGCGCGCGCGCGTCCATCCGCCGATCCGGCCGTCCATCGCCGGCGGCGCCCGGCCCGGCCGGGGACGCGCTACGCTAGCCAACCGATCCCAGGCCCCGCCGCCCATGGCCCGTCCCGATCTGCACGACCGCATCCAGTCCTTGCGCAAGCTGCGCGAGGCGCAGGGCCGCATCCGCGTGCGCCGCAGCGTGGGCCGCCGCGACGGCGTGCGCCTGGAGCTGGACGGGCGCTGGCTGACCGGCTTCTGCAGCAACGACTACCTGGGCCTGGCGCAGCAGTTCGAAGTGCTCGCCGCGCTGCAGGACGCGGCCGCGCGCGAGGGCGTCGGCGCCACAGCCTCGCACCTGGTCTGCGGCCACCATGCGCTGCACGAGAGCCTGGAACGCGAGGTCGCCGACTGGCTCGGCTATCCGCGCGCGCTGCTGTTCGGCAGCGGCTTCCTCGCCAACCTGGCGGTGCAGCAGGCGCTGCTGAGCGAAGAAGAAGACGTGTGCGTGCAGGATCGGCTCAACCACGCCAGCCTGCTCGACGCCACCCGCCTGGCCGGTTGCCGCCTGCGCCGCTATCCGCACCTGGATACCGAAGGCGCGATGCGCCAGCTCAAGCACGCCGCCGACGGCGCAGCAATGCTGGCCACCGATGGCGTGTTCAGCATGGATGGCGACATCGCCCCGCTGCGCTCGCTGACCCTGGTAGCGCGCATGCAGCAGGCGCTGATGTACGTGGACGACGCGCACGGCGTCGGCGTGGTCGGCCCGCATGGCCGCGGCTGCGTGGCCGAGGCCGGGCTGGGCGTGGACGATGTGCCGCTGCAGCTGGTAACCCTGGGCAAGGCGCTGGGCGGCTACGGCGCGCTGGTGGTCGGCAACGAGGCACTGATCCGGCATCTGGCCGAAACTGCGCGCCCCTACCTGTACACCACCGCGCTGCCGCCGGCGCAGGCCGCCGCCTCGCTGGCCGCGGTGAAACTGGCGCGGCGCGACCAGTGGCGGCGCGAGCGCCTGGCCGAGACCATCGCCGCGTTCCGCGGCGGCGCGCGCCGGCATGGCCTGGAACTGATGGCCTCGGACACGCCGATCCAGCCGCTGCTGTGCGGCGACGAGGCCAGCGCGCTGGCGCTGTCGGCGGCGCTGGAACAGGCCGGCTTCCTGGTCTCCGCGATCCGCCCGCCGACCGTGCCCGAAGGCAAGTCGCGGCTGCGGGTCACGCTGTCGGCGTTGCACACGCCGGCGCAGGTGCAGGCGCTGCTGGACGCGCTGGCGCTGGCGCGCGACCGCCTGGCCGTGCACCCGGTCGGCCTGCCGGCATGAGCGGGCCGATGTGAGCGGCCCGCGGTGAGCGACGGCGACCTCTCGGCGCGCCGCGAGGTCTGGGCCGCGCTGTCCGAGCTGTACCTGGACGACGATGTCGCCACGCGGCATGCGCACATCGCCGCCGTGCTCGCGGCCTCGCCGTACACGCCGCAGACGCTGCGGCGCATGCTGCTGCACGACGTGCATCCACGCCTGGCGCCGAACCTGTTGAGCGTGGCCGGGGTCTGGCAAGGCTTCGACGCCGCCTGGCTGAGCGTGGCGATCCAGCGCGGCGAAGGCGTGCAGCGCTGGCCGGCCTGGCGCACCCGCGCCTACCCGCGCGAACAATGGCGCTTGCTGTTGCCGCGGCTGCTGGCGTTGCGCGCGCGACGCTGAGCGCGGCGTTCCCCGATTCTCTTTTCCCATTCGGCACACGATCGACGATGCACATCGAAACCCTGGGGCACGGCCCCGATCTGGTCCTGATCCACGGCTGGGCGCTGCACGGCGGCATCTTCGCGCCCTTGGTCGAGCGCCTGTCGGCGCAGTTCCGCATGCACCTGGTGGACCTGCCCGGACATGGCCACAGCCGCGGCGACGACACGCCGCTGGCGCTGCCGCACGTGGTCAGCGCGATCGCCGCGGCCACGCCGCCGGCGGCGTGGCTGGGCTGGTCGCTGGGCGGGCTGTTCGCGCTGCATGCCGCGGCGACCCAGCCGCAGGTGCGCGGCCTGGCGATGCTCGCGGCGACGCCGCGGTTCGTGCGCGGCGGCGACTGGCCGCATGCGGTGGAACCGCAGGTGTTCGCGCAGTTCGGCCGCGACCTGGCCGAGGATTACCGCGGCACGCTGGACCGCTTCCTGGCGCTGGACACGCTGGGTTCGGCGCATGCGCGCACCGAATTGCGCACGCTGCGCGAGACCCTGAGCGCGCGCGGCGAACCCGATGCGCAGGCGCTGCAGGATGGGCTGGCGCTGCTCGAGCGCAGCGACCTGCGCCGTGCATTGCCGGGCCTGCGCGTGCCCAGCCTGTGGATCAGCGGCCAGCGCGACCGGCTGGTTTCGCCCGCCGGCATGGACGACGCCGCAGCGCTGACGCAGCATGCGCGGACGTTGCACATCGCCGGCGGCGGCCACGCTCCGTTCCTCGGCCATGCCGACGACGTCGCCATGGCGCTGAGCGAGTTCCTTGCCACCTTGCCGTAAGGACTACGCCCCCGGCACTGGCCGCTGGCGAACGATGCGGCAGCCACCTGGCACACCCTCGCATGATGACTGCGCCATCCGAAGCGCAGCCATCGGGACCCCGCGTAGCCGCGGCTCCCCGACCCCGGCGCGCAGAGACGCTGGATCTGCACGGCAAACCTCCCCAAGGCGCCGCCGATGCGCAGCCGAACGCGGATTCAGCGTCGCCAGGCGCTGCGCCAGCGAAGCGTCCGCACTCCAGTGCATCAAGACACCCGCCGTTGCGTGCACTACCCACTGCGACCGCGCGCCCGAGCGCATGCAGATCCGCAGGTGGTTTGGAACACCGCGCATGTCATGATCAAAGGCGGCAACGCGATGCCGACACAGGACAACGAGGCGGAACGCGGTCTGAGATTTCCGGCAACAGGAGAGCGACACGATGGTATCGATGCTCGGCAGAATCATCAGGATGTTCGGGCTCCTGCTCGCGGCAAGCGCCAGCATGCCCGCCATGTCGTCGCCTCCGGCAGCGCCTTGCCGGTTCGAGGCGCCTGCGGACCTGGACGCCACCCCTGCCCGATGGCTCGGCGGTTGCCGACATGGAGCCGCCGACGGCCTCGGCATAGTCAGGGCCGGGACCGCCGAGCCGTATGCCTTCTTCGCGGGACGGATGCAGGAGGGCCGCCCGGCCGAGGGCCTGCTCATGCTGCACGAGGGGGGATTGATGGTAGCCGTTCGCTTCGATGCGGCCTTGCGTGTCGTGAGCAGCGACGGCCTCCGGCCAAACGAGGACGACCGCGTGTTCGCGCAAGCGCGAGCGGCTGCGCTCGAAACCGCCGCGCGCTTGCGCCAAGAGGGGAACCAGGCGTCTGCCGCCTACTACGCCGCTCTGGCGCAGCGGATCACGGAGAGCCGTCCGGAATGAACGACCGCGACCGGGCCCTCAGTGTCGCCACCCGATGCGGGGCCAGGGCAAGGTCCTCACCAGGCCGATGATCCTCGGCGTTCGATTGCCCGAGTCCGCCAAGAGCCGCTCCACCGGATCGGCAGCCTCCAGCACCCGACCGGAGCCCCCGCCTCGCGTTGCCGCATCTGCGTGCGAATACTGGCGTTCGCAAAACGGCTCGCGGCATCACGCTCGTGGATCGTTCCGCTGGGCGCCCGCACAACGCACGCCAACAACCGTCGAGGCGGCGCGTGGCTGGCCGCCGCGACGGCGATGGACGATCATCGCGGTTTCGACGAGCGGAGCGAACGCATGGATCTGGGCATCGCCGGCAGATGGGCGCTGGTCTGCGCCGCGAGCAAGGGCCTGGGCCTGGGGTGCGCGCGGGCGCTGGCCGGCGAAGGCGTCAACGTGGTGATCGTGGCGCGCGGCCAGGCCGCGCTGGATGCGGCGGCGGACGGCCTGCGCTCGCTGCCCGGCGCCGGCGCGGTGATCGCGGTGGCCGCCGACATCGCCACCGAGGCCGGACGCGCCGCCGCACTGGCGGCATGCCCGCGGGTCGACATCCTGGTCAACAACGCCGGCGGCCCGCCGCCGGGCGACTTCCGCGACTGGGAGCGCGAAGACTGGCTGCGCGCGCTGGACGCCAACATGCTGGCGCCGATCGCGCTGATCCGCGCCACCGTCGATGCGATGCAGGCGCGCGGCTTCGGCCGCATCGTCAACATCACCTCGGCGGCGGTGAAGGCGCCGATCGACAGCCTGGGCCTGTCCAACGGCGCGCGCGCCGGCCTGACCGGCTTCGTCGCCGGGCTGGCGCGGCGCACCGTCGCGCACAACGTCACCATCAACAACCTGCTGCCCGGCCAGTTCGACACCGACCGGCTGCGCGGCAACTTCGCCCATGCCGCGCAGCGCAGCGGCACCGACGTGGAGACAGTGGCGGCGCAGAAGCGCGGGCAGATCCCGGCGGGGCGTTTCGGCACGGCGGAGGAATTCGGCGCGGCCTGCGCGTTCCTGTGCAGCGCGCAGGCCGGCTACCTCAGCGGGCAGAACCTGTTGCTCGATGGCGGGGCCTATCCGGGGACGTTCTGAAAAGCCGGGAGTCGGGATTGGGGATGGGGGACTGCGCGCGGTCGCTTCCGATGTTTGACGTTTGTAGTGCGGATGAGTTCGGTGCGGCCTGCGCGCCTGCGTGCAATGCACAGGCCATTGCGTCAGTGGGCAGATCCTGTTGCCCGGTGCGCGGCCCATCCTGGAAAGGGACAGGGTTCGAGACGGAGTGAATGGCTGCGTGCGGTCCGCGCGATGTCCGCTGATGCGCTCGGACTGATGCGCGATGGCGATGGGAATTGAGGAATGGAGAGACGGGAATGGGCAAGCCAGGCAACCGTCTCGCCGCCGCAGCCGCTTCGATTCCCCACTCCCGATTCCCCATTCCCGGCTTTTCGCTGGCCGCTGCGCGCCGCGGCCGGCGATAATGCGCCGATGGATCCTTCTTCGTTCGATGCCAACCACATCCGCCGCGCGTTCTCGCGCGCGGCCGCCAGCTACGATGCCGCCGCCGCCCTGCAGCACGAGGTCGAGAAGCGCCTGCTGGAATCGCTGGACTATCTCGGCGACCGCGTGCCGCAGGTGGTGCTGGACGTGGGCAGCGGCCCCGCACACGCCGCGGCGACGATGAAGAAGCGCTGGCCGCGCGCGCAGGTGATCGCGCTCGACCAGGCGCTGCCGATGCTGCAGCAGGCCAAGCGCCAGGCCGGCTGGTGGAAGCCGTTCGGCCGCGTCTGCGCCGACGCGCGCGCGCTGCCGCTGGCCGAGCACAGCGTGGATGTGATCTTCAGCAACCTGTGCCTGCAGTGGGTCGAGGACCTGCCGGCGGTGTTCGCCGGTTTCCGCCGCGTGCTCAAGCCCGGCGGCCTGCTGCTGTGCTCCAGCTTCGGCCCGGACACGCTGGTGGAACTGCGCGAGGCATTCGCGCACGCCGACCGCGAGGCGCCGCACGTGAGCCGCTTCGCGCCGATCGCGCAGTTCGGCGATGCGCTGATGCTGTCCGGCTTCCGCGACCCGGTGCTGGACCGCGACCTGTTCACCCTCACCTATCCCGACCTGGCCGCGCTGATGCGCGAACTGCGCGCGATCGGCGCGACCAACGCGCTGCACGCGCGCCGCCACACCCTGACCGGACGCGGCCGTTTCGCCGCCGCCAGCGCCGCCTACGAGCCGCTGCGCAACGCCGACGGCACGCTGCCGAGCAGCTGGGAAGTGATCTATGCGCACGCCTGGGCGCCGCCGCCGGGCGCGCCGATCCGAGAGGGCGGCAGCGAGATCGCCGCGGTGCCGGTGTCGGCGATCCCGATCCGTCGCCGCGGCGATTGAGGCACGCGCTTCGCTCCGGGAATCGGGAATCGGGAATCGGGAATCGGGAATCGGGAATCGTAAGAGCCCAGAACCGGATGCACTACCTGTAGGAGCGGCTTCAGCCGCGACAGGCGTTACCGTTAATGCCTGTCGCGGCTGAAGCCGCTCCTACACGACAGCCCGGCCGGCCGTATACGCGCTCCTGCGTGCGACTACTCAGGCCGACACCTGGTCGATCCAGTCCTGCAGGTTGTAGTAGTTGCTGACCCGGGCGATCTTGCCGTCGCGGATGTCGAAGAACGCCCCGCCCGGCAGCACGTAGGTCTGCCCGCGCGCCGGCGGCAGGCCTTCGTCGGTGTGATGGTATTCGCCGTGCACCACGTACTCGGCGGCGGCGCGGCGGCCGTCCTGCCCGCCCAGCACCACGATGTCGCGCAGCTGTTCGCGGTAGCTGGCGTTCATCCGCTGCAGGAACGCGGCGAAGGTGTCCTTGCCGGTCTCGCGCGCGCCCTGGTTGAGGTCGTGCGCCACGTCGTCGGTCAGCTTGTCGAGCATCGCCGCCCAGTCGCCGCGGTTGAACGCGTCGTAATAGGACAGCACCAGTTCGATGGCGCGGTCCTGCTCGCGGGTTCCGTCGATCTTCATCGCCACCACCTCATGCCATGCGGGCGCCCATGATACGGCGGCCGGGCCCGCTCAGGCGCCCGGCACCAGCAGGTCGCGGTGAAAGAAGTAGACCTCCTGCAGCAGGAAGCGCCAGCGGGTCTGGAAGCTGCGGAAGCGGGTGCTCGGGGTCGAGGACGCCAGCGCGTCGATCTGCAGCTCGCGGCACAGCCGCAGCGCCCGCGCCATGTGCAGCGGATCGCTGACGACGATCGCCCGGTGCAGGCCGTGGCTGCGCATCAGCCCACGCGCCTCGAGCAGGTTCTGGCGGGTGGTACGCGAGACGGTCTCGATCAGGATCGCGTCAGCCGGCACGTCGTGGCGCAGCGCGTAGCGGCGCGCCACCTGCGATTCGGCGAAACGCGCGCCGTTGCCGCCGAAGCCGCCGGTGAAGATCAGGGTCGGCGCATAGCCGCGCTGGTACAGGTCCAGGCCGTGGCGGATGCGTTCCTCGAACACCGGCGAGGGCTTGGCGTCGTAGGCGGCCGCGCCGAGCACGATGATCGCGTCGGCCGGCGCCGCCTGGTCGCGGTCGCCGACCCAGACGATGTAGATCGCCACGCCCAGCAGCCACAGGCCCAGCACCGCGGCCAGCCGACCGAGCCAGCCCAGCCAGCCGCGCCGCCGCCGCGGCTTCAAGCCGCGCCCCACGGCAGGGCGTCGAGATCGACGTTGCCGCCGGACAGGATCAGCCCGACCCGGCGCCCGGCGAAGCGCTCCGGCTGCGCCAGCACCGCCGCCAGCGCGATCGCCGACGAGGGTTCCACCACCTGCTTGAGCACCTGCCACAGCAGCCGCATCGCCGCCACGGTGGCGGCGTCCTCGACCACGATCGTCTCCGCCTGGCCATGCAGCAGCGCGAAGTTGGGCGCGCCGAGGGTGCCGCGCAGGCCGTCGCAGACCGTGTCCGGAACGAAGTCCACGCGCAGCGCGCCGGCCGCCAGCGAGCCCGCGGTGTCGGCGGCGCCGGCCGGCTCGGCCAGCAGCAGGCGTGCCTGCGGCGCCAGCGCCGACAGCGCCAGGCGGCTGCCGGCGGCCAGGCCGCCGCCGCCGACCGGCACCACCAGCAGGTCGAGCGGGCCGCTGGCGCCGAGCAATTCCAGGGTCGCGGTGCCCTGGCCGGCGATCACCGCCGGATCGGTGTACGGATGCACCAGGGTCGCGCCGGTCTGCTGCTGCACCTGCGCGCACATCGCCTCGCGCGCTGCGATGCCGGCTTCGCAGCGCCACAGGGTGGCGCCGTCGCGGGCGATGTTGGCCAGCTTGGCCGCCACCGCGCCCTCCGGCACCACCACGTGGCAGCCGATGCCGCGGCTACGCGCGGCCTGCGCCAGGGCCGCACCGTGGTTGCCCGAGGAATGGGTGACCACGCCGCGCGCGGCCTGGGCCTCGCTCAGCGCCCACACCGCATTGCAGGCACCGCGGAACTTGAACGCGCCGCTGCGCTGCAGGTGCTCGGCCTTGAAGAACAGCGTCGCGCCGGTCGACGCGTCCAGCGCCCGCGAGCGCAGGACCGGCGTCACCTGGGCATGCGGCGCGATCCGCGCGGCGGCGGCGGTCACATCCGCGAAAACGGGCAGTGAAGATGAGAACATGCGTGAAAGGTTAGCGTATCGTCCCAAGTTCGCGGTGTCGCGGGCTGCCAAGGCAACACAGCCGTTGCACGCGACTTAAGCGTTCAATCAACGACGAAGCGGGTTAAGGGGGCATTCAATGCAACACGCCGAACCTGTCGGTCAGCCTCAGGGAGAGGATTCGCCATGAACATGCGCCTGATCTTGGCCGCTGGATTGCTGGCCACGCTGAGCGGCTGCGCCACCTACGACTACGCCGACAGCGGTGGCGGCTATTACCGCGGCGCCCCCTCGGTCGAATACCGCTATCCAGACGGCTACTCCGATGGCTACTACGCGCCTTACGGTGCCGTGCCCTATGGCTATGGCGCCGGCTATTACGGCTATGGCTACTACGGCTACGGCGGCCCTTACTACTACCGCGACTACTACGGTCCGCCGCGGCACCGTCCGCCGCCGCGCCCGCGGCCCGACGACAACGGCCGCCCGCCGGACCGTCCGCCGCCGGTCATCGGCGGTGGCGGCGGCCGGGTCAAGTCGCCGTGGCGCGACCTGGACCGGCTGCGCCGTCCCGATGCCGCCAACGCCGGCCCACGCCCCCAGGCGATGCAGCCGCGTCCGCAGTCGATGCAGCCACGTCCGGCCAGCGCGCCGCGGCCGGCCGCCCAGCCGCGTCCGGCCGCGCCCCGGCCTGGCAATCTGGGTCGTAGCAATGGGACGAAGCGCACACTAGAGCCCTAAGAAAAGGCTTGATTTCACGCAGGCACAAGACGCACTCTACGTCGTACGGGGTGACCGCCTGCGTCGCTTTATGACCCGAAGCGATCGCCCCACCGTCTATGTCGATGTCCGACAGGGAAATCTGGATCCCCCCTGTTCCGGCCCTGTCGGGCGTCGGCGCCTAAAACGAAAAGCCCCGGTTCGCCGGGGCTTTTCGCGTTCGGGCCTTGCGGTTGCTGGCATCGGACCCGAATCGCAGGCATAAAAAAGGGCCGGCAGTCCCCCGACTACCGGCCCCCAGCTCCCCCAACGTGCGCGTGACTGGCCCCTGTTCCAATTCCAGTCGTACGCCCCTGACGCAATGCCACGTTGGGTGCAGTAGGGATATCTGCAGACTACGTGCCAACTTTAGGGCCGAATCCGTAAACTGTGATGCGAACTCCAAAAATTCTGTTTTCCGGCGCGCGCCGTCCCGCGCACGCCCCCATCCCGGTCCGCGCGACCGGGCGGACGAATACCCGATGAGCGATTCCTTCTACCGCTACGACGTCATCGTGATCGGCGGCGGCCACGCCGGCACCGAAGCGGCGCTGGCCTCCGCGCGCGCTGGCGCGCGCACCCTGCTGCTGACCCACAACGTGGAGACGGTGGGCGCGATGAGCTGCAACCCGGCCATCGGCGGCATCGGCAAGGGCCATCTGGTCAAGGAGATCGATGCGCTGGGCGGGGCGATGGCGCATGCCGCCGACCTGGCCGGCATCCAGTGGCGCACGCTCAATGCCTCCAAGGGCCCGGCGGTGCGCGCCACCCGCTGCCAGGCCGACCGCAACCTGTATCGCGGCGCGGTCCGGCGCCTGGTCGAGGCGCAGCCCGACCTGACCCTGTTCCAGGCCGCGGTGGACGCGCTGATCGTGGAGGGCGAGCGCGTGCGCGGCGCCGTCACCCAGACCGGCCTGCGCTTCGAGGCGGCGGCGGTGGTGCTGACCGCCGGTACCTTTCTGGCCGGCAAGATCCACATCGGCCAGACCCAGTACGCCGGCGGCCGCGCCGGCGACCCGCCGGCCACCGCGCTGGCGCAGACGTTGCGCGACGGCCGCTTCGGCGTGGACCGGCTCAAGACCGGTACCCCGCCGCGCATCGACGGGCGCAGCCTGGACTACGCGGCGATGGAGGAGCAGCCCGGCGACGATCCGCTGCCGGTGATGTCGTTCATGGGCGAGCTCGCCCAGCATCCGCGCCAGGTCTCGTGCTGGATCACCCATACCACCGAGCGCACCCATGACATCATCCGCGGCGCGCTGGACCGCTCGCCGCTGTACACCGGCCAGATCGAGGGCATCGGCCCGCGCTACTGCCCGTCGATCGAGGACAAGGTGGTGCGCTTCGCCGAGAAGGCCAGCCACCAGATCTTCGTCGAGCCGGAAGGCCTGGACGTGGCCGAGATCTATCCCAACGGCATCTCCACCTCGCTGCCGTTCGACGTGCAGCTGGAGCTGGTGCGCTCGATCCGCGGCTTCGAGCGCGCGCACATCACCCGTCCCGGCTACGCGATCGAATACGACTTCTTCGACCCGCGCGGGCTGAAGGCCTCGCTGGAGACGAAGGCGATGCCCGGGCTGTTCTTCGCCGGCCAGATCAACGGCACCACCGGCTACGAGGAGGCGGCCGCGCAGGGCCTGATCGCCGGGCTCAACGCCGCGCGCCAAGTGCGCGGGCTGGAGCCGTGGACGCCGCGCCGCGACCAGGCCTACATCGGCGTGCTGATCGACGACCTGATCACCCACGGCACTACCGAGCCGTACCGCATGTTCACCAGCCGCGCCGAATACCGGCTGCAGCTGCGCGAGGACAACGCCGATGCGCGCCTGACCGGCATCGGCCACGACCTGGGCCTGGTCGGCGAGGCGCGCTGGGCGCGCTTCCAGGCCAAGCAGGAGGCGGTGGCGCGGGAGAACGAGCGGCTGCGCGCGCTGTGGGCCACGCCCGGCAATGCGCTGGGCCGCGAGGTCGCCGCGACGCTGGGCGTGGCGGTCAGCCGCGAGACCACCGTGCTCGACCTGATCAAACGCCCGGAACTGGACTACGCCGCGCTGATGCGGGTGCCGTCGCTGGGCCCGGGCGTGGACGACGCGCAGGTCGCCGAGCAGGTCGAGATCGGCATCAAGTACGCCGGCTACCTGGACCGCCAGCGCGACGAGATCGCGCGCCAGCAGCGCCACGAGGACACGCCGATCGCCGAGGCGTTCGACTACGCGCAGGTGCGCGGGCTGTCGGCCGAGGTGCAGCAGAAGCTGCAGCGCGTGCGTCCGCAGACCGTGGGCCAGGCGCAGCGCATTCCCGGCATGACCCCGGCGGCGATCTCGCTGCTGCTGGTGCACCTGGAGCGTGCGCGGCGCAGCCGGGTGGCGTAAGCGGCGGCGGTGTGCAGGATGCAGTGCAGCGGCTGCCGGGCTAGGCCGGCAGCCGCAAATTGATGAGCGCAATGGCTCCTGATGGGGTATCGCCTGCTGCAGGCGGTGAAGCTTTAGCTTTTATTTTTACTCCTCGTCCTCGCCATCGTCTTCATGGCGCGAGATGCTCTGTTCGACTTCCTCGAGCGTCGCTTCCGCCGTCTTGAGCGTTTCAGCAGCATCCACCGCGATCGCGGCGGCCTGTTCTTCGCTGATAGCTCCGGCTTCGAGCGCCTTGATCGCCTTCTCGACGCAAGCGATTTCCTCAGGCATCGGATTCAACACATTGCTCCGCAGCATGGCAGTCTCTTCGCCGAGCGGCAGTTCTTCATGCTCGTCGGCGTCCAGATTGTTCCGCCGGATGCTTTCGTTGTTAATGGCCGTTGCCTTATCCAGTAACTCCAATGCGTCGTCCTGGACTGCATGCAGATCGTGTACCAGATCGACCAGCGTTTCGTACGAACTCTCTTCCGTCTTCATACCTTGCCTCGACTCCAGGGCACACCGCACCGAAACGGCACAGGCTTCGCTGCCCTGGGATCCGAGTCTATCCATGGAATTTTTGCATTGCACACATGAGTAAACACATGAAGTTTCCGCTGTAAATCGGGCACTTGGCGATCACCCCAAGCGCTATGGGACACGCACTGCGCCACCACAACATTTGGTGATGCTTCGACGCGGTAGCGCGACTTGGACGCGTGCGTTCGCGCCGAACACGGCCACCGGACCCATGCAGAACGGCAGCAGAGTGCGCAACGCGCAGGCGACCGGGCGCGTTCGCTGGTCTCGCGCTACGCGCCAGAAGGCCCCATGCGCGGGCTGGCTGGCATCATCGGACGTGCTGCCGTCATTGGCGCGGTGCGGCGGAGCCGCCGCCGTCGCATCCGCGCCGCCGCCCGGCACGGCGTACAGCGCGACCCGGTTGCTGTCGTCCTGCAGGCACAGGGCGATCAGCGCCTGCTGTGCGGCGTACGGTGACCGCCGTGCGTCCAGCACCTGCAGGTCCTCGTCCACGCCGGCGCGGTGGCGCGCCCCTCTCCCAGGCCGCAGCATCGCAGCGCGCAGCCCGGATCGCGTGGAGCCGCTGCCGCATTCCTGCCTTGCAACCGGCCCGCTTCTTCGTCACCTTGTCCACGCGGGACTTTCGCTATTGAAGGGCGTGTGCAGGTGCCGACCGAGCCGACGCAGATCACATGACGATGCGCAGAAGAACGGGATGCATGTGAAAAAAACCGGCTTGGGGGCTGGCGGCGACGACTGGGTGGCGCGAAACCTCCCCGACCAGGCGCAGTGGCCGCGGGTCCAACGCCTGCTGCGGTTCGGCGGGCTCGCCTGCATGGCGCACGGCCTGGCATGGACGGCGTACTACATCACGCATGGCATGAGCGCACTGGCGCTCGTTCTCTTTTCGGTCATGTTGATGGGCACGGCCTGCCTGTACATGTCGCGCAGGCTCGATCGCGTTTCCCTCGTCGCCATCGCGCATCTGCTGCTGATCATGACGGTGTTCGCCAGCCTGGCCGATACGCCGACCGCGGCGGCGGCGCGATCGACGCATCTGTTCCTTCTGCCGATCGGTGCAGCCGCCTTTTTCCTGTTCCGCAGCGAAGGGATCTACCTGCGCTGGGCATTCCCGGCGCTGTGCTTTGCGTTGCTGATCGCGCTGGCCATCATCCCTGGCAGCCTCGGCGTTGCGCTGAGGCTGATGCCGGAGGAGATCCGCCGGATCGGCCATGGCCTGAACACCGCGACCGCGATGATCCTGACCGCCGGGGTGTTGGCCATCTTCAGCGAGGACATCAAGGTGCGGCTGGACCAGCATGCGGCGCTGGTCCGCGCGCTCGCGCACGATGAGTTGTGCGCCCACCTGCAGCCGCAGGTGTCGGCGCGCGGACGGCTGGTCGGCGCGGAAGTGCTGCTGCGCTGGAATCGACCGGGCTATGGATTGCAGCCGCCGGCCGAGTTCATCCCCCTGGCCGAAAGTACCGGGCTGATCCATCAGATCGGCATGTGGGTGCTGGAACAGGCCTGCCTGCAGCTGAAAGCCTGGTCGCGGCATCCCGGCACCGCGGATCTGGTGCTGTCGGTCAACGTCAGCCCCTTGCAACTGGTGTCGGCGAGCTTCGTCGAAGACGTGCGCGGCGTGGTGGGCCGGATCGGCGCTCCGGCGAACAGACTCCGTTTCGAGATCACCGAGTCGGCGCTGGCGAGCGACCTGCCCTTGGTCACCGCGAGGATGAACGCGCTGCGCGAGGACGGGATGTCGTGGTCGCTGGACGACTTCGGCACGGGTTTCTCTTCGCTGTCGCTGCTGCAGGCGCTGCCGCTGGACGAACTGAAGATCGACCGGTCGTTCGTCCGTGGAATGACCGCAGACGGCAACCAACGCGAGCTGGTGCGCAAGATCATCGAGATCGCGGGCATCCTGGGTATCTCCACGGTCGCCGAAGGCGTGGAGACGGAGCAGCAGCATGCATGGCTGGGCGAGATGGGATGCACGGCGTACCAGGGCTATCTGTTCGGCCGCCCGGTCGCCGCGGATACGTTTGCGCAGGCCCATCTGGGCACGCTGGTTTCGCCACCGGGCGTTTCCCACGGGGACGCCGACCGCGGTCCATTCCGCGAGTAGCAAGCTGCGCAAGCCTGCGCTGCCGTCAGCGCGCTACGCGTCTGTGGGAGCGACTTCAGTCGCGACGGCCTTCCCGGCAACGCCCGTCGCGACGGAAGTCGCTCCCACATCGCGCATCCGCGTGGGCTGACTCGAACCTGCGCGGCCCCGCGCTCAGCGGCTCGCCGCGGCAGGGGCTGTCGCGCTCGCATCCGCGCCGCCGCCCAGCACGGTGTACAGCGCGACCCGGTTGCTGTCGTCCTGCAGGCGCAGGGCGATCAGATCCTGCTGTGCGGCGTACAGCGAACGCTGCGCGTCCAGCACCTGCAGGTAGTCGTCCACGCCGGCGCGGTAGCGCGCCTCGGCCAGCGTGTGGCTGCGTCGCACCGCGTCCACCAGCGCCTGTTGCGCGCTCAGCTGCGCCGCGAGGTGGTCGCGCTGCGCCAGCGCATCGGCGACGTCGCTGAAGGCGCTCTGGATGGCCTTCTCGTATTGCGCCACGGCGATGTTCTTGCCGATCTTCGATACGTCCAAGGAAGCCTTCAGCGCGCCGGCGTGGAAGATCGGCAGCGCGATGCTGGGCACGAACGACCAGGTCCGCGAGCCCGCCGCGAACAGCGTGGACAGCGCGTCGCTGCTGCGGCCGGTGGAGGCGGTCAGCGAGACGGTCGGGAAGAACGCCGCACGGGCGGCGCCGATGTCGGCGTTGGCCGCCTTCAGCGCATGCTCGGCGGCGAGCACGTCGGGACGCTGCAGCAGCACCGTGGCATCCAGTCCCGCCGGCAGCGGAGCCAGGGCCACGCTGCCGTCGAACGCATCGGGCCCGGCCAGCAACGCGGCGTCCACCGGCGCGCCGACCACCAGTTGCAAGGCATCGCGGGCCTGGGCGAGCTGGGTGGCATCGCGCGCCACATCGACGCGGGCCGCTTCCACGCTGCTCTGGATCTGCGCCAGGTCCAGCCCGGAGCCGATCCCGTTGTCGTGCTGGGCGCGGCTGCGCCTGAGCGTCTGCTCCTGGCTGTCCAGGGTCTGCTGCGCCAGGGCCAGCAGTTGCCGGTCGGCACCGACCGCGAGCCAGTCGTCGGCGATCTGGCCGATCAGGCTCAGGCGCACGCTGCGTTGCGTTTCGGCACTGGCCAGCCAGGTTTCCAGGGCCTCGTCCTTCAGGCTGCGCACGCGGCCGAACAGGTCCAGTTCCCAGCTGCTGATGCCGACCTGCAGCGTGTCGCTGCTGCCGATCTGCGCCTGCCCGGTGTCGCTGGCGCTGGCGCTGGTCCGCTGGCGGCTGTTGCTGGCATTGGCATCCAGCGAAGGCGCCAGCGCGGCGCGCTGGATCCTGTACTGCGCGCGCGCCTTGTCGATGTCGAGCATGGCCACGCGCAGGTCGCGGTTGTTGTCCAGGCCCAGGGCGATGACCTGGCGCAGACGCGGATCGAGGAACACCGCGCGCCAGTCCGGCATCGCCAGCGTGGCGCCGGCCGCGGGCGGGGCGCTGCCCGCGGTGTCGAACTGCAGCGGCACCGGCGGCGCCGGGCGCGTGTAGTGCGGGGCCATGCTGCACGCGGCCAGCGCCGCGCAGCAGGCCACGGCCAGCAAGCGGAACGACCGGGTGCTCATGGCGTGGCCTCCAGCGGCGGATGCTTGCTGCCGGGAAACACGCTGCGCACGATGACGTAGAACAAGGGCACGAAGAACAGGCCCAGGGTGATCGAGGCCAGCGTGCCGCCGGTCACGCCGGTGCCCAGCGAATGGCGCGCGGCCGAGCCGGCGCCGTGACTGAACACCAGCGGCAGCACGCCGAGCAGGAACGCCAGCGAGGTCATCAGGATCGGCCGCAGGCGCATCTGCACCGCGTGCAGGGTGGCCGCCAGCAGGCTTTCGCCGCGCTGCTCCAGCTCGCGCGCGAACTCGACGATCAGGATGCCGTTCTTGGCCGCCAGGCCGACCGTGGTCAGCAGGCCGACCTGGAAGTACACGTCGTTCTGCAGGCCGCGCACGGTCATCAACAGCGCCGCGCCGAACACGCCCACCGGCACCGCCAGCATCACCGCGAACGGGATCGTCCAGCTCTCGTACAGCGCCACCAGGCACAGGAACACGAACAGCAGCGAGATCGCGTACAGCGCCGGCGCCTGGTTGGCCGACAGCTTCTCCTGGTAGGCCATGTCCGACCACGCATAGCCGAAGCCGTGCGGCAGCTGCTTGCTCAGTGCGGCCATCGCGTCCATCGCCGCGCCGGAGCTGACGCCCGCCACCGCCTGGCCGGTGAGTTCCATCGCCGACACGCCGTTGTAGCGCTCCAGCGCGGCCGGCGCGCTGGTCCAGTGCGAGGTGGTGAAGGCGGACATCGGCACCATGTCGCCGCTGGCGTTGCGCACCGTCCAGCGCTGCAGATCCTGCGGTGCCATGCGCGCCTCGGCGTCGCCCTGCACGAACACCTTCTTGATGCGGCCCTTGTAGATGAAATTGTTGACGAAGTCGCCGCCGAGCGCGCTGTTGAGCGTGGCGTTGATGTCGCCCGGGTCCACGCCCTGCGCCTGCGCCTTGTCGTCGTCGATCTTGACCGCATAGACCGGCGCGTCCTCCAGGCTGGCGTAGCGCACGTCGCGCAGCCTGGGATCCTGCCCGGCCAGGCGCAGCAGCTTGTCGCGCGCGTTCACCAGGGCGGCGTGGCCGGCACCTTCGTAGTCCATCAGTTCGAAGGTGAAGCCGGAGGCGTCGCCGAGCCCGCTGATGGCCGGCGGCGAGGTCACGAACAGCTCCGCGTCGGGCACGTCGGCCAGGGCCTTGTTGAGATGCGCGGCGATGGTGTCGGCGTCGTCCTCGCGGTCGTCCCAGTCCTTGAGGCGGACGAAGGCCATGCCGACGTTCTGGCCGGCGCCGGTCACGCTGAAGCCGGCCGAGGACAGCACCGAGCGCACGCCCGGCTCGTGCAGCGCGGCCTTGGTCAGGCGGTCGGTCACCGCCAGGGTCTGCTCCAGGGTGGAGCCGGCCGGCAGCTTGACCAGCACGTTTAGCATGCCCTCGTCCTCGTCGGGCAGGAACGCGCCGGGCAGGCGCCACAGCAGCACGCCGGTGACGCCCAGCAGCAGCGCGTAGGCGAGCAGGCCCAGCGCGCGCCGGCCCAGCACCCGCTCGACCAGCGCACGGTAGCGCTCGGACAGAGCACGGAAGCGCGTGTTGAACCAGGCGAAGAACCGGCCGAGGCGGCCGTGCGAACCGATCGGTTCCTCGCCCTGGTGCAACGGCTTGAGAATGGTCACGCACAGCGCCGGGGTCAGGGTCATCGCCACCAGCACCGACAGGATCATCGAGGCGGCGATGGTGATCGAGAACTGCCGGTAGATGACCCCGGTGACGCCGTTGAAGAAGGCCATCGGCACGAACACCGCGGTCAGCACCAGCACGATGCCGACCAGCGCGCCGCCGATCTGCTGCATCGAGCGCAGCGTCGCCTCCTTCGGCGGCAGCCCTTCCTGGCTCATGACCCGCTCCACGTTCTCCACCACCACGATGGCGTCGTCCACCAGCAGGCCGATCGCCAGCACCATCGCGAACATGGTCAGGGTGTTGATCGAGTAGCCGAACGCGGCCAGCACGCCGAAGGTGCCCATCAGCACCACCGGCACCGCGATGGTCGGGACCAGCGTGGCGCGCCAGTTCTGCAGGAACAGGTACATCACCGCCACCACCAGCAGCACCGCCTCGATCAGGGTGATGACCACTTCCTTGATCGAGGTGGTCACGAACGGCGTGGTGCTGAAGGCGATGTGGTAGGTGTAGCCGTGCGGCCAGTACTGCTTGAGCTCCTGCAGGCGCGCGTCGATCGCCCTGGACGTTTCAACGGCGTTGGCGTCGGCGTTCAATTCGATGCCGAGCGAGGCCGACGGCTTGCCGTTGAAGCGGGTGATGCTGTCGTAGGTTTCCGGACCCAGGCCGATCCTGGCCACGTCGGACAGATGCACCGCCGCGCCGCCGGGACCGCTCTTGAGCACGATCGCGCCGAACTGCGCCGGCGTGTGCAGGCGGCTGCGCGTGGTCACGGTCGCATCCAGGCGCTGCCCGCGCGGCGCCGGCTGGCCGCCGATCTCGCCGGCCGACACGTCGGTGTTCTGCGCCTGCAGCGCGTTCTCCACGTCCGAGGGCATCAGCGCGTACTTGCGCAGCTTCTCCGGATCCAGCCAGATGCGCATGGCGTACTCCGAGCCCATCGGCTGGATGTTGCCCACGCCGCTGACGCGGCTGATCTGGTCGTCGATGTTCGATTCCATGTAGTTGGCGACATCGAAGTTGTCCATGCTGCCGTCGTCGGAGGTGAACGCCACCACCTCGAACAGCGAGCCGCTGGACTTGGTGATGACGATGCCGTTCTGCTGCACGTCCTGCGGCAGCACCGACATCACCGACTGCAGCTGGTTCTGCACCTGCACCTGCGCGGTGTCGGCATTGGTGCCGGTCTCGAACACCAGGTTGACCTGCGCGGTCCCGTCCGAGGCGCTGGTCGAGGTCATGTACAACAGATGGTCCAGGCTCTGCTGCGACTGCTCGATCAGCTGGGTGACCGTGTTCTCCACGGTCTGCGCCGAGGCGCCGGTGTAGGTGGCGCGCACGGTGATGGTCGGCGGCGCCATCTGCGGATAGCGCTCGATCGGCAGCGCATGGATGGCCAGCATGCCGACCAGGACGACGACGATGGCCATGACCCAGGCCACCACCGGGTGGTTGACGAAGAAACGCGACATGGCAGCTCCTCAGTCGGCCTGGGCGTCGCCCGGCACCGCGGGCGCGGCCTCGAGCTGCGCGGCGCTGACCGCATACGGCACGACCGGTTTGCCGATCTCGGCGCGGCTGCCGTTGACCACGATCAGCCGTTCGCCCGGCTTGAGTCCGGCCTGCACCACCCAGTCGTGGCCGACCGCGTCGCCGGTGCGGATGCGGCGCTCCTCGACCCGGTTGTGCGCGCCAAGCAGCTTCACCAGCGGATCGCCCTTGGCATCGCGGGTCACCGCCTGCTGCGGCACCAGGATCGCGTTCGGGTCGCTGGCCAACGGCAGCAGCGCGCGCAGGTACATGCCGGGCAGCAGCAGATGCTGCGGATTGGGCACGACCACGCGCAGGGTGACCCCGCCGGTGCCGGGATCGACCGAGGTGCCGACGAACTCCAGCGTGCCCGGATGCGGATAGAAGCTGCCGTCCTCCAGGCGTACCCGCACCGAGATCTTGCCGTCGGCCGCCTTGATCTGGCCGGCATCGAGGCGCTCGCGCAAGGCCAGCATCTGCGTGCTGGACTGGCTCACGTCCAGGTAGATCGGGTCCAGCCGCTGGATCTTGGCCAGCGCCGCATCCTGCTGCGCGGTCACCAGCGCGCCGGCGGTATAGGCCGAGCTGCCGATGGTGCCGGAGATCGGCGCCGTCACCCGGGTGTAGTCGAGATTGATGCGCGCCGCCTGCAACGACGCCTGCGCCGCCACCACGTTGGCTTCGGCTTCCTGCAAGGCGGCCTGCGCGTCGTCGGCGTCCTGTTTGCTGGCCGCGTCCTGTTCGACCAGGGTGCGGTAGCGCGCGGCCTTGGGACGCGCCGCGACCACGGCGGCCTGGGCCTGCGCGAGCTGCCCGCGCGCCGTGTCGTGGGCGGCCTGGTACGGCGCAGGATCGATCTGGTACAGCACCTGCCCGGCCTGGACTTCCTGGCCTTCGGTGAACAGCCGTTGCCGCAGCAGACCGTTGACCTGCGGTCGCACGTCGGAGACTTCGTAGGCCACGGTGCGCCCGGGCAGCGACTGCTCCACCGGCAAGCTGTGCGGGGTCAGCGCGAGCGTGCCGACCTTGATCGGCGGCGGCGGTTGCGGCGCGGACGAACACCCCGCCGCCATCGCGAGCGCGACGACGGAACCACAGAGAATGAAACAACGAGGCGCGGCGAAAGCGTCGAGCATGGGGGTCAAATCGTGGGGGTGGGAAGATCGAAGCGCGCAACGCTACACGAAATGTATTCCCGCGATATATCCGCACGAAAACCGCAGTCAGCTGCCACTACAACTTGCGCGTGCGCGCAGAAAGATTGACGAAAGATTCGTATTGCGGGCGATACGTTGGTATCGCATCGGGATACGGATATTCCAGTCGCCGCGTCGTGTTTGCGGCACGTTTTCAACCCGTTGCCGGGCGCGCTGTTGCGCTCGCCGATGGCAGCGCCATTCGCTGCCGATACCAAGACGCACCCTCGATCCCGAGCAACACGCACCACCTTGCGCGTGCATGGAAAGGAGAGATGGAAGAAGTGAGCTGGGGCGACACGCCAGCGCGCGCAAGAGCAGGCGTGCGGCTTGTATCTGTCAGCGCCAACGCAGCCTGCCGGAGAATCGATGACACGCCCTGGCGAACACACGTGGCGATGCGGAAATGACAGGGACGCGACAGTGAAGGAGCCGCCGATGCGATCGGCGGCGCGCTGCGGCGATCGGCGCAGCAGCGAGGAATGTTTTTCGGCAGCGCGTCGTGCAGGACGCGCTGCCGCGCGACTCAGTCCTCGTCCGCCGCGGCCTCGCGGCCCTGCTGACGGATGATCGCTTCCTGCCGCGCATCCTCGATCGAGTCGCGCACCGCGCGCACGTCGGCGCGGCGGGTGTCGAAGACGAAGCGGCCGCTGAGCGCGCTGTCCGGGCGCAGTTCGCCCTTCTCGTACAGCGCCCACATCTCTTCGCCGTAATGGGTTTCGTTGAGCTCCGGGGCGAAGCGGCCGAGACAATCGCGCAGGTTGTGCACGTCGCGCAGCAGCATGTCGCGTGCGGCGTTGTTGCCGGCGGCGCTGACCACCTGCGGGAAGTCGATCACCACCGGGCCCTCGGCGGCGACCAGCACGTTGTACTCGGACAGGTCCCCGTGCACCAGGCCCAGGCACAGCATCTTCACCACGTCGCCGATCAATTGCATGTGGAACGCGCGCGCCTGCTCCGGCTCCAGCTCCACCTCGCCCAGCCGCGGCGCGCTCTGCCCGTCGGCATCGGTGACCAGGTCCATCAGCAGCACGCCGTGGAAGTAGCCGCGCGGCTGCGGCACGTGCACGCCGGCGTCCACCAGCTGGTACAGGGTGTTGGCCTCGGTGTCCTTCCACGCGGCTTCCTGCTCGCGGCGGCCGAACTTGGTCGCCTTGCCCATCGCCCGCGCCTGGCGGCTGCCGCGCACCTTGCGGCCCTCCTGGTACTGCACGCGCGCCTGGAAGCTGCGCTGCGCCATGTCCTTGTAGACCTTGGCGCACAGCACCTCGGCGCCGGCCTGGACCACGTACACGGCGGCCTCCTTGCCACTCTTGAGCGGGCGCAGCACGCTGTCGATGACGCCATCCTCGATCAGCGGCTGCAGGCCCTGGGGGGTTTTCATCGGACGCGGGGCACCTTGGGGGAAAACACGATTATGGCCCAACCTTGCGTGCATGCCGGTCGACAACTGCGGCATGGCCGGCCGCCAGCGGAGTAAAGTGGCACCCGCGATCGCCGCCACGGCGGCCGCAGTCGGCAATCCACAGTGCAATCGTCCAGAGGGTGTCATGAGCAAGGGCATGGATCAGAAGAAGAGCGACAAGAAGCAGCCGACCAAGACGCTGAAGGAAAAGCGCGCGGCCAAGAAAGAAAAGAAGAAGTAGCAAGCGCCTCCGGCGAGCTCGCGCGACGGGCTCGCCGGAACGTGGCCGCAGACGCGGCACGCCGCAGCAGGGCCGGCTCTTCACAGATCCGGACGCGGCGGCCCGATGCGGATCCCGGTGGCGCGTGAACGACCGTGCCGCGCCCTCGCGCACTGCGATCGACCCATCCCTGCATCGGCCCGGCCACCGCGCAGACGCCGCGGTCCGCACATGCGTTGCCGCCCGCATGGGTCCACCCGCCGTCCACGCCGCTGCGTTCCACCGCGATCTGCGCCTCGCCGCCCTCGCACTCGCCCCAGCCGTCGGTCGATCTGCCGCACGCCGATCGGCGCCTCGCCGCGACCGATGCCAAATTCGCACATCGGTGCGATAATCGACCAGACCTCTCGGAATGCGCCGTCGTCGGTGCCGCCCGCCAGGACGGCGGCGCGCTGGTGTCGCCGTCGCGTTTCCCGGCGCAGCGGCAGGCCACGGAAGACGCCTTCCGCTGCGGTCAGGACCCGTCCGTTTCCCTAGCCGTCTGACGGAACGCCCGGGCACACCGCCGTCGCGCAACCGCGCGCGGTCACGGAGTCTGCAGAGGAATACGCAACGTGAATACGCAATCGGATGTCTCGGTCCTGGGCCGCGGACTGCTTTGGGTGGTCGGCCTGTTGCTGGTGCTGATCGGCGGCGTGCTGCTGGTCGGCGGCCTGCGCCTGGCGACGGAGGGCGGCAGCTGGTACTTCCTGCTGATGGGGCTGGCCACGCTGGCCGCCGGCATCCTGGTGATCGCGCGCCGGCCCGCCGGCGCCGCGCTGTACGCCGCGGCCTTCGTCGGCACGCTGGTGTGGGCGCTGTGGGAAGTGGGACTGGCGTTCTGGCCGCTGGTCTCGCGCCTGGTCGCGCCGGCGGTGCTGGCGCTGTTGGTGGCCCTGCTGTGGCCGACCCTGCGCCGCAGCCGCCGGCAGCCGGCCGGGCGCGGCGCCTATGCGCTGTCGGCGCTGCTGGCGGTCGGCCTGGCCGCTACCGCGGGCTATGCCTTCGTGCCGCGCCCGGTCGTGCAGGCCAGCGCCGATGCGCCGGTCACGCCGGTGGCGCCGGGCACCGCGCAGAAGGACTGGATGCACTGGGGCAACACCGTGGCCGGCACCCGCTTCGCCGCGCTGGACCAGATCAACCGCGACAACATCGGCCAGTTGCAGGTGGCGTGGACGACCCGCACCGGCGACGTGCCGACCAGCAACGGCTTCGGCGCCGAGGACCAGGCCACGCCGCTGCAGATCGGCGACACCGTGTATGTCTGCACCCCGCACAACCAGGTGTTCGCGCTGGATGCCGACAGCGGACAGAAACGCTGGTCGTTCGACCCCAAGGCCACCGCGCCGAACTGGCAACGCTGCCGCGGCCTGGGCTACTACGACGCAGACAGCGCAGCGACCGCAACCGCGGCCGCCGGCGACAACCTGATGCCGGCGCCCGCTGCTGCAACGCCAGCGGCGACACCGGCGCTGTGCCGCCGCCGCATCCTGATGAACACGGTCGATGCGCGCCTGTTCGCGCTCGACGCGCAGACCGGCACGCCCTGCGCCGACTTCGGCCAGGACGGCGTGGTCGACCTCAAGGCCGGCATGGGCGAGGTCAAGCCCGGCTTCTACACCCTGACCGCAGCGCCGCTGATCGCCGGCAACCTGATCGTGGTCGGCGGCCGCGTGGCCGACAACATCGAGGTCGGCGAGCCCTCGGGCGTGGTCCGCGCCTTCGACGTGCGCAGCGGCAAGCTGGTGTGGGCCTGGGACCTGGCCAAGGAAACCCCGGACACTCCGCTGGATCCGAACATCCACTACACCCGCGCCACCCCGAACGTGTGGACCTCGATGGCCTACGATCCGGCGCTGGGCCTGATCTACCTGCCCACCGGCAACACCACCCCGGACGCCTGGGGCGGCGAGCGCACGCCGCAGGACGACAAGTACAGCTCCTCGATCGTGGCGTTGGACGTCGCGACCGGACGCGTGCGCTGGCACTACCAGACCGTGCGCCACGACCTGTGGGACTACGACCTGCCGGCGCAGCCGACCCTGGCCGACGTGCCCGACGGCAAGGGCGGCACCGTGCCCGCGCTGCTGCAGGTGACCAAGGCTGGGCAGATCTTCATGCTCAATCGCGCTACCGGCCAGCCGCTGGCGCAGGTCCAGGAGGTGGCCGCACCGCAAGGCAAGGCCGACGGCGAGCGCTACGCAGCGACCCAGCCGCTGTCCACCGGCATGCCGCAGATCGGCACCGCAAAACTGACCGAGGCCGACATGTGGGGCGCCACCCCGATCGACCAGATGCTGTGCCGCATCCAGTTCAGGCAGATGCGCTACGACGGCATGTACACCCCGCCGGGCGAGGACCTGGCGCTGCAGTGGCCGGGCTCGCTGGGCGGCATGAACTGGGGCAGCGCCGCGCTGGACCCGACCACCGGCTACCTGTTCGTCAACGACATGCGCATCGGCCTGTGGACGAAGCTGATCCCGCGCCGGCAGATGGAGAGCCAGAAGGCCGGCGGCGTGGAGATGGGCGCGGCCTCGCAGACCGGCACCCCGTACGGCTCGCTGCGCGACCGCTTCGTCTCCAAGCTCGGCATCCCGTGCCAGAAGCCGCCGTACGGCACCCTGTCGGCGATCGACCTGGCCACCCGCAAGCTGGTCTGGCAGGTGCCGGTCGGCACGGTGCAGGACACCGGCCCGCTCGGCATCAAGATGCGCCTGCCGATCCCGATCGGCATGCCGACCCTGGGCGGCGCGCTGGCCACCCAGTCCGGCCTGCTGTTCTTCGCCGGCACCCAGGACTACTACCTGCGCGGCCTCGACAGCCACACCGGCAAGGAACTGTGGAAGGCGCGGCTGCCGGTCGGCAGCCAGGGCACGCCGATGACCTACGTTTCGCCCAGGAGCGGCCGCCAGTACATCGTGGTCACCGCCGGCGGCGCGCGGCAGTCGCCGGACCGCGGCGACTACGTGATCGCCTACGCCTTGCCCGGCAAGCACTGAGACCCGCCTGGAACCGGCCGGCGCGCGCCGGCTCCGCCGCGCCGGGAACACGGCCGCCACGCAGGCGGCCGTGCAGCGCTTACCATGACGGGGTATCCGATGGATTGCACGCTCACCTGATGGCCGATTCCCCCGCTTCCGCAGGCCGGCGCAAGGCCGGCGCCGGTTCGCCGCCCGCCGAGCGCGGGCTCACCCACGAGCTGATGCAGCAGATCGACGGGCTGCAAGGCGACCCGGACTTCATGACCTCGCTGGCGCGCGGCCTGGCCGTGCTCAGCGTGTTCGCGCTGCATGCGCGCGAGGTCACCATGTCGCAGATCAGCACCGAAACCGGCATTTCGCGCGCGGCGGTACGGCGCGTGCTCTACACCCTGGGCAAGCTCGGCTACGTCGGCGAACAGGGCCGCGGCTACGTGCTGCTGCCGCGCGTGCTCGGCATCGGCGGCGCCTACGTGGCGTCCTCGTCGATGACCGCCGCCGCGCAGCCGGTGCTGGACGCGCTGCGCGACGCGGTGCACGAATCCTGCTCGCTGGGCGTGCTCGACGGCGACGACCTGCTGTACATCGCCCGCGCCGAGACCGTGCGCATCATGTCGATCGGCCTGCGCGCCGGCAGCCGGCTGCCGGCCTACTGCACCTCGATGGGCCGGGTACTGCTGGCGGCGCTGCCGCACGACACCCTGGAAAGCTACCTGGAACGCAATCCGCTGCGCCCGCGCACCGAACGCACCGTCACCGGGCAACGCGAGTTCCTGGAGACGCTGGCACGCGTGCGCCGCGAGGATGTCTCGCTGATCGACCAGGAACTGGAGATCGGCCTGCGCTCGATCGCGGTGCCGGTGCGCAACCGCCGCGGCGAGGTCATCGCCGCGCTCAACATCGGCACCCAGGCCGGCCGCGTGACCCTGCAGGCGATGCAGACGCAGCTGCTGCCGCCGCTGAGGGACGCCGCGCAGCGGCTGGGCGGCTTGCTCAGCTGAGGCAGCGCACGCGCCGGGTGCGACGCCGGTAACGCCGAGCGCGAGGCGCAAACCCGGGCCGTGCGGCCGCACGGTGCGGGCGCGAGCGGCGCAAGGACGGCGACGGCTGCGGGCCGCTCGATGCGGATGCGGGCGCAGACCTTGGCACAGCTGCAGGATGCGGCGCGGCGCGCGACGCACTGCACCGCGCCATTGCCACGCTCAGCGCGGCCGGCGCAGGAACCCGACCACCGCATCCACCCAGGCCGCATGCGCGTCCTCGACATGGGCGACGTGGTCGGCATGCGGCAGCGTCACCCAGCTGCGGTCCCAGCTGCGCAGGCGTGCATACAGGTGCGCGTTTTCCTGCTGGGTGGCGAGCGGATCGTCGACGCCGCGCAGCAACAGCACCGGCACCGCCTGCACCTGCTCGGGACGGTAGGCGAACTGCTCCTGCGCGCGCCAGTCGCTGCGCACCGGATCGGCGGCCAGCGCCTGCGCCACATAGGCCGCGCGCACCGCCGGCGGCGCGGCGCCGGCGGTGACGAAGTCCGAGCCGGCGGCCTCGGCGGTGGTGCGCGCACGCGGCGGCTTCGCGGGCAGCGCCTCGGCCGCGAGCGGCACCTCGACATCGTCGGGAAAGCCGTACAGCACCAGCGCCGACAGCGCCTGCGGTTGCGCCTGCGCGACCAGCAACGCGACCCGCGCGCCGTTGGAATAGCCCAGCAGCGCCGGCGGCGGCAGCTGCGGGTGCTGGCGCGCGATCCAGGCCAGCACCTCGCCGACGTCGGCAACCGCGCGCGCGGGCGTGTTCCAACCGCTGCGGTCGCGCGCGCTGGCACCGTAGCCGCGCAGGTCCAGCGCGTAGGCGGCATAACCGGCACGCGCCAGCGCCGCCAGCACCGACCGCGCATCGGCCGGCTCGCCCGGCACCTGCAGGTCGAAGTTGGGCAGCGAACTCCAGGTGCGGCCGTGCACCAGCAGGATCGTGCCGCGCGGCTGCGCCGGCACCCGCGACCAGACCGCGAGCGCCTGGCCGTCGTCGGCGCGCACCTGCACCATGCGCGTCCCGGGGCCGGGCTGCGGTTGCGCCTGCGCGGCGATGCCGGAGAGCAGCAGCAGGGCAAGGCAGGCGCTTCGGAATGGCATGGCAGACCTCGCGAAAGAAAGGGGGGCATGGCGCGGAGCCACGTCCGGCCCATTGCCCGCATCTTGCCACGGCGGCCTGCGCCGTCGCGCCGGTCGATGAGGTACGGATTACGGTGTGGGAGCGACTTCAGTCGCGAAGGGCTTTACCGGGAAGTCCCGTCGCGACTGAAGTCGCTCCCACAAAATGCGGCGTTGCGCCGCCTCAGCCCTCGGCCGCCTGCTCTTCCAGGATCGGCTTGGCCAGCGCGAAGGCGTGGTTGGCCGCGGGCACGCCGCAGTAGATCGCCGCCTGCAGCAGCACTTCCTTGATCTCGTCCGCACTCACGCCGTTGTTGCGCGCGGCGCGTACATGCAGCTTGAATTCCTCGTCGTGGCCGAGCGCGACCATCATCGCCAGGGTCAGCAGCGAACGCGTGTGGCGCGGCAGGCCGTCGCGGGTCCAGACCGTGCCCCAGGCGGTGCGGGTGATGAACTCCTGGAACTCGCTGGTGAAGTCGGTGCGCGCGGCCAGCGAGCGTTCCACGTGGTCTTCGCCGAGTACGGCTTTGCGGACCTGCAGTCCGGCGTCGTAGCGTTGTTTTTCGTCCATGGGGTTTCCGTTGTGATGGCGGGAGAATGCAGCGTCGGGTTCGCTGGACGGCGGGTTATCGGCAAGCTGCGGAGCGGACTGCGTGCTAGGAAGCCTGCAGAAACTCGATCAGGCATTGGTTGAACGCCTGCGCGGACTCCACATTGCAGATGTGGCGGCCGGGCACCTGCGCGGCGCGGCCGTCCTGCACCGCAGCGGCGATCTCGCGCAGGTCCTGCGGCGGGCACACGGGATCGTCGTCGCCGGCGATCGCCAGCAGCGGCACCGCCAGCGCGCCGAGCCGGCCGCGGAAATCGGCGCTGGCCACGGCGTGGCAGCATGCCGCATAGCCTTCGGGCGAGGTGGCGAGGAAGGTGGCGATGATCTCGTCCAGCCGCTGCGGACACCGCGCGGCGAAGGCCGGGGTGAACCAGCGCTCGCGCGTCGCCGCCGCCAGTGCAGTCAGGCCCTCGGCCTGCACCTGCGCGATGCGTGCGCGCCAACTGTCCTCGCTGCCGATCTTCTGCGCCGTGGCGCTCACCACCAGGCGCTCCAGGCGTGCGCCGGCGTGCAGGCCCAGCCACTGCCCGGTCAGGCCGCCGATCGACAGCCCGCAGAAATGGCTGCGTTCGATCCGCAGCGCATCCCACAGCGCCAGCACGTCGCCGCCGAGATCGTCCACGCGATAGGGGCCGGCCGGCACGCCGGAGCCGCCATGTCCGCGACGGTCGTAGCGCAGCAGGCGGTAGTGCGGCGCCAGTGCGTCGATCTGCGCGTCCCACATGTGCAGGTCGGTGCCGAGCGAATTGCAGAAGGTCAGCCAGGGCTTGCCGGCGCTGCCGTCGAGGCGGTAGTGCAGGCGATGGCTGGGCAGATCGAGAAACGGCATGGCGGCTCCGCGGAATCCAGTTGCACAGGCTCAGCCGTTGGCGAGCACGCGGTCGATCCAGACATCGGCCATGCCGCGCCAGCTGTCGGCGGCGAACAGCGCCTGCAATCGGTTTTCATCCAACACCGCAGTCACCCGCGTGTCGGCGGCCAGCACCTCGCGCAGGTGACGGCCGTGCTGCAGTGCGTGGCGCGCGGACTCCTCCACCAACGCGTGCGCGGCGGCCTTGCCCAAGGTGGCGGCGAGCGCGACCGACACCGCCTCGGCGTAGAGCAAGCCGCCATGGCTGTCCAGGTGCGTGCGCATGAGCGCGCGGTCCAGTTCCAGGCCCTCGATGACGCTGCGCATCTGCGCCAGGCTACCGGCGCTCAGGCGCACGATCTCCGGCACCGTTTCCCACTCGGCATGCCACTGCCCGGCGGCGCGTTCGTGCGGCTGCGGCAACGCCGCGTACAGCGTGGACACCAGGCCGGGCACGCGCGTGGCCGCGGCGATGGCGGCCACGCAGCCCACCGGGTTGCGCTTGTGCGGCATCGCCGAGGAGCCGCCCTTGCCGGACGCGGCCGGCTCGAAGGCCTCGGCCACTTCCGACTGCATCAGCAGCACGATGTCGGTGGCGATCTTGCCCAGGGTTCCGGCCAGCAGCGCGAACGCGCTGCCGATCTCGACGATGCGGTCGCGCGCGGCATGCCAGGGCAGCGCCGGCAGCGGCAGCCGCAGCGCCTGCGCCAGGGCTTGCGCCACCGCCAGCCCTTGCGTCTGCAACGAGGCCAGGGTGCCGGCGGCGCCGCCGAACTGCAGCACCAGCGCGTCCTCGCGCAGCGCCTGCAAGCGGCGCTGCGCGCGCTGCAGCGCATCCAGCCAGCCGGCGGCCTTGAGTCCGAACGTCACCGGCACCGCCTGCTGCAGCAGCGTGCGGCCAGGCAAACCGGTGTCGCGCTCGCGCTGAGCGAGCGCATGCACGGCATCGCACAGCGCCGCCAGCTTCGGCTGCAGCGCATCCAGCGCGGCGCGCAGCTGCAGCACGCTGCCGGTGTCGATCGCGTCCTGGCTGGTGGCGCCCCAATGCACCCAGCGCGCGGCGGACGCATCGGTCGCCTCGACCTGCGCGGTCAGCGCCTTGACCAGCGGGATAGCCGGGTTGCCGGCCAGCGCGGTGGCCTGGCCGAGCGCGGCCAGGTCGTACCGCTGCGCCTGGCAGGCCGCCTGGATCGGCGCGACCGCCGCATCCGGAATCACCCCGCAGCGCGCCTCGGCCAGCGCCAGCGCGGCCTCGAAATCGAGCATGCCCTGCAACCGCGCGGTATCGTCGAACAGCGCATCGATGTCGGGGTCGCCGAACAAGGGGCTGAGCAGGGAAAGGCTGGAACTCATGGATGACGTCTCTGCGGGTCGTGCCGGCGCATCGGGCCGGCCAAGGGTAGCGCCAACGCGATGACGGGATGCGCGGACTGCACCCGCCGCCGCTGTCGCCTGTCTGCAGGAACGGCTTCAGCCGCGCCCGGGCGTTTCCAGGAAAGCCCCGGTCGCGGCTGGAGCCGCTCCTACACAAAGCGGGCGCTCAGTAGCTGAAAAACACGGTCTCCTGCTCGCCCTGCATGCGCACGTCCCAGGCGTAGTGCCCCGGCGCGGTGCGCTGGGCCAGCAGCGTGCCGCGCCGTTGCGGCGGCACCAGCGCCAGGATCGGGTCTTCATCGTTGCTGGCGGCATCGGCGAAGTACAGCCGGGTGGACGCGGCGCGCAGCAAGCCGCGCATGAACACCAGCACCACCAGGTGCGGCGCCTGCGGCGCACCCTTGGGCCCGGCCACCGTACCCGGCTTGATCGTGCTGAAGGAGAAACGGCCATGCGCGTCGGTCGGCACGCGGCCCCAGCCGTGGAACGCCGGATCGTGATCGTCGTGGCGCGGGTCGTCGCGATGCGCGTAGATGCCGGCGGCGTCGGCCTGCCAGATCTCCAGCACCGCATCGGCGACCGGCACGCCGGCGCCATCGAACACCGTGCCGCTCACCTGCACGCGCTCGCCGCGCGCCGCGGCCGGCGCGATCTCGGTGCGGTACAGCGGCTCCAGGCCCAGGCGGTAGTACGGGCCGACGGTTTGCGAAGGGGTTGCCTGAAAACTCATGGTGTCACTCCCAGACGGTCTGCTTGCGGCCGCGCAGCACGATGTCGAACCGGTAGGCCAGCGCGTATTCGCTGATCGCGTTCTCCCAGTCGAACGCCGACACCATCCGCGCCTTGGCCTTGTCGTCGTCCACGCAATTGAAGATCGGGTCGTAGGCCAGCAGCGGATCGCCGGGGAAGTACATCTGCGTGACCAGGCGCTGGCCGATGCCCTCGCCGTGCAGCGAAAAGTGGATGTGCGCCGGACGCCAGGCGTTGTAGTGGTTGCGCCACGGATAGGCGCCGGGCTTGATGGTCTTGAAGCGGTAGCGGCCGTGTTCGTCGGTCAGCACCTGGCCGGTGCCGGTGAAGTTGGGGTCCAGTGGCGCGTCGTGCTGGTCGCCGGCGTGCAGGTAGCGCCCGGCGGCATTGCACTGCCAGACCTCGACCACGCTGTTGCGCACCGGCTGGCCGTTCTCGTCGAGCACGCGGCCGGAGACGACGATGCGCTCGCCCAGCGGCTCGCCGGGAAAGCCGGCGGTGAGATCGGCGGCATGCGCGCCCAGGGTGATCCGGTCCAGTGTGGGCCCGGTGATTTCCGACAGCGTCGCCGGGATCGCGATCGGGTCGCGGCTGGGGCCGCGGCGCACGGTCGAGGCATAGGCAGGATGGATGTACGCCGGCTGCGTGCCCGGATACGGCTTGCGATAGCCGAGCAGCGCGTCGTTGGTGGAATCGCTCATCTTGCTCCTTCCGGTGGCTCCGCATGGAGCCTGTTTCGTGTTCGTTGCTCGCGCTTGGGCAGCAGCCGCTTCATGCCTGCAACGCTGCGGCTACAAGATAGTCGCTCAGACCCGCTCGATCGCCAGCGCCACGCCCTGGCCGACGCCGATGCACATCGTCGCCAGGCCGCGGCGGCCGCCGCTGGCCTCGAGCTGGCGCAGCAGGGTCAGCGCCAGCCGCGCGCCGCTCATGCCCAGCGGATGGCCGAGCGCGATCGCGCCGCCGTTGGCATTGACGTGCGCGGCATCGTCGGCGACGCCCAGCTCGCGCAGGCACGCCAGCCCCTGCGCGGCGAAGGCCTCGTTCAATTCGATCGCATCGAAATCCTCGATCGTCGCGCCGAGCCGCGCCAGCAACTTGCGCGTGGCCGGCACCGGGCCGATGCCCATGTAGGCAGGCTCCACGCCAGCCGAAGCAAAGCCGAGCACGCGCGCCCGCGGGGTCAGGCCCAGCGCCTGCACCTGCGCGGCCGAGGCCAGCAGCAGCGCCGCCGCGCCGTCGTTGATGCCCGAGGCGTTGCCGGCGGTGACCGTGCCCGGCTGGCGGAAGATCGGCTTCAGCCGCGCCAACGCCTCGGCGCTGGTGTCCGCGCGCGGATGCTCGTCGCGCGCGACCTCGACGATCTCGCCGCGCTTGCCGCCCGGCACCGTCACCGGCACGAGTTCGCCGTCGAAGAAACCGGCCGCCTGCGCGGCGGCGGTGCGTTGCTGGCTGCGCAGCGCGAACGCGTCCTGGTCCTCGCGCGCGATGGCGTAGCGCGCGGCGACGTTCTCCGCGGTTTCGCCCATCAGCTCCACGCCGTACAGCCGCTGCATTTGCGGATTGACGAAACGCCAGCCCATCGTGGTGTCCTCGATGCGCTGCTCGCGTGCGAACGGCGTGGCGGCCTTGCCCATCACGTAGGGCGCGCGCGACATCGACTCCACGCCGCCGGCGATCGCCAGCCCCAACTCGCCGGCACGGATGCCGCGCGCGACCGTGCCGACCGCGTCCAGCCCCGAGCCGCACAGGCGGTTGACGGTGCTACCGGGCACGCTGGACGGCAGCCCGGCCAGCAACAGGCTCATCCGCGCGACGTTGCGATTGTCCTCGCCGGCCTGGTTGGCGCAGCCCAGATAGACGTCCTCGACCAGCGCCGGGTCCAGCTGCGGATGCCGCGCCAGCAGCGCCTTGATCGGCACCGCGCCGAGATCGTCGGCGCGCACGCCGGCCAGCGCGCCGCCGTAGCGGCCGATCGGGGTGCGGATGCCATCGATGATGAACACGTCGCTCATTGCGTCTTCTCCATCGTCAGCGACAGGCCGGTCAGGCGTTGCAGTTCGTCCAGTGACACGCCGTCGACGAGCTCGATGACAGCGGCGCCGTGCTTGCCGACCGCGAACACGCCCAGGTCGGTGTAGACGCGCGAGACGCAGCGCAGGCCGGTCAGCGGATAGGTGCATTCGGCGACCAGCTTGCTGTCGCCGTTCTTGGTCAGCAGGTCCATCATCACGAACACGTCCTTGGCGCCGATCGCCAGGTCCATCGCGCCGCCGACCGCGGGGATCGCGTCCGGCGCGCCGGTGCTCCAGTTGGCCAGGTCGCCATGCACCGAGACCTGGAATGCGCCGAGCACGCACACGTCCAGGCGTCCGCTGCGCATCATCGCGAACGAATCGGCATGATGGAAATAGCAGCCGCCGGTCAGCAGCGTCACCGGCTGCTTGCCGGCGTTGATCAGGTCCGGATCCTCCTCGCCGGGCGCCGGCGCCGGGCCCATGCCGAGCACGCCGTTCTCCGAATGCAGGAAGATCTCCTTGTCGGCAGGCAGGAAGTTGGCCACCAGGGTCGGCAGGCCGATGCCGAGATTGACGTAGGCGCCTTCGCCGATATCGCGCGCCACGCGCGCGGCGATCTGGTCGCGGCTCAAACGGTTCATGCGGCGTCTCCGGCGGCGACCACGCGTTGCACGAAGATGCCCGGGGTGACCACCGCTTCCGGATCCAGCGCGCCGAGCGCCACCACTTCGCCGACCTGGACGATGGTGCAGTCGGCGGCCATCGCCATCAACGGACCGAAATTGCGCGCGGTCTTGCGGTATACCAGGTTGCCCCAGCGGTCGCCCCGATACGCCTTGATCAGCGCGAAGTCGGCGCGGATCGGATATTCGAGCACGTAGTGCCGGCCATCGATCTCGCGCGTCTCCTTGCCCGTGGCCAGTTCGGTGCCGTAACCGGTCGGGGTGAAGATCGCACCCAGGCCGTTGCCGGCGGCATGGATGCGCGCGGCCAGGTTGCCCTGCGGCACCAGTTCCAGCTCGATCTCGCCAGCGCGGTAGGCCGCATCGAAATGCTGCGAGTCGCTCTGCCGCGGGAACGAGCAAACGATCTTGCGGACGCGCTTGTGCCGGATCAGCGCGGCCAGCCCGGTGTCGCCGTTGCCGGCGTTGTTGTTGACGATGGTCAGCGCGCGCGCGCCTTGCGCGATCAATGCATCGATCAGTTCGTCGGGCATGCCGGCGCTGCCGAAGCCGCCGATCATCACCGTGGCGCCGTCGTGGATGTCGGCCACGGCCGCTGCGAACGAGGCGACGGTCTTGTCGATCATGCCGCCGCTCCTGCGGGGCCGTGCCCGGCGACCGGCTGCGGGCCGGTCACGGGGCGATAGAGGATTGCCGACATCGGTGCTGTCTCCCGCGAGGTGCGCAACGGCGGCGTCCGCCGTGGTGCCTGATTGATCGAAGCCCCGGCGCATCGATGGAGGCTGCACGCAGCCCTCGTCGCGTCGCCGGACAGAGCCACACGTTAGGCCCGGCGCTTCACGCGGTCAATTCGATTACCGGCCATGTAAATCGATAATCGAACATTTTCGATGTTGCACCGCGGCGTGCACGGACACGGTTCGATGTATACAAAACGTCGGCATCCGCTTTTTTTAACCCGAAAAAAACGAGCAAGAGCGCAATTTACCAGCCGTGCCCAGATCGGCACGCCGCCAAATGTATACAGGACCCGCCATGTCCGACCCGACTCCCCGCTACCCGCTCAACGCCTGGTACGCCATCGCCTGGGACCACGAGGTCCGCCACGCCCTGCTGCCGCGCAAGGCCTGCAACCTCGACATCGTGCTCTACCGCACCGGCGCCGGCGCGCTGGTGGCGCTGGAGGATGCCTGCTGGCACCGGCTGGTGCCGCTGTCGATGGGCAAGCTGCGCGGCGACGACGTGGTCTGCGGCTACCACGGCCTGGTCTACGATGCGCTGGGCCGCTGCGTGCACATGCCCTCGCAGGAGACGATCAACCCCGCGGCCTGCGTGCGCAGCTTCCCGGTCGCCGAGAAGCACCGTTACGTGTGGATCTGGCCCGGCGACGCGGCGCTGGCCGACCCGGCGCTGATTCCCGACCTGCACTGGAACAGCGACCCGGCCTGGGCCGGCGATGGCCGCACCATCCAGGTCAAGTGCGATTACCGGCTGGTGCTGGACAACCTGATGGACCTGACCCACGAGACCTTCGTGCACGGCTCCAGCATCGGCCAGGACGCGGTGGCCGAGGCGCCGTTCGAGGTGGTGCACGGCGAGCGCAGCGTCACCGTCTCGCGCTGGATGCGCGACATCGACCCGCCGCCGTTCTGGGCGCGGCAGATCGAGCACGCGCTGGGCTACCGCGGCAAGGTCGACCGCTGGCAGATCATCCGCTTCGAGGCGCCGTCCACCATCGCCATCGACGTCGGCGTGGCGGTCGCCGGCAGCGGCGCGCCGGAAGGCGACCGCAGCCAGGGCGTGAACGGCTACGTGCTCAACACCATCACCCCCGAGACCGACGGCAGCTGCCACTACTTCTGGGCGTTCATGCGCAACCACTCGCTGCACGAGCAGTCGATGACCACGCTGCTGCGCGAGGGCGTGACCGGCGTGTTCGGCGAGGACGAGGCGATCCTGGAAGCGCAGCAGCGGGCGATCGACGCGCATCCGGACCACGCGTTCTACAACCTCAACGTCGATGCCGGCGGGATGTGGGCGCGGCGGCTGATCGAGCGCATGGTCGCGCGCGAGCAGCGCAGCCGCGACCTGGATCTGCGCATGGTCGGCTGACCGTCCCACCCACCACCGGAACGCCATGCACGCCACGCCTCCCTTCCGCTCCAGCGCCGCCCAGACCACCCGCGCGCTGCTGGAACTGCGCGACCTGATCCTCGGCGGCGCCCTGGCGCCGGGCGAACGCCTGTCCGAACTGGCGGTGGTCGAACGCCTGGGCGTCTCGCGCACGCCGGTGCGCGCGGCGCTGCAACGCCTGTGCGAAGAAGGCCTGGCCACCGCCCTGCCCGGCGGCGGCTACGCGGTCAAGGCGTTCAGCGAACGCGACGTGCACGACGCGATCGAACTGCGCGGCACCCTGGAAGGGCTGGCCGCGCGCCTGGCCGCCGAACGCGGCGCCAGCGTCGCCGAGCTGCAGCAGGCGCACGCGCTGCTGGAGCGACTCGATGCGGTCCTCGCCTCGGAGCTGGGCGAGGACGACTTCGCCAACTACGTGCAGTACAACGAACAGCTGCATGCCTTGCTGATCGCGATGGCGGGCAGCGACCTGCTGGCGCGCGAGTTCGCGCGCACCGTGCAGCTGCCGTTCGCCTCGCCCAACGGCTTCGTGATGGCCCAGGTGGCGGTGCCGGAAGCGCGCCTGATCCTGACCCTGGCGCAGGACCAGCACCGGCAGGTGGTCGAAGCGATCGCGCAGCGCCAGGGCGCGCGCGCCGAAGCGCTGATGCGCGAGCACGCCCGCCTGGCCCAGCGCAATTTCGGCTATGCCCTGCGCGACCAGGCGATCGGACGGGTGCACGGCGGCGGGCTGATCCAGCCGAACCCGC
Organism: Xanthomonas bonasiae; assembly: GCF_014836395.1. Classification (NCBI taxonomy): domain Bacteria; kingdom Pseudomonadati; phylum Pseudomonadota; class Gammaproteobacteria; order Lysobacterales; family Lysobacteraceae; genus Xanthomonas; species Xanthomonas bonasiae. The sequence continues at coordinate 116,210 of NZ_JACSQX010000008.1, forward strand.
CAGACGCGCCGGCGCGCAGCCGTGGTGGCAGCGCCTGAGTCGAACCACGCCGGCGCCGGCCGCCGTCGGCACCCGCAGCGCCAGCCCGGCGCTCTTCTTCCTCCCCACCTGGACCCCGCCATGCGCAAGGAAACCCAGTGGTACCCGGCCCGCGTGGTCGCCGTCGCCGATGCCTGCGACGGCGTGCGCGAACTCCTGCTCGACCCCGGCGCGCATGCGCGTCCGTTCGCGGTCGGCAGCCACCTCGATTTTCGCCTGCGCCTGCACGGGCGCGAGGACATTCGTTCCTACTCGCTGGTCGGCGAGCCCCGCGCCGATGGCCGCTATCTGATCGCCGTCCGCGCGATGCCCGACAGCCGCGGCGGCTCGCGGCACATGTGGACGCTGGCGCCAGGCGACAGCATCGAGACCTCCGCGCCCAGCAACAACTTCGCGCTCGACGAGCGCGCCGCGGAGATCCTACTGGTGGCCGGCGGCATCGGCATCACCCCGATCCTGGGCATGGCGCAACGGCTGGCGCAGCGGCATCCCGCGTTCCGCCTGCTCTACGTGGGCCGCTCGCGCAGCGCGATGGCCTACGTGGCGCAGCTGCAGGACACGCTCGGCGAGCGCCTGCACGTGCATTGCGACGACGAGCGGGGCGCGCCCGACCTGGAAGCCGAGATCGCCAGGCTCTCCCCCACCGCCGAGATCTACGTGTGCGGCCCGCTGGGCATGCTCGACGCGGTCCGCCGCCACTGGCACGCCGCCGGCCGCTCGCGCGCGCGGCTGCACTTCGAGACCTTCGGCAACAGCGGCAACGCGCCAGCGCGCCCGTTCGTGGTGCGGCTGCCGGCCCTGGGCATGGAGGTCCCGGTGGCGGAGAACGAATCGATGCTCGACGCCCTGCAGGCGGCCGGCGTGGAAATGATGGCCGAATGCCGCCGCGGCGAATGCGGCCTGTGCCAGGTGGACGTGCTCGACGCCGACGCCGGCCTGGACCACCGCGACGTCTTCTTCAGCGACGAACAGCGCCGCGAGAACCGCAAACTCTGCGCCTGCGTCTCGCGCGCCCTGGGCGGCAGCATCAGCATCGACACCGGCTACCGCCCCGACGCGCTGTGAGCGCGCGCCGATCGCAAGCGAACAAGCTGCAGCACCTCACAGGGCACCCCGCAGGAATGGAGTGAGGGCACGCGCACAGCTTTGTGCGATGAAGGCAGCACGAGGCTTCGCCCGTACCCTCACCCAACCCCTCTCCCGATGGGAGAGGGGCTAAGAGCGCGCTCGCGCCGTTACTTCCACCGTCGCGCTTGTCCTTACCCGGCTCTTGCTCTTGCTCCTGCTGTTGCTGTTGCTGTTGCTGCTGTGCTTTTGATCTTCCGGGCCCCCTCAGCGCGGCAGACCCGGCGGGCGAATACCCGAAGGGCGGCGCGCAGGATGCGCGACGTTTTTCGTTGGCACATGGATGTGCCATCGAAAAATGCCCGTCGGGGCTGCGGACCTGGAGCGCGCAGCGCGGAAGGCGCGCTGCGGGGTGTGCTTGACCAGCCTTCGGCTGTGGTGAAGCGCTTCTTTTGGTTACTTTTCTTTGCACAAGCAAAGAAAAGTGACTCGCCGCAAGGCGAAAGCCTTTGCTCTCAATCTTTGCTCTAGCTCTAGCTCTAGCGATCGCTCCAGCCATGACTCCAGAATCCCAAACAACATCCGGATCAGAAATGATCCAGCGCCCGCAGTGAACGAGATCGGCAGCGGTGAGGCTTCGTTCGTCGCGGCTGAAGCCGCTCCTACAGGGGGCGCAGGAACCGATAGGCAAACCCCATCCAGCGCCGCGCCGACCCAACTAACCCAACGCCGCCCCCGTCTCCAGCGGCAACCCCGCATAGTTCTCCGCAATCGTCGCCCGCCCCTCTGGACTACCCAGCAGATAGTCCAACTCCGCCTCATGCAAGCGCCGTTCGAACGCATCCTCGTCCGGGAAGTGGTGCAACATCGTCGTCATCCACCACGAAAAACGCACCGCCTTCCATACCCGCTTCAACGCCAATTCCGAATAGCGCAGCAACGGCGCAGCGTCGCCCTGCTCCCGCGCCTGCGCGAACAACGATGCCAACAGCCCCACGTCGCCCGCCGCCAGATTCAAACCCTTGGCCCCGGTCGGCGGCACGATATGCGCCGCATCGCCGGCCAGGAACAGCCGGCCATACTGCATCGGCTCCACCACATAACTGCGCAACGGCGCGATGCTCTTCTCGATCGACGGCCCGGTGCGCAGGCGCGCCGCCACCGCGTCCGGCAGGCGCGCGCGCAACTCGTCCCAGAAGCGCGCATCCGACCAGTCCTCCACACGCTCGCCGGCCGGCACCTGCACGTAATAGCGGGTGCGCGTGGGCGAGCGCATCGAACACAGCGCGAACCCGCGCGCATGCCGCGCATAGATCAACTCCTCGTTGACCGGCGCGGTATCGGCCAGCACCCCGAGCCAGCCGAACGGATACACCCGCTCGTACTCGCGCAGCACCCCGGCCGGGATCGACGCGCGGCTGACGCCATGGAACCCGTCGCACCCTGCGATGTAGTCGCACTCCACCCGCACCCGCTCGCCGTGCTGCACGTACTCCACCCACGGATGCTCGCCGTCCACCCCATGCAAGGTCACGTCCTCGGCCTCGTAGACGCTGACCCCGCCGGCCTCGGCCCGCGCCTGCATCAGGTCGCGGGTGACCTCGGTCTGGCCGTAGATGGTGACCGCGACCGCGCCGCCGGAGCCGCCCAGGTCGATGCGCTCGCGGTGGCCGTCCAGCACCAGCTCGAAGCCATGGTGGACCACCCCCTCGCGCTGCAGCCTGGCGTCGGCACCGGCCGCGCGCAGCAGATCGACCGTGCCCTGCTCCAGCACCCCGGCGCGGATGCGCGAGAGCACGTACTGCGGCGAACGCCGCTCGATGACGAGGGTGTCGATGCCCTGGCGCAGCAGCAACTGGCCCAGCAACAGCCCGGCGGGGCCTGCACCGATGATGGCGACTGACGTCTTCATACGTTCTCCGAAACCGGCATGGCGGTACTTTTCGCCAGTCTTCTCGCGCCGTTGCGCGATTCCAATGGACTAACCGAAGAATTTCCTGCACTTTTCGCCGATGGCTGCGATCACCGAACCGCCCGTTCAGGCCCAACCCGTCCCCGCGTTCCGCCTGTACGGCGAAACCGGCGACGCCACCGCGGCCGATGCGCTGCACTGGGAGTCGATCGCGGCGCGCAGCCGCCTGCACGGCTGGCGGATCCGGCCGCACCGGCACCACGATCTGTCGCAATTGCTATACGTGCAGAGCGGCCCGGCCGGGATCCATATCGACGGGCGCAGCCAACGGGTGGATCGGGCCGCGCTGGTGTGGATGCCGCCGCTGTACGTGCACGGCTTCGATTTCCATCGCCGCATCCGCGGCCACATCGTCACCCTGTCCGCCGCGCTGCTGCAGGCCTGGCACGCGCAGTGGCCGCAGATGGCGCAGGCGCTGGCGCGACCTGCCTGCCTGGACGTCGGGCGCGACCGCGCCATGCTCGACGCCTGCTTCGCCGGACTCGCCACCGAACACGCGCACCGCCGCGAAGGCCGGGTGCCGATGCTGCACGCGCTGGCCGGCCAGTTGCTGGTGTGGACCGCGCGGCGCGTGCTGCAGCAACCCGCGCCGGGTGCGGACAGCGGCCACGACCGCGGCAGCGAGCACGTTCGCGGCTTCCTCGCCCTGGTGGACCGGCACTATCGCGAACACTGGCCGCTGCAGCGCTATGCCGACCAGTTGGGACTCAGCGCCAGCCACCTCGGCGCGGTGTGCCGGCAGCATGCCAACGCCGCGCCGCTGCAGTTGCTGCAGCGGCGGGTGATGCTGGAGGCGCAGCGCAGCCTGGTCTACACCTCGCTGAGCGTGCAGCAGATCGCCACCTGGCTGGGGTTCGCCGACGCGGCCTATTTCAGCCGCTATTTCGCCCGCAATGCCGGCTGTTCGCCGAATGCGTTCCGCCGCGCGCAGCAGGGCGGCGTCGGCGCGCCGGCAACGCGCTAGGAACGCCCGCGCTGCCGGGTGCCGCCTATCGGCGCGATCGGGATCGGCCTGCCCGCATCGCTCAAGCCAGGCGCTCGCGCAGGAACGCGCCGCTACGCTCGATCGCCTGCACCGCAGCCGGCAGCACGCCCGCCATCTCGATGAAGCCGTGGACCATGCCGGGCAGTTCGACGTACTCCACCGGTACGCCCGCGGTGCGCAATGCATCGGCATACAGGCGGCCGTCGTCGAGCAGCGCATCGCATTCGGCGGTGAACACCAGCGCCGGCGGCAATCCGGACACGTCCGCTGCCTGCAGCGGCGACAGGCGCGGGTCGCGCGGGTCCAGGCCCGAGGACAGGAACGGGCCGGACATGGCCTGCATCAGCTCCAACGTCAACGGCGGTACCGCGCCGTTCCTGCGCCGCGAAGGAAACGCATCGCCGCCGGGCGACAGGTCGGTCCCCGGATAGAACAGCACCTGCGCGCGCAAGGCCACCGCGCTGCCGCGCAACGCCTGGCAGGCCATGGCGGCCAGGCCGCCGCCAGCGCTGTCGCCGGCCACCGCGAGGCGTGCCGGATCCAGCGCCAGTTCCGCGGCGTGCGCGTGCAGCCAACGGATCGCCGCCAGCACGTCCTCGGGACCGGCGGGCGCCGGATGCTCCGGGGCCAACCGGTAGTCCACCGCGATCACCGCACAGCCGGCGGCATGCGCCAGGCGTCGGCAGACCTTGTCGTGGCTGTCCAGGTCGCCCAGGATCCAGCCGCCGCCATGCAGGTACACGATGGCCGCAGACGGCGCCGCGGCCGCCGCGGGCAGATAGCGCCGCAACGGAATCGGCCCGAGCGGCCCGTCGGCCTGCAGGTCGCGCACCTCCCGCATCGGCCACGCGTCGCCGCCGAGCACCGTGGTGATTTCGCGGTAGGCGCGGCGCATCGCCGGCATCGGCAAGGTATGCAACGGCGGCTTGCCGTCCGCAGCGGCAGCCATGGTCGCCAGCGCCGTGAGGACGTCGGGCGCCAGGCGCGAGGGGTCGAAAGGATCGGCTTGCATCGCTCGCTCCAGGTCTGGGGTCGTGGTGGAAAGGCGGCCAGGTGGCCGGATCAGTCGATCAGCATCAGCGCATCCAGCGCGAGCACGCCGCGCCCTTGCGGATAGACGATCACCGGATTGAGGTCGATCTCGCGGATCCGCGGTTCGGCGCGCAGCACTGTGCCCAGCCGCACCACCAGGTCCGCCAGCGCGGCCACGTCCAGCGCCGGCGCGCCGCGATGGCCGTGCAGCAGCGCCGCGCCCTTGAGCCGTTGCAGTTCGCCGATCACCGACGCCGCCGGCAGGTCCGGCGCGAGCAGGCGCACGTCGCGCAGCACCTCGGCGGCGACGCCACCGAAGCCGACCAGGATCACCGGCCCCCACTGCGGATCGTGGCGCGCGCCGACGATCATCTCCATGCCGCGCTCGCCCATCGCCTCGACCAGCACGCCCTCCAGCGGCGCATCCGACGCATGCCGGGCGAGATTGGCGTGCAGCCGTTCCCAGCCTTCCGCCAGCGCCGCGGCGTCGCCGAGGCCGAGGATCACGCCGCCGACATCGCTCTTGTGGCCCAGTTCGACCGACTGCACCTTCAGCGCCACCGGATAGCCGATCCGCGCCGCAGCCGCCTGCGCCTGCTGCAGCGTGGCGGCCAGTTCGCCGCGCGCGAACGGCAGCCCGAGCGGGGCCAGCAGCGCCTTGGCGCGATGCTCGGGAATCACCCCGCCCTGCGCCGGCAACGCGACCTGCACCGCCACCGCCGCGGCTTCGTCGAAATCGCGCTCGGCCAGCGCCGCCAGGCGTGCGATGGCGCGCAGCGCGCGTTCGCTGCTGGGGAAGTACGGCACGCCCACTTCGCGCAACTGCGCCAAATAGTCGGCCGGCAACGCCGCGCCCTCGTCGAGGCCGGCGAAGATCACCGCCTTGTGCGGGCGCAGCTCGCGCACCGCGCGCAGCACCGGCGGCAGCTTGATCGCGCAGGTCACCGGATCGGTCTGGATCAGGCCGACCACGATCGTGGCGAAGCGCGGGTCGTCGAACAACGCCGCCAGGGTGCGCTGGTACAGGTCCGGATCGACCAGTCCCTGCGCGGTGAGATCGAGCGGATTGCTGACCGCGACGAATGCCGGCATGGCCGCGCGCAGCGCCGGGGAATCGCCGTCGTGCAGCGGCGGCAGGGCCAGCCCCAGGTCTTCGCACAGGTCCAGGCACAGCGCCTTGAACGCGCCCGACTCGCCCAGGATCGCGGTGCCCACCGCCGGCAGGCGCGGGCAGCGCAGCGCGATCTCGGCGATGTCGCCCAGTTCTTCCAGGGTGTCGGCGAGCACCACGCCGGCGCGTTCGACCAGCGTGCGCATCACCTGGTAGTCGCCGGCGAGCGCGCCGGTGTGGGTGGCGGCGGAGTCGCGCGCGGCGCTGCTCTTGCCCGGATGCAGCAACACCAGCCGCGTGCCGGCGGCGCGTGCGCGCCGCGCCAGCGCCAACAATCGGCGCGGCTGGCGGAACTGTTCGGCGATCATCGCGATCACCCGCGTGCCGGCGTGATCGAGCAGGAAGTCGAGGTAGTCCTCGATGTGGCTAGCGGCCTCGTTGCCGGTGGAGATCGCATAGGACAGCGGCAGGTCACGGCTGGCCAGCGTGGTGTTGAGCACCGTCATCATCGCCCCGCTCTGCGAGAGGATGCCGATCGCCGGAGCGGCGCGGTTGCGCGCGGCCTGTTCGGCGCTGACGTCGGCTTCGATGAAGGTCAGCGGGATGCGCGCCAGGTAGTTGATGCAACCCAGGCAGTTGGGGCCTTCGACCAGCATGCCGGCCGCCGCGGCGATCCGCGCGATCTCGCGCTGCTGCGCCTGGCCCGCCTCGCCGGCCTCGGCGAAACCGGAGGAGAAGATCACCGCCGCGCCCACGCCGCGCGCGGCCAGCGCGCGCACCGCGTCGAGCACCGCCGGCTGCGGGATCGCCAGCACCGCCACGTCCACGCCATCGGGCAGGAGCGCGATCGACGCCAGGCACGGCCGCCCGCCGATCTCCTCGCGCTTGGGGTTGATCAGGTGGATCTGTCCGGCGTAGCCGTTGCGCTCGAGATTGCCCAGCACCGAGGCGCCGAGCGCGCCCGGCGTCGGCGAGGCGCCGACGATGGCGATCGAAGCCGGTTCCAGCAGCCGCTGCACCGGGGTCCGCACCGCGCCCAGCGGCGGCGCGGCGGGAGTCGTGCTCATGTCCATCGTGACCTCGCTGTGCTCAGGCGTCGCGGCGTTGCCGGGACAGATCGTAGGCGCCCAGGCCGGGCTTGTAGCTCTTCTCGTCCAGGAACTGCTTCAGCCCTTCCTTGCGGCCGTCGTCGTAGCTGTTGGCCGCTTCCTGCGCGCGCACCAGATAGTCCTCGGCGTTCTCGTAGGTCATTTCGCGCACGCGCCGCACCGCGTCCTTGGTCGCCTTCAGCGCCACCGGATTCTTCTTCGACAGCGCCTGCGCCACCTCCGCCACGCGCGCGCGCAGGCGCTCGCCCGGCAGCGCCTCGTTGACCAGGCCCCACTCGGCGGCGGTGCGGCCGTCGATCGGTTCGCCGAGCATCGCGTGGTACATCGCGCGCCGGAACGACAGCAGTTCGGCCGCCACCTTGGAGGCGCCGCCGCCGGGCAGGATGCCCCAGTTGATCTCGGACAGGCCGAACTTGGCGTCCTCGTCGGCGAAGGCCAGGTCGCAGGCGAACAGGGGGCCGTAGCCGCCGCCGAAGCACCAGCCGTTGACCATCGCGATGGTCGGCTTCTGGTACCAGCGCAGGCGCCGCCACCAGCCGTAGCTCTCGCGCTGCGCCTTGCGCGTGCCGGCCAGGCCATGCGCCTCGGTGTCGCGGAAGTATTCCTGCAGGTCCATGCCGGCGGTCCAGGCGCTGCCTTCGCCGGTCAGCACCAGCACGCGCACGTCGTCGCGGAATTCGAGTTCATCCAGGACCTCGAGCATCCTGCGGTTGAGCGCCGGGCTCATCGCGTTGCGCTTCTCCGGGCGGTTGAATTTCACCCAGGCCACGCCGTCCTCGACGGCATAGGCGACGGTGTCGTGTTCGGGTTTGCTGCTCATGTGGATCGACCTCGGTGGGGGGGAGAATGGGAACTCCCTTCTCCCATCGGGAGAAGGTGCCCCGAAGGGGCGGATGAGGGGCGCCGCGAGAAATCCAACGCTGCAGTGACGACGAACGCGTCGCCACGCGCCAGTGAGGCAAACGATCCAGCAACAGCATCATCGTGGTTCACCTTGGCTGACGCGTGGCGACGCGTTCGTCATGGCGGCTTCTGTGGATTTCCTGCGGCGCCCCCAACCCCTCTCCCGGAGGGAGAGGGGCTTAAGCATGGCGCTCAGTACGGGTACTGCGGCACCGCATCCTGGATCGTGACCCACTGCCAGTGGGTGTACTGCTCCCAGTCGGCCGGGCCTCCGACACTGGTGCCGTTGCCGGAGGCGCCGGTGCCGCCGAACGGGTTGACCACCTCGTCGGCCACGGTCTGGTCGTTGATGTGCAGCAACCCGGTGTGCAGGCGCTCGCCGATCGCCAGCGCGCGGCCGACCGAGGCCGAGATCACTCCCGCCGACAGGCCGTACTCGGTGCGGTTGGCCAACGCCACCGCCTCGTCGTCGCTGTCGAACACGATGATGTTGGCGACCGGTCCGAACACTTCCTCCTCGAACGCGCGCATGCCCGGCTGCACGTTGGACAGCACGGTCGGCGCGTAGAACAGGCCCTCGTGACTGCCGCCGGCCTCGACCACCGCGCCGGCCGCCACCGAGGCGGCGACGATGTCCACCACGTTCTGCAGCTGGCGCCGGTCGATGATCGGCCCGAGCGCGACCTGGCCGCTGGCCGGATCGCCGACCGGCAGGTGCCGCGCCTTCTCGGCCAGGCGCCGGGTCAACTCGGCGGCGATGCCGCGCTGGACCAGCACGCGGCCGGTGGCCATGCAGATCTGGCCCTGGTGGAAGTAGGCGCCGAACGCGATCGCCGAGACCGCGCGCTCCAGGTCGGCGTCCTCCAGCACGATCAGCGCGTTCTTGCCGCCCAGTTCCAGCGAGACCTTCTTCAGGTGCCTGCCGGCCAGCTCGCCGATCTTGCGGCCGGCCGCGGTGGAACCGGTGAACGCGATCATCGGCACGCCGGGCGCCTCGACCAGCGCCTGGCCGGCATCGGCGCCGCCGGGCAGCACGTGCAGCAGGCCCTTGGGCAGGCCGGCCGCGGCCAGCACCTCCGCGATGACGAAGCCGCCGGCATACGGCGTCCGCGGATCGGGCTTGAGCACCACCGCGTTGCCGACCGCCAGCGCCGGTGCCACCGAGCGCAACGACAGCACCAGCGGGAAATTGAACGGCGAGATCACCCCGATCACGCCCAGCGGCAGCTGTCGCGCCAGGCTCAAGCGGCCCGGCGCGCTCGGCAGCACCTGCCCGCTGGCGTGCAACGGCATCGCCGCGGCGCGCTGCAGCAGCACGATCGCCTCGCGCACTTCGTGCTCGCCCTTGGCCAGGATGCCGCCGGTCTCGCGCGCGATCAGCGCCGCGGCCGCGGCCGCCTGTTCCTGCAGGATCGCCGCGGCGCGATGGAACACCGCGGCACGCTCGCGCGGCGGCGTCGCGGCCCAGGCGCGCTGCGCCGCGCGCGCCTTCGCCACCGCGGCGCCGACCTCGGCCGGCCCGGCCTTGCCGACCGAATACAGCGGCTGGCCGGATCCCGGTTCGATCACCTCGAGGGTGTCGGCCGCGGCGATCCAGTCGCCGTCGAACAGCGCGCCCTGCCAGGTCGCGGCAAGGGCCAGGGGAGTGCTGGGGTTGTTCATCGTGCGTGGTCTCGGAAAAGGGACGGGAGAACGAAGGTTCAGATCGCGGTGGCGGCCAGGCCGCCATCCACCGGCAGGTTGACGCCGTTGATCCAGCGCGCGGCATCGGAGGCGAGGAACACGATCGCCTCGGCGACCTCGTCGGCATAGGCCGGGCGCTTCATCTTGCCCGCATCGGCCTGGACCCGCTCCGGCCCGAGCATCGCCACGAAATCGCCCAGGATCGGCGTGAACACCGGGCCGGGCGCGACGCTGTTGACGCGCACGTCGTGGCCGGCGAACCAGTCCTGCGAACGCAGCGCGCTCCACACGATCAGCGCTTCCTTGAAGTACTGGTAGCAGGTGGCCTGCGCCACCGGATGCGCCTGCAGCCAGCGTTCGCCGGCGGCGTAGTCGGGGGTCTGCGCCAATGCGCGATGCAGGTCCAGCCGTTGCGGCCATTCCGCGCCGAGGATCGAGGCGACGTTGACGATGCTGCCGCCGGCGGCGATGCGCGGCAGCAGCGCCTGGCTGAGATGGCGTAGGCCCAGGTAGTTCACCTTCGCCACCAGCTCCACCGGCGCGGTGCCTGGCACGCCGGCGATGTTGGCCAGCGCGTCGATGCGTTCGGGCAAGTGCGCCACCAGCGCATCGATCGCGGCAGGATCGCCGAGGTCGGCCTGGTGGAAACCGTCCAGCGTCATGTTGACCGGATTGCGGTCCACGCCGATCACGCGTGCGCCGTGGAAGCGTGCCAGCCGCGCCACTTCGCCGCCGATGCCCGAGGCCACGCCGGTCACTACGAGGGTCTTGTTGTGCAGGTTCATGAGAGCGAAATCCGGTTCAGAACACGTGGACGTACTGGAAGTTGACGTTGTTGCCGGAGGCGGCGTTCTTCACCTCCACCGGCAGGTACAGATTGGCGTTGAGCATGTTGTGCGCATCGATCCGCCACGACGCGCCGGGGCCGAGATAGAACTGGCTCTGCTTGGTGTCGGCCACGCGCTCGCCATTGGTGCGGTTGTCGCGCAGCTGCTTGAGGTAGTAGCCGTTCACGCCCAACCGGAACGCGGGCGTCAGCGCGTAGGAACTGGCGAAGTTGACCCAGAACGCATCGCCGGCCTGGCCGTTGCGGAACGTGAAACCGTCCAGTTGCGGTGGGTTGGCGGCCTTGTCGGCGCGGAAGTTGTAGACGTAGTTCAGGCGCGCGCTGAGTTCCCACTGCGGCGTGGGCAACACGGTGAACGCCCAGCTCGGGATCAGCGACCAATAGCCCGAGCTCTGGTTGAGATCGCGGTCGCGATCGAACTTGCCGACCGGCGCGATCGCGTCGAACTCGAAACGCTGGACGAACACCGGCCGCCCGTCGCGGATCGTCGGCAGCATCTGCAGATACGGACCGAAAGTGATGTCGCCGAGGCCGAAGCCGTTGTCGCGCAGCCGTGCCGGGCTGTCGGCCGCGAACGCGGCGTCGAGATTGACCAGCGGCACCAGCGCGTTGAGGCCGAACACGCCGCCGAACAGCTTGTACCGCGTCGCGTAGGCGAACTGGGTCAGCAGCAGCGTCGAGCCGATGTCGGTGCCGCGGAACGCCGGCACGTCGTCGCCGTGCGCGTCTTCGATCGCATCCAGGTGCGTATAGCGTGCGTACTGCACGATCGCCCAGCCTGGCTCGGTGCGGGTGAAGCCATCCAGGAAACTGGTGCCGCCGGTGTTCAGCCCGTTGGTCAGTTGCACGGTCTGCGGCACGCTCTGCGCCCAGGCCGGGGTAGCGGCGAGCGAGAGCAGGAGGGCGAAGGCGAGGTGCCGCGGACGCGGCATTGCGGGGACAGCGACGGGCATGCGACTCACGGCGAGGGTTCTCCTGGACAGGATGGAACGGCCGAGCGCGGGGGGGAGACGAACGCCGCACGCGCTGCACGCGCCGGCCAGAGAATCCGGCGGCGTGGAGCGGGATGCGGCGGAGCGGCGCGCAGGCGCCGCGGGGATCAGGTCGTCGGTGCGATCCTGCCGAGCAGGTCGAGCGCGCGCAGCAGCGAGCGCCCTGCGGACGCGCCCAGCGCGTCCAGCAATTGCGCTTCCATCCGCTGCACCGCCGCCTCGGCCTCGTCCAGCAATGCCTTGCCGGTCGCGGTCAGATGCAGATGCTGCATGCGCCGGTCCTGGCGTCCGCGCACCTGGCGCAGCAGCCGGCGCTTGATCAGCCGCGCGATCACGATCGCCAGATTGGGCGGGGAGACATCCAGCACTTCGGCGAGCTGGCGCTGGTTGGCGCCGCTGTTCGCATCCACCAGCACCAGCACCGAGAAGTCGACCGGCTTCAGGTCGTAGTCGCGCACGCACTCCAGGAACATCCGCCGGATCTGCAATTCGGTGCGGGTCAGCCGGAAGCCGAGCAGCCGGGTCAGCCGGGCCTGGTCGATCGATTCGGCCGGTGCGCTGCTGTCGGGAAGTTGCGTGTTGCTCAAGGGCGGTGCGCCGTGCAGGGGAAGCGGTGCGCACAGCATAGCGCAGGCATTCGCCGGGCTCGGCCGGCGCCGGCGCGCCGCCGCATGGCGCAGCGACACCGTGCGCGGCCCGCGCTGCGGGCGCCGGCACGGCCGGCAAGAACGACGCACTGCCTCGCTGCTGCATACGACGCATCCTCCCGGATCCGACCACACGCCATGGATATCGCGGCTTCGCAACGGCGCCGAGCGCCCTGTTCCGATCCGCCCCGCGCCGGCACCCGGATCGGGGACCGCACGCTTCTGTTACTTTCAATAATAGTTATTGATCATAAGTATTATCGCAAGCTGCATTGCAGCATTCGGTGGCCGCGCCCTCTTGCCTTCTCGCTGCGCGCCGGCGCCCGGCTCAGCGCGCGCTGCGTTGCAGCAGCGCGCAGACCATGGCCGCCAGCAACAGCGGCGCCGCGCAGACCAAGTACAGCGTCGACGGCGACCAACCGCGATCGACCAGCAGGCCCACCGTCAGCGGCGACAGGATCGCGCCGAGCCGGCCGATGCCGATCGCCCAACCCAGCCCGGTGCTGCGCACCTGCGGCGCGAACACCGCCGGCGCGGTGGCGTACAGACCGGCCATCGCCGCGAACAGCGCCGCGCCGATCACGAACGCCACCGGGAAGGCGATACCGAGCCGGGTGTTGAAGCCGGCGAACAGCACCATGCCCAATCCGGCCAGCAACAGGCTGACGCTGGTCAGGCGCGACAGCGGCAGGCGCGACGCCAACCAGCCGAACAGGCTGCCGCCGACGATGCCGCCCAGGTTCAGCAGCACCCCGCCGGTGATGCCCTGCTGCGCCGAAACGCCAGCGGCCACCAGCAATTTCGGCGTCCAGCTCAGCACGAAATAGAACGCGAACATGTGCAGGAAGAACGCCAGCGCGATCAGCAGCGCCGGCCGCCGCAGCGGGCCGACGAACAGCGCCGCGTAGCCCTGCTTGTCGCCGCTGTCGCGCACCGCCACCGGCGGCAGTGCGGCCAGCGGCGCCATCCGCATCCGCGCCAGCAGCGCATTGAGCCGGGCCAGCGCGCCGGGCGGACGCCGCGTCACCAGGAAGTCCAGCGATTCCGGCAGCCAGCGCAGCACCAGCGGCACGCACAGCAGCGAGGCCGCCGCGCCGAGCAGGAACACCGCATGCCAGCTCCAGCGCTCGAGCACGAATGCGGCGATCAGCCCGCCCAGGGTGGCGCCGATCGGATAGCCGGTCGCCTGCAGCGCCACCGCGGTGCTGCGCCACTTGGCGTCGGCGTACTCGGCGGTGATCACGCCGACGCTGGCCAGCATGCCGCCGATGCCGACGCCGGTGAACACGCGCAGCAGCCCGAGCTGCCACGGCCCCTGCGCCAGCACCGACAGGCCCATGCCGGCGGTCAGGATGCCCAGGCACCACAGGATCACCGCGCGCCGGCCGATGCGGTCGGCCAGCGGCGCCAGGAACAGCGACCCCACCGCCATCCCGACCAGGCCGGCGCTGAGCAGCAGCCCCAGCGCCTTGCCCGACAGCTGCCAGTCGCCGGAGATGTGCGGCGCGGTGAATGCCATCACCATCACGTCGAAGCCGTCGAGCATGTTGAGCAGCACGCAGATCGCGATGGCGACCCACTGGAAGCCGCTCATGCGTTCGAGCACGACGGAGGAAGGCGCGGCGGCGGCATGGCTCATGGCGGGATTTCTGGGTGGCGGCGCCGGCTCAGCGCGCGGCGCTGGCGGCCTGGTGGATCGTGTCGAGCACCTCGCGCAGGCGGCCGACCTCGACCTGCCCCGGCGCGGACGCCTTGCCGAGCATGCCGAAGGTCAGCGCCTGGCCGAAGGTCTCGCCGGACAGGCGCGAGACCACGCCGGTGCCGCCCATCGCCATGGTCAGCAGCGGACGGTCGCTGCTGCGGCGCAGCTGCCAGGTCGCGTCGAGCAGCTTGAGCACGTCGCCGGCGTCGCGCGGCATCACCGCGATCTTCAGCACGTCGGCGCCCAGCGCCTGCTGGCGCTGCAGGCGCGCGACGATCTCGGCGGTGTCGGGCGTGCGCTGGAAGTCGTGGCTGGACATGACCACGGACACGCCGGCCGCGTGCGCCTGCGCGACCAGCGCCTGCACCACCGCCGCATCGCGGAACATCTCCACGTCCAGCAGGTCGGCGAAGCGCGCCTGCAGCAGCGTCGCATAGAGCTTGCCGTAGTCGGCGTCGGCGATCGGCCTGGCGCCGCCCTCGGCCTTGGTGCGGAAGGTCAGCAGCAGCGGCTTGCCGTGCAGGGCCCTGGCCACCTGCGGTCCCAGCCGCGCCAGCGCCTTGCCGTCGAGCGCGTTGTCCAGGTAATCGATGCGCCACTCGGCGATATCGGTATCGGCGTTGGCGGCGATGCGCGCGGCCTGCGCCAGCGCCTCCTCGGCCGTGGTGGCGGTGATCGGCACGATGGTCTTGGGCGCGCCCTCGCCGATGCCCACACCGCGCACCTCCAGCACCTTGGTCGCCGGCAACGGCGTTGCCGCCGCAGCGGACTGCGCCGACACCGGCAGTGCGGCCAGCAGCAGCGCTCCGGCCAGGGCGGCAACGAAAACGCGCGACAGCGACATGGTCATCGGAACACCTCGTGGAAACGACGGAGCGCGCAGCGCGGCGCGCCGGGAAGCGCCGGCACGCATCAGAACGTGACCTTGGCCTGCAGGCCGACCACCCAGGCGTTGTCGGTCTGGCGGTAGGAGAAGGTGCCGGGATTGACCACGTACTGCACATCCGGGCGCAGCATCAGCCACGGCGTGATCTGGGCGCTGTAGGACAGCTCGTACAGTTCCTCCGCCCCGCTCAACGCGTACAGCGGCGAATCCGCCGGCACCCCGGCGTCCACCAGCGCCACGCGGCGCGCATCCACCAGCGTGCGGTTGATGTCGCCGCCGACATAGCCCAGCGCTACGCGGTCCTGGCTGCGCGCGCCGATGCCCTGGTAGATGCCGCCCAGCGCGTACCAGCGGCGGATCTGCGCGGTGGCGCGGTCGGACTGCATGTATTCGCCGAACACGCTGAAGCCGCGCGCCGGATCGGCCGCCTCGCTGTACAGCTTCTGCTCGGCCAGCAGGTAGGCGCCATGGCGGCCGGTGGTGTCGCTGCTGTCCAGGCCCTTGCGCGCCACGCGCGAGGAATCGTAATAGCCGCCGAGCTTGTACACGCCGGCATGGCGCGTGCCCTTGCCCGGGGTCCAGGTCAGCTCGACCGGAAACAGCGTGCCGGTGGTGCCGCCGACGAACGGGCGGAACGCGTTGTGCACGTTGTCGCCGGCCAGGTTCGGATTGACCTGGAAGCCGCCCACGCGCAGGTTCAGCGCCGGGCTCATTTGCTGCGCCACTTCGCCGCCCCAGCGTGCGACCGGATAGTTGTACCAGCCGCTGTTGCCGGACATCGCCAGCGGATGCGCGCAGAACGCGGCATTGACGAAACTGGTGCCGGCGCCGAGCAGGCCGAACTGGTTGCCCATCGCGTAGTAGCCGAGCTTGAAGTAGGTGCCGCTGGCGAACTTCTGGTCGTAGCTGAATTCGGACAGGCGCGTGTACTGGCCGCCATAGGCCTCCTGCACCGGGAAGCGGTTGCCGATCAGGTCCACCGACGTGCTGCGGCCGCGGCGGTCGTTGAGGGTGAAGCGGAAGGTGCCGCCCTCCCAGCCGGCCAGCTTGCCCATGTCCAGGTCCAGCCCCAGCCGCACCTGCTGCGCATAGCGCGCGCCAGTGCGGCCGTAGCCGCCGTCGGTCACGCCCAGCGCTTCGCCGACGTAGTCGCCGCGGACGCTGACCCCGTTCGCGGCCCAGGCGCTGCGCGTGCCGCCCCAATCGCCGGTGAGGGTGTTGCCGGCGTAGGCGTTGGCTGCGGACTGCGCGGCGGCCGCGGCGGGCAGCGCCAGCAGCACGGCGACGAGCAGCAGGCGGGATGGAGGCGGCGATGCGGACATGCGGACACTCTTGCTGGGCGGAAGCAGGGTCATGGCGCTCAACGCGGCAACGCCAGCGGCGCGCTCAGCGGCGAGGTCGCGCCGTCGGCGCTGGTGACGGTGGCGGTGAGATTGGCCAGCTCGGCGCTGTCCGGCGGCAGGCGATAGCGGAAGCGTGCATGGCCGTCGCCATCCACCACCGCGTCGAGCCGGCCGAGGTAGCGCTCGGCCTCGTCGCTGCCGGCGTCGCGGTTGCCGAACAGCTCCACCGTGTAGCGGCTGCGCGGGGTGCCGGCGAACTCGCCCTGCAGTTCGCGTTGGCCGTTGCCGCTCACTGCCAGCAGCCGCGGCGGCGCCTGGCCATGGTTGGGCGCCGGCTGGCAGTCCGCGCTCTCGCCCGCGGCGCAGATCCTGGCGCGCTTGGACGCGTCGGTGTCCACGCCGATCCCGCGCGAGCCGACGAAGCTGGCGTGTTCCAGGCCGGGCACGCCGAACACGATCGCGCCGCGCGGCTGCCCCGGCACGCAGGCGCCGCCGGCCTGGCAGCGCTCGATCTTCAGGCCGTTGCCGGACAGCAGGTTGGCGGTGAAGCGGTTGGCCTCGCTGCGCGGCTGCGGGCGGACCGCGATGCCGATGCCGTTGCCGCTGAGGGTGTTGCCGTCGACGACGTTGCCGCGGCCGCTGATGCTGACCCCGATCGAATTGCCGGTGAAGGTATTGGCAGCGATGGTGTTGCGGTTGCCCCAGTTGATCTGCAACCCGTCGGAGTAGTTCTCGAAGCGGTTGCGCAGCACGCTGTTGTCGTTGCCCCACAGGATCTCGATGCCCTGCGACGGCTCCGGATTGGCGTCGGTGGAACGGAACAGGTTGTCGGCCACCAGATTCCATGCGGCGCCGCGGGTCAGCTCCAGCCCGTCGCCGTTGTCGAGGAACTCGTTGCGCACGATGCGGTTGTGCACGGTGCTGGTGGCGGTGGACTGGCCGCTGCCGTCGTCGCCGGTCAGCATCACCCCGGCGCCGCCCTTGTTGGCGACGATGCGGTTGTCGTGGAGTTCGTTGCCGCTGGCGCGATTGATCAGCACGCCGATGCAGAAGTTGCGGATCTCCAGGCCGCTCAATTCCACGCCCTGGGTGTCGCGCAGCACCAGCCCGGGCAGCGTGGTGGTGCGCACGTTGGCGCCGAACTGGCCCTTCTCCGCGCCGGGGCACGCCTCGGTGCCCTTGCCGCGCACATAGGCCGAACCGTCGATGGCGATGTACTGCCCGTCCACGTCGCGCGCGGTGCCGACGATCTGCACCGGCCCCCTGATCTCCGGCAGCGGCGACGCCGGCCGGATCACGTACGGCGGCCGGCCCACCGCGGCGATCTCGATGCGATGGCGGCCCGGCGCCAGGTTGGCGGTGGCGATCGCCCAGCGCAGCGAGCCGGGCGCGGTGTCGTCGGCATAGCGGTCCACCGTGAGCACGCTCAGTGCCGCAGGCAGCGGCTCGGCCTGGTAGGCGGACACGCACGGCGGCACCACCGCTGCGGCCAGCAGCGCACACCCGGACAAGCTACGACGCATGGGACACATCTCCGCACAAGGACGTTGATCGGCGCCGCCACGCGGCGCGCACTCCCGGCGGTCATCCCCTGCACCCGACCTCGGCACGCAAGTGCCGCCCTCGCCGCGTCAGGGATGGAACGCTGGAACAGGAGGCAACGCTAGTTTTATCGCACTGCACCATTCAAGTGCGAATATCGATGTAATGTGCGTTTATCGAACAAAGCCCGGATTTGCTTCGATGGTCGGCCGCTGGCGCCTGGCGTCCGGGCGCTGCTCCGCCATGCCTTGTTCCGGCCAGAGCGGGCCTGCGTCGCGGCAGGCGCGGCGTGGCCAGGCGCTATCATCGACGACCGCGCCGCAGCCCGGCGCATGTCCCCCGCCGCTTCCGCCGGAGAATGCCGTGAACCCGATCCGCCCGTTTCTGGACAAGACGCCGCAGCTCGGCGCACGCGTCTACGTGGACCCGGCCTGCACCCTCATCGGCGACGTGGTGCTGGACGAGGACGTGTCGGTCTGGCCGGGCACGGTGATCCGCGGCGACGTCAACCACGTGCGCATCGGCGCGCGCAGCAACATCCAGGACGGCACCATCATCCACGTCAGCCACCACAGCCCGTTCAACACCGCCGGCTATCCGACCCTGATCGGGACCGACGTGACCGTGGGCCACGGCTGCATCATCCACGCCTGCACCATCGAGGACCTGTGCCTGATCGGCATGGGCGCGTGCATCCTCGACGGCGCCACGGTGAAGAAATACGGCTTCGTCGGCGCCGGCGCGGTGGTCGGGCCGGGCAAGACCGTCGGCGAGCGCGAACTGTGGCTGGGCAATCCGGCGCGGCTGGCGCGCACGCTCAGCGACAAGGAGGTCGAGAGCCTGCACTACTCCGCGCAGCACTACGTGCGCCTGAAAGACCGTTACCTGGACGCGGCCGCGCAGGCGCCGCAGTAAGCGCAGACGTCGCGCGTGGCGTCGTAGCTACTCTGCCGCCAACGCCAGCAAGGCGCGGCCGATCGGGCGCGGCGCCTCGCTGCGCAACACCACGCTGGTGGTCACCGCGCCGAACCGCGCCAACGCATCGATGATCGGCTCCAGCTGCGCCGGCGCGGGCACCAGCACCCGCAGCACGAAGCAGTCCTCGCCGGTGACCCGATGCACTTCCAGCACCTGCGGCATCTGCGCGAACTGCTCCAGGCACGCGCCGATCTGCGCATGCGTGGTACGCAGGCGGACGATGGCCGCGGTCGCCAGGCCCACCACCCGCGGATCGACCCGGGCCGCGTAACCGGTGATCACGCCCTGCTCCTCGAGCCGGCGCACGCGCTCGGACATCGCCGGCTGCGACAGGCCGATGCGCCGGCCCAGTTCCGCCAACGCGATGCGCCCGTCGCACTGCAACGCCTCCAGAATCGCGTGATCCAGGGCATCGCCCTGCCAGGGTTTCGCTGCCACGCCGCTCGTCCTCTCTTCGTGCACCTTGGATTCATCGGCAAAACGCCGCGTACGGCGATGAATCGCCATGGCGCGGCGACGCACGCATCGCCACACTGGCCGCTCTCTGGAACGGAGCGTAGCGCATGCAAGCGGTGGTGATCGTGCCGGGCATCGGCGACTCGGGACCGGGGCACTGGCAGACGCATTGGCAACGGCGCAACGCGCACATGCGGCGGCTGCAGCCCAGTTCATTCGCGCAACCGCAGCTGCGCGATTGGCTGCACGCGCTCGACCGTTGCGTGCAGGACTGCGCCACGCCGCCGCTGCTGGTCGCGCACAGCCTGGGCTGCCTGCTGGTCGCGCACTGGGCGGCGCGCGCGCAACGGTTGCCGCGCGGCGCCTTGCTGGTCGCGGTCCCCGATCCGGACAGCGCGGCGTTTCCGCATGCGCAGGCCGCCAGCTTCGTCCCGGTGCCGACGGCGCCGCTGCCGTTCCGCAGCCTGATCGTGGCCAGCAGCGACGATCCGTATGCGACACCGCCCTACAGCCGCCGCCGCGCACGCGACTGGGGCAGCGGACTGGTCGAACTCGACGGCCTGGGACATCTCAATGCGGCCAGCGGCCTGGGCGAGTGGCCAGCCGGCGCGCAGCTGCTGGCCACCTTCGACGCCGGCATCGGCCACGCGCCCGCAGCGCGCGCCTGATCGGCGCGGACGACTGGCGCGGCGTGGCGCTTTGCGCGACACTGCGCGCCTCTGGCGTGGGGACGCCACCGAATGGATTCGCGATGACCAAGACACTTCCGCTGCGCGGCCTGCTGGCCGCTTTCCTGCTTGCGCTGGGCGCCAGCGCCGGATCGGCCATGGCCGAAGAAGCGCACGGCGAGGACGGCATGACCGCCGAGCAGTTCGTCGCCGCGCTGCATTTCCAGGATGGGCACATCGAGGTGCCGCAGGCCAAGGTGCATTTCGACCTGAACCACGATTTCCGCTACCTGGGCAAGGACGATGCGCGGCAGGTGCTGGAAACGTACTGGGGCAACCCGCCGGACGACACCGTGCTGGGCCTGATCGTGCCGCGCCAGCCTGCGCTGGACGAGAAGGGCAGCTGGGCGGTGGTGGTCACCTATGCCGACGACGGCTACGTGTCCGACGAGGACGCCAGCAAGATCGACTACCAGGACATGCTCGCGGACATGCAGAAGGAAACCCGCGAGGAGAACACGCAGCGCAAGGAAGCCGGCTACGAGAGCGTGGACCTGGTGGGCTGGGCGGTGCCGCCGCGCTACGACGCCGCGACCAAGAAACTGTACTGGGCCCGCGAACTGGCGTTCCAGGGCAACGAAGGCCACACCCTCAACTACGACATCCGCGTGCTCGGCCGCCACGGCTACCTGAGCCTCAACGCGATCGCCGGCATGGACGAACTGCCGCAGGTCCGTGCAGGCATGCAGCAACTGCTGCCGATGGCCGAGTTCGACAGCGGCGCGCGCTACGCCGACCACAACCCGTCCACCGACAAGATCGCCAGCTACGGCCTGGCCACGCTGATCGGCGGCGGCCTGGCGGCCAAGGCCGGCCTGTTCGCCAAGCTCGGCCTGATCCTGGCCAAGGCGTGGAAGCTGGTGGCGCTGGGGCTGATGGCGCTGGTCGGCGGGATCGGCAAGCTGTTCTCCGGGCGCAAGCGCGACGGCGGCACGGTGCGTTGAGCGGCCTGCGCGGCACGCTTGCCGCGCCGCCGTCGTCGTCGCGTGAGGACTTTCCGGCGCCGACCACGGCGCCCGGCTGGGCAATTGGCGCCGCGCCGGCTAAAGTCGCGGTTCGGAGCAGGACGCAGTCGAGATCACGCATGCCGCCACAGGCAGCCGGCCGGACGGAAGGACGGCCTCCCTACATCGCAGGCACGCATGCGCGCCACGCCGCACTCCGGCAGTGAGCGGCATGCTCGATACCTACCGTGAAGTGATCACGCCCGAAGGCGTGCCGTTGCATCTGCCGGCCGCCGGCGCGGTGCCGCGCGCGCTGGCCTGGCTGATCGACCTGGCGGTGCGTTTCGGCGTGCTGACCCTGATGGGCCTGCTGCTCGGTGCGCTCGGCGGCTTCGGCCAGGGCCTGTACCTGGTGGCGATGTTCCTGGTGTTCTGGGCCTATCCGATCGTGCTCGAAGGCTGGTTCGGACAGACCCTGGGCAAGAAGGCGCTGGGCCTGCGCGTGGTCTCGCGCGACGGCGCGCCGGCCGGATGGATGGCGGCGATCACCCGCAACCTGCTGCGCACCGTGGACATGCTGCCGTTCGGCTACGCCGTCGGCCTGATCGCCTGTCTGTTCGATGTGCATGCGCGGCGCCTGGGCGACATGGTCGCCGGCACTCTGGTGATCCACCAGCCGCCGCGCCACGAGACCGGACTGCCGCCGATCGCCAGCGCCGCGCCGCCGCCGCTGGTGTTGCTGCCGGCCGAGCAGGCGGCGTTGATCGCCTTCGCCGAGCGCGCGCCGCGGCTGGCGCCGGCGCGGCAGCTGGAACTGGCCACGCTGGCGCTGCCGTTGACGCACACGCCCGGCCAGGCCGGCGTGCTGCGGCTGTATGCGATGGCCAACTGGCTGCTGGGGCGACGATGAGGCAGGAGCAGTTCATCGCCCGCCACCAGCACGAGTGGGAGGCCTTCGAGAGCTGGCTGCACACGCGCGGACGCAAGCGCCCCGCGAACGCGGACGCGAGCGCGCCCGACAGCGCCGCGGACCCATGGCGCCTGGCCGACGAAGACATGCCGGCCCGCTACCGGCGCCTCTGCCAGCAGCTGGCGCTTGCCCGCAAGCGCGGCTACAGCCCGCTGGTCACCGCGCGCCTGCAGCAGTTGATGCAGCAGGGCCACACCGAGCTGTACCGGCCGCCGCGGCCGCGCTGGCGGCGCGCGGCCGAGTTCCTGTTCGCCGATTTCCCGCAGCTGGTGCGCAGCCAGGCCGGCTGCATGGCCGCGGCCACCGCGCTGTTCGTGGTGCCGCTGGTCACCATCTTCGTGCTGCTGCAGTACCGGCCGGAACTGATCCATGGCTTGATGGATCCCATGCAGATCGCGCAGATGGAGGCGATGTACGACCCGGCCACCGCCGTGCACAAGCTCGGCCGCGACAGCGGCGACGACTGGCAGATGTTCGGCACCTACATCATGAACAACATCAGCATCGGCCTGCGCACCTTCGCCAGCGGCCTGCTGGCCGGGCTCGGCACGGTGCTGGTGCTGCTGTTCAACGGCGTCACCATCGGCGCGGTGGCCGGGCATCTGCACCAGATCGGGTACGGCGTGACGTTCTGGCGCTTCGTCGCCGGGCATGCGCCGTTCGAGCTGACCGCGATCGTGATCGCCGGCGGCGCGGGCCTGCAGCTGGGCCTGAAGCTGCTGGCGCCGGGCCGGCGCCGGCGCATCGACGCGCTGGTCGAAGGCGGCACCATCGGCGCCAAGCTGTGCCTGGGCGTGGCGTTCATGCTGCTGGTCGCCGCCTTCATCGAGGCGTTCTGGTCCTCGATCGGCTCGCTGCCGGCGGCGGTGAAGTACGGCGTGTCCGGCCTGCTGTGGACGCTGGTACTGCTGTGGCTGTGGCGCGGCGGACGCGGCGTGGCGGAGGCCGGCGATGCGGATTGAACGCCTGGACGTGGTGCTGCGCGCGCGCTCGGCCTGGGAGGCGATGGAGCTGGGCAGCGCGCTGGTGCGCCGTCATGCCGGCGCGATCTGGAAACCGTGGCTGCTGTTCACCCTGCCGCTGTTCGCGCTGCTCAATCTCGGTGCCTGGGCGATCGACCAACTCTGGCTCGCCGGATTGCTGCTGTGGTGGCTGAAACCGGTACTGGACCGGATCCCGCTGTTCGTGATCTCGCGCGGGGTGTTCGGCGACGTGCCGCGCGTGCGCGACACCTTGCGCGCGCAACTGCGTTGGGGCTGGGGCCCGATGTTCGGCTACCTGACCTGGCGCCGGCTGAGCCCGGCGCGCACCGTGTTCATGCCGCTGGAGCTGCTCGAAGGCGCCAGCGCCGAGCAGCAGCGGCAGCGCCGCCGCACGCTGGGCGGCGCGGTGTACGGACACGCGCTGCTGCTGGCCAGCGTGTGCTGGCACTTCGAGCTGATGCTGTGCCTGGCCTGCATCGCCGCGATCCTGATGTTCGTGCCGGTGGACCTGCTGCCGGAAACGGTGCGCGCGGCGTGGGCGCTGGTCGGCGAGGAGAACCCGGCCTGGGCCGACATCGGCCTCAATGCCTTCGGCTGGCTGGGGATGACGCTGATCGAACCGTTCTTCGTCGGCGCCGGCTTCGGCCTGTACCTCAACCGCCGCACCGAGATCGAAGCCTGGGACGTGGAAATGGCGCTGCGCCGGCTGCGCGATCGGCTGGGCGGCGCCGCGCCGCTGCTGCTGGCGCTGGTCCTGCTCGGCGCACCCGGCGCCGCGCTGCGCGCGCAAAGCGCAGCGCCGGGCAGCGAAGGCCCGGTCGCGACCGACCCGCACGCGCTGCCCCCCGCTCCGGCGACCGCCCCGTCGCAAGCCGACGCCGATGCCGATGCCGCCAGCGATCCGTACGACATCAAAGATCCGGAGAAGGACAACGACACCGACACCGACACCGACGATGACGCGGCCGAGCCGGCCGCGCTCGACGACATCTTCAACACCGTTCCCGCCGCCGACGCGCGCTTCGATCGCGCGGCAGACCGTGCCTATGAAGATCCACTGCTGTCGGGCAAGCGCAGCATCGGCTACTGGAAGAAGCGCGACCGCAGCGACGACGACGAGAAGAAGGCCGATCCCGCCAAGCTCGATCCGCGCTTCGGCAAGGGCTTGCTGGCGAGCGTGGCGGCCGTGTTCGCGTTCGTCGGCGAATGGGGCATGTGGTTGCTGGCCGGCATGCTGGTGCTGGTGCTGCTGCTGACCGCCAAGCACTGGCTGCCGTGGATGCGCGGCAGCGTGCGCAAGCGTGCCCCGGTCGAGACGCCGGTGGCGCATGCGCCGGTGCTGACCGCCGAGCCGCTGCCGGACGACGTCGCCACCCTCGCGCGCCGCCTGTGGCGCGAGGGCAGGCAGCGCGACGCGCTGGCGCTGCTGTACCGCGCCAGCGTGGCGACCGTGTGCGAACGGGCCAACCTGGTGCTGCCGCCGGGCGCCACCGAGGCGCAATGCCTGCGCGCCTCCAGGCGCCTGCCCGACGAAGCCGACCGCAGCCTGTTCGCGCGCATGGTGCGCACCTGGCAATACGCCGCCTACGCCGGGCGCCTGCCCGACGACGACGCCTTCGCCGGCTTGCTCGACGCGCTGCAGCAGCAGTACCGGTGGCGCGCATGAACAGCGGCACCCGCAATGCGCTGATCTTCCTGCTCGGGCTGCTGGTGACCAGCGTGCTGGCGGCCTGGTTCCTGGGCCGCTACGAACGCGCCGAACGCGAGCTGGCGTTGCCGCCGCGCGGCGAGGCCGCGTACAACCCGCTGTATGCGTTGCGCCAGACCCTGCGCGCCGACGGCGCGCGCGCCGAATCGCGGCAGCGCCTGGACCTGGCGGCGATGCGCCTGCAGCCGCACGACAGCGTGCTGCTGTTCGGCGACCCGCGCGCGCTGAGCAAGCCCGACAGCGATGCGCTGCTGGCCTGGGTCGAGCGCGGCGGCCACCTGATCCTGCGCACGCCGGCGGCCGACGAGGACGACGACCCGGCCAAGCTGCCGATCTTCGATGCGCTCGATGTCGCGCTGGAGAAAGGCAAGCCGGCCCACTGCCTGAAACTGGCCATTCCCGGGCAACCCGAACACAGCGAGTTCTGCAACGGCCGCCGTTTCCAGGTCGACTACGACGCGGCGAGCAACCTGTGGGGCAGCGACGAGGACTACGCCTACGCGCGCCTGCCGTACGGCGACGGCTACGTGGACCTGCTGGCGGAAATGGATTTCCTGCAGAACGGCAGCAACGGCGGCAGCCGCCTGGGCGACGACGCGCTCGAGGCGCCGCCCGCCCCGCCCAGCGGCGGCCTGCGCGACGTGCCGCATCGCCTGCTGGCGCGGCAGATCCTGGCGCCCAACTACGGCCACGGCACCATCTACCTGATCTACTCCGCCGAACTGCCGTCGCTGTGGCGCACGCTGTTCACCCGCGGCTGGCCGGCCTGGCTGCCGGCGCTGCTGATGCTGCTGGCCTGGCTCTGGTCGCGCATGCAGCGCTTCGGCCCGCTGCGCGCCTCGCCGGCCGGCGACCGCCGCTCGCTGCTGGAACACGTGCGCGCCAGCGGCGAGCACCTGTTCCGTTACGGCAAGTCCGCGCTGCTGTACGCGGCGATGCGCCAGGCATTCCTGACCCGGCTGCGACGCCGCGCGCCGCTCGCCGCGGCGCTGCAGGGTCCCGCCCAGGCCGCGGCCATCGCCGAACGCCTGAACCTGTCGCCGGCGCAGGTCGAACAGGCGCTGCAGGCGCCAGCGCCCAAGCAACACGCCGCCTTCCGCGATCGCATTCGCCTCCTCGTCCAGATGAGAAACCAGTTATGACCACCGCCCCCGCCGAATCCGTCGCCCCCCTCACCGGCCCCGCCCTGATCGAACGCGTCGAGGCGATCCGCGAAGCGGTCGGCCAGGCCTTCATCGGCCAGCCGGAGGTGCTCGAGCAGATCCTGATCGCGCTGCTGGCCGGCGGCCACGTGCTGATCGAAGGCGTGCCCGGGCTGGGCAAGACCCTGCTGGTGCGCGCGCTGGCGCAGGCGCTGGAACTGAACTACGCGCGCGTGCAGTTCACCCCCGACCTGATGCCCAGCGACGTCAGCGGCCATGCCGTGTACGACCCCAAGACCGAGAGCTTCAAGATCCGCCGCGGCCCGGTGTTCACCCACCTGCTGCTGGCCGACGAGATCAACCGCGCCCCGGCCAAGACCCAGTCGGCGCTGCTGGAAGTGATGCAGGAAGGCCAGGTCACCATCGAGGGGAAATCGTTCCCGCTGGCGCCGCCGTTCCTGGCCCTGGCCACGCAGAACCCGGTCGAGCAGGAAGGCACCTATCCGCTGCCGGAAGCGCAGCTGGACCGCTTCCTGCTGAAGATCCTGATCGACTATCCGCAGCTCGAAGACGAGAAGCGCATGGTGGAAGCGGTCACCACCGGGCGCAGCGCCGGCGACTTCGACCTGACGCAGGTGCCGCGCGTGCTCGGCGCCGAAGACGTGGTGGCGATGCAGTTGGGCACCGCCGCGATCGTGGTGGACCCGCAGGTGATCGACTACGCGGTGCGCATCGTCGCCGCCACCCGCAGCTGGCCGGGCATCGCGCTCGGCGCCGGCCCGCGCGGCAGCATCGCGCTGATCCGCGCCGCGCGCGCGCAGGCGGTGCTGTCCGGGCGCGACTTCGTCACCCCCGACGACATCCGCGACATCGCCAAGCCGGCGCTGCGCCATCGCATCGCACTGGCCCCGGAACTGCAGATCGAAGGCCAGAGCGCCGACGACGCGCTGGGCGCGCTGCTGGCGAAGGTGGAGGCGCCGCGCAAATGAGCCGGGATTCGGGAGTGGGGATTGGGGATTCGCAAAAGCCCGCACCGGCGGCGATGCCGGCATTCCCCGCTCGCATCCGGACGGCGACCGGTGCGGCCTTGAGCGCGCGCGCCGCGCTGTTCCGAATCCCCAATCCCCACTCCCGAATCCCGGCCCTCAACCCATGAGACCCGCCCCGCCACTGCTAGCCCTGCTCGGCCTATGGGCGCTGTGCGGCCTGGCCGCGGCGCTGCAGGTCGTCGCGCTGTGGCCGTGGCAGGCGCTGGGCGCGGCGATCGGCGTGATCGCGGCGGTCGATGCGTGGCGGCTGTGGCGCAGCCCTACCCCGCAGGTGCGCCGCGAATTGCCCGAGGCCTTGCCGCTGGGCGTGGAGCGCGAGGCCGGGCTGCGCCTCGACAGCGCGCAGCGGCAGACACTGGACGTGTTCGATCTGGTGCCCAGCGGCTGGTGGATGCAGGGCCTGCCGCGGCGGGTGACCCTGCACGCGGCCAGCGAAACCCATCTCACCTACCGGCTGCGTCCGACCGCGCGCGGCCGCTTCGAATTTCCCGGCACCCATCTGCGCCTG
Organism: Xanthomonas bonasiae; assembly: GCF_014836395.1. Classification (NCBI taxonomy): domain Bacteria; kingdom Pseudomonadati; phylum Pseudomonadota; class Gammaproteobacteria; order Lysobacterales; family Lysobacteraceae; genus Xanthomonas; species Xanthomonas bonasiae. The sequence goes on from NZ_JACSQX010000008.1 coordinate 143,534, forward strand.
CATTCGGCCTGGCGCCTGTGGCGGCAGCGGCGCGTGGCCGGCGCGGCGCAGACCGTGCGCGTGTATCCGAACTTCGCGCCGCTGACCCGCTTCGCCCTGTTCAGCGCCGAACAGGCGTCGCGGCTGGTCGGCGCGCACCTGAAGCGGCGCCGCGGCGAAGGCACCGACTTCCACCAGATGCGCGAGTACCGCGTCGGCGACAGCCTGCGCCAGATCGACTGGAAGGCCACCTCGCGCGCGCGCAAGCTGATCTCGCGCGAGTACCAGGACGAGAAGAACCAGCAGCTGCTGATGCTGATCGACACCGGCCGGCGGATGATGGCCAGCGAGAGCGGCCTGGCGCATTTCGACAACGTGCTCAATGCCGCGCTGGTGGTGTCGTACCTGGCGCTGCGCCAGGGCGATGCGGTGGGGCTGATGGCCAGCGGCGGCGACGCGCGCTGGGTCGCGCCGCAGCGCGGCATGGGCACGGTCGATGCGCTGCTGCGCGCCAGCTACGACCTGCAGCCGCAGGCGGTGGCCACCGATTACCTGGCCGCGGCGACCGAACTGTCGCTGCGCCAGCGCCGCCGTTCGCTGGTGATGCTGATCAGCAACGTGCGCGACGAAGACATCGAAGACCTGCTCGCCGCGGTGCGGCTGCTGCAGCGCCGGCACCTGGTGTGCGTGGCCAGCCTGCGCGAGCACGCGCTGGACCAGGCGCTGCGCCAGGACGTGCACGACCTGCAGCAGGCGGTGCAGGCCGGCGCGGTGGCGCGCTACCTGCAACAACGCGGCGACGCCCACGACGCGCTGCGCAGCCACGGCGTGATGGTGCTCGACGTCACCGGCGAGGAGCTGCCGGGCGCGCTGGTGGAACGCTATCTCGCGGTCAAGCGCGACGGGTTGCTGTAGCGCGACGCCGCGGCCCATGACGATGTCGCCACCCCGCTGCATCGAATGTCGCTTGCCGTTGGACAGAATGAAACGCCGGATGCGGCCCACATAGGCCTGCTCGGTGCGCAGGCTGTAATGGCGAAGCCGCAGCCGACCACGGACCTGATCCAGCAGCTTGGAGGACAGGCGCGCCATTACGCCTGCAGCGTCACGGGTGTAACCCATACGCCCGCTCAAACGTCGGATAACGCGACCAGCATCGACGCCAAGACCGGCGACTGCCATCTGGCAAGTCATTGTTACGGGTTAGGAATTCGCCCCTTTCCAGACCTCCGGCGTTAGTCGATACTTGGTGCAACACCGCTTTTAGGCGGTCCAATAGTAGTTAGGCAGATCGATCAACTTGGAGGTGTAGCTGATGAGTGACCCAAGACCATGTAGCGTGTATTTTGGACACGGTGACAAGCAAACAGGCATGTTTATCCAATACGGCACCCGCGTGATCTACGACGAGGGGAACAATCCGATACAAGTATCATCGGCAATTGTTGAGATGGATAGCGGCCGAGTTGTTGAGGTAGAGCCGTCCACAGTTACATTCGGCAGGTCTGCCTAACAATTCATTCAAGCCGAACCCGCTCTGCGGGTCGGCTTAATTCAGGCGTTAGGCATCAAAAAGCAAAATGCCGCGGGTATGTACAGTCTTTGCCCGCGGCTTATCTAGCTCAGCCTTCAGGCAAGATCACAATGCCTTGGCCGATCACTTGTATTCGCGCCTTTTGTCCAACCGTGAAGCCAGCTGCGGATAGCCAATCGCCACTCAACCGTAGGAACGGCACTTGTCGTGGTCGGTAGCGGCATTCCCGATCTTTGTGTCGGCTTTCGTAAACCTGGTAGCCAATCGTCAGATAGCGAGGCTTCGGTGACGAGGTCTTCTTGGTAGTCACGGTGTACTCCTACGATTCGTTCTATTTCGCCTCCTGTTCAGAGAGGCGGCCGGGTGCTTGAACACGGTCGTAGGGCCGCCCGCAGTTTTCCCCTTTCGGGTCTTGCATAGCTGCGCGCCACCCGGCCATAGAAAAAGGCGGGGCACAAAAAAGCCACTTGGCTAACGGGAGTGGCTTCCGCCTACGATGGTGTGTTCAGCACCTTGGTCAAATTTAGCGCCACGCATGGTCCGGGTCAAGCCGTGTGCAAGCAGCAGACTTATTGTTGTGGCATGCTTGGTCTGCGGCAGAAGCGACGGGGACTGCAAGAGCAACTGCCTAACAATTCATTCAAGCCGACGCCACTTCGTGGCGCGGCTTAATTCAGGCGTTAGGCCTACAGGAGAGATCCATGCGACTTCTAGTGATTGCACCGCTCTTGCTGCCGCCCTTCTCTGCCCTTGCAGCGCCCGACTACACCTATTGTGAGATCACTGGTCTGGCACTCGGTGCGGACAAAGAGTTCGTTGGCTCAGTTGCGGCTCGCATCGTTGACCGTCAAGGTCTTACTGGTGAGCCCGGGTGCCAGGCCGTCTGGAAGGATTCTTATGCAACAGGCAAGCGACTTTCGGCTGGAGGTCAGTGGTCCGATCTGGATTCGGTCAAGTGGCAAAAGCTTCAGGGTTTCGAGACCAAAGTCTTGGACAGTGTTATCAGCGGCCTGCATCTCGGCTTGTAGGCCTAACAATTCGTCCAAGCTGACGCCACTGCGCGGCGCGGCTTGACTCAAACGTTAGGCCTCTCCACAAGCATGGCTAAGAAAAAGAAGACCGTCAGATTCCGCGTGGCGGACTACTATGACGGAGGCTTGGTACGCTTAGATGACCTTGAGATCCCTTCAAAGAGAGTCGGCTATAAGAAGCAAGATGGTGTTCTTGTTGCCACGGTTCCTTTAGGCGTGCCCGCATTCGAGGAGGCAGTAAGGGAGATATTCTCCAGGTCAGCTAGTGAGGGCTGGCCACTTAAGGGGCGCTTGCTGGTTGGCATCGGAATCTCCCTACCCAAGTCCGCATATCGATCCAAGGATGTAGACAATATGGCAAAGGCTATATTGGACGCGTTTTGCGGCATTGCCTACGAGGATGACAAGCAGATCGATGCACTCTTTGTGTCTAAAAGCGAAAGTTCAAAGTGGCAAGTATGGATGGCTTTCAAGACGCTCGGCGACACACCGCAATCTTGGTTTATTGAGCCAATGATGGTGCGACTTCCAAACAACGAGCCCGAGGCCTAACAATTCATTCAAGCCGAAGCCGCTTCGCGGCTCGGCATAATTCTGGCGTCAGGCGGTAGTGCTGCAAGTGCGGCGCGGCTTTCGTCTCTGGACTCCCGCGGCATCTGCGCCGCATGCGGCACCGCGAACTTGGCGCCGCGCGTGCGCTGCATGCCAGCGCGAACGGCGTGCAGCGTGCCCACGCCACATCGCGGACGACAAGCGCGCGGCGCCGTCCCCGCGCCTACGTCCGCGCGACCACGAATCCGGCGGCACTCCGCCATATCGGGGCCGGGTCACGGCGCGACAGCGGGCGCCAGCGGCAACTGCGCGCAGGCCTGCTGCAGGCGTTGGAGCGCACGCAGCATCAGCGGCCGGTGCCGCGCCAGCTTCATCCACGCCGGCAAGCGCGCCACCATCGAGCGCCCGAACAGACCGCGCCGCTCACGCAGCGTGGCCGCGACGTAGTCCTGCAGCTCCTGCAGATGGCGCGCGTTGTAGGCCCACAGCACGCCGGCGCGGGTCGGTGCGACCAGCGCCAGGGACATGCCGAAATGCGGGTCGCAGGGCTGCGCGTCGCGCACGCGTTGCGGCTGCACCGCCACCGCGCTCTGCTTGCCGCAATGCGCACAGCGCCCGGGCAAGCTCCCGGGCGGCGCAACCGCCGCGGTCGAGACCGCACAGACCTGGACCCACTGGTGGCCGCAATGGCCGCAGGCGCGGCGGCCCGACAGCCGCACCGCGCCCACCCAGTCGTCGTTGCCGCTGTCCAGCGCCGCGCTGCACTGGCCGCAGCGAAAGCGCGCCTGCCAGCGGTACGGCTGCCACTGCGCCAGCACCCAGCCCGGCGCGTCGCAGCGATGGCAGCGCACCGCCACCCGGTCCGCGTAGGCCGCCAACGGCGTCCCGTCGTTGCGATGCCGCCGTGGCATGACCGGCGACGGCCCATGCTCAGGCATACAGCACGCCGGCCTGCCCCGCCTCGACGATCGCATGCGGCACGAAGCGCGCGCTGTCGCGGGTGATCGGGCCGTCGTCCTCGCGGATGCCGATGCCGCACGCGCTATCGCCGACGATCCAGCTGCCGACCATCGGATAGCGGCCGTCGAACGCCGGCAGCGGATACGCCTGCTGGACGATGCACGGCCCCTGGTACGGACCGTCGCTCTCCAGCATGCGCCCGTCGGCCAGATGCAAGGCGATGTTGGCGCCTTCGCGCGAATGCAGCGGCTTGCGCACCCAGCCCGGCGGCAGCGCGGCGCCGTCGTCGAACGCGGCCGGCAGCAGGTTGGGATGGCCGCGATGGCGCGACCACAGCAGCGGCAGGATGCCCTTGTTGCTCAGCACCGCCTTCCACGGCGGCTCCAGCAGGCGCAGGCCCGATCCTGGCAGGGCCTGGCCGAAGCGCTCGGCGAACAGGTCTTCCAGCGGATACAGCTTGAACAAGGTGCCGATCACCGCGTCGTTCAGATCCGTATAGCGCCCGTCCTCGGACAGGCCGATGTCCTCGATCGCGATCGCCTCGCCGAACAGCCCGGCCTGCGCCGCACAGTCGCGCAGGTACGCGACCGTGCCCTGGTCTTCCTCCGAATCGCGCACCGCGGCGAAGGATAGCGGTGGCGGCAACTGCGCCGCCAGTTCGGCGAAGCGCTCCACCAGCGTCTCGTGGATCGAATTGAACTGGTCGGCGTCGTGCGCCAGGCGCCCCTGCGCCCGCTGGTCTTCCAGCCACTGCCACTGGAAGAACGACGACTCGAACAGCGAGGTCGGCGTGTCGTAGTTCAGTTCGTACAGCTTGGCCGGGCCGGTGCCGTCGTAGGCCAGGTCCAGGCGCCCGTACAGGTGCGGATCGCGGCGCCGCCAGCTCTCGGCGATCCAGTCGCGGAACGCCGGCGGAATCGCCAGGCGCTGCATCAACTCCTCGCTGGCGACGATCTCGTCCACCAGCCCCATCGCCATCTGGTGCAGCTCGGCGCTGGGATCCTCCAGGTCGCGTTCGATCTGGCGCAGGGTGAACGCGTAGTACGCGCGTTCGTCCCAGTAGCGTTCGCCGCCGATGGTGTGGAAACGGAAGCCGCACTCGGCGGCCTGCGCGCGCCAGTCGCCGCGTTCGACGATCGCGATGCGTTGCATGTGCTTGCCTTGGTCGATGCGGCGTAGGAAGGCGCGGCGGTCAGCCGCCGACGCTGCCGCGCGCGCCGCTGGAGCTGCCGAAACCGCCGCGGCTCACCGTGACCGCCCGGTTCGGCGTGGCGCCGATATGGGTCATGGTCTGGTTGCCGCGCAGGCTGGTGGCGGCGGCCGCGCCGGCCCCGGCGGCCGCGGGCCGCTGCCACTGGCTCTGCCGGTCCTGATAGGCGGGCGCGGCGTTGAAGCCGGCCATGCGATTGCCGTTGAGCATCTGCGACAGGAAGAAGCCGGTCATCAGCGGGCCGATGAACGAATGTCCCTGGCTGTCGCGCTGCTCCACGCAGCGCTCGGCCGAATACTCCTGCGCGCACTGCTCACGGTTGGCGTACTTGGGCCCCTGGTCCGCCGACTGCTGCTGCGCCTGCTTGAACGCCTCGCGGCAGGTGGTGATGTCGTGGGTCTGCGCCGCGCAGGCTTCCACCGAGGTGTACAGCCCCTCCTGGCGCTTGGCTTCGGGCGCGCAGGCGGTGAACAGCAGCGGCGCACTGCCCATCAGCAACAGCGCGGCCTTCTTGGATCGCTTCATCGGTTCCCTCCCGGAGCACAGACCCCCGATGATGCCTGGTTCCGGCCAGGGACGGAAATCGCCGGCACCGCGGCGCCCGCCGGGCGCCATGCGCATCGCGCCGGTTCATCGCCGACAAGGGCAGCCGCGCAGGCCGCGTGATAACGTGGCGAATGGCCCTGTGCGCGGCGCAAAAGGTTGCGAATGCAACCCTTTACCGCCCTCGCCGGGCCGCCCGCTTCCGCCAGCATTCCGCCCGCCTTCCGACCGTACGACGCCCCCATGCCCGACTATCGCTCCAAGACCTCCACCCACGGCCGCAACATGGCCGGCGCGCGCGCGCTGTGGCGCGCCACCGGCATGCAGGACGCCGACTTCCACAAGCCGATCATCGCCATCGCCAACTCCTTCACCCAGTTCGTGCCCGGCCACGTGCACCTGAAGGATCTCGGCCAGCTGGTCGCGCGCGAGATCGAGCGCGTCGGCGGCGTGGCCAAGGAATTCGACACCATCGCCGTGGACGACGGCATCGCCATGGGCCACGACGGCATGCTGTATTCGCTGCCCAGCCGCGAGATCATCGCCGACTCGGTGGAATACATGGTCAACGCGCACTGCGCCGACGCGCTGGTGTGCATCTCCAACTGCGACAAGATCACCCCCGGCATGCTGATGGCCGCGCTGCGCCTGAACATCCCCACGGTGTTCGTGTCCGGCGGGCCGATGGAAGCGGGCAAGACCAAGCTCGCCGACCACAACCTGGACCTGATCGACGCGATGGTGATCGCCGCCGACCCCAACGCCTCCGATGAAAAGGTCGCCGCGTTCGAGCGCAGCGCCTGCCCCACCTGCGGCTCGTGCTCGGGCATGTTCACCGCCAACTCGATGAACTGCCTGACCGAAGCGCTGGGCCTGGCCCTGCCCGGCAACGGCACCGTGGTCGCCACCCATGCCGACCGCGAACAGTTGTTCCTGAAGGCCGGACGCACCGCGGTCGAGCTATGCCACCGCTGGTACGGCGCCGAAGATCCGACCGCCCTGCCGCGCGGCATCGCCACCTTTGAAGCGTTCGAGAACGCGATGACCCTGGACATCGCGATGGGCGGCTCCACCAACACCATCCTGCACCTGCTCGCCGCCGCGCAGGAAGGCGAAGTGCCGTTCACCCTGCGCGACATCGACCGCCTGTCGCGGCACGTGCCGCAGCTGTGCAAGGTCGCGCCGAACATCCAGAAGTACCACATCGAGGACGTGCACCGTGCCGGCGGCATCGTCGCCATCCTCGGCGAACTGGCGCGCGGCGGCCTGCTGCATACCGACCAGGCCACCGTGCACAGCCGCACCCTCGCCGACGCCATCGCGCAGTGGGACATCACCCAGACCGACGCCGACGCCGTGCACACGTTCTACAAGGCCGGCCCGGCCGGCATCCCGACCCAGGTCGCCTTCAGCCAGGCCACGCGCTGGCCGACGCTGGACGCCGACCGCGCAGCGGGCTGCATCCGCGATGTCGCCCATGCCTACTCGCAGGAAGGCGGACTGGCGGTGCTGTACGGCAACATCGCGCTCGACGGCTGCGTGGTCAAGACCGCCGGCGTGGACGAATCGATCCACGTGTTCGAAGGCAACGCCAAGGTGTTCGAGAGCCAGGATTCGGCGGTCAAGGGCATCCTCGCCGACGAAGTGAAGGCCGGCGACGTGGTGGTGATCCGCTACGAAGGCCCCAAGGGCGGCCCCGGCATGCAGGAGATGCTCTACCCCACCTCGTACCTGAAGTCCAAGGGCCTGGGCAAGCAATGCGCCCTGCTCACCGACGGCCGCTTCTCCGGCGGCACCTCCGGCCTGTCGATCGGCCACGCCTCGCCGGAAGCGGCGGCCGGCGGCGCCATCGGCCTGGTCCGCGACGGCGACAGGATCCTGATCGACATCCCCAACCGCAGCATCAACCTGCTGGTCGACGACGCCGAACTGGGCGCCCGCCGCGCCGCACAGGACGCGCAAGGCTGGAAGCCGGTGGAAGTGCGCCCGCGCAAGGTCACCACTGCGCTGAAGGCGTATGCGCTGTTGGCGACGAGTGCCGACAAGGGCGCGGTGCGCGACAAGGCGATGCTGGACGGTTGAGGCGTTGCCATGAAGACCGTGGGTTCCCACGGTCTTCATGGCATCCCGGGATTGCACTGTGGGAGGGACTTCAGTCCCGACGCGTGACCACAAACGCCCACAGCTGGATTGCTTTTCTTGGCGGCACGTCACATACCGCCGACGCCCAGCCCATCCAACGGACTGCGCACCGCAGACGCCCCTCGCCCCAGCACATGCGTGTAGATCTGCGTGGTGGCCACATCCTTGTGGCCCAGCAGCTCTTGCACGGTGCGGATATCGTGGCCGGCTTCCAGCAGATGCGTGGCAAACGAATGCCGCAGGGTGTGGCAGGTCGCCGGCTTGGCGATGCCTGCACGGCGCCGTGCCGCCTGCACCGCGCGCTGCAGCGTTTCCTCCGACACGTGATGCCGGCCCACTCGGCCACTGCGCGGATCCACCGATCGACGCGCGGCGGGGAACAGATACTGCCAGCCGGGCTCGACATCGGCATTGGGATACTTGCGCGCCAGCGCATGTGGCAGGAACACCCTTCCCGCCCCGTCGGCGAGATCCGCGGCGTGCAGCAGCAGCGCCCGCTCGCGTTGCTGCATCAATTCCCCGCGCAGGCTGCGCGGCAGCGGCACCCGCCGATCCTTGCCGCCTTTGCCGTCGCGCACCACGATCTCGCCGCGAACCATATCCACATCCTTGATCCGCAACCGCAGGCATTCCAGCAACCGCATCCCGCTGCCGTACAGCAGCCCCGCCATCAGCCGACAAGACCCCTCGAGCATCGTCAGCAAGCGCGCGACCTCCTCGACCGAGAGCACCACCGGAATCCGCCGCGGCCGCTTGGCGCGCACCAGATTCTCCATCCAGGGCAGTTCCACGCCCAGAACATCACGATAGAGGAACAACAGCGCCGCCAGCGCCTGATTCTGCGTTCCGGCCGAGACCTGCCCCCGGGTCGCCAGATCCGTCAGGAACGCTTCGACCTCGGCCTGCCCCATCTGCGCCGGATGCCGCTTGCCGTTGGCCAGGATGAAGCGCCGTATCCAGCCCACATACGCTTGCTCGGTGCGCAGGCTGTAATGCCGAAGCCGCAGCCGACCACGGACCCGATCCAGCAGCTTGGGCGCCAGGCGCGTCGTTACGCCTGCATCGTCACGGGTGTAACTCATACGCCTGCTCAAACGTCGGATAACGCAACCAGCATCGACGCCAAGACCGTCGGTTGCCATCCGACAAGTCATTGTTACGAAGTAGGAATTCCCCCCTTCCCAGACTTCTGGCGTTAGTCGATACTTGGCGCAACACCGCTTTTAGGCGGTCCAATAGTAGTTAGGCGCTCATATGGCTTGGGTAGATAGCATAGACGGTCTTTATGACTTCATTGGCTTGGTTGTGCTCAGTGCTCCCGACCAATTCCGCAATCCCGGCTTTCTCGCACCCGAGGACACTCTAGATCTTGAACGAGCCTTTATTGAGCTACGCAGCGGCATCGCGCTTGTGCTTCAAGACTTCCCGGATGCGGACAATGGCGGCCGGCTTAGCGGAGTGCTGGACAGGTCACTTGCTATGTACAAGGCTGGTGATACCTGTGGCGGTGCGCACAGTCTGCAAGACTTCCAAGATCTCATCTTCAAGGCTCCCGCATGACTCCCGTGCCTAACAATTCATTCAAGCCGAAGCCGCTTCGCGGCTCGGCTTAATTCAGGCGTTAGGCCCATGTTTTGCTATCCATTCCCATCTAACTTTCCTCAAACCTTCACAACGCTGCTTCACCTGACCTCGCTATCTGGCGCAGTGGGAATACTGCGCAGTGGAAAGATATTCGGTAGAGACACGGACAAGCATGCAAATTTCAGCGTGAAGAGGCCAAGGCCAGATATTTCACGCGAGCAAGAAGTTCTGCTTACATTTGAATTTCGTGGTCAACACGCCGCATATTTTGGCTCACCATTCGGTTACGGCACCCCTTTTTGCCAAGGCCTTGCCCCGCCTATAGCGTTCCACATATTTCCGGAAGGGCCGCCTCATGACTGGCCGCACTCAAATCTTCTAGGAATCAATTACTGGCAAACCAACTTGTACCCTGGCGCCAACATGCTTTACCTAAAAGATGCGAGACTTCTGACTAGCCGTCCAATTCTAAAGAAAGCACCAAGAGTCATTTGGCCGTGGTATTCAACTCAGTACCGCAACCAACTAGGAGAGCTTGATCTATACGCAAAGCGGCTGAGGGTTCTAGACAAGCTTAGGTCGAGGGCTAGTGGCATTCAGTTCTCAGTGCCATGAGGCCTAACAATTCATTCAAGCCGACGCCACTTCGTGGCGCGGCTTAATTCAGGCGTTAGGTGCTCATGTCATGAAGACGTTGCCCATCTCTGTTCAACACTCTGTCGCCGAGTTCTATCACAGGGATGCTCGAGACTTTGCATCGCGCTTTGACGTCCTGTGGGAAGACCAGCTTCACAAGACCGGAAGGATTAAAAGCTTCGTTGATCTTGTCATGGGCTGTGAATGTGCGCTCAAGTCTCATGTCTTCCTTTCGCGTTTAGACGAAGATCCGGACGAAACATACAAGCTAGTTCGTCGCGCAGGCCACAATTCGGAACGGCTGTCCATTCTAGCCACATTTCTTGCAGACAGGTCGCTTTACGAGCAAGTCGGATCAAAGCTTGCTCCTTTCTCAGTCATCGTGCGCTACTCGCTTGACGCTTATTCCACATTCTTCCCAGCGCTTTCTGACTGGTCAGATGCACCCATCAATCACGCAGCCACGGTAGGCAATAACACCTGGGTTCTGAGCGTTCGTCAAGACCTGGAGCAGCTGATAGATTCGGCTTCTCCTGAGTTCACAGGCCTTGTTAGTAATGACATCGAAGCTATCTTTCAGAATGAGCAGGAACTAGAAGCGTTCATGCGTAGAATCGCACCTAACAATTCATTCAAGCCGAACCCGCTTCGCGGGTCGGCTTAATTCAGGCGTTAGGCCGTGGTGGAGCAACAGCATCGGCGCTCGCATCTTCGACCAGATCACTGGCGCGTACGCGGTCGGCTCCGGACAGTGGTTCTCACCGTAACTGGCATCGGACAGTCCGCCGCTTCGTCATTTCGTGTCACTGCCGCGCGGCACTCATTGCGCCTAGCTTCGGAGCCAACAGGCCCCGTGGCATTGCGGTGCAAGCTTCATCCCGCAAGCTGTGGCACACTCGGCTCAGGCGGGCAGTGCTGGGGAGCACGGTTGCGGTCTCAACCGTTTCGGCCACTCACTGCCTAACAACTCATTCAAGCCGACGTTGCTTCGCAACGCGTCTTAATTCAAGCGTTAGGCCCCATGGAAGCATTCTTAGTCGCCCATTACGCTCCCGATGGAGAAGTACTAGGCATGTCCGACCTTGACGCCAACCAACTTTCGGCGCGGTGGCTGGGCGTCTGTCGTGATCTGATCGATGCAGCGGGGCCTGTGTTCGATCGTCCCTTGGGCAGCACGTTGGAACGCTTCTCCATTGACTGCGCGGGACCGATTTGTCGCTTCAAGGCAAACGGCTTGCCGGTCTACTCGGCAGTACTTATAACAAATGGTGCTACTGCCAACTGCCAGCAGACGCTTTCGTTCTTCTCAGGGCAGTTGGAGGCAGGCGCCCCTTTCGAAGCGCCGGCGCATTTCCCGGCTTTTCTTGTGCTAAACACGCTTGCGCTAGGCGTTGCCGAATCTGATAGAGCGGCGCTATTCCAGCTGGCGTACCATTTCGCAGGCGCTTACTTTAGCTGGTCAGGCGCCTAACTAATCATTCAAGCCGACGCCTTCGGCGCGGCTTAACTCAGGCGTTAGGCATCAACGTAATGTCTGTCGAAATCACCGAGTTCCGGCAAATGCTAGAGGCGGGGCAGCGCTACCTGGGCGGCACTTGCTCCATTCAAGAGCTCAACGGCCGCGTCAGCCAGTGCCGCGACGCGGCTCGGTTCTGGGGCGGTCATTCAGCGATGGCGCAAGTCGTGGACGATTGGTCCCAAGTTGTTGACCGGCGCTGGAACGAATGTGGGCATTTGCCAGATCCACTCACCGAGCAACAGTTCAAGTCCTGGCTGGGCCAGCAGCTCACACTGCTTTCGGCGCATGCCTAACATCTCGTTCAAGGCGGACGCGCTAACGCGCGCCGCTTAACTCCAGCGTTAGGCCGTGGTGGAGCAACAGCATCGGTGCTCGCATCTTCGACCAGTTCACTGGCGCGTACGCGGTCGGCTCAGGACAGTGGTTCTCACCGTAACTGGCATCGGACAGTCCACCGCTTCGTCATTTCGTGTCACTGCCGCGTGGCACTCATTGCGCCTAGCTTCGGAGCCAATAGGCCCTGTGGCATTGCGGCGCAAGCTTCATCCCGCAACCTGTGGCACACTCGGCTCAGGCGGGCAGTGCTGGGGAGCATGGTTGCGGTCTCAACCGTTTCGGCCACTCACTGCCTAACAACTCATTCAAGCCGACGTTGCTTCGCAACGCGGCTTAATTCAAGCGCTAGGCAGCAGAACCAATGCCATCGAAACTCGAGCAAGAGCGGCGCAAGTCCATGGTCCGTGAGGTAGCTCAGCAACAGCGGGCCGCGGCAGTAGCTGCAATGCCAATCTCCCAAGATAAGCTGGCCCAGCTGTTTGAATACTTAGACGGCGCTCTGTCAGTCGGTTGTGACCACTCGCTTCGATTCACGCGCCGATTTCTACAGGATCACGACCTGCCGGAGGCGGCAATCCTTCCCTGGCTCGGCGAGTACGGCGGATTTTGTGACTGTGAGGTACTGGCCAACGTTGAGCAGGAGTTGGCGCAGTGAGTCGGCTGCTGCCTAACAATTCATTCAAGCCGAACCCGCTTCGCGGGTCGGCTTAATTCAGTTGTTAGGCCCCAAGGATAATTCATGCCGATCTCCAACGATAGAGAACTTCTTCTTGAGTTTGCGACTGATGTATATGTATGGCTAGACGCCTGCTATTTAGTCAACAGCCAAACGTCTGAGCGGAACGAAATGTGGCCGATTCTTCACCCCTACGTTGCGTTGCGACCCGCTGGCGAGGAGGCGTGGCTTGAGTTAAAAGAACATCAGCCACTAAATGAGGTTATCTCGTTAATTTCTAAAGCTCCAGACGCAAAGTTACAAGCCCACGGCCTCACGGGAACCCAGCTGCGCTACAAGCTTTCTGTTCTTCAAGATCTTGCAAAGAGAATGCGGCGGGTAAAATTTCCCGGCCGCTTCCGTCCTAAACTTGTTGACGCTATTGACACTATCCTAGACAGCTTGCTCAGCGCTGTTGGCGCTGGAACGGCGCTGAAAGAAATTAAGGACATGCTCCGTGCTCAAGTTTAGGAGCTTGGGGTCTAACAATTCATTCAAGCCGAACCCGCTTCGCGGGTCGGCTTAATTCAGGCGTTAGGCCGCTATGAAAAATTTCTCACCTGTCGACTTGAAGGCGCGCCATGCGATTCTTTCGGGCGAGCCGGGGAACGTCTCGCTGACATTGCTTATGAGTCCGTTCCTGGTAGATGGGACGCTCGTCGACACATCTGTTCGCCTCGATGGGGTCAACCTTCCGTCAAATCTTCTTAGCGATCTAGCAGGCAAGTCGTTCGTCTTCCCGGTCAACCCTCAGGAGGGATACATCGACGGGTCGATCTACCTAGATGACAGGCACCACCCAGTAGACGTAACGTCGCTTACGTTCAACTGTTCGCGGGCTGGTGGCCTGACGCTCCTCGTCAAGGGCACGTACCTGTTCAGTGTTGAGGGGCTTGTCGGTCTCGGCAATATGCCTTTTCAAATGGCCGCACCCGTTAGCTCGTGCGCGGCCTAACCATTCATTCAAGCCGAACCCGCTTCGCGGGTCGGCTTAATTCAGGCGTTAGGCCCTGAAAGGCGATTCCTGATGACTGTAGGGATAAATAGACCATTCTGGCGACGATTCCTCATAGGTTTCTTGGCCTCTTCGATTTTGGTCTTTGCTTGCTCGCTCTCCATGCAGCTTCACGTATTGCGTGATCCTCAGTGGCTGGGCATTGTCGCGCTTGGCATTGCGATTGCATCTGTTCCTGGCGCAGCAATTGAAGCTTTGCTCTTTCGCCGCAGCGAGTTACTGTTGGTGCTGGGCGCGCAATTTCTCACTATTTCGTCACTGATTGCGTGGTTTGCGGTTAGGGCCTAACAATTCATTCAAGCCGAACCCGCTTCGCGGGTCGGCTTAACTCAGGCGTTAGGTGTGAGATCAAGCTCATGAGCTTCCTGACAATTATATCAATCGGATTCGCATTGGCGTCGGCTGGGGCTTGGCTCTATGCGAGCCGCGTAAAGGTTTCGCGTGAGGAAGCACTATCGCGGCGCCGTCGCGCTGCTGATAAAAGCGGCAATGCCCCTGATCTCTCCGGAGTAACTTTTGACGGCTGGGAGGTTCGGGAGACCTTGGCCGCTCAATCCAGGTGAAACTCCATAGGTGCTGTACTCGCGGCTGCGTCAATCCTTAGCCAAGCTGTGGCCCAAGCGATTGCTCACACCTAACAACTCAATCAAGCCGAACTGGCTTCACCAGTCGGCTTATCTCGGGCGTTAGGCCTCATGGGCGACCTTCAGCTGCCACCTCGCGTTAACTGGCTGTCCCGGATTCTGCTCTTGGCGGTTTCAGTTTCGTTCTGTGTGGGCGGCCTGTACGCCCTGGCGCAACCAGTTCCACGCCAGCTCACCATTGTCGGTTGCTTCGCGGCATCGGCAATCCTGGCTCTTGGTGCATTCTTCGCGCCGGCCAAGCTACGCGCTGCACTTGTTGGCTGGCACGGATGACGCTGCTAGGCTGAGGCCTAACTCATCATTCAAGCCGACGCCTACGGCGCGGCTTAACTTAGGCGTTAGGGGGCAGCGGAACAATGTCGGTCGTTGAAGCAGTCATCGCAAGCACTACGCTTGATAGCCAGGGGGAGAGGTTAACTCCCGAGGCCATCCGACAAATTTCTGATTCAGTCAACTCTCATTTGATACCAATCGGAACGGAGCACGACCCAAGAATCCCTCCGCAAGGAAGGCTTAGGTCATGCTTCGTTCGAGAGCGGCCTGACGGAGAGCTGGAAGCTGTGGCAGAGATGGAGTTCTTTGAGCCCGACCAAGAACCACTTCCCGCTGGGGACCGGCAAATCCCGATCCACTCGGCCAACGACGACAAGCTAGTCGTATCTTATGACTGGACTCACAGAGATCAATCCGATCGCAACGACATAGAGGCAATTGCCCAGCTGCTTGGCACTCGACCCGCGTATGAGGCCAAGAAGGCTGCTGACCCAATCAGCATAATTTCTCTAACTGGTGCGTTCGTCCTAGGCGGCATAGCATCTGGTCTATTCAACAAGATTGGCTCTGACATTTGGGATTCTCTCAAGCCTCGGCTTGCCCGGTTGACGTCAAAAACCGATACAAGGAAAGGAGATCAGCTTGTCATTTTCCGCACGCTAGTCGAGATCGAGGGTTCAACAAGAGAAGTTGAAACCATTTTGACAAACCCAACGGCCGAGCAAATCGAAATCTTCCTCCGGCAAGGAGCATCTGCACTAGACAAGGTTCTACCCGTCTACGCACAGGACGCGCCGGAGCTTAAGAGACTTGTGTTTGAATACAAGCATGGTGAACTGCAAGTACGCTTTGGCGTGCTCACAAATTGCAGGCCGGTGACCCCAACACTTTCTGTTAAGGACATCATTGAACGTGGGCCTGCCCCCTAACAGTTCATTCAAGCCCACGCCTCTTCGCGGCGCTGCTTAATTCAGGCGTTAGGCCTCAACATCCAACCGCATTTTCACCCGAGAATCGTCATGTACCCAGAATTTCTGATCTCCACAATGGCTTTGATGATTTCTGCGCTGAGTGCGGTAGCGACACTCTACCTAGCGCAGCAACTCTCAATTCTGCGAAGAACCTACCTTCGGGAAGCGAGGGCAAGCCAAATGGAACGCACCCTCAGAGCAGTTCAGTTACCACCAGAGATTTCGAAAATCATCGAGTCCATGCTTCATCGTGCTGCAAGGGGCGATGGCGACTACTTCGTAGAAGACTCCGACGCCGCAATTGAAGTGACGAAGGCGCTGGAGTACTTAGAGACACTTGCCACTGGAATTTTGTCGGGCGTCTATGACGAAGACATAGCCTACTCAAGGCTGGGGGACAGAATTGTTTACTTCTATGAAATTTCGAAGCGCTTCATTTATCAATCGCAAAGTCGCTCGCCCGCAAGCCTTTACGTGCAACTAAC
This sequence comes from Xanthomonas bonasiae, assembly GCF_014836395.1. Classification (NCBI taxonomy): domain Bacteria; kingdom Pseudomonadati; phylum Pseudomonadota; class Gammaproteobacteria; order Lysobacterales; family Lysobacteraceae; genus Xanthomonas; species Xanthomonas bonasiae. The sequence goes on from NZ_JACSQX010000008.1 coordinate 159,663, forward strand.
TCAATTAGCACGAGCTTGGCAATCTCGCGAACGCCACTCCAGCTACACGCTCTGAGGAGATAGCCAGTGGCCACCCCTTTCGAAATCATTGCGGAACACTGCGCTCGCAACAACAAGAGTGACTGTGTGCGCGATCTAGCATTCAGCATATATCGCCAGCAGTTTGAGTCACTGACGCTTGACAGGAATCCGCCATTGGATGCCGCCGCTCTAGTAGCGACAGAGCAGACCCTTCTTGCCCCAGGAAGCCTCATTGCGCATACGCGATCCGCGGAAGAGATTCTAAAGAAGCAGTTTGATACAGAAGCTGGTCAGCTTCGCTCTAGGATGAAGCGCGACTCCTTTTGGTTTGCAGTGGGATCGGGAATCGTTGGAAACATCATTTATTCACTCCTCCTAATTATTCTCTTTATCGTTGCGAAGGACCAGCTTTCCTCATGGCTCTCGAACTTGGCTCAAGACAAACCAGCAGTCACTGAAAGATCTGGAGATTCAAAGATGCCGTAAAATTGAGGCCTAACAATTCATTCAAGCCGAACCCGCTTCGCTGGTCGGCTTAACTCAGGCGTTAGGCCCCATGAGCAATATCGAGCCACCTCCAGAAGATCTGACCGGCGCACGTGTCCTCGCTTATGCCCTCATAGATGAGACCAATGCATACAGCGGTCGCACAACTTTGCATGTGGACGGCAAGCTAATTGGCCCGGTCCCACGTTTAGCCATTGCGCTCAACAATTACGAGCCAGACGACTATTTGTTGCTCTATTGCAGCGAAAGCTGGGATGTCATCGGCGCCGGCGGATACGCATCCCTAGCAGCGGCCAAGCAGGCGGCAGACATTGCCTACCCGGGCGTGGCGTCACGGTGGCAAGATGTGGCCTAACAATTCATTCAAGCCCAACCCGCTTCGCGGGTCGGCTTCATTCAGGCGCTAGGCCCCATGATCTTTGCTGCAGCAACCGACGAGAACACGCTTTTCGTATTCGCCTCCATCGCGGAGGCAATCGCATACTGCGAGGATATCGACGTGGAGGACGGTGGCTGGATCTTCTGGGATGACATTGGCAACGCTCTGAGGGCGGAGTTCCTCACTCCAAATTATCCTAGTAGGTTCGCTGTTGGTGGGAGTACTTATCGGCTGACCCAAGCTGCCGACAAGCCCACGCTGACGGAGTCTATTGCCGCCATCCGTCACATCGATGGCAATCCGCACTTCGCAACTCTTTCTGCAGTTCATGAGCATCTTGCAACTGCTGCCCAGGTGTCCCAGCATGGGGCCTAACAATTCATTCAAGCCGAACCCGCTTCGCGGGTCGGCTTAATTCAGGCATTAGGCCCGTACAAAGCAGAATGCCGCAGGCGGATGTTTTTCCGTCTGCGGCATTCTCCGCATTACTCTTTGGCTAAAATCATAATTCCGCGCTTAGTGACTTGCACTCGTGCTTTCTGGCCTACCGTGAACCCTGCCGCTTGCAACCAAGCGCCGCTCAAACGTAAGAACGGCACTTGTCGCGGCCGGGTCCGACGCTCTATGTCTCTGTGCCGGCTTTCGTAGACCTGATAGCTAACTGTTAAAAAGCGCGGTTTCGGCTGTACAGCCTTTTTCTTTACGGCCATAGTGGCCTCCTAGCGGTTTGTTGAGTTATGCCCATGTTGAGAGGGCGACCGAGTACTTCAACACCGCCGCTAGACGGCCCCCAGCTTTCCCCGGCAAGCCGGGTCTTGTATGACTGGACGCTACTCGGCCATAGAAACTATGGACGCAAAAAAAACGCGTTTCAGTCGCGGGCACTGCTAGCGGAAGGTATGTTGAGTACCTTAGGTCAATTTAGCGCTCTACTGGCTTGCGGTCAACTGGTGGGCATGGGCCTAACAATTCGTTCAAGCCGACCCCACATCGTGGCAGCGCCAGCGTGCTTTACGCTACGCTAGCACGTAGTCGCTGCCCCGCTACGGGGCGGCTTAACTCAGGCGTTAGGCAGTTATGGACACAACTCTGTACGACAAACTTATTCAGCTAGCCAAGGATGGCGATTTAGCCGCCTACAGCGATGTCGCGCCACTTATCGGCTTAGACATGTCTAAGGATCAAGATAGAGACATCATTGCAAAGAAGCTTGGTCACATTGCAGACCACGAGGACGCGGCAGGCCGTCCAATGCTCACTGCGCTGATTGTTCATTATGGTAATGACAACAACCCGGGCGAGGGCTTCTTTGCCAAGGCTGTAGAGCTTGGGCACTACAAAGGCAGTCGTGACCCGTTACGCCGACTTACTTTTTGGGCAAACCAGGTAAGAGACATCTATGATCATTGGCAGACTGCCTAACAATTCATTCAAGCCGACGCCGCTTCACGGCACGACTTAACTCAGGACTTAGGCCCTTGAAAGAAGCTATTCAGCAACTCGTGGAAGCGTGCACCAAGCCAGAGCCAGGAAACCCTCTCTTGCCCGATGGTCTGGAGCGTTTTGTACCGGGCATCAGATCAGCTTAGAAGCGTTCAGCTGTCACTTCGCTAAGCATGTGGCGCTCGAGTTCGCGGAGGGGGTTTTCTCATATCGTCAAGCAGACGCTGCAATGAACCGACTATCTGGCGCTGATTCTGCTTGGAGACACTCGCCCTTCGCGGAGACCATCTACGAGGCATTTGATGCCGGTGAATTCCTGCACGACGGAGATCCACAAAGTACCATTAGCTGGCAAAAGTACACATTGCCGGCGGTCATGGAGGCGCTTAGCAATGAAGGTCTGTTGCCACGTGCCTAACAATTCATTCAAGCCGAACCCGCGTCGCGGGTCGGCTTAACTCAGGTATTAGGCCGCATGCAAGCTCTCCTAGAATCTGTCGGCAAAGAGATCGAGTGGCACGGCGGCTCCGACGTGATTGAGCTCACCAACACCAACTCAGGGTTGCGAGTGGTGCTTTCTGCTCCTGTAGGCATTGATCGATACGCTGAGATCCACTTCTCTTTCGCCCGAGCCTTCCAAGTCATGGATGAGGGAGACATGCTTGAGTATTGGCACACTCCGCTCAAGAGCAAACATTTCTTATACAGGGTTGTCTCAGGTGGCTGGCGCGATCGAGTAGCCGGGCAGTACTTGCACGTAACGTCTGCGCTTGATCAGATGCAGGAGTGGTTGATCGTTTCTGAGTGCCTGTGCGTGTCTGTGATCTCAGCGCAGCCTCCACATGTTAGGGAGTACAGCTAGTGCGGCCTAACAATTCATTCAAGCCAAACCCGCTTCGCGGCGCGGCTTGACTCAAGGCTTAGGTTTCAGGCCGATACAACCTGCGTCGCGCCCCATCAAGGCCAATCCTGGACGACCTCAGTGCAGCCGACGAAAGAGAGGTTTGCGATGAAGACTGTTGCTCTCACCGTGCTTGTTGCAGTTTTTGGCTTGGCTCATGCAGCTCAGGCGCAACCTTCCACGCCGGATCTCTCGACGATTGCCGACGGCAAGTCGTGGAAGGTGTTTCATGCAAACGTCGAGCGCACCGAGAAGGATGGGAGCACTGCGGTGCGCCTAATCGCCAAAGGGGACCCACCCATTGGAATCGTGGGTTTGGCGCTTCCGCGCGGGTTGACCTTCTCGACCGGGACGATTGAGGTCGACTTGAAGGGCAAGAACGTCAAGCAGAGAAGCTTTCTCGGCGTGGCGTTCAACATCATCGACGAGAAGACCTTCGAAGCCGTGTATTTTCGGCCGTTCAACTTCAACGCCGAAGCCCCCATTCGCAACCGCTCGGTACAGTACATAGCGTGGCCGGAAAACACCTGGGAGCATCTGAGGGAGCGCGCACCGGGTCAGTTCGAGAAGGCAGTGAACCCGGTGCCGGACCCGGACGCCTGGTTTCACGCCAAGATTGAGGTGACCGCCAGCCAAGTGCGGGTCTTCGTGAATCACGCAAAGGAGCCGAGCCTGGTCGTCGCCAGGCTGTCGAGCGGTGGTACCGAACGCCCCGTTGGACTTTTCGTCGATTCAGATGACGGCCAATACGCCAACCTGCAAGTCGCGCCGCTCAGGCCTCTACACCCGTAGGCTTTGCATCGGCGGCCGCGCCGATGCCTGACCCCTCGGTCAAGCGGGGCGCCAATGGCAAGTCAGCAAGCCCGGTCTGACGGAACGCGGTACGTTTTTCGCAGACCTGGGCTTGGCTTCTTGCCATCGTCGCCCTTTTACCTCGCTTGTGCATTACACCGAAAAGACGGCCATGCCACGTTGAGCCCCTGGGCCTGGTCGCTTAGGCCTTGAACAGGCATCTTTCGGGCCTGGAGGTCCATGGCTACTCGGATCGTCAGCGCCCTTGACGTCAGTAGCATCAAGCCATGGCGCGTGCGGCGTTGCGGATGCCGCCTAACCATCGCGGCCGGACTCACCTCGCGGATCGGCTTGACTCAGGCGTCAGCCCACTGGGAGAGTTCGTCGCCATATCTAGCGCTTCATCCGTTGCTTTGGCTCATTCGTCGCACGCCAGTTGCCGCATTTCCCTGGAACTGCAATCCTTCCGCTTCCGCTCACGGGCCAAAGGAGCCGCGTCGTGAAAGCGCTAATTGCGACAGTTGCCTGGTGCCTTCTCTTTGTTCTGTGCTGGCCGCTGGCCCTGCTGGTCTTGGTACTGTGGCCAATCGTTTGGATACTGACGCTGCCATTCCGCCTCGTGGGGATCACCTTCTCCGCAGTGTTCGCACTCCTGCACGCCATCCTGTTCCTGCCTGCCCGCCTCCTTGGTTGGCGGCCGGGACACACAGCGGCGGCCTAGCGCTCAATCGGAAGCCGTTCCGCAGCGGGACCTAGCTCGAACGACAGGCGACAGCATGAAGTACGCGGATGGCACAGACATAGAAGTTGGCGACATTCTGCGGATCGACGGGGCCTACCGTGGCCGCGTCATTGCCTCGACGGACACAAACAAGTACCTGCCGGGCGAGGACAGTTGGGCATATCTTGGCGCAGGCATCATGGTCGACACGGATTTCGCCGGGCTTGTGCATTACACGACGGAGACGGCGGAGGATTTCGTACTGATCGAGCGCGGGGCGCCCACCTGACACCTCGTTCAGCGGTATCCGCATCATGGCTTGGCTCAGGCGCAAGCCACTCGGAGATTCTCCAAGGGAATCGCATATGACACGACTCTTGTTGCTCGCACTGTTCGTTGTGCCTTTCGGTGCAAGCGCAATCGTCATTCGGGATGACGTTGATGACGCGAAGTATCGGGTTCCGGCATCTGAGTTTCCTGCGCTAGTCGACATGCCTGGTGAGGGACATGGCGTGCTGATTGCACCGCAATGGGTGATAACCGCTGCCCATGCAGTCACCTGGCAACCGGATATCAAGCAGGTCACTATCAATGGGATATCCAGGGACGTTGAACGTCTCGTGATAAACCCCGGATACAAGAAGCCTCCACAAGCGCTGCTAGACTCGGCGCTCGCCACTTGGGATTGGACGCTTTTCCGGGTGGCGCTCTCCTCCTCGGATGACATCGCACTTCTCAAGCTGGCACAACCCGTTACCGATGTCTCGCCAGCCGCACTCAGCAAGCGCGATGACGAGTTCGGCAAGACCATCAAGGTCATGGGGAAAGGCGCTACCGGTAACGGCGTCACGGGCTATGCATTCGGCAGCTCCCACCGCACGGAGCTTCGCCGCGCTTACAACACGGTCACCAGCGCCGATGGCCGCTGGCTCTGCTATGTGTTCGACAAGCCGTCGGACGCCCTTCCCCTTGAGGGTGGGTCAGGAAGTGGCGACAGCGGCGGGCCCGTCCTTATCCAGGCTGACAAGGATTGGCTGGTGGCTGGACTGACTTCATGGTCGGATCCTCAAAGCGCTATCAGAACGCCCGGGAGGTATGGTCAAATCACCTGCAATGTCCGCCTGAGTCACTACAGCGAGTGGATTGGGAGCATCATATCTACGCACCCGTAGGCGGGCGCCAATCATTACATCAGGTCGAAGCCGCCTAGCGGTTGATTCAACTCAGATTCTAGGCCTTATGATGCAATCTCTGGGCTTTGCCATAGCCGCAAGCCTCACTTTCCTTGTCTTCGGTGCTGGGATGATCTATGTCACATGGATCAGGCCATCATCGCGATTCCGCCGGATTTTCTGCGCCCGGTGGCGCCTGTTCGGCCGCACCGCCTCCAAGTTCGGCGCCGCGACGCAGTCGTTTACTCTTTTGGCTATGGGATTGGGAACTTTGCTCAGCGTTTTTGACGCGCCATTCAAGAAATACGCATTCGCTCCTCTCTTGATTGGCGTAGTCCTCACCGGCATTGCACGCCTTGGCGATCTCCGCGACGATGAGGCCTAACACTTCATTGAATCCGAACTCACTTCACCAGTTGACTTGACTCATTCATTAACCCGTAATCCAATGCGGGCGCCAACAATCCAGTCGAGTCGAGGCCACTTCGCCTGTAGGCTAAATTCAATTTTTCGGAGCGGCTCGAATGGAGGAAACAAGATCATCGGAGAGAGGCGGCGCCGGCATGTGCTCTCCTCTGGCTTCTCATTCGATCCGCCGCTGCTCAGCCGCGCGGCTCAATTCAAGCATTAGGCAACAATGACAGCTCCATCGCATCCAGTTGTAGATCCAATGCTCGTTGGCACGTACCCAGCGAGCGCAAAGGCTGGCGGCGGCTACGTATGGGACGCCGTTCTTGAGTATCGGGTGTGGTGTCACCCGGAGCGCGGTGCACCGGATCTCGCTGATGGGAGTGACTACTACTATCCCTTCGAAACGTATGAGGAGGCGCTGGCTTTCTCGCAAGACACGCAGGGCTCGGAAGAACCTCTGGCCCTGATCCTGCAGGACGAGTACATAGACGAGCCTGAGCCTGGGCGGTACGTACATGTCAAGCAACGTCGGGTGGCAGAGTGGCCGGTGCAACTCCTCTCCCGCCCCAGGCGAACGCCCCATACAATCCCGGACTTCATGGCGCCGGATGCCCCGCCCAACAAGCTGGATATACTGCGTGGCCTTGCACAGTCCATTCATGGTGCCAACAGGGTTGGCACCTAACAATTCATTGAGGTCCACGCCGCTTCCCGGTGCGGCTTATTTCAGGCATTCGATCACCATGAAATACATCGCAAGGCCAAGGGATTTCAAACGGCCTGATATGCATATAGTCGGCAGTATCGTCGATGGGCACTTGGTCGAAGGAAGCGCGATGCCACTGCCTGAGCGCATCGAGATTGAACCTGAGCCAGGAAGCGCTCACTACTTCGTTTTCCGCTATGCAAAGTCCGGTGAGTTCTGCGGGGACACTTGGCATGAGAACCTGGAGGCTGCATTCGCCCAAGCAAACCTCGAGTACGGCCTTGATGCTGCAGACTTCTTCTTGGTACACGATGGTGACTCAGGCAGCGGTCATGGGGGCGCAGCCTAGCGATTCATTAAAGCCGACGCCGCTTCGCGGCACGGTTAGCGCCTGCCCGCGCTTGGCGATGCGGTCTACCTTGTCACCCTTGCGGCGCGCGGCATCCCGAGTCGGGTCGGTGCGCAAGGGCACCGCAGCGACGACCAGCCAGGGCACAGGTCCCGCATGCTGAGCATGTCCTCCAAAGACTGAACACCGCACCGAAACACACGAGGAGCCTGAGCGCCTGGAATGATTGACGGCGGCCGACGACTCGACGAGGATCGTGCCAGGCCGCGTATACACGGTCCAATAGGATTTTCCGCGCATCAGGGGGCTGTGTGCGATCTTTCGTTGCAACGCTTGTGGCACTCGCTTCCTTGGCCATCACCGGAAGCGCGTGGGCGCACGGCGGCGGCCTCAACAAGGACGGCTGCCACACCAATCGCAAAACGGGCGACTACCACTGCCACCGGGGCGGAAGCACTCCCCCCTCTCCACGCAGCTCCTATGTCCCTGCCAATAGCGTTTCCCCCTCGGGATCTACGTCGGGCAGTCACGCATTTGCCAACTGTACGGAGGCCCGTGCCGCGGGGGCGGCTCCAGTCCATCGCGGCGATCCAGGCTACGGGCCTCACTTGGACCGGGACAACGACGGTGTGGGATGCGAGCCTTCCCGTGGGCGTCGGTAGACTATGCGCTGGCAATCATTCAGACCGAACCCGCTTCCGGGTCGGTTTAAATCGGGCATCAGGCTGCGTAGGAGCTGCCATGGGGTGGTACGCAATCAGGACGGTGTATGCCTTCGGAACCAAAGACGATGGAACCAACGTCTTTGAGGAGCGCATCGTTGCATTTGAGGCAAACGACCAGGACGAGGCCTTCGCTAAAGCCCACAAGAAATCCGTTACCTATGCGGCTGACCTGAACCTTGAGGCGCATCCCGATCAAGTCAGCTACGAACAGGATGGCAACGCTCTCACCGACGGCTATGAACTTTGGTCCAAACTCTTTGAGTCGCGTCTCGAACTCAATGAATTCTATGAGAGCCGTTACGTCTCCTACGAATACCATCCCGATCCTCGGCCTAGCAGCTAGTCCGAACATGGCACACCCACCATGCGCTCCGAAGAGACTTAACTTGGTTCTTATTCCGCACAACCGGCCTTGATATGGACATGAAAATTCCCAAGGCTTCAGCGGCTGGCTTGACTAAAGTAGTTGCAGCGGCATTCATTTCTCTTGCAGTCCTGGCGTACATAGCCCTTTGCCTTATCGTTCTTTACAGGCAGGACTGGCTACCAAAAAATTCTGTCCTTTATGCATCTCTCATTGGCCCGCCACATTGGCTCGCTTGGAGCACTGGCGCCAGGCCCATGTTTTGGGGCTGCACATTGGCGGTGATGGTCGTTGCCATCGTTGGAGCAAGCGTTCGCCCGCTGTTGCTGCCTAGCGCTGGGCTTTGCTTTCTCATCTGGATTGGCTCAGGATTTCTGTCGGTAGCCCTGTCCGTCTAGGCGGACAAGGCCTAACGACGCTACCGACGGATCGGCCTAATCCATGCGGTAGCGCAAATCGCACCTCAGCGAGCCGACCATGAAGATCGGGGAATGCTCGGTACTCGCGCCGGACGGAGACAGTCGTGTCATCGTCCGTGCCTGCTGCAGGGGCACGCCACACAGCAGACCAACCCAGGCAGAGTTCCGCTTGGTGGCTCGGCATAGTTCACGTTCGGAGATCAAATGAAGTTACGCCCACTCAACAAGCGCCAGGAGAAGCACGCGTTGGCATGGATGCTGGCCAGCCTGAACGAGCCGATAGACAACAGCTGGCGATCGATGCTCAAGCGAGAAGTTGTCGGACTCTTGGTTCCCTTCCTCGTTGTCGCGATCGTCCTTGGCGTCATGCGCTCTCAGTCGTTACTGGCGTTGTTCACGACGGTTGGCGCACTTATCGTCGGGTTGGCTACCGGCATTGGCATACGGCATATTGCCGCGGCACGACATTGGCCCGTGGTTGCTCGCTGCTTGGACCGTGACAAGATCGAGCAGAGGCTTCGCGAGCTCGACGCCTAACGACGCACTCAAGCCGATGCCACCTCTCGTGCCAACTCAGTTCAAATGTTGGAGTCCCCATGACCCCTCTCGACCGCATCACCGAGCGCGTCAGCCGTCTAGGGCATCCCGACGAGCCTGGAACCCCGCGACCACTGCTGACCGTCGACGAGTTCTTCGAGGGTAACGTCGAGGTCGGGAGCATCGGCTGCAACCTTGACGGCGCTCCGGGACCCGGCGCGTTCCACAACCTCTTCCGCACTATTGCACAGCGTCCGGATGTCGAAGACATCCGCGTTCAGATCACCGCATTCGACTGTCCCGAGTGGCCGTTTTCGGATACCGTCTACATCATGACCTCCGCCACACCCGAGGAGGTGGCGACATGGTTCCCCAAGCACCTAAAGCCCGACGAGACCTGGACGGGCTTCGTGGATCAACCATACGAGCCTTATCAAGTTCCCAGCGAGACACGCCCCGTTGCCTGTTGGTGGGACTGATGGACTCTGGCGTGCTGTTCGAGCGTGCGCCGCTTCGCGGTGCAGATTGATTCCTGCGTAGGCGCCATGACATCCACCATGCATGATTCCCAGCCTCTGGAAGCCCTTCGCTCCCGTTTCAACGCTGGCGAGGACCTGAAGTACCTCTTCTTCTGGGGTCATCGGACCAGCAAAGGCAAAGTGACCGCATCCTGCTTCAGCCAATGGTATGAAGCTCCGTTCGTCGCTGAAGGGCAGCGCTATCCAACAGCCGAACACTTCATGATGGCGGAGAAGGCCGCGCTGTTCGGGGATCAGGCAACAAGGGCGTTGGTACTTCAGGCGCCTACGCCCGGAGCAGCGAAGGCGCTAGGGCGGCAGGTGCGCGGCTTCGATGAGGCGACTTGGCTGGAGAATCGCTTCGCCGTGGTGATCCGTGCCAACGAGGCCAAGTTTGCTCAGAACACGGCGTTGGGCCTGTTCCTCAAGCAAACAGGCTCACGCATTCTCGTCGAGGCGAGTCCGGTCGACGCCATCTGGGGCATTGGCCTCGCCCAAGACGACGCAAGGGCAGGCAACCCGAACCTCTGGCTCGGCCTCAATCTCCTGGGCTTCGCCCTCATGCAGGTGCGCGACGGCTTCTAGGAACGCTGCGGACCATGCTGCGCCGCCGACACTTCATTGCGCCCCCATGACGCCTACCGCACTCGAAGTACTGAACCAGCTGCGCACCAAGCTGCGCCGTGCTTCCGTCGCTACGGTCGGCGGCTTCCGCCCATCCGAAGACCCGCTGACTTCATGGTTCTGCCGCGCAGTTGGCCTGCCGAACGAAGGCCTTCCTTCGTGGAATGGCGAGCCGATGTTTCCGCTGTTGCAGGTCCGCATCGACGAGTTGCCCTTCGTTCCCCCGCAGTTGCAAGGCATCGCGTTGCTGGTGCTGTTCCAGAACCTGCAGCGCCACCCATTCGATCGCCCGCATGGCGATGGCTGGCTGATCCGCGAGTACAGGTCGCTGGATGGCCTGCAGCCGCTTCCCCCCACAGCGCACCCTTTTCGGCCTTTTCCGATCGACTGGAGCGGGGTGGAGGACGATGCTCCCGGGTGGGAAGATGCCTGGGACTGCGTCGACCTGACGCCCGTCAACGACGACGAGACGGCATCCGCTGCATTCTTCGATGACTTCGCGCGCCATGCCGGTACCAAATTCGGCGGATACCCTACCGAGGTTCAGCATGGCGTCGGCTTGAAGGACTTCGTCTTCCAGGTGGCATCGGAAGAAAAAGTGGGCTGGATGTGGGCAGACAACGGAGTTGGCTACTTCTTCCGCTCGCCCGAAGGGCAATGGTCATGGTCTTGCCAGTTCTACTGAATACAGCCGACGATGCATCCAAGCCGAGCCAGCAGCGCAATGTCGCCTGCGTGCCCACCCTGGGCGGTGTTGGTGCTTCCGGCCCGGTCCCACCACGAAGTCAGGCATTCGGACAGTCATGACATGAAGCCCGCCGGCTACTCGGGAACACCTCTCGCCCAAAAGCTGGGTATCGCGGCGAACAGCAAAGTGGTTGCGCGATACGCGCCCGACAACTAACGCGCATTGCTCGAGCCGGTTCCCGCTGGGGCCATCTTCGAATCGACCGTCTCCCCCGCCACCGACATCGTGCATCTCTTCGCCGAGCGCAAGCGTGTCTTGGAAGCCGAACTTGCGGTGCTGCGAAGCGCGATCAGGCCCAATGGCGTTGTCTGGGTGTCCTGGCCCAAGAAGGCATCGAAACTGCCCACCGACATCACCGAAGACACCATCCGGGAGTTGGCGCTACCGCTCGGCTTTGTCGACGTGAAGGTCTGCGCGGTGGACGCGATCTGGTCGGGCTTGAAGTTGGTCATTCGCAAGGAACTCAGATAGGCATGCGACCTACGCCCCGTGCCTGCCGTTTCGCCTGTCGTGGTCTTGGCCTCCGTCGACGCCCGTGCGGCCATTGTGCAATCGCTGCGCCAGCACGGACTGGGATTCAACAGCGGCGTTCGCCAGGCAGCGCGCTTGTTGCGCTGCTTGCGTTCTCCTTCCCCGCCTACGCGACAAGCCAATGCCCGCCCGAATTCGGCCCGAAGGATCCGACCGTCAACCTGCTGGGCTGGCTCGTCGTCGCCGTGGGCATCGTCGTTGGCGGCCTGCTGTTCGCTTATCTCGTCCGGCGCTCGCGCGGCATGCGTTGGCTTTCTCGATCGGCCGTCATCGTCCTTGGCTTCTGCGGGATGATCGCCGCGTGGGTGGGCGGCCTGGCGTTGGCCTTTGTGTACTTCTTCTTCCAATGCTAGCAATGCGCCCGGGCTGGTCATCCGCGCCAAGCCCCGGTCATGGACCGGCATGGTTCCGGCAACCGCGGCGCCTCGCGCCCTTCGCTCGGCTTGCACTTCGCTGACCGTATCGTCCGCCCACTGCCGTTCTGCCGGGATGTTCCAGATGCTGTCCTCCTCCCCAAGTTCTCCGTCCCCGCTGCGGCCCTTCGCGGCGCGGGTTCTGGTCGTCATGGCGCTGGCCGGCCTGGCGCTGCTGGCCTGGCAACTCTCCGAACTGCTGCTGGTCGTGTTCGGCGCGGTGGTGGTGGGCGTGCTGCTGCACGGGCTGGCGTCGGCACTGCGCAAGTGGCTGCCGGTGCCGGAGTGGGCGGCACTGGGCCTGGTGATCCTGCTGTTGGTGCTGATCCTGTCGTCGATCGTGTTGCTGTTCGGCGCGGAAGTCGCCGCCCAGATCGACGCGTTCCGGACCACGCTGCCGGCGGCATGGAACAAGTTCCACGCGTGGTTGCAGTCCGGCCCGCTCGGGCCGCAGATCGAGAGCATCCCCGACCAGTTGCGCGACGGCGCTTCGACGCTGGCCACGCATGCCGGCGCGATCGTGCTGTCGGCCGGCGGCGGGATCACCGACGCGGTGCTGATGATCGTCGGCGGCGTCTACCTGGCCGCGCAGCCCAAGCTGTACCGGCGCGGGCTGCTGCGGCTGCTGCCGCGCGACCGGCGCGATGTCGCCGACGAGGCCTTGGCCGCCAGCGGCCAGGTGTTGCGCGCCTGGCTGGGCGGTCAGTTCCTGGCGATGCTGGTGATCGGCAGCCTGACCGGCCTTGGGCTGTGGCTGCTGGGCGTCCCGGTGGCGCTCGGCATCGGCCTGCTGACCGCGCTGCTGGACTTCATCCCGATCGTCGGCCCGATCGTGGCGGCGGTTCCGGCGGTGCTGCTCGGCTTCACCGTCAGTCCGCAAGTGGCGCTGGGCGCGCTGCTGGTGTTCGTGGTCCTGCAGCAGATCGAGGGCCATGTGCTGCAACCGCTGATCCAGGCGCGTGCGGTGGACCTGCCGCCGGCCTTGCTGCTGTTCTCGCTGTTCGGCATCGGCGTGCTGTTCGGACCGATGGGCGTGGTGTTGGCGGCGCCGCTGACCGTGGTGATCTACGTGCTGGTCAAGCACCTGTACGTTCACCATGCCCTGGACGACCCCGACGACGCCGTGCCGGTGGCCTGATCCGCTGGAGTCGTCCGAGGCCACCTCGTGGGCTCTGCACCAGGACATGCCAAGCAATCGCCCCAAGAGTCAGCGTTTGCCGGGAAATGCGTGGGTCGGTCGGCCAAACGATCTGGCCAGCGGATAGATTTGCATCGGAACTGGAGCGTGCTCCGGCCACGTCGGGCGGCGCCCGATCCTCTGGATCGTGCTCGCCGCCGAGCAAGGCGGTGCGTCCGGCATCGCATTCGTCCGGGATTCCGTGGGCTGGTATCCTGGACGCCAATTGAAGCGTTGCGGTCGGATAGACCCCTTTACTTGGCCGCGCCACGCTGTACAGGTATCAGACATTCATGCTGACGCTGCAAGAACTGCTCGTCCGCGATGATCCGGCGATGCCGCTGGTCAGGCAATGGCTTTCCGAAGCCAGCCGGCCGTTCGAGGTGCTCTCGCCTTCGCAACAACGCGATGGCGTTCTGCTCGGTCTCCAAGTCACGACCCGCTCCCCCATGGGCGCCATCGCGTACGAGACCGGCGGGCTGTTGATCGATCACGGCTGGCTGCGCATCCTCGGTTCGGGCCATCCCAAGTTGCCGCGCGACATCGTCGAGTGGAATGCTAGCCGCGCTTCGGGCCACCTATTGGTCGCAGACGATGTGGCCGGTGGCTTCTTCTCGGTGAACGGCGGCAGCCTGGGAAGCGACCTGGGTGCGATGTACTACTTCGCACCCGACACGCTGCGATGGGAAGCCTTGGATATCGGCTACACGGACTTCCTCCGCTGGGCGCTCAGCGACCGTCTGGACATTTTCTACGAAGGCTTGCGCTGGCCCGGGTGGGAGACAGACGTGAGGCAGGCCGGTGGAAGCCAGTGTTTCAGCTTCTTTCCGTTTCTTTGGAGCAAGGAAGGATCCGTTGCATCCAGCTCCCGCAAGCTGATCAACGTCGCCGAACACTACGCTTCCCATACAGGGTGGGCCAGCGAAGCGGAATGAACCCGCCCCCGCTTCGGGTAGCGCCCACTGTCCAGCGCTGAAAGACATCTATCCAAATGCTGCACCACATCTCCCTAGGCGTTTCCGAAATCGAGCGCTCGGCGCGCTTCTACGACGCCGCGCTTCTGCCGCTCGGCTACGTGCGCGTAGGGGAAGACCTGACCCCGGGAGACGACGATCAAGCCGTCGGCTATGGCACTCCCGGTAGCGGCGACAAGCTGGCCATCAAGCTCAGGAGCGCGGATGCGCGAGCGCCCGGTCCCGGATTCCATCTGGCCTCCTAAGCGGATACCCACGCTGCCGTCGACGCATTTCATGCGGCGGCGCTATGCAACGGTGGTCAGGACAATGGTGCTCCCGGGCTGCGTCCGGACTACCGGGACAGCCACTACGCCGCATTCGTCGTCGATCCCGACGGCCATCGTCTTGAGGCCGTCCTCAACCCGATGCACTGACGCCGGGATACGCTCGAGGCCTCCTAGCGAGCGCGAGCATCGGTGCATCGATGGATGCCGTCGAGAAGCTTTCCGCGACTTCGTTCGCTCCTCCAACCGGACCCCATTCCGCATCGTTGCGCAACGCTGGTCGGCGATGGCGAGGCATCGGGAAATGCGCCGGCGAAGCTTCTTGTTATCCTGGCTCCCTTTTTTCATGGACGAACGCCGAGAACCATGTCCAACCACTCCTCGCCCCACATCGGGAAGATGTTGCTGGGCCTGCTGTTCGCCCTGATCGGGATCGGCTTGCTGGGCATCGCCGTCAATCTTGCGCTGGATCGGCACGCGTTCCTCGCCCGCGCACGCATCGCCGATGGCGTCGTCAGCCGTTTGAACGCCGGCGGTTCGCACCCTGAGATCGCCTTCACTACCGGTGCTGGCGAAAAAATTTCCTATCCCCAGGGCGGCTTGATCTCCGGCTATCGGCAGGATCAGCGGGTGCGGGTGCGTTACCTGCCCGAGTGGCCCGCAGGCAGCGCCATCGTCGATGATCCGGGCGCATTGTGGGGCGTCCCTGGGTTCCTGGGAGGTCTGGGCCTGATATTCGGCGGCGTCGGCTTGGCAAAGGCCGTTCGCTGGCGCAGCAGCGATACCGATCGTTCGCAGCAAAGGCGTTGAACGCAGGCGCCACAGCACTTCGATACCGATGATCGTAAGGTCGATGGCACCATCGGACCATAGCGTGGGGATCCATCCGAGCGCCTAGGCGCTGGCGGCAGTTCTCCGAAGCCAGCGCCCTGGCGGCATCCTTGCTGTGCCCCCGATTAGGCTAGCGGCATCCCTCCGTTGCGAATGGCCCCCATGCGTCCAACCCAGCCTCTACGGATCGGCCTGCGCACGCACCCGCACGCAGACCCGCGACGGCGTGCTGCACCTCAGTCCCGGCAGCGCCGGGCCGCGTCGCTTCACTCTGCCAATCGGCGTGGGCTATCTGTATCTGGAGGCTGGCGGCGTCCGCGGCGAGTTGCACGCGCTGCCGCTGATCCAGGCGCGTGCGGTGGACCTGCCGCCGGCTTTGCTGCTGTTCTCGCTGTTCGGCATCGGCGTGCTGTTCGGACCGATGGGCGTGGTGTTGGCGGCGCCGCTGACCGTGGTGATCTACGTGCTGGTCAAGCACCTGTACGTCCACCATGCCCTGGACGACGCAGACGATACCGTACCGGCGGATTGATCCGGCCGGGTAACGCGTAGACTCCGGATCTCCATCACCGATGCCGCCGCACAGCGGCGCCCAATGCGGACGTTATCCGATGCACCGCGCCACCCTGAGCTACGACAAAAAGCTGATCCGGCAAGCCGTGGCGAGCTACTGGTGGCGCGTCGTCGGGCTGCGCTATGTCGTCGCCCTGGCCTTGGTGGCGGGACCCCTCGTGTTCCTCGTTCGCGGCGGCAACGCCTCCTGGTTGGTCGGCGTCCTGGCAAGCGTACTGGCGCTCGGCTTTGCCCTTCCCGTAGCGCTCTACGCCATCCACTATCGCAACTCGCTGCTCAAGCTCGATGCAATGGGTACTCCCCTCGGCACGCTCGCGGCATCCGAAACCTCGCTGTCGCTTTCGTCCGGCGCCGGCACCACGACCATGCCCTGGTCGGCAGTCCGCGAAGTGTGGCGATTCGACTCCTATTGGCTGCTGCTGCTTTCGAAGTCTCAATTCGTCACCTTGCCTCTCGCCGACCTCAGCCCGGAAGCCGCGGAGTTCATCCGCACAAGGGTCCTGGCTGCGGGCGGCAAGGTTTCCTGACGCCGGATACGGTCGCGGCCACCCGATGCCCCACTACTACAAACGCCGCTGGAATCAGTCCCGCGCCGATCGCTACGACGCATGGGGTCACTCCTGGTGGCTGTTCGAGACCGATGATGCGTTCTGGCCGAGCCGGCAGATCGAGATCTATGACGCCGGCCCGGTCCTGGTCTACCACCGCGACCGCCTTGAGGATGCGTATGGAGGCCTCAGTGCCGCGGCGCTCGATCCAGACGAGTTCGAGCCGTTTCGTATCGATCGCGCCGAGTTCGAGCACGAGTGGGCGAGCCACAAGCCGCTCAATGACAGCTAAATTAGGCGAGCAGGCGCCCCTGCCGCGGCGCTGACACATCGGGACTGGCAGGGACGTGGCGTGCCGCATTCTGCAATCTACATTCTCGGCCGCTTGGCAGTGCTTTTCTGCGCGTTGCTCTGGCTGCGCCGCCGGCGCAGGCCCATGCGCTCTGCAGAAGAAGCCGTTGCGACGACATGACTTGGCGTCAGGCGCCTGGTGCTGCTTGGATGTTCCCTGCTGCTGGTTCTGGGCGCACTGCGCAACGTGTATCTCGCCTTCGCGCTGCAAGACGTTCGCCATGTCGGCTATGCGCTGCTGGGCGTCCTGCTTGCGCTTGCCGCCTACCAGGTCGGCCGCTATGGAAGGGCCCGCAAGGGCTCCACGGCCGCGGAGGATATGCGGGTGCACGGCAAGCGGATGAAGAAGTACGGCTGGCGTTGGTAAGCTGCCCCTCGCGTCGGACCACGCGTCGAATCGTCCGATCCGTACCAGTCCCACACGCCATGGCATTCCGCTTCCGCAACGGCGCAGCCGCTCCACTCGACCAGGAACTCCGCAACATGCTCCATCACGTGTCTCTCGGCGTCGCAGACATCGAACGCGCCGCGCGCTTCTACGATGCCGTGCTGGGTGCGCTCGGCTATGTCCGGGTATGGGAAGACCTGAGTCCCGGGGACGACGACCAGGCCGTTGGCTATGGACTGCCCGGCGGCGGCGACAAGCTGGCGATCAAGCTGCGCGGCGCCGGCGCCCGCGCGCCCGGTCCCGGCTTCCACCTCGCCTTTGCCGCGCCCAGCCGGGACGCGGTCGCCGCGTTCCACGCGGCGGCGCTGCAGCATGGCGGCCGCAGCAACGGCGCCGCCGGCCTGCGACCGGACTACGGCCCGGACTACTACGCGGCGTTCGTGGTGGATGCGGATGGACACCACATCGAAGCCGTCATCAATCGGCCGCTGTAAGCGCGGCGACACCGCGGCGGTTGGCGGGCGCTTGCCTGCGTTCCGATTGCTGCTGGCGTCAGTGCGCGCCATGCCGTCGACCGATCGCAGGAGGCGCTGCCCGCAACGCAAGGCCTCGCAGGACATCTCCGCCGTCGAACACAGCTGGATCGGTTGGTCGGCGCCCTCCTTCCTGTCGGATCGCGCCAGGGCACGGCGGCGATCCGGCGACACGCCAGGGTCGCCACGATGCCAACCGATCAGCAGGACCCGTCGCACGCGCTTGCCGAAGCGCTACACGGCGTGGCGATGTACAACGACAAAGGCCATGCCTGGCTCGGACACGATGCGCAGCAGATCGCGGCCATGCAGCGCGGCTTCCAGGCGCAACTGAGCGAGCTGGCTGCACGCGTGGGGCACGCGCGGCTTGGAAAGGTACTCAGCGAGGCCATCTAAAGCGGGGCGGCGGCCCGCGACGACTCGGGCCGTTACGCCGACCTGTGCAAGCACATCCTCGGCATCGCAACGCGGCGCCGCTGAGCCGATGCGGGGTGCCCACGTTCCGCCTGATCCAGGGACATCGGCGACGGTCTGCGATACGGCCGCTGAACGCCACGCCGGCCAGCCGTCCCGCCCGCTTTGACTTGTCATTTGCGCGGCCCACACTGGCCGATGCCTTTCCCCCAATGCCCATGACACCGTGAAGAAGCCGCCCCAGGACCCCGTGTCCACCGACGCCGATGCCACTCCCGACAATCCGCAACGTCGTCGCCTGCTCGGCGGCCTGGCACTGGCCGGCGGCGCGCTGGCCATCGGCCCCGGCGAGGCCCTCGCCGAGGCGGCCAGACGCGCGCCGCAAAGCCCGCTGTCGGCCAGCGACCTGGACAAGCAGCTGCGCGAGAAGATCCAGCACGTGGTGGTGATCTACGCCGAGAATCGCAGCTTCAACAACCTGTTCCCGGACTTTCCCGGGCTGCAGCGGCCGCTGTCGGCGGTGACGCCGGCGCAGGCGCGGCAGGTCGATCGCGACGGCAGCGTGCTCGACATCCTGCCGCCGATCTGGGGCGGCCTAGCGCCGGACGAGCAGGTGGTGGACCACCGCCGCTACAAGATCGGCGAGGATGCGATCGGCCCGCTGCCCAATGCGCCGTTCCCGCTGCGCACGGCCGACGGCAAACCGCTGCCGCATGGCGTGGTCACCCGCGATCTGGTGCACCGCTTCTACGAGAACCAGATGCAGATCAATGGCGGCCGCAACGATGGCTTCGCCGCCTGGAGCGATGCCGGCGGGCTGGTGATGGGCCATTACGCCGACGCCCCGGCCACGCTGCGGCTGTGGAGCCTGGCGCGCGAGTACACGCTGTGCGACAACTTCTTCATGGGCGCGTTCGGCGGCTCGTTCCTCAACCACCAATACCTGGTCGCCGCGCAGGCGCCGTACTACCCGCATGCGGACACCAGCCCGGCGCGGCTGCAGATCAGCGCCATGGCCAGCGACCGGCCCGACGAGATCCGCCTGGCCGTGCAGGAGGATTCGCCGGACACCGCGCTCAACGGCAAGCCGCGCTTCGTGCGCAACGGCGCGCTGACCCCGGACTTCTGGGCGGTCAACACCCTGAGCCCGCCGTTCCAGCCCAGCACCAGCCAGGACCCCGCGCGCCCCGACTACGCCGCCCCCGACAGTCCCGACACCTTGCCGGCGCAGACCCATCGCCACATCGGCGACGCGCTCGATGCCAAGGGCGTGGACTGGGCGTGGTATGCCGGCGGCTGGGGCCTGGCGGTGCAGGGCAAGGGCGACACCGGCGACACCCCCGAGTTCCCGACCAGCCCCAATTTCCAGATCCACCACCAGCCGTTCAACTATTTCGCCAATCTCGCTCCCGGCACGGCCGCGCGCGCGCGGCGCCTGCGCGACGGCGGGCTGGGCGACAGCGCCCCGGACAACCGCTTCATCGCCGATGTGCAGGCCGGCACGCTGCCGCCGGTGGCGTTCTACAAACCGCAGGGCAACCTCAACATGCACGCCGGCTATTCCGACGTGGCCGCCGGCGACCGCCATATCGCCATGGTGGTGGACGCGCTGCGCAACGGTCCGCTGTGGGACAAGACGGTGGTGTTCATCACCTTCGACGAGAATGGCGGCTGGTGGGACCACGTGGCTCCGCCCAAGGCCGATCGCTGGGGGCCGGGCTCGCGCATCCCGGCGCTGGTGGTATCGCCGCACGCCAGGCGTGGCCATGTCGACCACAGCGTCTACGACACCGGCTCGATCCTGCGTTTCATCACCCGCCGCTTCGGGCTAGAGACGCTGCCGGGCCTGGCCGAACGGGAGCGTGCCATGCAGGCCGCCAGCGGGGTGCGCCCGGGCGACCTGACCGCCGCCCTGCACTTCGCCTGAGCCGGAGCCAGGGGAGAACGGTAGCCGCCTGCGCAGCCGGGCTATCGGCCTCCCCATCAGGCCACCGCCGATGCCGTCCGTCTCGCCGCTGCGATCGGCCTGATCTCCGACATCCACGGCCTGCTGCGGCCGCAGGCGCTGGCGGCGATGCGCGATCACGTGGTCGTCGTGCACGCCGGCGACATCGGCAACCCCGTGATCCTCGATGCGCTGCCCACGCGCGCGTGGGTGCAGCGATCCGCGGCGACATCGATGCCGCGTCATGGGCGGGCGCTGCCCGACACGCTGGACGTCGGCATCGCAGGTACCCACCCGCACGCGCTACGCGGCGTTCGTGATGGATCCGGATGGCCGCCACATCGACGCGGTCATCCATCGGGCGCCGCGATGCGACGCTGCGCGCCGCATCACGGCGGAACAGGGACGTAGCGGCCACACTCGCCGATGCGCCTGGCGACTCGGCCAGGATGCGCGGTCGCGAGCAGCCGGTCCGCGTGGCACGCGATTACGCCTCATCCACTCGGTAGCGGCCGGGCTGGGTCCAGGCGATGCGCAGGAACGGGCCGCTCAGCAACCCCTTGTCGCGCAGATAGCCGAAGACCTCTGCCGGGCACCACTCCCTTCCGGCGGCAAAGGCCAGGCCGAGTTCGCGCAGCGCGTGGAAGGCCTCGGCCTTCTCCGCATCGTCGCGCACCACCATGGCAGAGACGCCAGCCTCGCCGGTGCGTGCGAAACCGAGCGCACGTAGCGCCGCATCGTGTTCGTTACGCATCGCCCGGACCCGGATCGCGGCGGCGTCGGCCTGTTCCACGTAGGCCGCTGGTTCCCGATCAAGCGCTGCAGACATGCGGTTCTCGCGACGTGGTGAAGGAAGCCTTTCGCTCGGACCGGCACGCGGCCTTGCGAACGTGGGGTTTAGGCTAGCACTCCGTCCCGTTGCCAAGCCCTGCCGATGCCTACCGTGCCGCCGCTGCGAATCGGCCTGATCTCCGACACCCACGGCCTGTTGCGGCCGCAGGCGCTGGCGGCGATGCGCGATTGCGTCGCCATCGTGCATGCCGGCGACATCGGCAAGCCGGAAATCCTCGATGCGCTGCGCGCGCTCGCGCCGCTGCATGCGATCCGCGGCAACATCGATACCGCGCCGTGGGCGCAGGCGCTGCCCGACACCCTGGACCTCGACATCGCGGGCATCCGCCTGCACGTGCTGCACGATCTGAAGACGCTGGCGCGCGATCCCGCCTCCGTGGACGTGGTGGTCAGCGGGCATTCGCACAAACCGCTGCTGCAGAGCCGCGACGGCGTGCTGTACGTCAATCCCGGCAGTGCCGGGCCGCGCCGTTTCAGCCTGCCGATCGGGGTGGGCTATCTGCATCTGCAGGCAGGCGGCGTCCGCGGCGAGCTGCACGCGCTGACCTGAAGCGGCGCTGCGGGATTCCGGGAAACGACGCGCGATCTACCGCGGCGCCGGCGGCCGGCTCGCGCGTTTGCCGACCTTGGCCGCCTTGGCCAGTTTGGGGGCGGGCAATGCCTGCGCCGTGGCGCGCAGCAAGCGCTGCAACAGGCTCCGGTCCTCCAGCCCCTCGTCGATCAGGTAATGCGGCTTGCCGCCAGGATACGGCGCCTGTTCGACCACATCGTCGAGCAGCGCGCGCCCGGCGGCGGTCGGCTTGACGAAGACCTGGTTGTCGCAGACGAACGCCACCACCTTGCCGTCCAGGTACAGCGCGTATTCGCCGAACATCTTCTTGCAGGTCAGCGCGGCGCCGAGCGCCGCCTGTTCCATGACGTATTCCACGTAGCTGGCATCGGAGGCCATGTCGTCGCTCTGCATTTGGGTCGATGCCGGATTCTGCATCGCGGCCGGCAAAGCGCAAGCGCCGGCGCCGCCGGGTGCGCCACACATCGGAAGCATCCTGCGCCACGCCGATACGCCCATGTCCGGGCGCCGAACCCCGTAGTCGCAACGGCCGCCGGCAACCGATACTGGAGCGCGTCGCAGATCCATCACGCGTGGCCGCATCGGCACCCGCCGCACTGGAATCCCCACTTGTTATAGAGTAACAATCCCATCCCGCCAACAACGTTCCCGGAGCACTCATGCGGCGTCTCGTCCTGGTTTCCAGCCTCGCCCTCGCGGTCTCCGCCTGCTCGCAGCAGGCCGCCGCTCCCGCCGCCAAGGACGCGCCGGCCGCACAGACGCCGGCAGCGGCCGCCGCGGCACCGCCGTTGATCCCGCGCGACGTGCTGTTCGGCAACCCCGAGCGCAGCAGCGTGCAGCTGAGCCCCGACGGCAAGACCCTGAGCTGGCTGGCGCCGGTGGACGGCGTGCTCAACGTCTGGGTCGCGCCGGCCGACGCACCCGACAAGGCGCGCGCCGTCACCCACGACCGCGGCCGCGGCATCCGCTCCTATTTCTGGTCGTTCCTGCCCGACACCTTGCTGTACATGCGCGACAGCGGTGGCGACGAGGATTTCCACCTGTTCGCGCTCGACGTCGCCAAGGGCGGCAACGGCCGCGACCTCAGCGACTTCCCCAAGACCCGCGCGCGGGTGGTAGCGGTCAGCCGCACGCATCCGGAGTCGATCCTGGTCGGCATGAACGACCGCGACGCGCAGTGGCACGATCTGTACCGGGTCGACCTGGCCGGCGGCAAGCGCACGCTGCTGCAGAAGAACACCGATCAGATCGGCGAATACCTGGCCGACGACGACTACCAGGTGCGGCTGGCGACGCGTTCGCGCGAGGACGGCGGCGAGGACCTGTTGCAGCCCGACGGCAAGGGCGGCTGGCAGAAGCGCGAGGAGATCCCGTTCGAGGATTCGCTGACCACCGCGCCGTCCGGCTTCAGCGCCGACGGCAAGACGCTGTACTTCGTCGATTCGCGCCAGCGCGACACCTCGGCGCTGTACGCGGTGGACGTGGCCAGCGGCACGCGCAAGCTGCTGTTCGAGGATGCGCGCGCGGACGTGGGCGGCACCCTGACCGATCCGCGCAGCGGCGTGGTGCAGGCGGTGGAATCGAACTACCTGCGCCCGGAATGGAAGGTGCTGGACCCGGCCATCGCCGCGGACATCAGGCAGTTGCAGGCGATCGGCCCGGGCGAGATCTCGGTGCTGACCCGCACCCAGGACGACCGCACCTGGATCGTCGCCTACTCGGCCGCCGATGCGCCGGCCACGTTCTATCGCTACGACCGCGTGCCGTCCGCTGCGGGCAAGCTGACCAAGCTGTTCGCCGCACGCCCGGCGCTGGAGGGGCAGCCGCTGGTGCCGCAGTGGCCGCAGGAGATCCGCTCGCGCGACGGCCTGACCCTGGTCAGCTACCTCACCCTGCCGCGCGAGGCCGATGCCAACGGCGACGGCAAGGCCGACAAGCCGGTGCCGCTGGTGCTGTTCGTGCACGGCGGGCCGTGGGCACGCGACGACTACGGCTATAGCGGCTACAACCAGTGGCTGGCCAACCGCGGTTACGCGGTGCTGCAGGTCAACTACCGCGGCTCCACCGGCTTCGGCAAGCGCTTCACCAACGCCGGCGATGGCGAATGGGCGAGCAAGATGCACGACGACCTGCTCGATGCGGTGCAGTGGGCGGTGCAGCAGGGCGTCACGACCAAGGACCAGGTCGCGATCATGGGCGGCAGCTACGGCGGCTACGCCACGCTGGTCGGGTTGAGCTTCACCCCGGACGCCTTCAAGTGCGGCGTGGACATCGTCGGCCCGTCGAACTTGAACACCTTGCTCAGCACCATCCCGCCGTACTGGAAATCCGGCTTCGAGCAGATGGCGCGGCGCATCGGCGATCCGCGCACCGAGGCCGGCAAGAAACTGCTGGACGAACGCTCGCCGCTGAGCCGCGCCGACCGCATCGCCAGGCCGCTGCTGATCGGCCAGGGCGCCAACGACCCGCGCGTGAAGCAGGCCGAGGCCGACCAGATCGTCAACGCGCTGAAGGCCAAGCAGATCCCGGTGACCTACGTGCTGTTCCCCGACGAAGGCCACGGCTTCGCCCGGCCGGAGAACAGCAAGGCCTTCAACGCGGTCAGCGAGGCGTTCCTGGGCAAGTGCCTGGGCGGACGCACGCAGCCGTTCGGCCAGGACCTGGTCGGCTCCAGCCTCAGCGTGCCGGACGGCGCGGCGCAGGTGCCAGGCCTGGAGGACGCGCTGAAGTCGCACACGCAGAGCGTGCGCAAGTAGGTCCTCGCCGACGCCGATGCGTGCCTCCCGTCGTGCACGCATCGGCGCCGTCGCGGCAGCGCCACGGCGGCGATGGCGCATTGCGCCGCGGCGATCATGACCGCGATATGCGATGGTGCGCCGACCAATCCGTCGGCGTGCAGTCCTTGGGCACTGCCCTCACACGGGCTCGCGGCGTTGCAGCCGTGGAGGATCGCCTCGACGATGCGCGCGACGCCGCCGACGATGTCCAGCGGCGGATGGAAACGCTCTTCCCGCGCCTTGCGCATCCGCGCGGGCGGCGATCGCGCTGTGGGCGTCTCCAATCTCCGCTAGAGTTGGCCGCTGGCCGCAGGGTTGGCAAGGCGGGTCGGGAACGGGGAATATGGTCGATGCCGCGCGGGGGCGCAGGCAGCGTCGAACGCTCGATGCAGCGGGAACAGACGACATACGTCACGTGGCAGACAAAGGGGATGTCTCATGTGGAAGAAGTTCGGCGGTATCTTCGGCAAGACCGGCCTTGGCAAGATGTCCAATGGCGAATACCAGGCGAATCTAAGCGGAATCAACACGTTCTTCGGCGCCGTGCTGGGCCTGGTGCTCACCGGTACGGAACGGCTCGACGGCTGGCGGTTCGGCGTCGTGCTGGCCATCCTCGCCAGCACGGTCATCTCCATCCTGTTCATTTCCAACAGCCGGCACAGGATCGCGTATGCGGTCTACACGCTGCTGCTGGCGCTGACGATGCCGCAGATGATCGACATCATGCTCAAGGGGCACGATCTGCTGCCCGACAAGGTGCAACCCACCCTGCTCGTGTGGACCTTGATGACCATCATGGTGGAATTCTGGGGCCGCGAAAGCGGCCAGGCCGCCTCCACGGCCGCCTCCGATCCATCCAGTTGAGACGTATATGGCACCCCTCAAGCGCATCGTCCAATCGCTCTGATCCAGATGCGTCTCTTGTAACCCACCCAAATCGAATCGGCCGCGCTGGTTGATCGAATCGGATGCCACTTCCCATGAAAGCATGCACACGCTGGACGGTTGCGCTTGCGCTGTTTCTTCTGACGTCCTGCGCCACCGTGACGGCGCCGCTCTACACGTATCGGCCACGCCCCGTCCTCGCCCACCCGAGCGATGCCAAATTCGATTTCCAGGGCACGTGGGAAGGTGTGCTGGACGGATTCGACGCGCCCCGCTACGTGGATAGCGCAGGCTTTCCGAGACGCTTTCGCTTCGTCGTTTCCCGCTGGCAAGTACGGGTCTACAACGTGGTCAAGGGATCGTGGCAAGAAATGAAGCCGGGGCAGTTCCGCATGCGCAATTCCGGCCCGCATGCGCTCATCTACAGCACCACCTCGGGACGGGACGAGGATGGCGTCTGGGTTGAGTCGTCCTCATTCACGCTTGCGCGGACCTCCAACGACGAAATGATCGTCTATTGGCAGCGCACCGTGAACAATCTCGACGTTTCCCCTGACGATCAGTGGTATCAATTCGCCTGGGGCTACAGTGGCACCATGCACCGTGCGGTCGCCGGCGACTGATCTCCGAAAGCACGCCGCCGCCCCGTCGGGATGGCCCCGGCGATCGTCAGATCGCCACGATCATGGAAGCAGACCGGTTGGCGTGGACCACGCCGCCCCTCACCAATCGGTCGGCGCGTAATCCTTCAGGAACTGCCCCCACACGTGCTCGCCGGTGTTGAAGCCGTGGATGATCGGGTCGACGATGCGCGCGGCGCCGTCGACGATGTCCAGCGGCGGGTGGAAGCGTTCTTCCTGCACCTTGCGCGCGGCGATCTCGGCCGGGTCCTCGTCGGTGACCCAGCCGGTGTCCACGCTGTTCATGTGGATGCCGTCGTTCTGGTAATCGGCCGCCGAGGTCCGGGTCATCATGTTCAACGCGGCCTTGGCCATGTTGGTGTGCGGATGCCGGGTGGTCTTGAAGTTGCGGTAGAACTGCCCTTCCATCGCCGACACGTTGACGATGTGCTTGTCGCGCTCGGGCGTGCGCAGCATCAGCGGCTTGAGCCGCGCATTGATGATGAACGGGGCGATGGCGTTGACCAGCTGCGTCTCCAGCAATTCCACCGACGGCACTTCGGCCATCAGCAGACGCCACGAGTTGCGTCCGCGCAGGTCCACCTGCTGCAGGTCCTGGTCCAGGCGCCCTTCGGGAAACAGGTGCTGCTGGCCAAGCAGTTCGTCGGCCAGCAACGGCACCTGCGACAGCTCGGCGGCACGGGTCAGCCCGTCGGCGCCGCTGATGCCGTGGCCCTGGCCCGCCGACAGCGTGGTCGCCGACGCCGCCGGCAGCAGTTCCGGGCTGCGCAGGCCTTCGTAGTGGCCGACCAGGCGGCGCACGTGCTCGGGCAGTTCGTGCAGCGCGGCGGTCTCGCCGGCCATCATGTGCGCGTAGAACTGCGGCGGCCGGCGCACGGTCTGGCAGGCGTTGTTGACGATGAAGTCCAGCCGCTCGCGCGTGGCCAGCAGCTGGCTGCAGAACGCTTCGACGCTGGGCGTGTGGCGCAGGTCCAGGCCGAACACCTGCAGGCGGTGGCCCCACTCGGCGAAATCCGGCTCCTGCGCGTAGCGCGCGGCCGAATCGCGCGGGAAGCGCGTGGTCACGATCAGTTCGGCGCCAGCGCGCAGCAGCTTCAGCCCGGCCTGGTAACCGATCTTGACCCGGCCGCCGGTCAGCAGCGCCACGCGCCCACGCAGGTCCGCGGTCTCGGTGCGCTTGAAGTAGTTCAGTTCGGCGCAGGCCGGACACATCTGGTCGTAGAAATGGTGCAGCTGGGTGAACTTCTGCTTGCACACGTAGCAGTGGCGCAGCTCGGGCGACTGTGCCGCCGCGGGTTCCTCGGCCGCGGCATTGCTGGCGTCGTGCAGGCCGGCGGCATGCGGCGGGAAGTAGTTCGGCGTGCTGAACACCGGCTTGCGCCGCAGCGCGCGGATCCCGGTCTGCTCGAGCAGCGCTTCGGCCTTGCGCACCTTTTCCTGGTGGCGTTCGCGTGCCTGCTGCTTGAGCAGTTGCCGGCGCGCTTTGGGCTCGGGGTGATAGACCTTGGCGACGACCTGGTGCAGGCGCACGCGGTCGGCCTCGGGCAGCGCGTCGAGCACGCTGCGGTCGGCATCGATGGCTTCGAGCAGGTCCAGGGCGACGCGCAGGCGCTCGGTCAGGGGCAGGGCGTCGGTGGCAGGGGGCGAGGCGGTGGTGTTCAAGACGGATCCGGAATGAGCGGCGGCGAGCCGTGGCGAAGGCGCGGCAGCAAGCCGACGAAAGGGCGGCGATGCAGCACGCCCGGCGCTTGCGGCGAACGGGCAACGGCAGCGCAGGGAGCGTTGCAACGGGCCGGGACAGACCGGCCAGACGGTATTTTCGCCGATCCGGGGGTGTCGGCGCCATGTCGCCCCCGGATTGCGTCCCGATCCTGCCCGCGTCCCAACACGCCGCCGCTCACGCAGCACGGCGCCGGTGCCGCGCTCATGCGCCGTCGGCAGGCGCCTCGACCTTGCGTACCAGCGTCTGCCGCGGCTTCAGCGCGCGGCCTGCCGCATCGCGCGGCAGCATCGCCGGCACCGGCTTGCCGGTGCGCCGATCGAGCAGGCGCGAATGCGCCTCGCCCGGCGCGAACAGGTGCCGCTCGCCCCATTGCCGCAACGCCAGCAGCAGCGGGAACAGCTGCTCGCCTTTTTCGGTGAGCGCGTACTCCTGATAGGCGCTGCCATCGGCGGCCGGCCGCAGCGCCAGGATCTGCGCCTCGACCAGCAGGCGCAGGCGATCGGCCAGGATGTTGCGCGCCATGCCCAGGCTGCGCTGGAAATCGCCGAACCGGCAGATACCGTCGAAGGCATCGCGCACGATCAGCAGCGCCCAACGCTCGCCGATCAGCTCCACCGAACGCGCCACCGGGCACGGTTGGGCAGGGTGCTTGCTGCGTCTTGCCATGCTGGCTCCCATTCGCCGAGTGCGGCATCCGGTTGCATTTTAAAACCAAAATCGACACCCTGTCAGTGGTTTTTTATTGCAACCAGTTAGCCATGCGCAGCCCCCTGCCGACCGCACCCAACCCCCAGCCCGAGCCCGAGCCGCCCGCGCTGCGCCGCGCGCAGGTGGCACTGTTCGCCTGCGCCAGCGGCGCCAGTGTGGCCAACGTCTATTTCGCGCAGCCGCTGCTCGACGCGTTGGCGGCGGAGTTCGGCATCGGTCAGGGCGCTGCCGGCGGGGTGATCGCCGCGACCCAGGCCGGCTGCGCGCTGGCGCTGCTGCTGGTGGTGCCGCTGGGCGACCGCCATGCGCGGCGCCCGCTGATGCTGTGGCAAGCTGGCGCGTTGCTGGCCGCGCGGCTGGCGGTGGCCGCGGCACCGACGCTGCCGGCGCTGCTGGCCGGCATGCTCGCCGTGGGCTTGCTCGGCACCGCGATGACCCAGGGCCTGATCGCCTACGCCGCGGCCAGCGCCGCACCGGCCGAACGTGGCCGTGTGGTCGGCGCGGCCCAGGCCGGCGTGGTGATCGGCTTGCTGCTGGCGCGCGTGTTGGCTGGCGTCATCGCCGACCTGGCCGGCTGGCGCGGCGTCTATGCGGCATCCGCGGCGCTGACGCTGCTGTTGCTGCTGTGGCTGCGGCACGCCTTGCCCGCCCTGCCTGCGCCGCGACGGCCGCCCGGCCACGCCGCCCTGCTGCGCTCGATGCTGCACATGCTGGCGCACGAGCGCGTGCTGCAGATCCGCGGCGGCATCGCGCTACTGATGTTCGCCAGTTTCTCGGTGTTCTGGACCGCGCTGGTGCTGCCGCTGAGCGCGCAGCCGCATGCGTACTCGCACACCACGATCGGCGCGTTCGGCCTGGTCGGGGCGGTCGGCGCCCTGGCCGCAGCGCGCGCCGGGCGCTGGGCCGACCGTGGCTGGGCGCAACGCTGCAGCGGGCTGATGCTGGCGTTGCTGCTGGCCTCGTGGTTGCCGCTGGCGCTGGGCATGCGCTGGCTGTCGGCACTGATCCTCGGCATCGTCGCATTAGACATGGCGGGTCAGGCCATCCATGTCCTCAACCAGAGCCTGATCTTCCGCGGCGACGCGCAGGCGCACAGCCGGCGTGTGGCCGGCTACATGCTGTTCTACGCACTCGGCAGCGGCCTGGGCGCGATCGCCGCCACCGCCACCTATGCGCATGCCGGATGGACGGGCGTGTGCATGTTGGGGGCGGCGACCAGCGCGGCGGCGCTGCTGTTCTGGGCGGCGACGCTGCGCTGGATGCCGGCGGAACCCGCTCGCTAGCCATCGTCGTCGCGCGCAACCGCCGTTGGCGGGGCATTTGGGAACGACATCGGGTGGCCTCGGCCATTCCTTGCCACAAGCGCCACCGGTAGCGTCTGTGGCGACTGACGCTCCCGCGCGTCTGTTGCAGCCTCTCCAGTGATCGCACGCTTGCGTGGCCGAGCACCAGCACAGTAGCCTGCCCCACGCGCACCAGCGCACCCACATCGAGCGAGATCGGCCCGTGTCCCTGACCTCGCGTCTGTCGTGGAAGTTCAGCAGCGCGCGCGGGTTGCCTGTTGCCGTGGCATTGGCGCTGGTCTTCGCCGCCATGCGTGCGGCAGGCACGCTGGCGCCGGCGCACTGGCGCTGGTTGCTGCCGCTCGGCTTCGTGTGCATGGCAGCGAGTCCGTGGCTGCTGCTGTCCCGTCCAGGGCGCCAGCAGATCGGATTGGTGCGGCCGATACGGCTCGCCTGGTTCGCGCCGTCGCTCGCGTTGGGGGCGCTGGCGGCCCTTGCATGCTTCGCACTCGGCGCCATCGCCTTCGGCAGCGGCGAGGACAACTGGTTCGTCAGCGTCGCGCGCAATTACCGCGACACGATTCCCCACCAGGGTTTCAGCACGCTGCAGCTGTTTCTGGTGGCCACCGTGCCCGCGCTGCTGTTCAGCCCGATCGGCGAGGAGATCTTTTTCCGCGGCCTGCTGCAACGCGCGCTGGAAGATCGGTTTTCGCTACGCGCGAGCACCTGCATCGAAGCGCTGTGGTTCGGCCTGGTGCATCTTTGCCATCACGGACTGCTGGCGACCGCGGCCGGCATCCGCCTGCTGCCGCTGTCCGCTGCGCTGTGGGTCGGCCTGATGTTCTGCACGGCGCTGCTGTTCGCATCGCTGCGGCACCGCAGCGGTTCGTTGTTCCCGGCGATGGCCGCGCATGCCAGCTTCAACCTGGCGATGAACGCGTGCATCTTCGCTGCGCTGTGGCCGCCGCATTGAACGAGCCCGCATGGCGGCACGGTCGGCTGAGCGCGCGGGGCGCGGCCACACCCGCGCGCACCGCTGGTGTCCGCTTGCGGTTCAGCGCAGCGGCGCCTGCGCGAACTCGCCGCGTTGCAGCTTGGCCACGTCGTTGCCCTGCGCGTCCTTCGCCTGCAGATCGGCGCCCTTGGCAGCGAGGTCCTTCAGCACCTCGGTGCGCTGGAACAGGGCCGCGTACATCGCTGCGGTCTGCCCGGCGTTGTTGCGCTGGTCGGGCGCGCAATCGGCCTGCATCAGCCGCTTGGCGATCGCCAGCTCGCCCTTGAAGATCGCGCCCATCAGCGCGGTGTTGCCGCGCCTGTCCTGCGCGCACGGATCGGCGCCGGCCTGCAGCAATTGCTCCACCGCCGGCTGCTGGCCGTGGTAGGCGGCCAGGATCAGCGCGGTATAGCCCTTGTCGTCGCGGGTGTTGAGGTCGTAGTGCGCCCGGATGAACTCGGCCAGCATGTCCTGGCGGCCTTCGCGCGCGGCATCGAAGAAGTAGTCGCGCAGTTGCGCCTGGACCTTGGCCGGGTCGGCGGGTGCGGGCGCGGCAGTCGCCGAGACGGCGACCAGGCTCAGGACGAGAAGAAGGAAGCGACGCATGCTCGGTCTCCGATAAAGAGGGCGCGGCGCAGCGCGGCGTGGGGGAGGCGCCGCCGCGCTGCGCAGCGAACGGTCAATCCTGCAACTGCGCGGCCAGCTGCTTGACCCGCGCCAGATCGCCCTTGGCGACGCGGGCGACACCGCTGCCGTAGGCCGGATCGGCCTTGTACAGGAACGACAGCATGATGTGCTTGCTGGCGTCGTCGGTGCCGGCCAGCGATTCGCCGAAGCTCTGGATCAGGTCCTGCTGCTCTTTCTTGCTGTAGCTGCGGAACAGATCGCCGGCCTGCTTGAAGTTCTGCTCGCGGACGATCTTCGCCTGCTGGGTGCTGCCCGACAGCGGCAGCTGGCTGTAACGCGCGTTCGGATCCTGCGGACGCGGGCTGAGCCGGCTCGGTTCGTAGTTGACGCCGCTGGCGGTGGCGCCGGCGTTCATCGCGCCGTCCTGATTGCCGTTGTTGACCGCCACCAGTGGCCGGTTCACCGGCAGGCTCAGGCCGTTGGTGCCGACGCGGTACAGCTGGGTGTCGGCATAGGAGAAGATGCGGCCCTGCAGCAGCCGGTCTTCCGACGGTTCGATGCCCGGCACCAGGTTGGCCGGCGCCATCGCCACCTGCTCGGTCTCCTGGAAGAAGTTGTCCACGTTCCTGTTCAGCACCATCTGCCCGATCTTGCGCTCGGGGACGTCGGGCCAAATCTTGGTCGCGTCCAGCGGATCGAAGTCGAACTTGGCCAGGTCTTCCGGCTTCAGTACCTGGATGTACAGGTCCCACTTCGGATAGTCGCCCTGCTTGATCGCGCCGACCAGGTCGTTGGTCAGGTGGCTGTAGTCCTTGCCCTGCACCTGCGCCACCTGCTTCGGATCCAGGTTCTTCAGGCCCTGCAGCGACTTCCAATGGAACTTGACGTAGTGCACCTCGCCCTGCGCGTTGACCAGCTTGTAGGCATGCACGCCGTTGCCGTCCATGAAGCGGTAGCCGGCCGGCGTGCCTTCGTTGGAGTACAGCAGGGTCAGCGTGCGCGTGGCTTCGGGCACGTGCGAGAAGAAATCGAAGCGGCGCGAATCGTCGTCCAGGTTGGTGCGCGGATCCGGCTTGAACGCATGCACCATGTCCGGGAACTTGATCGCATCGCGGATGAAGAAGGTCGGGAAGTTGTTGCCGACCAGGTCCCAGTTGCCTTCGCTGGTATAGAACTTGGTGGCGAAGCCGTGCGGGTCGCG
Source organism: Xanthomonas bonasiae (assembly GCF_014836395.1). Lineage (NCBI taxonomy): Bacteria > Pseudomonadati > Pseudomonadota > Gammaproteobacteria > Lysobacterales > Lysobacteraceae > Xanthomonas > Xanthomonas bonasiae. The sequence continues at coordinate 192,206 of NZ_JACSQX010000008.1, forward strand.
CAGCGTCTCCGGCGAATGGTTGCCGTGCACCACCGAGGAGAAGCGCACGAATACCGGGGTCTTCGCGCCGGCAGCGAACACCTTGGCCTTGGTCAGGTCGGAGATGTCGGCGCTGGCGGTGAACTCGCCATGCACGCCGGTGCCGCGCGCATGCACCACGCGCTCGGGGATGCGCTCGCGGTCGAAGCGCTGCAGCTTCTGGATCAGCTGCACGTCCTGCAGCAGTGTCGGGCCGGTGGCGCCGGCGGTCTGCGAGTTCTGGTTGTCGCCGACCGGCGCGCCGTTGTCGCGGGTGAGCGTGGACTGCGCGAACCCGGCGGGGACGATCAGGGTCTGCGACAGCAGGGCGAGCACCAACAGTGTTCCAGGGCGCATGGCGTCAGCTCGTGTTGAGGGAGCTGAATGATGGCGGTAGCGTCGTGCGCGGAGAATTCGTTAGTTGCTATGGAAGCGATAGGCGCGGCAGATACAGCGACGGCGATGTGATTGCGGTCTCCGATAGCGTGGGCGATGCATTGCAGGTTCGACGACACACATCGCATGCGCAGCGCAGCAACGGAAAACCGACATCAAAATGTAGACGATGCCGGCGAACCTGCCGTGCCGCGCGCGCCGAGCGCGGCCGCCGTGCGCGCATCGCGCGCCCCCCCAACCCAGGAGATTCCGATGCATGACCACACGACTGTGCGTGTAGAAGAGCGCCGTTCGCGCACGCGCGGCGCGCTGCGCTGGATCGCGCTGTTGCTGCTGTGCATGGCCGCTCTCGTCGCCGAGGCCGATGCAGCGACCCGGACCTTCGCACATCCCGGCTTGCTGCACAGCGCACAGGATCTGGCCCGTATCCGGGAAAAACTCACCCTCTCCGCCGCCCCCTGGCAAGCAGGATGGGAACGCCTGATCGCCAACCCGCATGCCTCGCTGGACTGGAAGCCGCGTCCTGTGGAGATCGTCTACCGCGGCTACGACGGCCAGCATCCGGAGAACTACACACTGCTGTACAGGGATGCCGCGGCCGCCTATGCATTGGCGCTGCGCTGGAAGCTCGGCGGCGACAGCCGCTATGCCGACAAGGCGGTGGAGATCATGAATGCCTGGTCGGACAAGCTCACCGCGATCCGCGGCACCAGCGACGCGGCGCTGGCTGCCGGCATCTACGGCTACGAATTCGCCAACGCCGGCGAACTGATGCGCGACTACAAGGGTTGGAACGGGGATGACTTCAATCGCTTCAAGCGGATGATGCTGGACGTGTTCTATCCGATCAATCACGACTTCCTGGTCCGCCACAACAACGCGCAGATCGACCACTACTGGGCGAACTGGGATCTGGCGCAGCTCAATGCGATCCTCGCCATCGGCGTGCTTACCGACCGCGCGGATCTGTACGACGAGGCGATCGACTACTTCAAGCACGGCGCCGGCAACGGCAGCCTGGCCAAGGCGATCTGGAAGCTGTATCCGGCGCAGGGCATGGGCCAGGTGCAGGAGAGCGGACGCGACCAGGGCCATGCCACGCTGGTGATCGCGCTGCTCGGTTCGCTGTGCCAGATGGCCTGGAGCCAGGGCGATGACCTGTTCGGCTACGACGACAACCGCGTGCTCAAGGGCGCCGAATACGTGGCCGCCTACAACGTCTGCGACACCGATGGCGACCGCTGCGACGACACCCTGGCGCTGCCGTACACCCCCTACAGCAACAGCGACGTCACGCAGACGACGCTCTCGCCGAACGGGCGCGGCGCGCTGCGCCCGGAATGGGAGCTGCTGTACAACCACTACGTGGTGCTGAAAGGCCTCAAGGCACCGTACCTGACCAGATTCGCCGCCAAGGTCCGCGCCGAGGGCGGCGGCGGCGACTACGGCCCCAACAGCGGCGGCTACGACCAGCTCGGCTACGGCACCTTGCTGTACAGCCTGCAGCCGACGCCATAGCGCCGGCCTTCGCGATCGCTACCCGATCACCCGCTTGAACGGCGGCAGCGCATCGATGATGCGCTTGCCGTAGCGCTTGGTCAGCAGGCGCGAATCGAGAATGATGACCCGGCCGTGGTCGCTGGAACTGCGGATCAGGCGGCCGGCGAACTGGGTCAGCGTACGCAGCGCATGCGGCACCGCGATCAGGTTGAAGGCGTTGAGGCCGCGGCTTTCGAACCATTCGCCGAGCGTGGCGGTCTGCGGGTCGGTCGGCACCGCGAACGGCACCTGGGTGATGACCACGGTGGTGCAGGCCTCGCCCGGCAGGTCCAGGCCTTCGCCGAAGGAATTCAGGCCGAACAGCACCGAGCCTTCGCCGGCGCCGATGCGGCGCATGTGCTCGCCGATCATCTGCGACTTGGAGCCATCGCCCTGCACCAGCACGCGGTTGCGCTGCGCGATCGGCAACAGGTCGGCGACCTTGAGCATCTTCCAGCGCGAGGTGAACAGCACGATCGAGCCCTTGCCCCAGTCCAGCTCCTTGACCAGGTAGCGCGCGACCTCGCGCGGATGGCCTTCGCGGTCGTCCGGCGCCACCGGGAATTTCGGCACGATCAGTTCGGCCTGGTTGGGCAGGTCGAACGGCGAGGACAGCGACACCATCTCCGCATGCGCGGGCAGGCCGTTGTCGATCGCCAGCGCCTGGAAATCGCCGCCGCCGGTCAGCGTGGCCGAGGTCAGCACCGCCGAGTCCACTTCGCTCCACAACAGCGCGCGCAGCACCTGCGCGGCCGACACCGGCGAGCAATGGCAGACCAGGTCGGCATCGCGCGACAGGGTGATCCAGCGCGCCATCGGCGCCTGCCCGTCCTGGTCCTCGCGGCGCCAGCCCAGCCATAGCGCGTATTGCTGCTCGACCATCTCCAGGGCCATGCCCAGGCTGCGCTGCAGGCGCTCCTTGGCCGCGTCCTCCTGCTTGGACTTGGCCACCAGCTGATGCGCGGCCTGCACCCAGTTGAGCAGCGCGGCGGTGTCCTGCGCCTGCGCATCGATGAAGGGTTTCCAGTCCTCGGGCAGGCGCCCGTTGGGCGCGCGCCACATCGGTTCTTCCTGGCCCGGGTCCGGCACCCAGGCGCGTTCGATCTCGGCGCGGAAGCTCTTCAGCCCCTTGCTGACCTGGGTCGCCAGTTCGATCGCTTCGTTCGGCAACTGGTTGCCGATGGTGTCCTTGTCGGCCAGCCGATAGGCGGCGCCGACCAGCGCCTGCAGGCGGCCGGTGCGCCGCGCCATGTCGTCCAGCGCCAGGTTGGCCGCGCCCTGGTCGATGGCCACGCCGGCGATGTGGTGGCCTTCGTCGAGCACCAGCAGCATGTCCGCCGGCGGCGCGATCAGCGGCTGGCCGTTGTCGCTGTCGCCCAGCGCCAGCGCCGACAGCAGCAGCGCATGGTTGGTGACCACGATCTGCGCATCGCGCACGTCGCTGCGCGCCTTCAGCACCGGGCACTGCACCGCGAACGAGCAGCGGCGTCCGGCACAGCCGGCGGCGTTGGTGGTGATGCGCGCGCGCAGCGAGGACGGGATCGGCTCCGGCGCGGTGTCCAGGTCGCCGTTCCAGGTCTTGTCGGCGTAGGCCTTGGCCAGCGCGCGCGCCTGCTCGGCCTCGGCCGGACTCAGCGGGCGGTCGTACAGCGGCGCCTCGTCCTCGAACATGCTGTTCTGCGCGGCGTCGCCATGCAGCTCGGCGACGTTGCGCGCGCACAGGTAGCGGGTGCGGCCCTTGGCCAGCGCCACCGTCGCCTCGATGCCGGTGGCCTTGAGGAAGGCGGGAATGTCGCGTTCCACCAATTGCGACTGCAATGCCACGGTGCCGGTGCTGATCACCAGCTTCTTCTTGCTGGCCAGCGCGATCGGCACCCCGGCGGTGAGGTAGCCCAGGCTCTTGCCGACGCCGGTCGGCGCCTCGGCCACGCCGACGCCGCCGGAGGTGCCCAGCGCGCGCGAGACCACGCCGATCATCTGGCTCTGCGCGCGGCGCACCATGAAACCGGGCGTGTTGGCCTGCAGCTTGGTGTAGGCGTCGCGGATCGCCAGCTTCATCGGCTCGGTCAGCTGGCGCTGGGGCTTGTCGGCTGCGCGGGCCGCGGCCGCTGTGGCGTCATCGTTCATGCCGGCATTTTCTCACGTCTGGTCGCAACTACCGCGACCGGGCATGCGCCTGCCGATCAGCCAGGTGCGCTCTGCTTGCGCGGCAGGGTCAGCCACAATGCCTGCAGCAGCAGCGCCAGGCCGATGGCGAACAGAAGATCCTGCAGCAGCTTGATCGCGGTGTCCGCCCACATGTCGCCGGAGAAACCGGTGATCAGCCGCACCACGCCCACCACTGCCACCAGAAACATCGGCAGCATCACGTTGGCCAGCAGCACCACCAGCCCCCACTGCAACAGGGTGCGCGGGCGGCCGGGTGCGCAGCGCAACAGCAGCAGGAAGCCGAGCAGCAGGATACCGAACTTGGCGGCCAGGCCGACACTCCCGGCCACCAGCGCAAAATCCACGAAATGGTTAAGGCGCATCGCGATCGTTCCGGCTACGGCAGGCGTGACCACATGGTAGCAACACCGACAGCTGCTGCGACCAACGCGGACGGCCCGTGCTAGCGCGGCAAGGCAAACCGCAGCGCCAGCACCACCAGCAGCATCGCCACCGCATGCAGCAGGGTGAACACCGCCTGCAGCATGCCGTACCAGACGGCGTAGCTGGAGAAGCTCCCGCCCTGCGCGACGACCCACATCGGCAGCAGCGAGGTCACCGTGCCGCACAGCCCGCCGAGCAGCAGCAGGCTCAAGCCCCACAGGCCCAGCGTGCGGGCGCGGCCGGGGCGGCGCGTGGCCAGCAGCACCAGGCCGGTGCCGAGCACGATCAGGATCGGCAGCTGGAAGCCCACCGTGGTCAACAGCTGCATCACGAATCCATCGTCCATCGAAATCTCCGTCTAGCCACGAAAACAAGCGCCGGGGCGCAAAGATCAGTCGGCGCTGACCAGCACCGCGTCGCGCGCACGCAGCGCGGCGTAGACCGGGTCGGTGTCCGGGCGCACGCCGTGCCAGCGCTCGAAGCTCTCGGCCGCCTGCTCGACCAGCATGCCCAGCCCGTCCACGGTATCGCGGCAATGCGCCGCACGCGCCCAGGCCAGGAACGGAATCGCGACCTCGCCGTAGTTCAGGTCCACCGCCAGGGTCATGCTGTTGACCAGCGACAGCGGCAGCGAGAATCCCGCGCTGTCGTCGCGGCCGGCCGCGGTGGCATTGACGATCAGTTCGAAGTCGCCCAGTTCGCGCAGGTCTTCCCAGTAGCGGGAAATGGCCCGTGCCGGTTCGCCCAGCGCATCGACCAGCGCATCGGCGCGCTCGGGCGACCGGTTGACGATCAGCAACTGCTGCACGCCGGCCTCCAGCAGCGCCGGCGCCACGCCGCGCGCGGCGCCGCCGGCACCGATCAGCAGCGCGCGGCGGCCGCGCAGGTCCAGGCCGTTGCGCCCGGTCAGGTCGCGCACCAGGCCGGCGCCGTCGGTGTTGTCGCCGTGCCACTGCCCGTCGCGGAAGCTGAGCGTGTTGACCGCCCCGGCGCGCTGGGCGCGCTCGCTGTGGACCACGCTCAGCGCGTAGGCGGCTTCCTTCAGCGGCAGGGTCACGTTGGCGCCTACGCCGCCTTCCGCGGCAAAGGCCGCCAGCGCCGCCGCGAAGCCGTCCGGCAGGGCGTCGATCGCGTCGTACTGCAGGGCGATGCCGGTCTGCTTGGCGAAGTCGGCATGGATGCGCGGCGACAGCGAATGGGTGACGGGATGGCCGAACACGGCATAGCGGGATGTGGGCATGGAACGCTCGTTGGTTGTTTTAGACTGGTCGCGACATCCGAAGGAATCCGACATGCGGACCCCCGCCCTGCCGCTCGCGCTGGCCGCGAGTTTACTCTGCGCGCCGCCGGCGTTCGCGCTTTCCGAGTTCGGCATCGAGGGCATGGGCGTGGTCTCGACCAAGGCCGACGAGACCCGCGCCAGCGTTTCCGCCGACGGACGACGCATCGTCTGGGCCAGCCCCGACCGCGCCGGCGGGCCCGGCGGCGGCGACCTGTGGCAGGCCACGCTGCGCGACGGACGCTGGGTCGACCCGCAGCCGTTGCCGGCGCCGCTGAACTCGCCCGATGCCGATGGCGACCCGTTCTTCAGCACCGACGGGCGTTGGCTGTACTTCGCCTCCGACCGCGCCGGCGGCCACGGCGGCAGCGACCTGTACCGCGCGCCGGTGCTGGCCGACGGCCGCTACGGCCCGCCGCAGAACCTGGGCGCGGCGGTGAACTCGCGCGGCGACGAGCGCGCGCCGACCCTGTCGCTGGACGGCACCCGGCTATTGTTCGCCAGCGACGGCCACGGCGGCGCCGGCGGCATGGACCTGTTCGTGGCGCGGCTGCAGGGCCAGGCCTTCGGCCAACCGCAGGCGCTGGAAGGGATCAACAGCGCCGACGACGAAACCGACGCGGCCTGGCTGGGCGACGGCCGCGCGCTGGTGTTCGCGCGGGCGCGCAAGACGCAGGGCGCGCAGCTGTTGCTCGCGCAGTGCGCCGGCGGGCACTACGTGCAGGCGCAGCCGCTGGCGCTGTCGTTCAACGGCGCCGATGGCGACACCCGCGGTGCGGTGCTGGATGCCTCCAAGCCGACCGAGCTGCTGGTAGTCGGCAGCGCGCGCGCACCGAAGGCCGGCAAGCTCGACGTGTACCGGATGAAGGCACCGGCTGCGAGCGGCAGCGGCGATTGTGCGGGTGCGCGCTGACGGCGACGGCTTCGCTGGCGAAACGTCCGCGTGCCGCAGGCCGGTTGCTGCATCTCCGTTTCCACGCGATCGCTGATGCAGTTGGTCGCGGCTGAAGCCGCTCCTACAAAGGCAACGGAGGCGCGCGGCTTTTTGTAGGAGCGGCTTCAGCCGCGACAGACGCAGCGGTGGAAGCAACGCCACCGAATTCGATCCGGGGCCAAGAACTCACCGAACCGCTCCACCTGCCTCAGACCTCAATACACATCGCGCCGATACCGCCCATCCGCGCTGAGCGCATCCAGCGCATCCTCGCCCAGCATCTCGCGCAAGGCCGCATCCACGCCGCGGGCCATGCTGTCCAGGCTGCCGCAGACGTGCAGCGTGGCACCCCGCGCGAGCCAGGCGCGCACTTCGTCGGCGGCGTCGCGCAGGCGATCCTGCACGTAGAGCTTGTCCGGCTGGTCGCGCGAGAACGCCAGGTCCAGCCGCTGCAGGTGGCCGCTGTCCCGCCATGCCTGCAGTTCCGCACCGAACAGCGCGTCGTGCGCGGCATTGCGTTCGCCGAACAGCAGCCAGTGCCCATGCACACCGGCCTGCTCGGCTTCGCGCAGCAGGCTGCGCAGGCCGGCGATGCCGGTGCCGTTGCCGATCAGCAGCAAGGGGGCGGCGCCGTGCCGGCGGAAACCGGGGTTGGCGCGCACCCGCGCCTGCACCGCGGTACCGAGCGGCGCGTGCAGGCACAGCCAACCCGAGCCCAGGCCGGCGCTGCCGTCGTCGCGTCGGGTCAGGCGCACCACCAGTTGCAGCAGGCCGTCGGCCGGCACCGAGGCGATCGAGTATTCGCGCAGCGGCAGCTGCGGCAGCGCATCCAGCCAGGCCTGCAGATCGTGCGCGTCCCCGGGCGGCGCCAGTTCGCGATCGGCCAGCGCCGCCTGCAACGGCAGCGGCACGCCAGCGGCGCGCAGCGGCGTGTCCGCTGCCAGGCCATGCGCGGCCAGCCAGGCGCGCACGGCATCCGCGGCGTGACACGGTTGCACTTCCAGGATGTCGCCCGCCTGCCACTGTGCCTGTGCCGGTAGCGCCAGATCGATGCGCCACACCGGCGCGCCGGCACTGCCGGGGTTGAGCAGGGTGCGTCCGGCCAGGCGCCACTCCAGCGCCGGCGGCGCCTGCAGCGCCGGTGCCGTGTCCGCCACACCGGTGACCGCGGACAGCTGCCGCTGCCACTGCGCCAGCGCCTGCGGATCGGCGTTGTCCACCTCCACCGCCGGGAACAGCGCCTGCGCGCCCTGCGCGGCCAGCCACTGCTCCAGCCGGCGCGAGAACCCGCAGAAGCGCGCGTACTGACGATCGCCCAGCGCCAACAGCGCATAGCCGAGGTCGGGCAGCGCCTGCGCCTGGCGCAGCACCTTCTTCTCGAAGGCGCGCGCCGGGTCCGGCGCCTCGCCGTCGCCGAAGGTGCTGACCACGAACAGCGCGCGCCGCGCACCGAGCAACTGCGCCGCATCCAGCTGCGCCAGCGACTGCACCTGCACCGGCACGCCGGCCGCCTGCAGCTGGCCGGCGGCCTGCCAGGCCAGGCGTTCGGCGAATCCGCTCTGGCTGGCGAATCCCACCAGCCACGGCTCGGCGGCGTCCTGCACGGGCGAGGCCAGATCGCGCCGCGCCGTGTGCAACGCGCGCTTCTTGCGTCGCCGGTCCAGGTACAACAGCCAGCCGGTGACGAAGAACAGGGACATGCATAGGCTCGCCAGCATCACCACCACGCGCCCGGCCAGGCCGAAGAAGCTGCCGGTGTGCAGGGCGAACACGCTGCTCAGCAATTGCCGGCCCAGCGGCTGCTGCCGGTAGTCCAGGCGGCGCAGGATGCGGCCGCTGCGCGGATCGATCTCCAGGCCGTCGAAGGCCCGGCTGTGCACCGGATCGGCGGCCAGGTAGCGTGCGATGAGCGGCTGCCCGGGACGACTGGGCAGGCGCAGGTCCAGATAGGCGCGGCGCACGTCCGGCAGCGCCGCGAGCGTGGCCTGCAGCCGCGCATAGTCCACCGCCGGCGGCTTGCCGCCGCGGCCGCCGCCCTCGTTGTCCGCGCGTTCGCCGCCGAGCACCGCCACCAGCCCTTGCCGGTACCAGTCGTAGGACCAGTACAGCCCGGTCAGCGCGATCGACAGGTAGATCGCCAGGCACCAGGTGCCGATCACCGAATGCAGGCTCCACAGGAAACTGCGGCCCTGCCGCTTCCATTCCACCACCCACCACGCGCGCCAGCTCCACCACTGCCGCGGCCAGCGCAGGTACAGCCCGGACAGACAGAAGAAGAGCAGCGCGATCGCGCAGGCGCCGGTGACCGCCTTGCCGCGTTCGCCGGCGGCCAGGCGCCGATGCAGGTCCTCGACGAAGGCGAAGAAACCGGTCAGCCGCGGCTCCGCCACCGTGCGTCCGGTATAGGGATCGAAGTACAGGCGTCCGCCGTCGCGGCCGGCCAGGCGCACGTTGGAAGGACGCGTGCCGGTGGGGTCGATCAACATGCGCGTGGTGCGGTGCGTGCCGCCCAGGTCCAGACGCCGCGCCAGCTCGGCCAGCGGCAACGGCGACTCGCCGGCCGCATGGCGCGCGGCCGCCTCGGCCAGCGGCGGGTTGGCCCAGCGCACGATCTCGTCCTCGAACGCCAGCGTGGCCCCGCTCAGGCCCATCACCGACAGCACCAGCCCGGTGCTGATGCCGAACAGCCAGTGCAGCTGGAACAACAGCTTCTTGGTCACGGCGCGGGACACGTTCGGAAGGCGGCCGCGCATTGTAAATGAGAACGCTTATCGGATCCGCCTCGAGCCGGCCCGCGTCGTCTACCCGCAAACGTGACCGGCAACGCGTTTGCCATGCGCGACACATCCAACAGTCACCGTAACGACATCGCCCCTCGCCAGTTTCTTCACTCCCCCTTGGCTAGCGAGGTACGCGATGTCCTTCTCCCTGCGCGGTTGTCTGGTTCTGCTTGCGTTGTTCACGGCCCAAACGGCGATGGCCGCCACCAGTTGCGCCACGCTGTACGCAGGCGGCAAGCCGCCGAGCGTGGACGCCTCGCTGACCGCCCGCACCACCGAGGTCTGCCACACCGAATACGCGATCCTGGCCTCGGGCGTGACCAAGGGCCCGCTGTACTCGGCCGAGCACCTGACCGACCAGCAGGTCGCCGGCGCCGAGGCGATCGGCCGGGTCGGCTCGTTCCACGAGGAAACCGCCATTCCCGCCGCCGACCGCTCCAAGAGCTCGGACTACACCAATACCGGGTTCGACCGCGGCCACATGACCCCGGCCGGCGACGCCTCGACCGAGAGCTCGGAGAAGGAGACCTTCTCGATGGCCAACGTGGTCCCGCAGGACCACAAGCTCAACACCGGCGAATGGGCGCGGATCGAAGAGCAGGTGCGGCAGCTGGCCAAGCAGCGCGGCGAGATCTACGTGGTCACCGGCCCGGCCTTCGACGACAACGTGACGACCATCGGCACCGACAAGGTGGAAGTGGCGGACTACGTGTGGAAGGCAGTGTACGAGCCGGGCGTGGGCGCGGCCGCGTACCTGTGCGTGAACGACGACAGCATCACCTGCGATGTGGTGTCGATCGACGACGTGATCACCATGGCCAGCGTCGACCCGTTCCCGTCGATCTCCGCGGCGATGAAGTCCACGCCGATCGCGTTGACGATGCCCTGAAAGCCGGGATTGGGGATTCGGGATTTGGGATTCGTCGCCGCATCGCCTACTGAGACTGTGTCGATGCCGTAGTTGCATGTAGCGCTGCGAAGGCGGTCTGCAGATGCATTCGCACGCGCAGACCGCATTTCCGCAGACAGGCGGCTCGCCCATCGAATCACCAGCGAATCGCCGCGCGCGTCGCTCAGGCCACGTGCGCGGTCATCGCTTCCACCAGCGCCGCGAACACGGCGCTGCAGGCCGCGCTGCCGCGCAGGTCCTGGTGCATGGTGATCCAGGTCTCCAGGCCCAGCCGCACCTGCTGCGGCAGCACCGGCAGCAGGCTCGGCGTGCGCCGGGCCAGGGCCGCCTGGAAGAAGCCGATGCCGCAGCCGGCGCGGATCAAGGCCAGCTGCGCCAGGTCGCTGTCGGCACGCAGCGCGAACGCCTCGCGGCGCCACTGCGGCAGCCCGGCGCGCGCGGCGCGCAGGAACGGCGTCTCCGCATCGAAGCCGACCAGTGCGTGCTGCCCGAGTTCGTCCAGGTCTTGCGGCGTGCCATGCCGTGCCAAGTAGTCGCGATCGGCGTACAGGCCGATCGCGATCTCGCCGATGCGGCGGGCGATGAGCGGATCCTGTTGCGGCCGGGTCATGCGTACCGCCACATCGGCTTCGCGGTGCAGCAGGTCCTGCACGCGGTTGCTCAGTACCAGTTCCAGCCGCAGCTGCGGATGCGCCAGGCGCAAGCCGGCCAAGACCGGCGGCAACACTTCCGCGCCGATCACCTCGCTGGCGGAGATCCGCACCGTGCCCTGCACTGCCTCGCCGTGGCGGCCGGCCGCGCGCTGCAGCGACGCGGCGATGCTGCGCATGGCCTGCGCATGGCCGCGCAGCGCCAGGGCCGCGTCGGTCGGCAGCAATCCGCTCTGCGAGCGCACGAACAACGGCACCGCCAGCGCCTTCTCCAGCGCCGCCACATGCCGTCCCACGGTGGGCTGGGTCAGGTCCAGCGCGCGTGCCGCCGCGGACAGCGACCCCTCCTCCAGCACCGCGAGGAAAGACCGGTACAGCTCCCAACCGATGGCGTTGTCCATACATAAATGTATAGCCGATGGCCGATGTTCGCCAATTCCTTTGCTATGCGGCGGTGATCACACTGCTCGCATTCCCCGCAACGGAGTCCCCGCATGACAACGACATCCACCGCCCTGGTCCTGGGCGCCAGCGGCGGCATCGGCGGCGAACTGGCGCGCCAGCTACGCGACGCCGGCTGGCAGGTGCGCGCCCTGCAACGCGGACTCGCCGCCGCCAGCGAAACCCGCGACGGCATCCACTGGCTGCGCGGCGACGCGATGTGCCGCGAGGACGTGCTGCAGGCGGCGCGCGGCTGCGCGGCGATCGTGCATGCGGTCAATCCGCCCGGCTACCGGCGCTGGGCCGAGCTGGTGCTGCCGATGATCGACAACACGATCGCCGCGGCCTGCGCCGAAGGCGCGACCATCGTGCTGCCAGGCACGGTCTACAACTACGGCCTCGATGCCTACCCGGCGCCGGACGAAGACGCCGCGCAGACCCCAGCCACGCGCAAGGGCGCGATCCGGGTCGAGCTGGAGCGGCGCCTGCAGGCTTCGACCGCGCACGGTGCGCGGGTCATCGTGGTGCGCGCCGGCGACTTCTTCGGCCCACGCGTGGGCAACAGCTGGTTCGCGCAGGGACTGGTGAAAGCAGGGCACCCGATCGCCAGCGTGACGCTGCCGGGCGATCCCGGCGTCGGCCATCAATGGGCGTACGTGCCGGACGTGGCGCGGACCATGCTGCGCCTGCTGCAGCAGCGCGATGCGCTGCCGGCGTTCGCGCGGCTGCACATGGACGGACACTGGGACGCCGACGGCACGCAAATGGCGGCGGCGATCGCACGCGCGCTGCACCGCCACGGCATAGCGCCGCCACGGACCCGCCGCTTCCCGTGGTGGCTGCTGACCCTGGCCATGCCCTTCTGGCCGCTGGCGCGCGAGCTGCGCGAGATGCGCCCGCTGTGGCGCCATCCGCTGCGCATGCGCAATACGCGCCTGCTACAGACGCTCGGCGAAGAGCCGCACACGCCGCTGGACGAGGCGGTGGAGGCGACGCTGCTCGGGTTGGGCTGCCTGCCGGCAGCGGCTTCCATGCCGCTGGCGCATCCGTCCGCGTAAATGCATCACCGACGCCCGCACGTTTTTGTCTGCGCGCATCATGCCGTCGCAGGAGCGGCTTCAGCCGCGACAGGGTGCTACCGGTAGAGCCCTGTCGCGGCTGAGGCCGCTCCTACAACAAAGCGGCATGATCTGAATCGCAAGAACGCTACCGCCTCAGCGCGCCTCGCGCAGCCAGCGCGCCACCTGCGGCGCGAAGTAGGTCAGCACGCCGTCGGCGCCGGCGCGCTTGAACGCCATCAGCGATTCCAGCACGCACTTGCGCTCGTCCAGCCAGCCGTTGGCGAAGGCGGCCTTGAGCATCGCGTACTCGCCGCTGACCTGGTAGGCGAAGGTCGGCACGCGGAATTCGTCCTTCACCCGCCGCACCACGTCCAGGTACGGCATGCCGGGCTTGACCATCACCATGTCGGCGCCTTCCTCCAGGTCCAGCGCGATCTCGCGCATGGCCTCGTCGCCGTTGGCCGGGTCCATCTGGTAGGTGCTCTTGTCGGCCTTGCCGAGGTTGCCGGCGCTGCCGACCGCGTCGCGGAACGGGCCGTAGAACGCCGAGGCGTACTTGGCCGAATAGGCCATGATGCGCACGTGCAGATGCTCCTCGGCATCCAGCGCGCGGCGGATCGCGCCGATGCGCCCGTCCATCATGTCCGAGGGCGAAACGATGTCCACGCCGGCCTGCGCGTGCGACAGCGACTGCTTGACCAGCGCTTCGACGGTGATGTCGTTGAGCACGTAGCCGCGCGCGTCGATGATGCCGTCCTGGCCGTGGGTGGTGTACGGATCGAGCGCCACGTCGGTCATCACCCCCAGTTCGGGGAAACGCGCCTTCAGCGCGCGCACCGCGCGCTGCGCCAGACCGTCCTCGTTCCAGGCCTCGGCCGCGTCCAGGCTCTTGCCGGAGGGGTCGATCACCGGGAACAGGTCGATCACCGGAATGCCCAGTTCCAGCGCGGTCTCGGCTTCCTTCAGCAGGTCGTCGATCGACAGCCGCTCCACGCCGGGCATCGAGGCGATCGGCGCGCGGCCTGGCAGTTCGTGCACGAACACCGGCCAGATCAGGTCGTCGGCGGTCAGGGTGTTCTCGCGCATCAGCCGGCGCGAGAAGTCGTCGCGGCGCATGCGCCGGGGGCGGTAATGGGGATGGGCCACGCGAGGCTCCTGCAGGGACGGGTCGGACGTCGCGCACGCGGCACTGCGAGGCGACGCCCGGTCTGCCGAGCCGCGCCGCACGCACCGGCGCGAACGGTGACGGCCACCGCAGCGGTCGTCACCGCCGAATTTTACGCCTGCCGGCCGCAGATGGACGGGAACTGCTGCAACACAGCATGCCGCCGTGCCCGGCATGCACCGGCATGCCGTTAGATCACTCCGCCGCCCAGGCTCAGCCGGATCACCCCGACCACGATCACCAGGCCGTTGAGGATCAGCCCGGTCTTGGCGCGGCCGCGGTTCGGGGCCGAGGTGAACAGCAGGCCGATCGCGGCGATGATCGCGCCGACCGCGGCGAACGGGATCACGAACCAGTTGCCCCAGCCCAGCAGCGGGATGAAGGCCAGGATCATCCACAGCAACGCTACGATGCCCCACAACAGACTGATCAAGCCCATGCCGTCGCCCTACGCTGAATGCCAGTGCGCACCATAGCGCGCGGCCCTGGCGGCGCAAGCCAACTCTTGGCACGGGACTCACGGCGTGCGTGCCACGGTGGCGGCGATGGCGGGTGCGCCGCGGTTCACCGATCGCGCCTATCATCGCGTCGTGAACCGATTCCCAGGGGTGATGCCATGAACGTCCGACCGCTGTTGCCGCTGGCGCTGCTGTTCGCGCTGGCCGGCTGCGCCAGTTCCTCCAAGGTGATGGTCGGCGCGCCGCGCCCCCCGATCGACCCGGCCCTGGTCCAGATCTATTCGACCCCGCCGCTCGGCGCGGTCGACATCGCCCAGCTCGAATCGTCCAGCGCGGCCGGCTTCGGCACCCAGGGCCAGACCGATGCGGCGATGGCCCGGCTCAAGCGCGAGGCGGCCAAGCTCGGCGCCAACGGCGTGGTACTGATGGGCGTGGCCTCGCAGCGCTCCGGCGGCGGCGTGTCGGTGGGCGCCGGCAGCTACGGCGGCCACGTCGGCGGCGGCCTGGGCATCGGCATCCCGACCACGCAGAAGCGCGCCGCCGGGATGGCGATCTGGGTGCCGCCGGGGGCGCAGGTGCCGACAGCGCAAGAGCCACAGCCCCAACCGCCGTTGCCGGCGCAGGAACGCTGAGCGTCTTGGGAGAGTGATCCCGGCGGTTTCCGCTGTCGAAGCGCCGCCCGCCCCGACAATCGGCCATCCGCAGGCCGATGGCGGGCCAGCCTCCTCGGCGTCCGGCTTCACCGTGCCCTGGGTCGCCGCGGCGGCCCAGGCACAGACGACCGCCGTCCGGGAACCCTTGGTAAGCTATTGGCCGGGTTATAGTATTCCCCGACCCTCGGGCATTTCAGGGGATGGATCCGGACCCGTGAGGGCCGTGACCCGTCATTGCTCTGAGCGCACGGGATGGACCGTCTTTGACAGAAGGACTCGTTATGAAGCGCTGGATATGGATATTGGTCGCGTTCTTCGGACTGCAGGGCACGGCCAAAGCAGTGGGCCCTTATGTGGAGTTTGCTTGCCGCGACAATGACCCCTTCGTGTTCTGTACCCAAGGCTGCAAGGACAGCGACAAGAACTGGATCCCGATAAGTCCAAGCAGCGGGACTTGGGTAGCGGTGCCTGGATATTGCCCTTACCCAACCACTGGCGCCTGCTGCATCGGAAATGTCTGCTTTCTGCCCTGGACGCAAACCGCAGTGACCGCTGTCGGGCAGTACATGGCCTATTGCCCCATAGGCGGCGGTAAAGCAAGCGACTGGAAGAACACGGACGGGCGGCGCCCTGAGAGCGTCCCGGAAGATCACTGAAGTCCGACCGTGCCGCTGCGCGGTCGGCGCAGCGGCACGGTTCCATCACTTCCGTTGTGCCGGGACGAACACCTCGTCCACCGCGGTCGCCAGCTGATCCGGCGGCAGCAGGCCCTGGTCGAGCAGGAAATTGTTGAACTTGAGCCGGTCGAACTTCGCGCCCAGCGCCAGTTCGGTGCGCATGCGCAGTTCCATGATGCGGCTGTAGCCATAGAAGTAGCTGCCGGCCTGGCCGGGCGCGCGCATCATGTAGCGGTCCAGTTCCTGCCGCGCCATCGCCGGCGACAGGCCGACGTCGTTCTCCAGCACCAGGCGCGCGCGTTCGCGGTCGGTCAGGCCCAGGTTGAGCATCGGGTCGAGCATGGCGCGCGCGGCGCGCAGCAGGCGGAACTGCAGCGCGATCAGCTGCCCGTCCAGCGGTTCGTACGGCACCATTTCGGCCTCGGCGTACAGCGCCCAGCCTTCGACGTTGACCGAATTGAACGCGAACATGCTGCGCGCCAGGGAGACGCCGCGCTCGACCATCGCGGTGAACTGCAGTTCGTGGCCGGGCCGGCCCTCGTGCGCGCTCAGCGTCCACGCCGCCGAGCCGAAGTTGAAGTCGTCGTAGTGCTCGCCCTTGCCGGCGGTATCCGGATTGCCCAGCGGCAGCACGAAGGTGCCCTGCTCGCCGGTATTGCCGACCAGCGGCGCCGGACGGAAATGCGGCGCCGGTTGCGCCGCGCTCTCGGCCGCCGACCCCAGGCGCATCTGCATCGGCCGCTGCGGCACATCGACGATGCGCTGCTGGCGGATGATCGGATCGATCTGCGCGATGACGTCGCGGTAATGGGTTTCCAACTGGTCGTTGGCGATGGTGTCGCGCTTGAGCGCTCGGATCACCGCGCGGTAGTCGCCGGGATTGTCGACCTTCAGGCCCTGGGCCTTGGCCACCAGCGGCGCCAGCTGCTGCATCGCCGCGCGGGTCTCCATGAATTCCAGTTGCGCGCGCTGCATCAACAGTTGCGGCGCGATGTCGATGCCGACCTGCTTGAGCTGGAAGGCGTACAGCTCCGGCGGCAGGCGCGCGTCCTCGCGCGCCTTCGGCAGCACCACCTTGCGCGTCCAAGCGGCGTAGTCCTTGAACTGTTTGTCCATCGCCGCCAGCGCCGGTTCGGCGCCGTCGATCTTGTAGGTCGCGAACAGTTCGCGAATGCCCTTGGCGTAGGTGTCGACGTTGCTCAAGGCCTGCTCGACCTCGCGTCGGGTCGGCGGCAGCAGCGCGCCGTTGGCCAGCTTTTCCTCGTAGCGCTGGCGCGCCAGCACGAGCGAGGAGGTGCTGCCGGGCGCCAGGCCGACATAGCGCTGCAGCCGGTCCAGCGCCTTGGCCCGGCGCGCCGCCGGCACCTGTTCGGACAGCAGATTGTTGAGGCCGCCGAACACCATCTGCGGCGCATCCTGCCACGGCAGCAGCAGGCGTTCGTTCAACGCGCTGCCTTCGGCGGCCTGGTCGGCGGCATGGATCATGATCGCCAGGTCCTGGCGCACGTTGGGATCGCGCTCGACCTCCAGCTTCTCCTGCAGCGCGCGCCGGGCCTTGCCGATCGCGTCGCGATAGCGGCGGGCATTGTCCGGCCCCAGGTCGGCGACCTTGTCGTCGTAGCCCGGCACGCCGAAGAAGCTCACCTCCTCGGGTTGGAACGGCGCCTGCGCCTGCAGCAGGATCTGCGCGAAGTCGTTGCTGCGCTTCACCCATGCCGGGCCGGCGGCCTCGGCCGGAGCGGCGGCGGGCGCGACCTGCGCGAGGACAGGCAAAGGCGCGACCAGGGCCAGCGCGATGGCGAGGACGAGTGGCTTCATCGGTGAATCTCCAGCGGGACGATGCGGCGACCGTACGCGGCGCGCGCACGGCCGGCAAGCTGCCGTAGGTCATGGCCGCGCCGGGTGGCCAGCGATCGCGCGCGACACGGAAGCGACCAGGGCCGCCGCTGCAGGCTCGCGAATCGTAGACACGGCCACACCGTCTGCGGACGGCAGCACGGCGACAGCGCGATGCCCCGCACCCACCCTGCCCGCGCAACGCAGCGACGCGACGGATTCGGCCACGCGGCGTGGGTGCCACTGCGCCGCATGCCGCGGCTGCGCGGAGCTTATTGCGTGCTGTCCGCCTCGGCCGACGCAGCCGGATCCGCGTCGGTCTGCACCTCGTTGACGGCATCCGCGTCGGAATCGGACTCGGCGTCGGTTTCGATGGCGTCGTCCACTCCGGAATCGACATCCTCGAGCAGCGGAATCGCCTCGCCGGCGTCGGGCAGCACCTGCAGCGTCGTGTAGTGCCATTCGCCGGCATGGCGCTCGGCTTCGATGTACAAGGTGCCGTTGCCGCGCGCGCCGTGCAGCGACACGCTGAGATTGGCGCTGCCGGTGCCGTTGCTGGTGGAAATGCTGCCGCTGGGCATGATCCCGTCCTTGACCGGCGCGCCCAGCGCAGCGATGACCCGCTGGTCGAGCTGCGCGGCCATCAGGCCGACGCGGTACGGCTCGGACGACTTGGTGACGCGTGCGATGCCCATCACGAACACCGCGATCGAGGCCAGCAGCATTGCGCCCAGCAACAGCACCACCAATGGCACCGCCCATTTCCAGTGGCGTGCCCACCAGCCCTTCCGGGCCGCCACCGGCGGCGCGGCGGCGGCGGGGTCAGACACGGGCGAACCGGGTAACGGCGGCGGCGTGGACATGCAGAACTCCTTTTCGGCGAAAGGCGGTGCGGGTGGTGATCAGGGCTTCAGGCAACGTGCCAGGAACGCTTCGGTGGTGCGGTAGCGGTGCAGCGCATTGCTGCCGGACAGGCCGTGCTTCGCCCCAGGATAGGTCATCAGCTCGAACAGCTTGCCGCGCTTCTGCAGCTCGCTCATCAGCGAGGTCGAGTTGGTGAACAGCACATTGTCGTCGGCCATGCCGTGGATCAGCAGCAGCGGCGAATTCAGGCCATCCAGATGCGCGGCCACGCGGCCGTCGCGGTAACCGTCGGGATTGGCCGCGGGCAGGTTCATGTAGCGCTCGGTGTAGTGGCTGTCGTACAGCCCCCAATCGGTCACCGGCGCGCCGGCCACGCCGCAGGCATAGGCCTCGCTGTGCTTGGCCAGCAGCATCAGGGTCATGTAGCCGCCGTTGGACCAGCCGTACACGCCGATGCGCGCGGCATCCACCCACGGCTGCGCCTTCAGCCAGGCGACGCCGCGCAGCTGGTCGTCCACTTCCACCGTGCCCTGCCGCTGGTACAGCGCACCGCCGAAGTCGCGGCCGCGGCGCGGCGTGCCGCGGTTGTCGACCGAGAACACGACATAGCCATGCTGGGCCAGGTACTGGTCGAACAGCGCGTCGCCGCGCACCGGCCAGCCGTCGAGCACGGTCTGCGCGGCCGGGCCGCCGTAGACGTACACCACCACCGGATAGCGCTTGGCCGGATCGAAGTCGGCGGGCTTGGTCAGCCGGTAGTGCAGCGACGTCTTGCCGTCGGCCGCGGTCAGGTGGCCGAACTCGACCGGACGCTGCGCGTCGCGGTACCTGGCGTAGGGATGCTGCGGATCGGCCAGATCGTTGACCAGCAACGTGGCGATCTTTTCGCCACTGGCGCGGAACAACTCGATCTGCGGCGGCGTGGCGGTGTTGGACCAGCTGTCGACGTAGACGCTGGCGTTCTTGGCGAAGCTGGCCGCATGCGTGCCGTTGGGCTTTGACAGCTGCTCGATCACGCCGCCGGCCAGCGGCACCGCGTAGAGCTGGGTCTGGGTCGGCGACTCCCTGGTCGCGGAGAAGTAGACCTTGCCGGCGCCTTCGTCCACCGCCAGCAGCTCGTCCACGATCCAGTCGCCGTGGGTCAGCGGAACCAGTTTGCGTCCGTCTTCCGAGGCCAGGTACAGGTGCTCGTAGCCGCTGCGCTCCGAGCCCCACACGAAGCGCCCGTCCTTGAGGAAATGCAGGTCGTGGTTGAGCGGCACCCAGGTCTTGCTGGTCTCGGTGACCAGCACGCGCTGCTTGCCGCCGGCCAGGGTCACCTCGATCAGTTCGAGCTTTTTCTGGTCGCGCGACTGGCGCTGGAAGGTCAACCGCCGCGCATCGCGCCAGTCCACCCGCGCCAGGTAGATGTCCGGATTCTTGCCCAGGTCGATCCACTGCGGCTGCGCGCCGGCGCGCGGCGCGATCGTGCCCAGCTGGATCCTGACGTTGGGCTGCCCGGCCTGCGGATAGCGCTGCTCGATCACCTCGGTGTGGTCGGCATACACCTCCGGGCGCTTCTGCACCGGCACGCCGGATTCGTCGATGCGCGCGAAGGCGATCGCCGAGTCGTCCGGCGCCCACCAGTAGCCGGTGTGGCGGTCCATTTCCTCGTCGGCGACGAACTCGGCCACGCCGTTGCCGATGGTGTCGCTGCCGTCGCGGGTCAGCTGGTGCTGCTGGCCGCTGGCCAGATCGATCACCCACAGATTGCGCGCAC
The DNA here is from genome assembly GCF_014836395.1 of Xanthomonas bonasiae. Lineage (NCBI taxonomy): Bacteria > Pseudomonadati > Pseudomonadota > Gammaproteobacteria > Lysobacterales > Lysobacteraceae > Xanthomonas > Xanthomonas bonasiae. The sequence continues at coordinate 212,218 of NZ_JACSQX010000008.1, forward strand.
GCACGAAGCTGACGTAGCCGCCCTTGGGCGAAATCTTCGGATCGGTGGCGAAACCCTCGCCGTGGGTCAGCTTGCGCACCGCGGCGCTGCCGGTCTTGCGCAGGTCGTACAGATACAGCTCGCCACCGAGCGGGAACAGCAGCGCGTGCGCATCCGGCGCCCACTGGTAATCGACGATGCCGGCATAGGCGGAAATGCGCTGGCGCTCGCGCCGCGCCTTCTCCTCGTCGCTCAGCGTCTCGGTGCCGGGCAGCACCACCTTCGAGTCCACCAGCAAGCGGGTCTGGCCGCTGGCGATGTCGTATTCCCACAGGTCCAGCTGGTTGCGGTCGCTGTCCTTGCCGCGCAGGAAGGTCACCCGCGAACCGTCGGGCGCGACCTGCGGCTTCATCAGGGTCGGCCCCGACAGCGGCTTGCTGCCGGTGATGGCCTCCAGGGTCAGTTTTTCGGCGTGCGCGGGAACGAGGGAAGTGGCGAGCATGAGGGCGAGAGCGGCGAACACAGAGCGCATGAAGGTTCCTGGCGTGGCACTAGCGCGCAAGGATGCGCGCGTGCCGGCGGTTTGAGAAGCGTGACGCGGACGGCTCAGCGCTTGCCGAACAGATGCTTGCGTTCGGCGTCGCTGAGCGGCTTGCCGGCGTCCGGATTGACCTGCTGCTTCAGCGCGTAGGCGCGCTGCGTGGCCGGGCGCGCGCCGATCGCGTCGTGCCAGCGTTTGAGATGCGGGAACGCGGCGTAGTCGGGGGTGAGCCCGTTGTACACCTCGATCCACGGATAGCTGGCCATGTCGGCGATGCCGTACTCGGCGCCGGCCAGGTACTCGCTGTGCGCCAGGCGCTTGTCGAGCACGCCGTGCAGGCGCCGCACCTCGGCGTTGTAGCGGTCGATCGCGTAGCCGATCTTCTCCGGCGCATAGACATTGAAGTGGCCCATCTGCCCGCTCATCGGGCCTAGCCCGGCCATCTGCCAGAACAGCCACTCCAGCGCGACGATGCGCCCGCGCGGATCGGCCGGCAGGAAGCGCCCGGTCTTCTCGGCCAGGTACAGCAGGATCGCGCCGGATTCGAACACGCTCTGCGGCGCGCCGCCGTCGGCCGGCGCATGGTCCACGATCGCCGGCATCTTGTTGTTCGGCGAGATCGCCAGGAACTCCGGCGCGAACTGCTCGCCGGCGCCGATGTTGACCGGCTTGATGGTGTAGTCCAGGCCGGCTTCCTCGAGCAACAACGTGACCTTGTGGCCGTTGGGCGTGGGCCAGTAGTACAGATCGATCATGGCGGCGGTCCGGAAACGGGGGCGTCCAGTGTAGCCGCGCCGTGCGCTTGGCAGCATCACGGCGGGCCAGTACCCTGCGCCTTCCTGCAACGCAGCATTCGATACCACGCCATGAGCCCTCCGCGCCCCCGCCTGAATCCGCTGTCCAGCCTGATCTTCGCCTCGCGCTGGTTGCAGCTGCCGCTGTACCTGGGATTGATCGTGGCCCAGGGCGTCTACGTGTTCCTGTTCGGCAAGGAACTGTGGCACCTGATCCACGAGGCGCCGAGCCTGGGCGAGCAGCAGATCATGCTGATCGTGCTCGGCCTGATCGATGTGGTGATGATCTCCAACCTGCTGGTGATGGTGATCGTCGGCGGCTACGAGACCTTCGTCTCGCGGCTGGGCCTGGAAGGCCATCCGGACCAGCCGGAGTGGCTGAGCCACGTCAATGCCAGCGTGCTGAAGGTGAAGCTGGCGCTGTCGATCATCGGCATCTCCTCGATCCACCTGCTCAAGACCTTCATCGCGGTCGGCGCGCTGGGCGGCATGCCGCTGTGCTCGCCGGACCAATTGGCCAGCGCCGCAGCCACGGTGGACCTGAAGAGCTGTGCGACGCTGACCCAGACCGGCGTGCTGTGGCAGACCATCATCCACGGCATCTTCATCCTGTCGGCGATCGGCATCGCCTGGACCGACCGGCTGATGTCCGCGCCGCCGAAACCGGCGCACTGACCTCGCGTGCACGGGCTCACGCTTTTCCGGCCGCCGCCACGCGGCCGTCAAGCACGCGGCCGGAGCGGATGCTAGATTGGCAGGTGGGGTGCGCTGGCAGGGACGGGGGAGCCGGACCGGCTGCGCGGGAGAACCACCGCTGCGTATTCATGGCCATCACCGGGGATTAGGGGGAAGCATGTTGCAGGTAACGACATTCGCGAAGGCGCGCCGCATGGCGCCGGTACTGCTGCTGGCCGCGTTGGCCGCCTGTTCCAAGCAGGAGGACACCACCCCGGCCGCTGCGCCGGCGGCCAAGCCCGCGGCAACCGCGCCGGCCGCACCGCCGGTCTCGGCCAAGGTGCAGTCGATGGGCACCGAGCAGCTGCACGAGTCGGCCAGCCAGGCGCTGCGCGAGAACCGCATGTATGCGCCGGCCGGCAACAACGCGGTCGAGTACTACCTGGCGTTGCGCGACAAGCAGCCGGACGACGCCGGGGTGAAGAGCGCGCTGACCGACCTGATGCCGTACACGCTGATCGCCGCCGAGCAGAGCATCAACCGCGAGGACTTCCCGGAAGCGCAGCGGCTGGTCGCGCTGATCGAGAAGATCGACAGCCAGGCGCCGGCATTGCCGCGGCTGAAGCTGGGCGTGAGCAACGGCATGCAGTCCGCGGCGCAGCGCAGCCAGGAAGAGACCGACAAGGTCAAGAAGGAGGCCGAACAGAAGGCCAAGCTGTTGGCCGAGCAGCAAAAGCAGGCGCAGCAGCAGGCCAGCGAGGCGCAGGCCGCGCAGCAGATCGCCGCGCAACAGGAAGCCGCGCGCCGCGAGAGCGCGCGCCAGGAAGCCGAGCGCCAGGCCGCCGCCGCGCGCAGCGCGCCGACCCCGGCTCCGGCAGCCGCACAGCCTGCGGCCACGCCACCGCCGGCGGCCGCCACCGCCAGCACCCAATCGCTACGCGCGATCAGCACCCCGGCGCCGCGCTACCCGCCCGAAGCGCTGCGTTCGGGCACCGCCGGCGAAGTGCTGGTGGAGATCACCGTCGGCACCGACGGCTCGGTCACCAGCGCCCGCGTGCTGCGCGCCACCCCGGCACGGGTGTTCGACCGCGAAGCGCTGAACGCGACCAAGCGCTGGCGCTTCGAGCCGGTCAGCGCGCCGGTCACGACGCGGCGCACGTTGGCGTTCAATCCCGGCGGCTAAGAAAAAAGCCCGGCTCCGCCGGGCTTTTTTTGGGATTGGGGAGTCGAAATTGGGGATTCGTAAAAGCAGCGCAAATGCATCGCTGCAGGAACGCCCTTCGCTCTTACGAATCTCCAATCCCGACTCCCCAATCCCGGCTTCACCCCGATATCGCCAACCGCTCCTGCCGGTAGCGACGCACCGCGGCCAGCCACAGCACCGCGGCCAGGCCGAAGCCGGCGGCCAGGTACACCGCCCAGATCTGCAGGTCGATCGGTTCGCGGCGGATGATCTTCAGCAGCATCTGGTTCTGCGCCAGGAACGGCACCGCGAACTGCCACAGCGTGGTCTTCAGCGGATACACCATCAACGCGTAACCGGGCAGCATCGGCAGCAGCATCAGCCAGGTCATGTGGCTCTGCGCTTCCTTCATGCTCTTGGCCGCGGCGGCCAGCAGGGTCAGCAGCGAGGTGCCGATGAACAGCATCGGCAGCAGCACGAACAGCATCTGCAGCATCGCCACGAAGCTGACGTTGAGCTGGCGGCCGATGCCGCTGGCGACCTGCGCGCTGAGCTTGAACGCGAGCAGGGTCAGCAGCAGCGAGGCCAGCCCGACCACGCATGCGGCGGCGATCTTGCCGCTGACGATGGCGCCGCGCGACGCCGGCGTGGCCAGCAGCGGCTCCAGCGATTGCCGCTCGCGTTCGCCGGCGGTGGCGTCGAGGATCAGATAGGCGCCACCGATGAACGAGGTGATGCTCAGCAGCACCGGCAGCAGCATGGCCAGCAGCACGCCGCGCTTGGCCTCGGCCGTGGCCAGGTCCTGGACGGCCATGTCCAGCGGCCGCGCCACCTGCGCGTCGACGCCGCGCGCCAACAGCCGCAGCGCGCCGACCTGCTGGCTATACATGCTCAGCGCCGTCTGCACGCGCGTGGTCGGGATGTCGGCATCGCGGCGGGTGCTGTCCTTGATGATCTCCACCAGCGCCGGCCGCCCCTCGCGCCAGGCGTTGGCGTAGTCCTCGTCGATCTTCAGCGCCAGGTCCACGTCCTGGCTGCGGATCGCCGCGGTCAGGTCCTTGGGCGGGGCGACCGCGTTCAGGCCTTGCGCGGCGAGGAACGCGACCAGGTTCGGCGCGCGCTCACGGCCGATCACCGGGATGTTCAGCGGCTTGTCGATCTGGGTCCTGACCCGGCTCTCGGCCAGCGCGCCCATGCCCAGGATCAGCGCCGGGTACAGCAGCGGGCCCAGCAGCAGGGCCAGCGCCAGGGTCCGGCGGTCGCGTCCGAGGTCGCGCAATTCCTTGCGCATTACGGTGAAAACGGTTCGAAACAGGCTCATGCGTGCAGTCCCTCGTCGCTGCCGATCGCCTTGACGAAGGCGTCTTCCAGATTGTCTTCGCCGGTCAGGGCACGCAGTTCGTCGGCCGTGCCGGCGGCCACCACCGTGCCCTTGGCGACGATGACGATGCGATCGCACAGCGCAGCCACCTCCTGCATGATGTGGCTGGAGAAGATCACGCAACGCCCCTCCTCGCGCAGCCCGCGCAGGAAGCCGCGCATCGCGCGGGTAGTCATCACGTCCAGGCCGTTGGTGGGTTCGTCGAGGATCACGTTGCGCGGATCGTGGACCAGCGCGCGCGCGATCGCGGTCTTGGTGCGCTGGCCCTGGCTGAAGCCCTCGGTCTGGCGATCGAGGATGTCGTCCATGTCCAGCGCCGCCGACAGCAGCCGCGTGCGCTCGGCGATGCGCGCCGCCGACAGCCCGTGCAGTTCGCCGAAGTAGGCGATGTTCTCGCGCGCGGTCAGCCGCTTGTACACGCCGCGCGCGTCGGGCAGCACGCCCAGCGCGCGGCGCACCGCCAGCGGATCGGCGCCCACGTCGATGCCGTCCACGCGCACCTGGCCCTGGTCGGGCGTCATCAGCGTGTACAGCATGCGCAAGGTGGTGGTCTTACCCGCGCCGTTGGGACCGAGCAGGCCGGTGATCTGGCCGTCGGCGGCTTCGAAGCTGACCCCTTGCACGGCCTTCACGGTGCCGGCCTTGGTCTTGAACGCCTTGTGCAGATTGTCGGCGACGATCATGCGCACTCTCCCCTGCGAAACGCTGCGCGGCTCATGGTTCCCATCCGTTGAATGAAGTGAAGGCCGGCACGCCGCTCATCGCGTCCAGGCAGGTGGCGTCGAGCTGCTTGGCATCGGCGTTCTCGAAGAACTGGCTCAGCAGCTTGGGCATGCAGCCCAGGGTCATGGTGCCGTGGCCCTGGCCGCGCACCACCAGGTGGCGGCCGTTGGGCAGGCCCTGCAACACGCGCGCGGCATAGCGCGGCGGGGTCACCGGATCCAGCTCGCCGGAGGTCAGCAGCACCGGCAGTTCGGATTTGAACGGCGCGGTGAAACCGGCCGGGCGCGTCCCGGTCGGCCATGCCGGACAGGCGGCGAAGAACATCTGCGCCACCTCCGGGCCGAGCAGGGTTTCGCCGCCGGCGGCAGGCGGGTGGTAACGGTCGGCATCCTCGGCGCAGATCACCGACCACTGCATGCCGCGGTTCATCTGCCCGTCCAGTTGCTTGCCCATCATCTTCGCCAGCGACATCAGCGGCGCATAGCGCTCGTGCGCGGCCTCGTCCAGCACCAGCGGCAACAGCGACGCGGTCTGCGGCGCGTACGAGAACGAGAACGCCAGGCTGGTGACGGTGTCGGCGGTCACCCGGTCGTGCTTGCTCTCGCCGCTGGCCGGGTCGCGATAGTCCACGTCCGCCGGCGCCTGCCGCAGCCGCTCCACCACCGTGCGCAGCTGCGCGCGGGTGTCGGTGGGAAAACGTTTGGCGCAGGCCGGGGTGGCCCTGCACTGCTCCGATTGCAGCTTGATCGCATCCTCGAAGGTGGTGGCGAATTCGCCGCCGACCACCAGGTCGTTCGGCGCCACGCCGTCGATCACCACGCTGCGGGTGTGCGCCGCATAGCGCGCCGCGTACTGCTGGGCGACGCGGGTGCCGTAGGAGCCGCCGATCAGGTTGAGCTTGTCCGTGCCGAGCGCGGCGCGCACCGCATCCAGGTCGGCGATGGCCTGGGTGGTGGTGTAGTAGCGCGGATCGGCGCGGCCCTGCAGCGACTGCGCGCAACGCCGCGCGTAGTCGAGCAGCTCACTGGCGGTGGGCGCGCGCGCCGGATCGGCCAGCTGCATTTCCTTGCCGTCCGCGCCCAGGCAGGTCAGCGGATTGGACTGGCCGGTGCCGCGCTGGTCGATCAGGAACACGTCGCGGCGCTTGCGGGTTTCGCGCAAGGCCATGTCGACGATGCTGGCCACCTCGGTCGCCGCCTGGCCCGGGCCGCCGGCGAGGAAGAACACCGGATCCGGATCGCTGCCGCCCTGGCCGGTGACCGGCAACCAGGCGATGTTGAGCTCGATCTTGCGTCCGCCAGGCACCGCCGGATTCTCCGGCACCGGCATGCGCGTGCATTGCGCCTCGACGTTGTTGGACGCGACCGGACTGGTCAACGTGCAGGGATGGAAGCGCAGCGTGCCGTAGCTGCGCCCCGCATTCTGCGGGGCCGGTCCGTGTCCGCCTTGGCAGGCGGCGAGCAGCAAGGTCGCCGCGACGACGGCGAGCGGTCTGCATGGGTGTCGCATGGTTCGCATCCTTGAGTTCATGGCTTGCAGGATGCCATGCCGGAGCATGGCGTCGTAGGTGACCGATGGCAGGTCGGAAGGGCTACTCGGAATCGTCGAACAGGAACACCTGCTCGATACTGTGCGCGAACAGCCGCGCGATACGGAACGCCAGCGGCAGGCTCGGATCGTACTTGCCGGTTTCCAGCGCGTTGATGGTCTGCCGCGACACGCCCAGCCGCTCGCCCAGCTCGCCCTGCGACCAGCCGCGGGCCTCGCGCAGTTCGCGGATGCGGCTGTTCATTGGTAGCGGCGCGCATTCACGCCCTTGGCGATGCCGTAGGTCGCGCACAGCAGCGGGAACACCCACAACATCGCCGCCGCCGCCGGCACCGCGATCGTGCCCGCCGCCTGCAGGAAACCGGCGGTCATGTAGCCGCCGGCGACCAGCCCGGCGGCGATGGCGATGGACTCCAGCTCGATGCGCCGCTGCATCTCGTCGGAGTCGCGCACGAAGCGCGCCACCGCACGGATCACCAGCGCCACCAGCAGCGCCGGCAGCAGCGCGATCAGCACCCGAGCCCAGTCCGCCTCGACACTGTTGAGCAGGCGCCTCCAGCACAGCATCACCGCGACGTACATCAGCATCGGCGGACCCAGTTCACGGTAGTAGCGGCGCGCCAGCGCCGGCACCGCGCTGTCGCGCAGGCTGCCCGACGACCACCACAGCATCAGCGCCAGGAAGATGCCGCCGATGCACAGCCCGAACCACAGCCCGCGAAAATAGTCGTCGCCGCGCAACAGCCGCAGCCACGGCGTGACCGCGAGCAGCGCGACGCTCACGCCCAGCACCACGATCGCGCTGCGCTTGCAGCGGTTCACGGCCGCGCCCCGACCGCAGCGCCGACCGTCTCCGACCGGCACCAATCGAATGCCATCACGACGTTTCGCATACATCCCCCTGTCAAGCACGCTTTACAGGAGGATGCGCGCGCCGGCAGCGGCTGTCAAGCGTCCTTTACAGCCGCTGGTGACAGGCGATGCCGTCGTGCAATCCGTCAGGGTCGCAGCGTCGGCATCGGCATCGGCGTTGGCGTTGGCGTCGCGCGCGATTGCCGCACGCGCGACTCCCGCAACACGTACCTCGGCATCGCGCCGGCAGCTGCGTCGTGGCCAGGCACGGAGGCGTTTTCAGACAGTCGCGCAGGGCCTCTCTGCGATCGCACTGCGCATCCGTCTCCTTGCGACATCGGCAGCTCCGTCGCGCTGCGATCGCACACAGGCCGCATCCTTGCGCGCGCTCTGCCGTCGCCGCACAAAGGGCGCCGGCCAGCAGGCCGACGCCCTCCGAGCCTCGCGGGACCGTCGGTCAGATGACCTGCCCGCCCGACACCTCGATCCGCTGCGCGTTGACCCAGCGGTTGTCCGGGCCAAGCAGGCTGGCGACCATCGGGCCGATGTCGTCGGGCACGCCAACGCGCCCCAGGGCGGTCATGTCGGCGAACTGCCTGTTCAGATCGGGCAGGTCGCGCACCGCGCCGCCCAGGAAGTCGGTTTCGATCGCGCCCGGGGCCACGGTGTTCACCGCGATGCCGCGGCCACCGAATTCCTTGGCCATGTAGACCGACAGGATCTCGACGGCGCCCTTGGCGGCCGCGTAGGCAGAGAAGCCCGGCATCGACACGCGGGTCAGGCCGGAGGAAAAGTTCACGATGCGGCCGCCATCGGCGATCAGCGGCAGCAGCGCCTGGGTCAGGAAGTACACGCCCTTGACGTGGGTCGCGAACAGCGTGTCGAACTGGGCTTCGGTCGTCTCTGCGAGCATGGCCATCTCGCCATGGCCGGCATTGTTGAGCAGGTGGTCGAAGTTGGTCCGGGACCAGGTGCCGGACAGGGCGCTGCGCACTGCGTCGGCGAAAGCGCCGAAGGACGCCACGTCGCTCACGTCCAGCGGCAAGGCCACCGCCTTGCGGCCCATCGCTTCGATTTCGGCGACGACGGCCTTGGCCTGGTCGGCGCCATTGCGGTAGGTCAGCAGGACATCGCCGCCACGGCGGGCGATGCTGATGGCGGTATTGCGGCCGAGGCCGCGGTTGGCACCGGTGATGAGGGTGATCGACGTCATGGGAATCTCCAGCGGGGTGGATGTTGCGGGGTGGAGAGACGATCGGACGGAACGCCCTCGCGCAGTTTCCCGATCCCGCCCATTTCTTGCCTATTCGCCCCGAATTCGCACTAACGAACCTCAGGAACCCCTCGTTTCCCCGCAAAAAATGAGCGCACCCCTGCCTTTTCTTCCGGATTTCTTGCCCAATCATCCAACTCGATTGTGCCCGCTGCGGCCACGCGCTAGGGTCTGCTTATGCCTGCGAATCTGTTGGAAACCGCGCGTCGCTACGCCGATGCGAACGTCGACGAGGCCGGGGTCGCGCGCACGCCCTTGCCCGGGCTTGCGATCCTGCGCGAGACCCGGCCGACGCCATTGCACTACGCCATCTGCAGGCCGCTGGTGGCGCTGGTGCTGCAGGGCAGGAAGCAGGTCACGATGGGCAGCAGCAGCTACGACTTCGGTGCCGGCGAGTCCCTGCTGGTCACCGCGGAAGTGCCCACGGTCAGCCAGATCACCCGTGCCTCGCTCGCCGCGCCCTACTACGCCTGCGTGGTGGAGCTGGACCCGGCCACGATCGCATCGCTGGTGGCCGAGATGGGCACGACCCCTTTCGCGATGGGGTCGCCGGTACGCGTCGATCCGACCGAGGCGGAAGTCGCCGACACCGCCGACAGGCTCATCCGCCTGCTGGACCGCCCCGCGTCGGTCCCCGTGCTGGGCCCGCAGTTGCTGCGCGAACTGCACTACTGGCTGCTGTCGGGGCGGCACGGCGGCGCGATGCGCGCGCTGGGCGTCACCGACAGCCATGCCCGGCGGGTGGGCCGCGCGGTGGCCAGGATCCGCTCGGACTTCGCCAGGCCGTTGCGCATGGAGCAGCTGGCGGACGCGGCGGGAATGAGCCTGTCGACGTTCCATGTGCACTTCCGCGCGATCACCTCGCTGACCCCGCTGCAGTTCCAGAAGCAGCTGCGCCTGATCGAGGCCAGGCGCCTGCTGTTGGCGGAAGGCGCGACGATCGGCCGGGCGGCCTCGGCGGTGGGGTACGAAAGCGTTCCACAGTTCACGCGCGAATACGGCCGCATGTTCGGCATGCCGCCGGGCAAGGACATCAAGGACACCCGGCAACGCCTGACCTCGGCCGCGTAGCCGAGGCGCGGGTCCCCTGCCGAGCAACCACTGCAGCGCCCGGAGCGATGTCCGGCGCGCGCAGGAAGCGAGCCACCAGGCGCCGGCGCATGGCGAGCGACGGCGCGCAGGCGCTACTTGCTGCTGACGTACTTCTCGCGGCGGATGTGCTGCACCGGCAGACCCGCCTCTTTCAGCGCATCGAAGCAGGCGTCGACCATGTTCGGATTGCCGCACAGATAGGCGATATCGCCGTCGGCCTGCGGCGCGAACTCGCCGAGGAACTGCTGCACGTAGCCGTGGCGCACGTCCGCATGCGGCGCGGCGGGCAGTTCGCGCGAGAAACACGGCACGAAGCGGAAGCGCGGATGCGCGTCGGCGAAGGCGCGGAACTCGTCGCCGTACAGCAGCTCGGCCGGCGTGCGCGCGCCCAGCATCAGTACCACCTCCGCGCCGCGCTCGGCCATCGCCGCTTCCAGCAGCGGCAACATCGAGCGATACGGGGTGACGCCGGTACCGGTGGCGATCAGCAGGTAGCGGCGGTTGCTGTCGCCCTGGTTCAGGCAGAAGCGGCCGTACGGACCGCTGGCGCAGACCTGCCCGCCGATCTCCAGGCCTTCGAACAAGGCCGTGGCCGCGCCGCCGGCGACGAAGCTGACCGCAATCTCGACCGTCGCATCGGCCGGCTGCGACGGATCGTGGCGGGTGGCCAGCGAATAGCTGCGCTTGGTGGCGGTGCCGTCGGCGTAGTGGAAGTGCACCTGCACGAACTGGCCGGGCACGAACGGCAGCGGCTGGCCGTCGTCGCGGACGAAGCGGTAGTGGCCGACGGCCGGGGCCAGCATGTGGCGGTCGACCAGTTTCAACGGGAATTGGGCAGGCACGCGGATGCAACAGTCTATGGCCGGGGCCGAGCCCACGAGGTCTTCTATAATAGCGGCTGCATTTCTTCAGCGCCGTCAACAGGGCGCGAAAGGGTCCGCCTTGAATATCGCCTCCCCGCTCCCCTCCCCGGTGCCCGCGCTGCGCGTGCGCGAGCTGCGCAAGACCTACGACAACGGCGTGCAGGCGCTGCACGGCGTGTCGCTGGACGTGCTGCCCGGCGATTTCTTCGCCCTGCTCGGCCCCAACGGCGCCGGCAAGTCCACCCTGATCGGCATCATCAGCTCGCTGGTCAACCTAAGCGCCGGCCAGGTCGAGGTGTTCGGCACCGACCTGAGCACCCAGCGCAGCGCGGCGATGCGCCTGCTCGGCCTGGTCCCGCAGGAGATCAACTTCAACCTGTTCGAGAAGCCCTTCGACATCCTGGTCAACTACGCCGGCTTCTACGGCATGCCGCGCGCGCAGGCCGAGCGCCAGGCGGAAGTGGAACTCAAGCGCGCGCACCTGTGGGAAAAGGCGCAGGTGATGAGCCGCACCCTGTCCGGCGGCATGAAGCGGCGGCTGATGATCGCCCGCGCGATGATGACCCAGCCGCGCCTGCTGATCCTGGACGAACCCACCGCCGGCGTGGACATCGAGATCCGCCGCGACATGTGGCGCGTGCTGCGCGAGATCAACGCCGCCGGCACCACCATCATCCTGACCACGCACTACCTGGAGGAAGCGGAGAGCCTGTGCCGCAACCTGGCGATCATCGACCGCGGCCGCATCGTCGAACAGGGACCGATGCGCGAACTGCTGGCCAAGCTCGACGTGGAAGGCTTCCTGCTCGACATCGACGGCGAACTGCCGGCGCAGCTGCCGGCGATCGAGGGCACCACCCTGCTCGCGCAGGACGCGCATACGCTGGACCTGGACATGCCGCGGGCGATGGACCTCAACCGCGTGTTCGCCGCGCTCGGCGCGGCCGGCATCCGCGTGCGCTCGATGCGCACCAAGAGCAACCGCCTGGAGGAACTGTTCGTGCGCCTCACCGGCGACAACCGGGACGGCGCCAGCGGCCCGGCCTCGGCGCCGGACTCGCCGAAGCAGCCGCCCGCCGCCGCCTGACCCCTCTTTCGCTGGACGCCAATGAATACCACTGCCAAACCGCAATCCCTCCTCCCCGAGACCACCCCGGCCCAGCGCAACTGGGTCGCGCTGGGCACCGTGGTGCGCCGCGAGGTCAAACGCATCCTGCGCATCTGGGGCCAGACCCTGGTGCCGCCGGCGATCACCATGACCCTGTACTTCCTGATCTTCGGCGGGCTGATCGGCTCGCGCGTGGGCGACATGGGCGGCTACAGCTACATGCAGTTCATCGTTCCCGGCCTGGTGATGATGAGCGTGATCCAAAACAGCTACGGCAACATCAGCTCCAGTTTCTTCGGCGCCAAGTTCGGCCGCCACGTCGAGGAACTGCTGGTCAGCCCGATGCCGAACTGGGTGATCCTGTGGGGCTACGTGGCCGGTGCGGTGCTGCGCGGGCTGATGGTCGGCGTGCTGGTGCTGATCATCGCCATGTTCTTCACCCCGGTGCGCATCCCGCACCCGCTGGTGACCCTGACCACGGTGCTGCTGGGCGCCACGATCTTCTCGCTGGCCGGCTTCATCAACGCCGTGTACGCGAAGAAGTTCGACGACGTGGCGATCGTGCCGACCTTCATCCTGACCCCGCTGACCTACCTGGGCGGCGTGTTCTATTCGGTGAAGCTGCTGCCCGGCTGGGCCGAGGCCGCCACCCACGCCAACCCGATCTTCTACATGGTCAACGCCTTCCGCTACGGCCTGCTCGGCAGCAGCGACGTGCCGGTGTGGGTGGCCTACGCGCTGATGCTGGGCTTCGTCGCGGTGCTCAGCGCGCTGGCGCTGTGGCTGCTCAAGCGTGGAGTGGGACTGCGCAGTTGAGCGCGCGCCGCGCCATCGGGCCGCTGTCATTGTGGCTGCTGTGCGGCGCCGCCGCGGTGCCGGCTGACGCGCCCGCGGCCGGCCAGGATCCGAGCGCCGAGACGCTGTACCGGCTGGGCGAGGCCGACGGCACGCAGCTGGCCCAGGCCCGTTACTGCGACCTGCCGCCGGCCGAGATGTCCCGCCTTGCCGACGCGCTGCAGCAGGCCGCGCGCGAGCGCGCGCTGGCCGCGAACGTGACCTTCGATGCGGCCGCGCACGACGCTGCGATGCGCGCCGGCTTCGACGATTTCCGCAAGCTGATGGCCGCCATCGAGGCGCAAGGCGGCGCCCAGGACCTGGCGCAACGCCAGGCGCACTATCGCGAGCAGTGCGCCGAGGTACGCGCCGGGATCGAGACCCTGATCGGCCCGCTGGCCAAGCAGGACACAAAGGGCTAGCGCGGCTCTGCCGGCGGATTCCACATCGCCAGAGGGCACCACCAGATGCGCATCCCGATCCTTGGCGCCATCGCGACCAGGGAGGACGCGTCGGTGAAGCCGCTGCCCGGCTGGGCCGAGACCGCCACCCACGCCAACCCGATCTTCTACAGGGTCAACGCCTTCCGCTACGGTCTGCTCGGCAGCAGCGAAGTGCCGGTATGGGTGGCCTACACGCTGATGCTGGGCTTCGTCGCGGTGCTCAGCGCGCTGGCGTTGTGGCTCCTGCGCCGTGGCGTGGGGTTGCGCATTTAATTGAATGCTGCCCTGGCGCGCCCAGCTTGCGCGCGTCAGGCTGCAAGAACCGATATCAAACATCGCAGCGGCACGTCGTCCGGGCGTTGGCGCCCGGTTATGCCAGGGACAAGGGCATCGTCGACGCCGGCAACACCTGCGGCGTCTGCGAAGCCATGCAGCCGTAGATCGATGCCTTGGTAGTCGCCGCCACGCCGGCAGGCACTTGGCGATCGGTGGCGGTCAACCCACGCAGCGAAGCCCTGGTGCCGCTGCCTGCGCAGATTCTGTCGCCGGCCATTCTCGACACGCTCGCCAAACCTTTAGAGGTGAAAGCGATGGGACCAGCGTCAGTCATCGCAGGCTCTCGCCATACCGTCGTTCTCCACCACTTGGCGATGCGTCTTGCGCATCCCTATTCCGGCTTTTGACTCCAGCAGTGCGCCGGGACCAAATAAAAAAGGAATTCTCCATTCATCTAAGGGCTCCAAGGGCATAGCCGCGCCGAGTCAAGAATTCGCCGCGTACCGCCCTGGATAAGCGTGCATTCTGAAATCAGCACAGAGTGAATCGATTCATGGAACGTCGCGCCTAAAGTTTGACTCAATTGTTGGATAAACATCACATTTTTAGCTAAGACATTAACGGTAGTTTTCTTGAACCGGCAATATTTTGACTATAAAGTGCCCACGTCCGAGATACATTTGCCATCAGATGTCAAATGCGGGCCAAGGACAAGTTTCATATCTGTGCATGTTTTCACTTATGCAACCCACACGCCTACACGCAACCGCGCGGACGTAAGTGTGCTGCCGGTCCAGTGGGCGCCAGAGCCAAGGAGAGGATTCAATGAAGAACCAACGCAGGCACATTCGTTTCGGCCGCAAGCAGCTCGGCCAGGGTATGACCGAGTACATCATCATCGTGGCCCTGATCGCGATCGCCGCCATCGGCGTGTTTACCTTCTTCGGCGGCACCGTCCGCAGCCAGGTCGCCGGTATGGCGCAGGAACTGTCGGGCAAGCAGGACGCTAGCCAGATGATCAACCGCGCCGGTACCAACGCCGGCAAGGCGCAGAGCCAGGCCGACAAGGACAAGGGCATGGCCGCGTACAACGGCAACAAGTAAGGCCTTCGCCACCATCTGCCCAGCAGGGCAGATGGTGGCCTGTCGTTGTCACCGCCGCGGGCACGCCTCGGCGTTTTTCCTGATCAGCACCTTTAAATGGACCCAGCCGAGCTGAACGCATCCATGGCGTTCTTAGCGAAGCGTTTTTCCGGAAGGACACCAGATGGGGATCATCGCAGCCGCCGATCCGTCTACAAGGAATGTCGCGCCACGGCTGGGACGTGTCCGCCCCGACATGTCGGGGCAGTCGATGCCCATGGTGCTGGCGTTCCTGATGGTGCTGTGCGTTGGCCTGTTGGTGACCTTCAACACCGGACAGGTCGTCGGCAAGAAAGTGGAAATCACCAATGCCGCCGATGCCGCGGCTTACAGCATCGCGGTCGAGCAGGCACGCGCGCGCAACTTCGCCGCTTACTTGAACCGCGGACGCGTCGCCAACGAAGTGGCGATCGCACAAACGGTCAGCCTGAATTCGTGGCTGACGATGGTGCACTCTACTTCCGTGCATTTTGGGGAATTCACCAAGGTCGCCGAGACCTTGTTGTTCTGGGTGCCTGGCCTGGGCGAGGTGCTGATCGCGCTCGATCGCGCCATGACCGCGATCAACAAGGCGCTCAAGGTCTTCCGGCAAGGTTTCATGCAGGTGGCGAACGGCGAAATCCGAGTGCTGGACCAGGTGCTCGACCACCCCTATGCGCTTGCGGCGGATGCGGCGGTCGGAACGCTCGCATCGGAAGCCAACGTCTTTCTCCTGGCCAACAAGGTGGTCAAGGACAACGCACCAGATGCGGAGCTGACCATGGTCGGCAAGGGCGTGTTGGCCAAGAACGTGGTCTCGGCGGGCAACCAGCTGGAACGCTACAGCCCCGGCCAGCGCAAAGGCCTGACCAGCACCAACCCGGGCGGCGAACGCTACCGCAACGTGGTGATGGCATCGCGCGACACGTTTACGCGCGCGCGCGACGGCACCGCATTCGGGGTGTTCAACAACAACGGCGGCACGGACATGGTCGAATACGATCGCTGGTCGGCCGTGGATGCGTTCCAATTCAAGCTTCCTCTTCCCTGGCCGCTCGACGACGTCAAGATTCCGCTGGGCTGGGGCGGCACTCAAGCCGTCGATGGCCGCAAGCCGAATTTCTTCGGGGGAATGAGCAACGGGCGTGGATGGAAATCGCCCTACGACAACAGGACCTACAAGGCCTACAACGGCACCAAGCGCAGCGATATCGCTGGCCGGTTCATCGAAGGCGACCCTGCCGTGATCGAGGATTTCAAGCGCGACAAAGCATTTTTCAATGGCTACCGCTACGGCATCAGCCCTCAGTATCACGACGTCAAGAGCACCTATTCGCAAACTCCCGACGGCGCCAATGCCGGGCCGATCTATACGGTCGAGGTGGGCACCAAGATCGAAAAGGCGCGCACCAGTTCCACGCTCAAGATCGGGCGTGGCCGCATGGAACTGAAGGACGAGGCGCGCGGAAACCAGTTGCGGGCGATGGCCAGTGCGCAGGTCTATTTCAACAGGCCACATGAGCTCGCCGCCTTCCGGCGTTCGGTCTGGGGCAAGGGCGACGGAAAATTCGAAAAAGGCAGTTTGTTCAGTCCGTATTGGCAGGCCCGCCTGGTGCAGACACCAGCGGCGGACCGTACTCTTTTGGTGGCCGCTCCATGATGTTCTTCGAAAAAAGATCCCGTGCCCTCGCCGCAGGCTGTGTGGCCTTGCTTGCCTTCACCGGCGGCTGCCATTCGCGCGATGCAGCCGAAGGCGGCTTGGAGGCCTCGTCTTCCGATGGCGGCGCCAAATCGCTGCCCGCGCTGCATGTCGTTCTGGCATGGGAATCGCGCGTGGGCGGCGAGAACATGGAGCGCAAGAACTATCGCGCCAAGCTGGACGCCTGCAGCGGCTCCGGCATGCCGACGCGCGCGCTCTCAGCGCAGGAAGAAGCCAAGCTGGGCACCGGCGAAGTCGAAATCATGATCGACGCGCGACGCCAGTTCGCGCACCAGGTCAGCTGGACGCTCGGCGCCGATGGCGAAGACGGGCGAAGCGCATGCCTGGCCAAGCTCGAGCAACACGAAGACCACGACGCGATCGAAGACGCGACCGGCATGTACGAGGCGATCGACAGCGGCGCGCGTACCCAGGAGCGCCAGGACGTACAGGGCACCGGCTGGAAGCTCATGGGCGACGGCCAGATCAAGGGCCAGCCCTGCACCCGGTGGCAGAACGGGCAACAGGAAGTGTGCATGTGGTCCGGCGGCATGAAGTGGGGATTCGCCGAGGCGCCGGCCGATGCGGCGGGCTGCACGGTGGACAGCGCGGGCAACTACCTGAATTCCATCCCCCTGGAAGCCAAGCCGCTGCAAGGCGGGAATGGCTGCCTGCTGCAGGTCAAGTCGTTCAGCCTTGGCAAGGGACTGCTTCCCGAGGACCCCGCCGGCGAGGTGGCAGGCAAGGAGCAGGCAGGATGAAAACGATGTCCATTGCGTCGCCACGCCGCATGCGCGGGCAAGGCATGGTGGAACTGGCCGTGTGCGCCGCTGTGCTGGTCCCGCTCTTTCTGCTGATCCCGGTCGTGGCCAAGCTCGGGCACGGCAAGCAGATGGCGATGCAGGCCGCACGCAATGCGGCCTGGGAAGCCACGGTAGCCAACAACTACCAGCCGCCGACCCGGGGCGCACTGCAGAGCAAAGCGCTCGACCGCAACTTCGCCGATGCCGATGCGCCGATCAGGTCGGCGACGTCCAGCAGCGGCAGCGGTGCGTTCGGCGACCAGATGCTCAATACGTTTTCGAACAAGAAGTTGCTGGAAAAGAACGACCTGTCGGTCACGCGGACCGCCAACGCCAATTCACCCGGCTACGTCGATGAAGCGGCGACGCTGTTGCCGAAGAACTATTTCGACAACGCCTTTCCGCCCAATCGGAAGGGCTACGTCACCGCGGAAGTGGCGCTGAACTACCGCGACCTGAAGACCGCCGATGGCCGGCCGGCGCATTTCCTGGAGCCGCTGGACAACCTCAACCTGGTCGACAAGCGCCACCAGACCCTGCTCGCGGATGCCTGGAACGCGTCCGGCCCACGCAGCGGACCGCGCAGTGTGGTCGGTACCGTGAAGCCCTTGGCGCCGCTGTCGTATTTCGAAGGGCTGGATGGCATCTTCGACACCCTGAAGGTGCTGGAGCCGATCATGCCGATGGTCGGATCGCTCGGCGACCTGGAAATCGGCACGATCGAGCCGGATGTCGTCCCCGCGGACAAGCTGGCCAATTACCCGGCCAAGCAATGAGCGAGCGACCTTCCAGCCGCCTGCTCGCGCAGATGGTGGGCCCGGTCCTGTTGGGGCTCGCCACCCACCATGCACGCGCGGCGGATTGGCCGGATGTGCCTGTGCCCGAACAGGCCTCGGGCGAGATCGTGTCCGATCACATGGTCTACAACGGCATTTCCATGCGCGCCAGCCGCTTCACAGTGCCCGCGCCGCCGAGCCAGGTGGAACGGTTCTATCGGCAGGAATGGGGCAAGGGCGTGGTCGCCACTCCGGTGGGCAACAAGACCGTGCTCGGCCACATGGAGGCGGGCGGCTACTACGTCACCGTCGAACTGAGCGGAGATGCCACCAGCACGCGCGGCCAGATCGGCGTCATGCAGCTCCCGAAGAACGACCTGCCGGCGGACGGCGTCGGCAAGGGCTTCGGACGGCTGCCGGATACGCAGGTCGCCGAAGACATCGTCTACATGGACACGCCGCGCCATGTCAGGACCTTGAGCATGCTCAACCGCTATACGCCGCTGCAGAATCAGCAGTACTACACGCGCTACTTCGCAGCGCAAGGCTACGTGCGGGACAGCTCCTCGTCGGCCTGCGCGGCGACGAGTCCGCATTGCGTCGGCCGCTTCATCCGCCAGGAGGAACGCATCACGGTGACCTCCAGCCGCGGCAAGACCGGCACCGTGGTCGTGGCGGTGGTCGAATGATCCGCTCCGGCATGCCCTGCAAGCGCACCCAACGCGGTCAATCCACGATCGAGTACACCGTGGTGGTGATGGCGCTGGTGATCGTGCTGATCGCCAATCCGAACGTGATCACCGACGTGGTCACCGCCCTGAAAGACCTCTATGCCGCCTTTGTCTACGCCATCTCGGCGTCCGACATCCTGGTGGGTTGACCTCCATTCCCTCGCCACGGCCTGCCTCGACGGCAACTCTTCATGCAGAAACCAAAACTCAGCAAGAACGTCCTGTTCATCATCGTCGCCGTGGTGATGGCGGCCTTCGCTGCCTTCATCGCGGTGAGCTACATCCGCACCACCGTCGCCGAGCGTACCCAGGACACCCGGCCGATGGTCGAGGTGGCCGTGCCGGTGAACGACCTGCCGCAGGGCGCGATCCTGCAAGGCAGCGATCTGGCATCGCGGCCGATCCCGGCCGAATTCGCGCCCGCCGATGCGGTCACGCCGGACAACCACGGCCAGTACGAAGGCCGGATGCTGCGCGCCCCGGCCCGTGGCGGCGCGCCGCTGAGCGCCAGTGCACTGGTGCCGTTGTACGAACAGTTTTCCCGGCTGATTCCCAAGGGCAAGGTCGCCTACACGATGAGCGTGGACGAGAACAACTCGATCTCCGGCATGATCGCCCCGGGCGACCTCATCGATATCTTCTTCGTGAAGGATGCCTCCACCAGCGGCGCGCCCGGTTCGGGCAGCGGCGCCCAGGTGTTTCCGCTGCTGCAGAAGGTCAAGGTCCTGGCGGCCGGCAGCCGGATCGGCGATGCGCCCACGCCAAAGGAGGGAGAGGAGTCGAACGAATCGGCTGGATTCTCCAGCGTCACCCTGGAGCTCGACCAGTACCAGGCCAAACAGCTGGCCATGGCATCGAAGGTCGGCGCGGTCCGTGTGCTGCTGCGCGAACTCCAGGACACCTCGCCCGGCGCGGCGACAGGCATGAGCGAGAGTCAATTACTGCGATCGCTGGGATCGGGCGATCCGGAAAGCACCGGCACCGGAAGCAGCCGCGTTGAGTTCATCATTGGCGGAAAGGGTTGAGCATGAGGCAAGCAACAGGCCGTAGCAGAAGCAAGGCAGGCAGGTCGGCGGCGTGGCTGGCCGGCATCCTGTTGGCGGGGATTGGAGGCATCAACGCGTCGGCCCAACAGGCCGCCACACCGGCCGCGGCAAAGACCGCGGCGAACACCGCGGCGCATCCTGCAGCGGCGCCCGCCGCCGCCGGCACGCCGTCCGACGAGGCGGCGGCCGAGCAGGCGCGGCTGATCGCGCAAGGTCGCCAGGTCGACCAATTCAAGCGTGCGGCCGAATCGCAGATCCAGGAATTGGGAGCGGGTACCGCCTCGGGCGGCGTCGCCCTGGCAGGCGACAAGAAGCCGTCGGTGGCACCGCCTCTGCAACCTGCCCAGACCGTCTATGCAGGCGAGGCCGTGGTTCGCCGCGTGCACGGTGCGCTGCGCCGCATCGCGGTCGGCGATGGCGAGGTGCTCAGCGTGTTTTCGGTCGGCAAGTCCGAACTGGTCATGATCGGCACCAAGCCCGGCGACACCAACGTGCATCTGTGGATGGCGGACGGCAGCCAGCGCGATGTCAGCGTGACGGTGACGGGTGGCAAGTCGGAAGGCGTGGCCGACACCGTACGCGAGTTGCTGGGCAATACGCCTGGCGTCACCGTGAGGGCGATCGGCTCCAACGTCGTCATCTCCGGTAACGACATCGATGCGGCCACGACCGCAAAGATCCAGGCATTGCAGAAGCTGTATCCGCAGGTCCTGAACTTTGCCGGCGCCGATCCGGTCGGCATGCGGCCGATGATCCAGATGGACGTTTCCATCATGGAATTCAACAAGAACGCGGTGGAAGACCTGGGTATCCGTTGGGACACCACGATCGACGGTCCGATCGGCGGATTGATCCGCGATGTCACCACGAACGGCTTCTTTCGCGTGCTTCCCGAGAACAACCAGACCTTCCAGGACGTCAAGGACACGTTGCCCACCAAACTGCCCGGACCGCAGGGCTACTTCGGCATCGCGACCACCATCGGGTCGCAGATCAACCTGCTGATGAGCCGCGGCAAGGCGTGGGTGCTGGCCCAGCCCAAGCTCAGCGCCAAGAGCGGCAGCAGCGCCTCGTTCCTGGTCGGCGGCGAGGTGCCGATCGTGGTGCCGTCGGTGCTCGGGCAGACCCAGATCGAATACAAGGAATACGGCATCCGTCTCAACATCAACCCGACGGTCAATTCCTCCAATCAGGTAAACACCTCGATCATGGCGGAAGTCAGCCGGATCGATCCTTCGGTGTCGGTGCAGGGCGTGCCCGGCTTCCTGACCCGTCGCGCCGAGACCGAAATCAACGTCAACGCCGGCCAGACCATCGTCATCTCCGGCCTGCTCGATCGCGAGGCTTCCAAGGCCGTGGACAAGCTGCCGATCCTCGGCGACATCCCGATCCTGGGCAAGCTGTTCCGCTCCGACGGGTTCCGCGGCAACAAGACCGAGTTGGTGATCTTCGTGACCCCGCGCATCGTCAGTCCGACCTCGCCGGAAAACCTGCAGGACCTGCAGCGCGGCGATGCGATCGAAAAGGGCTTGCAGGACGAGATCAGCCCCAGGCAGGACAAGTTGATCAAGTAATCCACCCTACGTAGTGCGGAAGGTTCATCGTCATGTTCACAGTGCTGATCAATACGCCAGGCCGCGATACCCGCCAGGTCAAATGCATGCATCGGGAGTGCGGCATCGGCCGTGGCGATGCCAACCTGGTGATGCTCCAGGGCTGGAATATCGCGGGCAAGCACGCCACGCTGCTGCGCGAAGACGAGGGCGTTTTCATACTGCCCCTGGGCGGGCGCGAGCCGATCACGCTCAACGGCAAGGTCGTCCTGGCCAAGCAGGGCCCGATCGACGGCAAGGACGAAATCCGCATCGGGCACTACATGCTCAAGGTGAGTGGCGACGACGCGCGGATCGCCAAGCACACGCCGGCGGCCAACGATGGCATCGCCGCGCGCGCGGCCGAACCTGCAACGGCGCCGGCCGACGCGGCGTCCGCAGCCCAGGCGGCCGCGCCGGCGTCCACCGACATGGTGCTGGCCGGCCCGCCGCCGCCGGACATCGCCAGCTGGCGCACCAAGCTGCACATGGCGCTGGTCCGGCAAATGGACCTGCGCCGGATGGATGTGCGCAGCATGGACGACGGCGCGCTCCGCGACAGCACCATCAACCTGATCGACGACATCCTCGCGCGCGAGTTCGCCGACCTGCCCTCGGACATCAACCCGCGCCGCCTGGCCAAACAGGTGCTGGACGAAGCCATCGGTCTGGGCCCGCTGGAAGATCTGATCGAGGATCCGACCGTCACCGAAATCATGGTCAATGCCCACGACGATATCTTCATCGAGCGGGCCGGGCGCATCCAGAAGTCGGAGGTGGTGTTCTCCAACGAACGCGCCTGCCTGGCGGCGATCGAACGGATCGTCACCCCGTTGGGCCGGCGCATCGACGAAAGCTCGCCGCTCGTCGATGCGCGCCTGAAGGACGGCTCGCGCGTGAACGCGGTGATCCCGCCGGTGGCCCTGCGCGGGCCGAGCATCAGCATCCGCAAGTTCGCCACGCGCCGCCTGATGGGCGAAGACCTGTTGAAATACGGCTCCTTGAACCAGCCGATGCTGGATTTCCTGATCATGGCGGTGCGCGAGCGCCGCAACATCGTGGTGTCCGGCGGTACCGGCTCGGGCAAGACCACGCTGCTGAACATCCTGTCGAACTTCATCCCCGATGGCGACCGCGTGGTCACCATCGAGGATGCGGCCGAACTGAAGCTCGTGCAGCCGAATCTTGTCGCACTGGAGGCCCGCCCTGCGAACATGGAGGGCAAGGGCCAGATCACCATCCGCGACCTGGTCAAGAACGCGCTGCGCATGCGCCCGGATCGGATCGTGGTCGGCGAGTGCCGCGGAGGCGAGAGCCTGGACATGCTGCAGGCCATGAACACCGGCCACGAGGGTTCGTTGACCACCGCGCACGCCAACAACCCGCGCGAAACGCTGTCGCGCCTGGAAGTGATGGTGATGATGGCTGGCATGGAACTGCCGATGACGGTGGTACGCGAGCAGATCGCCTCGGCGGTCAACCTCATCGTGCACCAGCGCCGCTATCCCTGCGGGTCGCGCAAGGTCAGCCACATCACCGAAATCACCGGCATCGAAAGCGGCACCATCCAGATGCAGGACCTGTTCCTGTTCAAGCCGACCACCTACCACGGGCCGGACGGCAAGGTTGCCGGCAACTTCGTGGCGACCGGTGCGGTGCCTGAATTCTACGAGGAGCTGGCCGAGCGTGGCGTGTCGGTGGATCTGGACATTTTCCGCAGCCAGGGAAGTCCGCGCTGATGGCCCTGTGGCTGATCGCCTTGCTGGTGTTCGGCGGCGCCTTGGTGGGCGTTCTGCTGGTTGCGCGTTCGGGCGAGCGGTTCATGCAGCGCTATCGCGAGAGCTTCATGGACCAGGCGCGCATGAACCTGGCGGACATGTTCCTGTTCATGGACCCGGCACAGGTCTACATGGTCAGCGCCGTGGTGATGGTGATCATCCCGCTGCTCATCTGGATGCTGACCGGCAGCCTGGTCATCGCGGTGCTGATCGGCGTCTTCCTGATCTTCGCGCCCCGCAAGATCTATGCATATCTGCGCCGGCGCCGGCTGGAAAAGATCCAGGAGCAGCTCCCCGACGCGCTGCAGATGCTGTCCAGCAGCCTGCGTGCCGGCGTGGGTTTCGCACCGGCGATGGAAGTGCTGGTGCACGATGGGCAGCCGCCGTTGGCGCAGGAACTGGCGCTGGTGCTGCGCGAACAGCACATGGGCGTGCGCGCCGAAGAGGCGATGGAGAATTTCAGCAAGCGCGTGCCGATCACCGATGCCGAACTGTTCGTCTCGGCGGTGAACATCTCGCGCGAGGTGGGCGGCAACCTGGCCGAAACCCTGGCGACGCTGGCCGAAACGCTGCGCCGGCGCCTGACCATGGAAAAGAAGGTCAAGTCCCTGACCGCGCAGGGCCGGTTGCAGGGCATCGTCATGGCGATGCTGCCGGTGTTCCTGATCGGCTATCTCAGCCTGATGTACAGCGAAACCATGCAGCCCATGTTCCATAGCTGGCACGGATGGGTGGTGATCACCATCTGCCTGGTCATGGAATACCTGGGCTATCGTCTCTGCAAGAAGATCATGACGATCGACGTATGACCTGGATGCTCGCCCTCGTCGCTCTTCTGGCCGCCGGCGCCGTCGCGCTGGTGATCATCGGCACGCGCGGGGTGATCCGCGAAGTCGAGTTGGAGGATCGCACCTACTACGATCCGCTGCCGCGATTGATGCAGTTGATGTGGCCGCTGGTGACGGTGCTGACGCGCCGCATCGCGCCGCACCTCAGCGTCACCCAGCTCGAGCAGACCCATCGCCAACTGCAGGCCGCCGGGCAGGACTTCACCCTGACCCCGGAAGAGTTCTACGGCCTGCGCATGGCCAGCGCGATCGTGGTGACCGCGGTATTCCTGCTGTGCACGGCGATGCTCGGCAAGCTCGCGATCGGGGCGGGGCTGATGTGCCTGTTCTTCGGGGGTGTGCTGGGCTGGCTCTACCCCGCGCTGTGGCTGGGCGAACGCCGCAAGGCGCGGCAGAAGGCGGTGGTGCGCGACCTGCCGGTCTACCTGGATTTCATCACCATGTCGGTGGAAGCCGGCTTGAATGTGACCGGCGGCATCGAGCAGGCCGTGGCCAAGGGCCCGGCCGGCGCGCTGTCGCAGGAGTTCTCGCGCATGCTCCGCGACCTGCGCGCCGGGCTTCCCAGGGCCGAGGCGCTGCGGCGCATGGCAGAACGCATGGACATCGGCCAGATCACCAGCTTCACCAGCGCGCTGATCCAGGCCGACAAGGTCGGCGCCAACTTGAGCGACACCCTGCGCGCGCAGGCCAATCAGCGACGCGAAGAGCGCTTCCTGCGCGCGGAGAAGCTGGCGCTGGAAGCGCCGGTGAAGATGATGCTGCCGCTGGTGATGTTCTTCTTCCCGCTGATCTTCCTGTTCCTGGGCTACTTCATCTACTTGAAGATGTTGCAGGAGGGAATCCTGTGAAGCGCGGACACATCGAACGCAGCCGGGGCGCGTCCATCCCGCACGTGTGGTCCGCCGACACCTGGTGGTCGCGGATGCGCGGCCTGCTGGCGCGGCCGGCGCTGGCGGAGGACGGATCGGAAGCCCTGTTGATCCGGCCATGCGCCAGCGTGCATACCATCGGCATGGCCTACCCGTTGGACCTGGTGTTCCTTGCGCGCGACGATGTCGTCCTGGAATGGCGCGAGAACGTCAGGCCGTACCGGGCCGCGGCCTGCCGGCGCGCCGTGGCCACCATCGAATTCCATGGCGGCGCGCTGGACCGGCTGCAACCGCAGCAGGGCGAACAGTGGCGGGGGGGGGGCGCCGCCCCCCCCCCCCCCCCCCCCCCCCCCCCCGACACTGGAGCATGGTCATGAAGACACGCGTGCGGGAGTTTCGCAGCCGGCGCTCGATGCGCGGCCAATCCATGGTGGAACTGGTGATCATCACCCCGGTCCTGCTGTTCCTGTTGCTGGCCGTCATCCAGGCGGTGCTGCTGTACCGGATGAAATCGACGCTCGATTACGCCGCGCTGATGACCGCGCGGGCCGGCGCGGTGAGCGGCGTGGACCCAGGAGAAATGCGGACAGCCTTTGAGAAAGGCATGATGCCGCTATTCGCCACTGACAAAGACCTGGCTGGGCTGGCAGAGGCGCGGTTGAGAGCCAAGAAGGAACTAACCTTGAAGATGCACGGCCACATCACGGTTATCAATCCGACCCGCGCCGCGTGGAGCAACTTCCGGGAACGCCAGTACGACGGCAGGTACGCGCTGCCCAACGACACACTGGCCTATCGCAGTACCGCTATCGGCAGCAGCGGCGTGAATGTCCAGGACGCCAACATCCTCAAGATCAAGGTCGTCTACGACGCACCGCTTGTGGTGCCGTTCGTGGGCTGGGTACTGGGCGGGCGATCGCAGTATCTGAAGCCAGGCACGTTCGAATCCTCGCCGCTGCAACCGCTGACCAATCGCCTGCCCATCGAGAGCTACGCGATCGTGCGCATGCAATCGCCGATCTATAAACAGGGCAACCTGGACAAGTGATGCGTTGGCGTTCGCTGCTGGCATGTGCGCTCGCGATCTCTCCCGCGCTTGCGGAAAGCGCGCGCGCCGAAGCGCTTGCGTTCTCCGGCGTGGCCGAGGTGACGACCAACCAACTGAGCGGGCTGAGCCGGATCCGCCCCAAAGACGCGCCGCAGCCGGTGACGCTGTATTTCCGCGACGATGCGCTGCGCGTGCAGTTCAAGGACGCCAGCGGTACGCCGTACGCGCTGATCCTGACCAAGGACGCGAGCATCGGGTGGATCGTGGGACAGCAGGGCGATGGCATGCCGGTGCCCGGCATGCGCTGGCCGCTGCGCTTCGACCCGGAACAGCCGTGCGCCGGCCTGGGCATGTTCGCCGACTGCCAACGTGTCGACACCGGCGTCCATGCCGGTCGGCCGGCGGTGCAGTGGCGATACCGGCTGTCCAATGCGAGCGGCCCCGGCATGACCCGCCAGGGAACGATGTGGCTGGATCGCGACACCGGCCTGGTGCTTGCGTATCGCGGCAAGACCGGTCTGCAACAGCAGCAGCAATGGGACATCCAGCGCGTGGAATACCGCCCGCAACCCGATGCGCTGTTCGAGCCCCCCGAGCCGGCCCACTAGTCACGCGCGCTGGCCGCCTGCGCCGCGCGCCATTTCGCGTCGCCGATTGGTCGGTGTTCATCGTGGCGCAGGAAGATCGGCCGGGTTCGCGGCTACACTGTTTTTTCGTCCCCCGGCAAAGGAGTACCTCTGTGAAGAAGGCAGTAGCGGCGACGTTGGTCGTAGCGATTACCCTGGGTCTTGGCGCCTGCAAGAAGCAGGAGCACACCGCGCAAGGCGACGAGCATGCCGCCGCGTCCGCGGCCGCGGACGGCAGTCCGCAGGCGTCGCAACCTCAGCAGGAAACAACCGCCAAGGGCTTCGATGCGTCCAGCCTGCCGGTGTCGAGCGTACCGCTGGGCGCGTTCCCGTATATCGCGCTTCCCAACGGCTATGTCACCGGAAGCACGCCGGATCTCGCCGATTTCGACCAGGTGCCGTTCTGGACAGGCGATCGCCTGGAAACCGTGGAGGGCAAGGTCTGGTCGGCGCACATCGATGCCGCGCAGGGCAAGACCTTCTCGGACGTGGAGCTGGAACGCAATATCGAAGCGGTGGTCGCGTCGCTGGGCGGCAAGAAGATCTTCGACGGCAAGATTCCGGAACAGGCAGGTCAGAAGATCAAGGAATGGCCGCGCGACTTCGCGGTCAAGTACAACAGCGGCCTGGGCGATGTCTGGAACAATCCCACACAGGTGTTCGTCGTGCACCGCGCCGATCGCGACATCTGGATCCACCTGTGCAGCTACCAGTTCGGCGGCGGGCTGCTCATCGCTGAAACCAAGCCGCTGGAAATCACCGCCAGCGTGCTGCCGGCCAGCGAACTGAAGGCGCAGATCGACAAGACCGGCAAGGTGGCATTGCACGTCAACTTCGCCACCGACAAGACCGACATCCTGCCGGACTCGCAGCCGCAGATCGAGCAGGTCGTGCAGCTGCTCAAGCAGGATGCCTCGCTGAAGTTGGCCGTGAATGGCTACACCGACAACACCGGCGACCCGGCGCACAACAAGACGCTGTCGGACGGCCGCGCCAAGGCCGTCGCCTCCGCCATTGCGGCCCAGGGCATCGATGCGGCCAGATTGACGTCTGCCGGTTTTGGCGACGCCGACCCGGTGGCCGACAACGCAAACGAAGCTGGCAAGGCGCAAAACCGCAGGGTCGAACTGGTCAAGCGCTAAGACCTGTCAACAGAGTCCGCTTGGACGCCGCATCGGTAGCGGAAACCTGCACGCCTGGCTCGTCGCGGGCAGGTCCTTTCCGCGCGACGCCAGCGGGCTCTACTTGTACCACCTCTACTTGCACGCCCCCAAGGATCCCTTGCACGGATCGGCGCCGGTCCCCGGCGAATGCATCGCCGGCCGCCTCGCCGCCGGCTGGCGCCATCCATCCGCCACGCGAGGACCCGACGGCACCCTGTGGTTGGACAGCAGCGGCCTGCTGCTCGGCTATCGCGGCCGCATGGCAGCCGCCGCGACGAACGCAGCCTGCGCGTGGACGCGGTCAGCGACGAGCCCGTGCCCGCCAAGACCTTCGCGCCGCCGGACGACTTGCGCACGCCGCAGGCGCGCGACCCGCCGCGCTGAACCAGGCCGGCGTCGCTGCTACCATCGGTGCATGCGCATCCTGATCCTCGGCGCCGGCGCGACCGGCGGCTACTTCGGCGGACGCCTGGCCCAGGCCGGCGCCGACGTCACCTTCCTGGTCCGCCCGGCGCGGGCCGAGCGCCTGCAGCGCGACGGCTTGCGCATCCGCAGCACGCGCGGCGATGCCGACATCGCGGTGGCCACGCTGACCGCCGACATGTTGCCGGCAACGGCCGCCGCGCAGCCGTTCGACCTGGCGATCCTCAGTTGCAAGGCCTACGACCTGGACAGCGCGCTGGACGCGCTGGCGCCGGCGATGAGCCGCGACACCGCGTTGCTGCCGATCCTCAACGGCCTGCGCCACTACTCGGTGCTGGAAACGCGCTTCGGGGCCGAACGCGTGCTCGGCGGGCTGTGCTTCATCAGCGCCACGCTGGACGCGGACGGCAGCATCCAGCACCTGGGCAAGCCGGCCTCGCTGACCTTCGGCGAGCGCGACGGGCGCGGCGCCGACAGCGCACGTGTGCGCGACCTGGCTGCCGCCTGCACGCAGGCCGGCATCGACCATGTCGCCACGCCGCGGATCGCGCAGGAACAGTGGATCAAGTACACCTTCCTGACCGCGCTGGCCGCGGCCACCTGCCTGATGCGCGCGCCGACCGGCCGCATCGTCGCCAGCGACGACGGCGTGGCGCTGCTGCGTGGGCTGTATGCCGAATGCACGGCGGTCGCCGCTGCCGTGGGCGACGCGGTACCGGAAGCGGCGCAGGCCAACGCGCTGCAGCTACTGACCCAACCCGGCTCGTCGATGAAAGCGTCGATGCTGCGCGACCTGGAAGCCGGGCAGCAGGTGGAAGCGCAGCACATCGTCGGCGACATGCTGGCACGCGCCCGCGCTGCCGGCCACGCCGCGCCATGGCTGATGGCCGCTTACTGCCACCTGCAGGCCTACCAGGCGGGGCTGGCGGAACGATAGAAGCGGACCAGCGTGGCGACGCCTTCAGCGGCAGTGCGATTCGCTGAAGCGCCGCCGCAGCAGCCTCGCGCGCGCAATCTCCCTGATGTTGGATCGGGCACACCGTGGCGAGGCGCAATGCGCTTTGTGGGAGCGGCTTCAGCGGCCACAAGCGGGACCATGCGATTGGCCGGCCGGCAAGCGTCGGGACTGAAGTCCCTCCCACAGTGTCTCCGGCAGACGAACGCAGCGCCCCACCTCTTGTGCAGCATCGGGCCAGTCAGCTCACGGCGCACGTCCCAATAGTTGCTGTGATGGCGGCAGCGGATAACGTACGGGAACGCATTCCCCGCATCGGGACATTCGCCGCTTGCCACCGCCCCCCTCTGCACACGCCTTCGCGCGCCGCTGACGCCCGCCGCGCCTATGCTCGCCGACCTGACCACGGCGAACGGCGATGAAGTTCATGGAAAAGCTATTCCGCGGCGGCCATTTCGTCATCATCCTGCTGTTCCTGCTGTGCGCCGCCGGCCTGGTGGCGATGGCGGTGCTGGAGCTGTGGCACGGCCTCACCCCCGGCGGCGACCTGGTGATCCGCGACCGCTTCAACGTGGTGCTGGAGGCGATCGGCCTGCTCACCGTGGCGCTGGTGACGCTGGAACTGGGCCAGACCATCTTCGAGGAAGAAGTGCAGCGCGACGTCAAGGTCAGTGGCCCGACGCGGGTGCGCCGCTACCTGTCGCGGTTCTTCGTGGTCATCGTCATCGCCCTGGCGATCGAGACGCTGGTGTCGATCTTCGAACTGATGCACGACGACCCGGCCAAGCTGCCCTACGCCACCGCGGTCGGTCTGTGCGCGGCGCTGCTGTTGATCGCCTGGGGCGTGTTCGTCAAGCTCAACCGCAGCGCCGAGGAACTGGAGCCGGAAGCGATGGCCGAGGCCAAGCGCGAGGACGCGCAGGTCGAATAGCGAGCGTCCGTGCCGCGGAAAACCGGCAGGCCATCAATCCTGTAGGAGCGGCTTCAGCCGCGACAGGGGTTCCCGGTAATGCCGGTCGCGGCTGAAGCCGCTCCTACAAGATCTCGCAGCGCAAACGACCGCGATCGACTACTGCGGCCGGCACAGGACAAGCGCGCATCGCCACGCACAATAGCGATAGCCACAGCCGCGCGGCGGACGCCGCTCACGCGACATCCGGCAAGCGGAAGAACCCACGCGCGGTCGCAGTGGTCGCCGCCGCGGTCGTCGCCACGTCCTCGCCGCGGTCGCGCGCCAGTTCCTCGACGATGTGCGCCAGGAACGCCGGCTCGTTGCGCCGGTCCTTCGGCAGCGGCTTGAGCGTGCGCGGCAGCAGGTAGGGCGCGTCGGTCTCGATCATCAGCCGCGATGCCGGGATGTTCTTGACCAACTCGCGCAGGTGCGCGCCGCGGCGCTCGTCGCACAGCCAGCCGGTGATGCCGATGTGCCAGTCGCGGTCCAGATAGTCGAACAGCTCCTCGCGGGTGCCGGTGAAGCAATGCACCACCGCCGGGCCGAGCTTGCCGTCGAATTGGCGCATCAGCGCCAGGAAGTCCGCATGCGCGTCGCGCTGGTGCAGGAACAGCGGCTTGCCGGTGTCGGCGGCCAGCTGCAGCTGGCGCTCGAAGGCGCGATGCTGCGCCGGGCGCGGCGCGAGGTCGCGGAAGTAGTCCAGCCCGCACTCGCCCACCGCCACCACCTCGGCATGCGCATGCAGCGCGCGCAGTTCGGCGTCGCACTCGGCGGTGTACTCGAGCGCATGATGCGGATGCACGCCCGCAGTGGCGTAGAGGAAACCGGGATGCTGCTGCGCCAGCTGCAGCGCCAGCGGCGAGTGCTCGCGGCTGGCGCCGGTGACCACCAACTGCGCGACGCCGGCGTCGCGGGCGCGCTGCAGCACCGCGTCGCGGTCGCGATCGAAGGAGTCGTGGGTGAGGTTGGCGCCGATATCGATCAGAGTCATGCGGAGATGCCGAGGAAGCCGGGCAGGAAAGCGGGAGATTGTACGGGGCCGGCGCTATCGGCGAGATGGATGCGCTCTACAGCGGCGCAGCCGATCCGTATCCTTGGCCGATGGCCTCTCCCGTTTTTCCGATCGATCCGCTGCTGCCGCAGATCCGCGACAGCCTCGCCGCGCATCCGCGGCTGGTGCTGGAAGCCCCGCCCGGCGCCGGCAAGACCACCCAGGTGCCGCCGGCGCTGCTGGACGCGGCGTGGCTGCAGGGCCGCCGCATCGTGATGTTGGAGCCGCGCCGGGTCGCCGCGCGCAGCGCCGCCACGTTCATGGCGCGGCAGCGTGGCGAGACGCCCGGCGAGACCGTGGGCTACCGCATCCGCTTCGAGAACAAGGTATCCGCGCGCACCCGCATCGAGGTGGTCACCGAGGGCATCCTGACCCGGATGATCCAGGACGACCCGATGCTCGACGGCGTCGGCGCGCTGCTGTTCGACGAATTCCACGAACGCCACCTGGCCGCCGACCTGGGCCTGGCGCTGGCGCTGGACGTGCAGGCGCAGGTGCGCGAGGACCTGCGCATCGTGGTGATGTCGGCGACGCTGGACGGCGAACGCCTCGCGCAGTTCCTGGACGCGCCGCGGCTGTCCAGTGCCGGCCGCAGCTATCCGGTGGAGATCGCGCATTTCCCGGCGCGGCGCGAGGAGGCGCTGGAAGCGCAGACCCGCCGCGCCATCGAGCACGCGCTGCAGCAGCATCCCGGCGACGTGCTGGTGTTCCTGCCAGGGCAGCGCGAGATCGCGCGGGTGCAGGCGGCGCTGGAAGCGGCCGGGGTGGGGTTAGGGGTGCCCGCATCAGGCACCGCCTCGGCCGTACCCTCATCCGGCGCTGCGCGCCACCTTCTCCCGATGGGAGAAGGGAGCGGTGGCGTCGATGTCTTGCCGTTGCATGGCGAGCTGCCGGTCGAGCAGCAGGCCAAGGTGCTGCAGCCCGATCCGCACGGCCACCGCCGCGTGGTGCTGGCGACCAACGTGGCCGAATCTTCGGTGACCCTGCCCGGCGTGCGCGTGGTGATCGATGCCGGCCTGGCGCGCGAGCCGCACTACGATCCCAACAGCGGTTTCTCGCGGCTGGACGTCACCGCCATCGCCCAGGCCTCGGCCGACCAGCGCGCCGGTCGCGCCGGTCGTGTCGCCTCCGGTTGGGCCTACCGGCTGTGGCCGCAGTCGCAGCGCCTGGAGGCGCAGCGCCGCGCGGAAATGCTGCAGGTGGAACTGGCCGGGCTGGCGCTGGAACTCGCGGCCTGGGGCAGCGACGCCTTGCGCTTCGTCGATCCGCCGCCGGCCGGCGCGCTGGCCGCCGCGCGCGAACTGCTGCAGCGGCTCGGCGCCTTGAGCGAGAACCATGCGATCACCGCCAGCGGCCGGCGCATGCTCGCGCTGGGCACCCACCCGCGGCTGGCGGCGATGCTGCTGGCCGCGCCGGATGCGCGGGCGCAGGCGCTGGCCTGCGACCTGGCCGCGCTGGTCGAGGCGCGCGACCCGTTGCGCCAGGGCGGCGATGCGCTGGCGGCGCGCTGGCGCGCACTGGCCGGGTTCCGCCGCGGCCGCGCCCCGCACGACGCCAACCGCGGCGGCCTGGCCGCGATCGATGCGGCCGCCAAGCAATGGCGGCGGCGCCTGCGCAGCGACGCCGCGGCGCCGGACAGCGTGGAAGCGCACGAACTCGGCGACCTGCTGGCCCACGCCTTCCCCGACCGCATCGCCACCCGGCATCCGGCCGATCCGCTGCGCTACCTGCTGGCCAACGGCCGCAGCGCACGCCTGTTCGAGCACAGCGATCTGCGCGGCGAGCCATGGCTGGTCGCCACCGAACTGCGCTACGAAGCCAAGGACGCGCTGCTGCTGCGCGCCGCGCCGGTGGACGAGGCGCGGCTGCGCGCGGACTTTCCGCAGCGCTTCGTGCAGCAGGACGTGGTGCGCTGGGACGCCGAGCGGCGCGCGCTGAGCGCGCTGCGCGAAACCCGCTTCGACCGCATCGTGCTCGACAGCCGCCCCGCCGGCCGCGTCGATCCGGCGCACGCGGCGGCGGCGCTGACCGAGGCGGTGCGCGAACTCGGCCTGCAGGCGCTGCCGTGGAGCGAGCCGCTGAGCCAGTGGCGCGCGCGCGTGGTCGCACTGCGCACCTGGATGCCGGAGCTGGGCTTGCCCGATCTCGGCGACGCGGCATTGCTGGAAGGCCTGGACGGCTGGCTGCGCCCGGCCTTCGCCGGCAAGACCCGGCTCGACGCACTGGGCGAAGACGACCTCGGCGAGGCGCTGAAGTCGCTGCTGCCGTGGGACCGGCGGCAGGCCGTCGATCGCCACGCGCCGACGCGGATCACCGTGCCCTCGGGCATGGAGCGGCGCATCGACTACGCGCTCGACCACGCCGGCCAACCGCAACCGCCGGTGCTGGCGGTGAAGCTGCAGGAACTGTTCGGCCTGGCCGACACCCCGCGCGTCGCCGACGGCCGCGTGGCGCTGCTGCTGCACCTGCTCTCGCCCGGTGGGCGTCCGCTGCAGGTGACCCAGGACCTGCGCAACTTCTGGTCCAGCACCTATCCGGAAGTGAAGAAGGAAATGAAGGGCCGCTATCCCCGCCACCCTTGGCCGGACGACCCGTGGACCGCCACCGCCAGCCATCGCGCAAAGCCGCGTGGCACCTGAGCCGACGGCAGGCCATCGAGCCGATGTTGACGATCGCGCCTTGGCCGAAGCGGAGCGATCGCCAGCCGCGTCAGCGCGGTGGTGTTGAGCGCCAGCAGGCGTTCGACGCCCTCCGCCGTCTGCTCGGCGAAGCCGCCCGGCTGCCGCGCTGCAGGTTGCGGCCATTCGAGGCGGCGACAGCGGCGTAATGACGCTCCGCCTGCCTGCCGCGCTTCCGCCAAGGTCCGATGCAAGCACGCCAAGATACGGAGGCGGGCGAGCACCGCCTCACCCGCCGCTAGCCGTGATGGATGGCGAAAGCGATAGCCCCGGCACAAACGGTTCGCCGACCGGCCTGGCCCGCGGCAATATCGCCCAGCGCCGTCCCATCGAGAAATCCCCAGCTGGCGACCGCAAGCGCACCGACCGCCGCACCCGAACCGCCCTGCGCGTTCAGCCGCCAGACGATTCCACACCAGCGCGCTAACGCCATGTATACGGCGCCCAAGGGACACTGCAGCCCTTATTCCTGCCAGTAAGGACGCCCCCATGAGCAAGCTGACCATCATCACCGACCGCGCGCTGGATCTCGCCAGCCATGCCGGCGACAGCCTCCGTCACATCGGGCCGCAGGCCAACAAGTGGCTGCAGTCCGGCGCCGCCATGGGCGCGCTGAAGACCGGTGCGGCGCTGGGTGCGGTGAAGACCGGCACCAAGGTCGCGCGGACGGCGGTGCGCCGCAATCCGGTCATCGCGATCGCCGCCGCGGCGGTGGGCGTGGGCCTGCTCGGGTATGCGATCTACCGCAAGCGCCAGCGCGACAACAACGCGCCGATCGAAGGCGATTCGCAGCGCATCGAAGCCAGCAAGCGCGGCAACGCCGGTGCCCGTCGTTCGGCGGCGCGCCCCTCGCGCCGTGCCGCGGCCGCGCAGGACGCTACCGAAGAATAAGCATTGCAGCAGCGTCGCCGCGACAGCGACGACGGCAGCGCCATCGAAACAGCGGCCGGATGCATCCGGCCGCTGTTTCCGTTTACAGGCAGCGGACGACGTGGCGCCCAAGCGATCTGCGCGCGGCGACGAGGCCGCCGCGACGGCGATCGTCGAGCGCCTGCGGATACGCCACGCGGCACGCCCGCGTCTCAATCCAAGATTCGCGACCACCCGGCCCCGTTCCTGTAGGAGCGGCTTCAGCCGCGACGCTTTACCGATAGAGTCTGTCGCGGCTGAAGCCGCTCCTACAGAGACCGTTGCCCAGACGGCTTACAGCGCCCGCCACGCGCCCGGCGCCAACCCCTCCAGCCGATGCGTGCCGATCGCCGCGCGGACCAGGCGCAGGGTCGGCAAGCCGACCGCGGCCGTCATGCGCCGCACTTGGCGGTTGCGCCCCTCGCGCAGCACGATCTGCAGCCAGGCATCGGGCACCGTCTTGCGGAAGCGCACCGGCGGATCGCGCGGCCACAGGTCCGGCGCCGTCTCCAGCACGCCGGCCTGGGCGGGCGCGGTCGGTCCGTCGTTCAATACCACGCCATCGCGCAGGCGCTGCAGTTGTTCGGGCTGCGGCACGCCTTCCACCTGCACCCAGTACGTCTTCGGTTGCTTGTGGCCCGGGTCGGTGTAGCGGTGCGCCAGCGCGCCGTCGTCGGTAAGCAGCAGCAGACCTTCGCTGTCGTAGTCCAGCCGCCCCGCCGCATACACGTCGGCGGGCAGGCCGAACCCGGCCAGCGTGCGTCGCGGCGGTTCGCTGCGATCGGTGAACTGGCACAGCACATTGAACGGCTTGTTGAACGCGATCAGCATGGAAGCGGGGATTGGAGAGTGGGGATTAGGGATTGGCGAGCATCGGCGTCGCGCGCGACGCGGGCAATTCTCCCACGCCGGTTTCCTTTTCCCGCTGCCCGCGCCGGCCGCTTTCAGCGCTTGACGAACTTCAGCGTCATCCGGTCGCTCTCGCCTATCGCCTTGTACTTGGCGTCGTCGGCGGCATCGTGGCTATTGCTCGGCGGCAGCGTCCACACGCCGCCCGGATAATCCTTGGTGTCGCGCGGGTTGGCGTTGACCTCGCTCTTGCCGGCCAGCTTGAAGCCGGCCGCCTCGGCCATCGCGATCACCTGCGCCTGTCCGACGTAGCCGCTCTTATCGTCGGCCGGCACATCGGCCTTGGCCCGGTGCTCGACCACGCCGAGCACGCCGCCGGGCTTGAGCACCTGGTAGAAGCCCTTGAACATGCCCTCGGCCTGGCCGGACATGCGCCAGTTGTGCACGTTGCGGAAGGTCAGCACCAGATCGGCCGAGCCCGCCGGACCCAAGACCGGCGCGGTCGGCGAATACGCCACCAGCTTGGCGTGGTCGTACTGCGCCGGCGCGGCAGCGAACTTCTGCTCCAGCGTCGCGCGCGCCTTCTGCTGATACTCGCGGCCGCGCCCTTCCGGCACCGCCGTCGGATCGACCACCGCGGCGATGTACTGGCCGCGCTCGCGCAGGTACGGCGCCAGGATTTCCGAATACCAGCCGCCGCCCGGGGTGATCTCGATCACCGTCTGGGTCGGCTTGATGCCGAAAAACGCCAGGGTCTGCCCCGGGTGGCGATAGGCGTCGCGCTCGACGTAGACGCGGTCGCGCCAGCTGCCGTCGATGGCCTTCTGCAAGGCCGCATCGGGAGCGGGCAGGCTGGCGCTGTCGGCAGGCTTGATCGCCTGTGCGGCCGGGATCGCCAGCGTCGCGGCAATGGCAAGGGTACAAGCGCAGGCAAGCGTGGTGCGAAGGCTCATGGCGTACGTCCGTTGTCGGTGTGACGCGAGCCTAGCACGCATGCGCGCACGCCCGAATGTTGTCTTCGCGTTAGCGCGGATCACGCAAACGGAACGCTGTTTTCGCGACCATCGCCCCGATACCGAAACCTTGGACGACTATCCTGTCGCCCTTCCCCACAGCGGAGCGTTCCCCATGCTGCACACGCGCGAACTCGGCCGTTCCGGCCTGCACGCGGCGCCGCTCGCCTTCGGCGGCAATGTGTTCGGCTGGAGTGCCGACGCCAAGACCTCATTCGCCTTGCTCGACGCCTTCGTCGAAGCGGGCTTCAACCTGATCGACACCGCCGATGCGTACGCGGCCTGGGTGCCCGGCAACCGCGGCGGCGAGTCGGAAACCATCATCGGTCAATGGCTCAAGCGCAGCGGCAAGCGCGACAAGGTGTTGATCGCGACCAAGGTCGGCAAGTGGGCCGAACGCCCGGGTCTGGCCGCGGACAACATCGCCGCGGCGGTGGACGAATCGCTGCAGCGCCTGCAGACCGACGTGATCGATCTGTACCAGGCGCACGAGGACGACGAGTCGGTGCCGCTGGAAGCCTCGCTGGCCGCGTTCGGGCGGCTGATCGAGCAAGGCAAGGTGCGCGCGATCGGCGCCTCCAACTACAGCGCCGAACGCCTGGCCGAAGCGCTGAAGGTGTCGGCGCAATACGGGTTGCCACGCTACGAGACGCTGCAGCCCGAATACAACCTGTACGACCGCGCCGGCTACGAGGCCGGCCTGGAACCGCTGGTGCGCGAACAAGGCCTGGGCACGATCTGCTACTACGCGCTGGCCCGCGGTTTCCTCAGCGGCAAGTACCGCAGTCCCGCCGATGCGGCGAAGAGCCAGGCGCGCGGCGACAGCGTGATCGCGCGTTACCTCAACGCGCGCGGCCTGCGCATCCTCGCCGCGCTCGACGACATCGCCGGCAAGCACTCGGCCACGCCGACCCAGGTCGCCTTGGCGTGGCTGATCGCGCGCCCCGGCATCGCCGCGCCGATCGCCAGCGCCACCAGCATCGAGCAGCTGCAGCAGTTGTTGGCCGCCGCGCGCCTGGCGCTGTCGGCCGACGATATCGCGCAACTGGATACCGCAAGCAAGGAAACCGTATGAGCACCGCTTCCCACACCACCCGCGTGGTCCTCGCCTCGCGCCCGCAAGGTGCGCCGACCACGGAGAATTTCCGCATCGAACAGGCGCCGCTGGCAGCACCCGGTCCCGGCCAGGTGCTGCTGCGCAACCGCTGGTTGTCGCTGGATCCGTACATGCGTGGGCGCATGAGCGATGGACCCTCGTACGCGCCGCCGGTGCAACTGGGCGAGGTGATGGTCGGCAGCACCGTCGCCGAGGTGCTGGAATCGCACCACCCCGACTTCAAGCCCGGCGATCTGGTGCTGGTGCAGAGCGGCGGCTGGCAGACGCATCTGGTGGCCGACGGCGCCGGCCTGCGGCGCAAGCTCGATCCGCAATCGCCGTTGCCGCCGAGCACCGCCCTCGGCGTCTACGGCATGCCTGGCTTCACTGCGTACGCCGGCCTGCACGAGATCGGCAAGCCGCAGAGCGGCGAGACCGTGGCGGTCGCCGCCGCCACCGGCCCGGTCGGCGCCAGCGTGGCGCAGATCGCCAGGTTGCGCGGCGCGAAGGTGATCGCCATCGCCGGTGGCGCCGAGAAATGCCGCTACCTGCGCGAGGAATTGGGCCTGGACGTGGCGCTGGACCATCGCGCTGCGGACTTCGCCGAGCAACTGCGCGCCGCCGCGCCAGACGGCATCGACGTGTACTTCGAGAACGTCGGCGGCCATGTGTTCGATGCGGTGTTGCCGCTGCTCAACGATTTCGCGCGGGTGCCGGTGTGCGGCACCATCGCCACCTACAACAAGCGAGGTGAACTGCCGCCGGGACCGGACCGCCTGCCGGCACTGATGAACCAGGTGCTGCGCCAGCGGCTGACCTTGCGCGGCTTCATCGTCGGCGATTTCGTCAAGCTCTATCCCGAGTTCCTGCGCGAGATGGGCGCGTGGCTGGCCGACGGCCGCGTGCGCTACCGCGAGCATGTCGTGCAGGGGCTGGAGAACGCGCCGCAGGCCTTCATCGACATGCTCGGCGGCGGCAATTTCGGCAAGCTGGTTGTGCAGCTGGATGAAAGCCGGGATTAGGGATTGGGGATGGGACAGCCTGCGCTGCGCGGTCGGGATCGCGCGGCGCTTGTCTGTGCAGCCCTGACCGCGTCTATTGCAACAGGAAGCGCAGCAGCGCGTCGTTGAAGGCGTGCGGCGATTCCACATTGCACAGGTGCCGGCCATGCACCTGGGCGAAGCTGCCGCGCGCCGCCTGCGCGGCGATCGCCTGCAGATCGGCCGGCGGACAGACCGGATCGTCGTGTCCGGCCAGCGCCAGCAGCGGCGTGGCGATCTCGCCCAGGACCTCGCGGAAATCGGCGCTGGCCAGCGCCTCGCAGCAGGCCGCATAGGCCTGCGCATCGGTGCTCAGGAAGCTCGCCAGGATCGCCTCGACCGTTGCCGGCTGCATCTCGGCGAAGGCCGGGGTGAACCAGCGCTCGCGGGTGCCGGCGAGCAGCGACGCCAGTCCGTCGGCCTGCACCTGCGCGATGCGCGCCTGCCAGCCATCCTCGGTGCCGATCCTGGCCGCGGTCGCGCACACGGTGAGCGTGTGCAGGCGCGCGCCGGCGTGAACGCCCAGCCATTGCCCGGTCAGCCCGCCGATCGACAGGCCGCAGAAATGGGTGCGCTCGACCGCCAGCGCATCGAGCAACGCCAGTACGTCGCCGGCCAGCGCCTCGATCCGATACGGTCCAGGCGCGGCGCTCGAGGCGCCGTGGC
Organism: Xanthomonas bonasiae; assembly: GCF_014836395.1. Lineage (NCBI taxonomy): Bacteria > Pseudomonadati > Pseudomonadota > Gammaproteobacteria > Lysobacterales > Lysobacteraceae > Xanthomonas > Xanthomonas bonasiae. Next base: position 251,516 of record NZ_JACSQX010000008.1, read on the forward strand.
CGCGGCGGTCGTAGCGCAGCACCCGGTAGTACGGTGCCAGCGCGTCGATCTGCGCGTCCCACATGTGCAGGTCGGTGCCGAGCGAATTGCAGAAGGTCAGCCATGGGCGGCCTTCGCTGCCGTCGATGCGGTAATGCAGGCGATGCGTCGGAAGTTCGAGGAAGGGCATGGCGGCGGGGTCGGCTGGGAAGGGCGCGCGACCGATGGCCGCTACCGGAGTCTAGCTCCCTAGCGCCTTGCCAGCATGCTCCAAGCGCGCACCGCCGGGTGTTCGCTACCGCAAGCCGGCACAGAACTCTTGAGGCGCATGCGCGACCGACTGCACGTGCGGCCCACACCGACATCCAATTCGCCACCCTGTGTCGGCGCCGGACAACAAGGAAATCCGTGCGACGACGGCATCACGACCACACGCACCGCGTCGCTGCGACAACACACCTCGTGCGTGCCGCAGCGACGCATCGCCGCGATGTCCCGGATCCTGGCCTATCTCACTTGGTCGCCGGATCCCAATGCTCCTGGATCTTGCCGTTCTGGATGCGGAACATGTCGAACCAGGTGGTCGTATAGGTCTTGGTCGCGTCCTTGGGATCGGGCAACGTGCGCACCGATACCAGGGTCACGTAGTTGCCCTCGGCGAGGATCGCCACCAGCGGCAGCTGCACGCGCGGCTTGATCGGCTGCGGTTTGACGAACGCGGTCAGGAACTGCAGGAATGCGTCGCGGCCGTTGGCCACGGTCGGATTGTGCTGGATATAGTCCTTGGCCATGTACATCGGCGCGTACTCGGTGTGCCCGGCTTCGAACACGATGCGCCAGAAGTCGTAGACCAGGCGCTTGTTCGCCTCGGTGCGCCAATCCGAGCCCTGCAGCAGCTGCTGGTGGTTGGAATTGGCGGTGACCGCGGTTTGCGCGAATGCAGAAGCAGCGGGGAACGCGAGCAGCAATGCGAGCAGAGACGCATGCAGGCGAATTTTCATTTTGATGACTCCGTCGGGGGAAGGGGCTTGATCGCTGGCGCCATCCAGTAACCGGAAAGTAAGTGATTGGCCGCTGAAGGACGCACCGCGAGCCTAGCAGTGCGCATTGCGCCAGGTCGGGCATCGCCCGGAGAAAATGCGGCCATTTCCCGATGATTTTTTTCGCTTTGCGGAGCCGGCCACAGTAACCAAAACACCAGAATTGGAAACGCCTCTTCGAGGATTGCGAATCTGCCGAGGACTGCTGACGCGCGGCGCAGCGATCGAGGCATTGGCGAGAGAGACAAAAATAATTCGATAAACCCCTTGCGCAACGAAAACAACGCAGGTAATGTGCGCGCCCATCAGCCGACACGTTCGGCAACGACGACTCCGACGATCATGACCTTCCGCCCCTTCACCGCACATCTGCCCGGCCTGCAGCGCGAAACGCGCGCAGCGGTCCTGCGTGCGCAGCGCGATGCCGCGCTGCGGCTGGATCGCGCCACCTGATCGACTGATCGCCCGTTGCGGAGATCGGTTGCATCGATCTCCGAGGAACGCGAACGCCCTCGGACACCATGCCGGGGGCGTTTTGCTTTGCGCGTTCGCATGCCATGTGTTTGTTTTTGTCGATCCAACATCCCAGGCACCCGGGCATGGAATGCCCGGAAACAGGGAAGTTTCGCTCGCGAGGCGCGCAAGCGCTGCGTCCAGGTGCCGGACGCGGGCGGCGGGAATGGAATCGACGCAGGAATTGCCGTTTCGAAAGAGGCGGCAATGGGAAACTGCACTTAATGGTCGCTAGCGGTACGGGATGCCATTCCCGTCCGGTGCGCACGGCACTGCCGTCGCGTATGCCTGCAGCCGGGACGTGCAGTTTCCACCAGACGTTAGCTCAGAGGTAGAGCAGTGGCGCGTCCACGTGTCGCCGGTTCGACTCCGGCACGTCACCTTTTGGATAGCTCAATTGGGTAGAGCATCGGAAACTCAATCCGAGGGTTGCGGGTTCGATTCCCGCTCCGAGAACCATGACCTGTCACGTCATGTGCAATACCGGGCGCAAGCCCAGCAAGTCGCGCCGCGCGGGACACGCCGCACGCATCGCCACCGGCGCTGCGTAACGCATGCACCGCAGCGCCGCTGCCGCCGCCACGCCGCCCTGGACGTGCGCGCCTGCGCCGACGGTCGCATCGCAATGCAGCGCGATGCCGACGACATGCGCCGGCCTCCGCACCGACAGCGCCCGCTGGCCGCCGTGGCGACGTCGTGCGCGCACTTGCACTTCTCTTGCAGCGTTGCGGCGCCCATGGCGCTCGCAACGTGGCGTCCTCGCGCTCGTCGGTCCGGCGCGGCGATTTCATCCACAGGACCGGATCACCAGAGCCACACAAGGAGAACGTGCCATGTTCTGGACCAAGCGGGTCGTGATCGGCGATAGCGAGCGCGGCCTGATGTATCGCAACCGGCGTTTCGAGCGCGTGCTCGCGCCCGGCGTCTACCGTCTGTTCGATCCGTCGCGGCGGATCGACGTGAAGACCTGCAATATCGCCGTGCCGGACTACGCCGGCACCGATGCCGACGCGTTGATCGCGCGCCTGGGCGCACAGCTGCACGAGGTCTTCGTGCTGGCCGACCTGGGCAGCGACGAAGTCGGCCTGGTGTTCAAGCAGGGCAAGCTCGAAGACGTGCTGGCGCCCGGCACGCGCCGGCTGTACTGGCGCGGGCTGATCGCGGTGGAGGTGATGCGCCAGCCGCTGGGCGAGAGCCTGGCGGTGCCGGCGGATGTCGCCCAGCGCCTGCGCCAGCTCGGCCTGCTGTCGCGTTTCGCGGTGGCGCTGGACGTTCCGGCCGAGTCGGCGGGACTGGTGTTCGTCGATGGGCGCCTGCAGCAGACCCTGGCGCCGGGGCACTACGCGTTCTGGAACTTCCGCAAGAACATCGTCGCGGAAGTGATCGAGCTGCGTATCCAGTCGGTGGAGGTGTCCGGGCAGGAGCTGTTGACCCGCGACAAGGTCAGCCTGCGCGTCAACCTGGCCGCGAGCATGCGCGTCGCCGACCCGGTCGCCGCGCGGACGCGGGTGGCCAAGTACGGCGACCAGTTGTACCGCGAGCTGCAGTACGGCTTGCGCCGTGCGGTGTCGGCGAAGACGCTGGACGAACTGCTGGGCGACAAGGCGTCGCTGGATGCGGACATCTTCGGCTACGTGCGCGAGCAGGTGGCCGGCTTCGGCATCGAGGTGCTGGGGGTCGGGGTCAAGGACGTGATCCTGCCCGGCGAGATGAAGGACATCCTCAACGCGGTGGTGCAGGCGGAGAAGTCGGCGCAGGCCAACGTGATCCGCCGGCGCGAGGAGGCCAACGCCACGCGTTCGCTGCTCAACACCGCCAAGCTGATCGAGGACAACCCGGTGCTGATGCGGCTGAAGGAGCTGGAGGCGCTGGAGAAGGTCACCGAGAAGATCGACAAGCTCACCGTGTTCGGCGGCCTGGATGGCGTGCTGAAGCAGCTGGTGACGATGAAGTAGGACCGCCATGCGCAGCGCAGGGACGCGCCGCGCATGGCCTCGAAGGAATGAAGACGATGAGTATCCAGAACTACGAATTGCTGCACGCCGAAGGCAGCGCCACGCCGATCAAGGGCTGGGTGCGCGGCGTGCCGCTGGAAGCGCAGGCCCACGAGCAGTTGCGCAACATCGCCGCGATCCCGTTCGTGGGGCCGTGGGTGGCGGTGATGCCCGACGTGCACCTGGGCAAGGGCGCGACCGTGGGCTCGGTAATTCCGACCCGCGGGGCGATCATCCCGGCCGCGGTCGGCGTGGACATCGGCTGCGGCATGGCCGCGGTGCGGACCACGCTGCGCGCGGCCGATCTGCCCGACAGCCTGGCGCAACTGCGTTCCAGCATCGAACGCAGCGTGCCGGTCGGCAACGGCCGCGGCGGGGAACACCGCAAGCTGCCCGACAGCATCGCCACGCGCATCGCGCAGTCGGGGCTGGTCGCGCGCCTGGACACGATCAAGGCCAGGCACCGCCGGATCCGCACCGACAAGCTGGATTGCCAGATCGGCACGCTCGGCGGCGGCAACCACTTCATCGAAGTGTGCCTGGACGAGAGCGATGCGGTGTGGGTGATGCTGCACAGCGGCTCGCGCGGCACCGGCAACCTGATCGGCAGCTACTTCATCGAGCAGGCGCGCGAGCAGCTGGCGCACCGCGTGCTCGGCTTCCACCTGCCGGACAAGGACCTGGCGTTCTTCATTGAAGGTGAGCCGTTGTTCGACGACTACGTGGAAGCGGTGTCCTGGGCGCAGGACTACGCGCGCGAGAACCGCGAGGCGATGATGGCGCGGGTGCTGGCGGAGATGCATCACCGCCTGCCGAAGTTCCAGTTGGAGAAGCTGGCGGTGAACTGCCACCACAACTACGTGCAGAAGGAGACGCACGCAGGCGAGGAACTGCTGGTCACCCGCAAGGGCGCGGTCAGCGCGCGTGCCGGCGAGCTGGGCATCATTCCCGGCAGCATGGGCGCGAAGAGTTTCATCGTGCGCGGGCTGGGCAATGGCGACAGCTTCCACAGCTGCAGCCACGGCGCCGGCCGGGTAATGAGCCGTACCGCCGCGCGCCAGCAGATCACCCTGGCCCAGCACCGCGAGGCCACCGCGCACGTGGAGTGCCGCAAGGATGCGGCGGTGATCGACGAATCGCCGGCGGCGTACAAGTCGATCGATGCGGTGATGGCCGCGCAAAGCGACCTGGTGGAAGTGGTGCACACCTTGCGTCAGGTGCTGTGCGTGAAGGGCTGAGGCTGTCGCCCCGCAAGCGGGGCGGCATGTCGCCGGTAGCAGGCCGTCCGTTCGCGGACGGCCTTTTTTATGCGCCGCTCGCGGGATCCGGCTGGCTGTCTTCGGCGATCAGCGCATGGTGCAGGCCGACGCCGGCGAGCACGCCGTCGGCCGAGGCCAGGGTCGCATTGCCGAACATGCGCGCTGCGTCGCCGGCCGCGTAGACCCGCGGCACACTGGTCTGCTTGCGCTCGTCCACGCGCAGATACGGGCCGGACGGGCCGTCGTCGAACACGCAGCCCAGGCGCTCGGCCAACGGGCTGGCCATCTGCGTCGGCGCGGCCACGAACAGCGCCTGGATCTCCACCCGCGCGCCATCGTCCACGCGCATGCCGTCGATCGCCTTGCCATTGCCCTCCAGCGCGAGCGCCCGCCGCGTTTCCACCTGCACACCGCGCTTGGCCAGCTTGGCCATCAACTCCGCGTCGTCCAGCGGCATGCCTTGCGCGAACAGCGTGACCCGCCCCCAGTCGGCCAGCATCAGCGCCTGCTCCGCCGATGCCGTGGTGCCGTTGCCGAGCACGCCGATACGCGCTTGCCGGCCCAGCTCGTAGCCGTGGCAATAAGGGCAGTGCATGACGCTGTGCCCCCAACGCTCGATCACGCCCGGCAGGTCCGGCAACTGGTCGACGACGCCGGTCGCCAGCACCATGCCGCGCGCGCGTATCCGCCTGCCGTCGGCCAGCGCCACGTCCCAGCCACCGGGCAACGCGGTCGCCTCTTCGACCTGCCCGTCCCACCATTCGACGGTCGGATAGGCCAGCAGCTGCCCCTTGGCCTGCGCCAGCACCGTGCCGCCCGGCATGCCGTCCAGCGCCAGCAGGCCATGTGAGTGCGCGGCGTACCGGTTGCGCGGCAGTCCGGCATCGACCACCAAGACTTTGCGATGCCCGCGCGCCAGCATCATTGCGGCAGACAGGCCGGCGAAACTGCCGCCGACGATCACGGCATCATGCTGCATCGGTCTGCTCCTGCCTGGATATGCGTTGCACGCGCCGGGCCAACTTGCGCAGCGTCAATGCCTGCAGCTGCGCGGCCAGTGCCGCCTGCGCCTGGCGATAGCCGTCGTCCAGCGCAGCGTTGACCGCGCGCTCGATCGCGCAATCCGGATGCGGGCCGCGCACGCCGTGGCCGAGCAGCAGCGGCTCGCCCAGCGCGACATAGACGTCGTACAGGCTGATCGCCTCCGGCGCGCGCGCCAGCTGCCAGCCGCCGCCGTGGCCGCGGGTGGACGCGACAAGGTGCGCCTCGCGCAGCCGCGCCAACAGGCGCCGCACCACCACCGCATGACTCTGCAGGCAGGCGGCCATCTGTTCGGATGTCATCGGTTCGCCGTGCTGCGCCAGGTGCACCAGCACGTGCAGCACGTCGGACAGCTGCGTGTTTCTTTTCATGTAACCATAATAGTTACATTATTTGGCGCGTGTCCAGCGTCCCGCTTGCCGGCCGGTCGAGTCGCCGAATCGCTATGTGCCGCGCAGGCGAACCGCTGCGCAACGAACGCTCGGCACCAGTGCGACAAGCAGATGGCCCGGCAACGAGGCGATACGCGGCGCGCATGCCTGGCGTGGGTGCGGATGGCGGCCGCTAGCCGTCCTGCCGCCTGCACGATTGCGCCGGTGCCGCGACCGCAGGCCGCGGCCGCACGAACACCTGTTCGATCACGCTCGCCCCCCATTGGTCGCCTTCGCACTGCTGCAGCAACGCGAAACCGTGCGCCTCGTACAGCCGCCGCGCCGCGTCCAGGCCGGCGAAGGTCCACAGCCGGGTGGCGGCGAAACCCTGCGCGTCGCAGAACTGCAACGCCTGCTGCAGCAACTGCCGGCCGATGCCGCTGCCGCGCAGGCCGTTGTCCACCACGAACCAGCGCAGATGCGCCTCGCCGTTGCCCAGGTCCTGGCCGTCGATGGCGATCGCGCCCACGATGCGCTGCGCCTGCATCGCCAGCCACAGGCCGTTGCCGGGCCGCTCCAGGCGCGCGGCGAATTCGGCGACGCCCGCCGCGACTTTGGCTTCGAAGAACTGCCCGAAGCCGGCATGCCGCGCATAGAAGGTGGCGTGCATTTCTGCGATGCGGCCGATCGCACCGGGCCGGTAGCCACCGTCGATGCGCACCGCTTCCGGCGCTGGCGGCGCGGCGCCATTGCGCAGGGCCTGCAACGCGGCCGCATAGACCGCCAGCCCGTGGCCGATGTCCGCCTGCGCCTGCGCCGGCAGCGGCGCCAATGCGGCCTCCACCTGCGCGCGCGCGAAAGCGTGGATGCCCTGCACCGTGCGCCGGCCGCGCGCGGAGAGCCGCAATTGCTTGGCGCGGCCGTCTTCGGCGCTGGTGCGCTCGCGCAGTTCGCCCGCCGCGATCAGCTTGCGCAGCATGCGGCTGACGCTGGATTTTTCCAGCTGCAGGCAGTCGGCCAGCTGCGACGCGCCGACCGCGTCGCGCGCGTCGATCTCCAGCAACGCATGCACCGCCGACGGCGGATAATCGGTCGCGGCGAGGGTGTCCTGCAGGAAGCCGAGTTCGCGCACCAGCTGCCGCGAGGCGGCGCGGATCTGTTCGACGACGACGGGATCCACCGCTGGCATGGCCGGCTCCGGCAATTTCGTTGCTTCATACAACTACTTTTGGCGGCGCCGGTCAATGGTCTTGCCACGACCGGACGGCCGCTGCGGCATGCCGCGTCGTTGGCGATCTGGCCGGCCGCCGGCTGCGCATGCACCTACTCAGCTCAGGCAGCGGTTAGCCGCTACGCCGCGAACGGCGTAGGCCCCATGGCCTCCGCCAGGGGATCGAGAAACGAGGCGATGCGCGCCGAGAACGCGGTGTTGCGGTAGTACACGGCATGGATCGGTTGCCGCACCTCCAGCGTCGTCTTCATGGCAAGGCGGATGGCGGAATCGGAAGCCGATTATTGACCAGAACGCAAAAGTGATTGGTCTGGCGGCGGGTTTTTCCGGGCCAGGGACAGGTCCACACTGTGAACCTGCTTTCTCCTACGGGATGCCGTCATGCTCCCGCTTCCGTCTTTTGGCCCTGCATGCCTGTGAGCGCCCCTCGGCGCCACCGCAGCGTTCGGCCAACCCGGTGCGATGCGCGCCGACGCTACCGCAACTGTACCGCTCGCATACTGAAATCCAACGCTCTTTCCCATCTTCCTCGCAAGGAGTCACTGCATGCGCATTCCCGCTTTCGGCCTGGGTACGTTCCGGCTCAAGGACCAGGTCGTCGTCGACTCGGTTCGCAACGCACTCGAACTCGGCTACCGCGCCGTCGACACCGCGCAGATCTACGGCAACGAAGCCGAGGTCGGCCAGGCCATCGCCGCCTCCGGCGTGCCGCGCGCGGACCTGTTCGTCACCACCAAGGTGTGGACCGACAACCTGTCCGCCGACAAGCTGCTGCCGAGCCTGCGCCAGAGCCTGGACAAGCTGCGCAGCGAGTACGTGGACCTGACCCTGGTGCACTGGCCCTCGCCGCGCGATGCGGTGCCGATGGCCGAGTCTCTGCACGCCCTGGCCGACGCCAAGCGGCAGGGCCTCACCCGGCAGATCGGCCTCTCCAACTTCACCATCGCGCTGACCGAGCAGGCGATCGCGATCCTCGGCGCCGAGGCGATCGCCACCCAGCAGATCGAAGTGCATCCCTATCTGCAGAACCGCAAGCTGATCGGCTACCTGCAGCAACAGGGCATCCACGTCACCTCGTACATGACCCTGGCCTACGGCAAGGTGCTGCAGGATCCGGTGATCGCCGCGATCGCCGCACGCCATGCCGCCACGCCGGCGCAGGTGGCGTTGGCCTGGGCGCTGCAGCAGGGCTATGCGGTGATCCCGTCCTCGACCAAGCGCGAGAACCTGGCCAGCAATCTGCTCGCGCAGTCGCTGCGCCTGGAGGACGCGGACATGGCGCAGATCGCCACGCTGGATCGCGGCGAACGGCTGGCGAACCCAGCCGGTATCGCGCCGGACTGGGACTGAAGCCGCGGCGCTGCCAGCCCTGGATCGGTGATCGTGCCGTCGCCTCCACGGCGATCGGCATGTGCCGCATGACAAGGCGTGTGACGCGTGCTTGGCGCCCCGTCGCATGACGCATCCTCGCCGGGCACGACGACGGCGTGTCATGCGCCCTCGCAACCGGCGCGCTATCCAGCATTGCGTTGCAAACGCTTACAGCGCATCTGTCCGCTCATCTCGCTTAGCGGTTCAGCGATTCGCGCGCGATATCGTGCTGCACGCGCAAATCGCGGCACCGATCCGCTAGGATCGGAGCGACAGGGGGGTAGCTTCGAGAGGAGTCCTACCCATGCAGACCGCTTCCGCTCGTCCTGCCTACGCTCGTCGCGCCGTCGATCTGGATGCCGAAATGGCCTACTGGCGGCATGCGCATGCCAATGGCCGCCTCGGCCACCATGGTTTCTCCGACTATGCCTCGCTGCTGAAGATGGGCTACGACGTCTATCTGGCCTATCCGCGCGCCACCGAAGCGCAGCTGTACCGCGTGCTGCAAGAGTCCTATCACCACCTGGCGCCGTCGCTGTCGGTGCCGTGGGACGAGGCGCGCTGGCTGGTCCGCCACGCCTGGCACCATCTGGAGCAATCCGGGCGCAGCCACTGACGGCAGCGGCGAGCGCGCCGGACTGGGATCGCGTTGCAGACTGCAGCGCGACCGCTTCGTCGCGCGCATCCGCCGCGGCGCCGCCGCGCCAGCGCTTCACCGCGACGGCGTGGCGTCGGAGGTGCGTTCCTTGGCCTCGATGCGGCCCTGGAACTCCTTCGAGCCCTGTCCGGGCGATGTCGCCGCATCGCCTTGGGTGCTCTTGAGTTGCTGCTTGCGCCGTTCGACCACGTTCTTGGCCAGCGCCACGCGGCGCCCGACCACCATCTCGGTGAGCCAGTCGACCAGATAGCGGGTGTATTCGAGCTGATGTTCCTTGCGGGTCAGCGCGTGGTCGGCGCCCTTGATCACCCGCGAGGTCAGCGAACGCGCATTGGAGAACGCGGCGGCGTAGTTCTTCAGCACCTGCCCCGGCACGATCACGTCCTGCTCGGCCTCGACCAGCAAGACGTCGCCGCGGAAGCGCTGGCACGCGGCCAGCGCGATGTTGTCGTCCGGCGCGATGGCGCGGTGCCGATACGACATCAAATCCGGATCGCGGTTCAACGCCACCTTCGGGCCGTCCCAATGCGCGTCCTTGTACAGCGCCGGCGAACGCAGCGCCAGCCACTCCACCGGCCGCTCCAGGGTCAGCAGCGAGGCGAGATAGCCGCCATAGCTCAAACCCACCACCGCGATCGACTCCGGATCCACCTGCGGCGAATCCACCAGCCGGTCGTAGGCCGCCTTGATGTCGTCCAGGTTCTGCGCGCGCGTCACCGTCTCGCGCATCGACGCCAGGCCTTCGTGGCCGCGCAGGTCGAAGGTCAGGCATACGCAGCCCAGGCCGACCGCTTCGCGTGCGCGCACCAGGTTGTGGTGCTGGTTGCCGCCCCAGCCATGCACGAACAGCACGCCGGGCATGCCGTTGGTCGGCGTCAACAGGGTGCCGCTCAAGGCGTCGCCGTCCACCGCGATATCGATGCTGGAGAGCTTGGTTTCCATCGTCAGTCCGCAGCGCTCACATAACGGTATTTGGTCAGGCGCCCCACGCGCGGATCCTCGCCCATGTAGTAGACCTCGGCATCCGCGGGCAGCGCCGGCACGCCGTAGCGTTCGACCGTGGCCGCGATCACCGCTTGCAACGCCGGATCGCGCTGGAAGGCATCGACCGCGGCCAGTTCCGCCGGCGTGGCGCCGCCGACGCGCCAGGATTGCTCGAGCACGCCGCACAGGCGCGTGCCATCCTCGGCGATGCCGTCGATCACGTCGTAGTTGCGGCGCGATGCATAGAAACCGGGATAGGCCTGGGCGATGCAGCGATCGTAGTGGCGCGCCTTCAGCACCGCCTCGCGCTGCTGCGGCGGCAACGTGCGTTCGAGCAGCGCGTCCAGGGTGCCGCGGATCACGAACAGTTGCGAGCCGCCGTAGGTCTCGCGGCCGGCAGCGTCGTCGGTGACCGATTGCGTGCCGTAATAGGCGATGGTCATGCCGGCGCAGTCGACTTCGCCGACGCTGAAGGTCGTCGAGCGGTCCAGTTGCCGCTCCAGCACCACGCCCTGCTGCGCCAGGTCCTTCGCCGCCACCGCGGCCAATGCCGTCTCCAGCACGTGCGCGTCGTGCAGCAGCAGTTGGCCCTGCCCGCCGATGCCGCTGGGCAGCTTCAACCGCACCTGGCCGCCGCCGCACAGGCGCGCATACGCCACGCGCGCATCGTCCGCAGCGAACGCGGTGTAGCCCGGCACCGTCGCCTCGGCCAGCGCGCCGCCGAGCGCATGTGCCCAGCCCTGCGGCGCGGCCGCGCCGGGATCGACCAGCGGATGGCTGATCGCCTTGGTGGCGACGAACGCATGCGGGACCACGCCACCGAGCAGGTCGGTCGCCGCACGCACGCCCAGCTGCTGCGCCTGCGCGACGGTCAGGGTGTCGTCCGGCACGTAGAAACCGCTCTGCGCCGCACTGGCGTCCTGCAACGGCAGGCGCATCAGCCGCGCCACTTCGGCGGCGATCCAGGCGTGCGTGGCGACCTCGTGCCCGCCGGGCGGATGCAGGCGCACGCTGCAGCGACGGACATGGTCGTGTGCGGCAGATGGCGCCATGCGCGGCTCTCCACGCGAGGAGGACAGGAGGTCAAGCACGGGCGTACCAGTACAGCAGCAAGCCCAGCGCCAGCAGTGCCACCGCGACGAGCAACCAGCGCGGCACGGCGGCACGCAATTGCCGCCACCAGGCGCCGGCTTCCGAGATGCCCGGGGCATCGGCAGGAACGTCGTTCGCCCGCGGCGCCCGATGCGTGGCCGTCGCCTGCGATGCGGAATGGCGGTGGGAGCTGACCATGTTCCCAAGGCTGTCGGCAACGGCGTTGCGCCATGGTGAACGCTGCGTGCCGAGCGCGTTAGCAGGTCGCTGGATGTCGAAGATGCAACTGCCGACGTCGCCTGCTGCGAGCGCACGCTACCGACGCGTCACCAGCGACGCTATCCACGCCGCACGAATGCGTCGAGGTGGCGCTCAGGCGGACGACAAGGGCGCAGCGACCTGCGCATCGATCCGGTGCTTGCCGGCCAGCGCCTGCATGCCCTGCAGCGTGGCCTGCACCGCGCTGGCGTAGCCGCTGCGCCACAGCTCGGCGCGCGACTGGCGCGAGGACGCTTCAGCCAACGCCAACGCGAAGGCCTGCACGCGCGGATCGGCCAGCGTGGCTCGGTCCAGGAACGAATGCTCCAGCGCGATCACGTCCACCGGCGCCAGCCAGGCATCGGCGACCAGCTCGGCCACGCCGACCCGGTGCGACAGCTGATGCATCGCGCTCAGGGTCTCGTGCAACATCTCCAGATACGCCCACTGCCACAACGCCGCCTTGCGTTGCGGATCGGCCTGGTCCAGCGCGGACAAGGCAGCGTCGACATGGTCGATGCGTAAATCGTTCATTCGCCGGCGCTCCACGTCGCGCAATCCTGTTGCCACATTCTGCGCGCAAATAGTGAGGAGATTGTGAGCCGTGGCGTCTCCGGCAATGGGACGGCGCGTTCCGCCGCGCGACCCAGGCCGGCATGCCAGCGGCTGTGAACGGCCGTATCGGACGTCAGCCCGCTTCTCACCCCGTGCTCGCATGCCTGCACATGCAGCGCTGCATCCACCGCAGCACGCGCAAGTGGGAAGCAGCGCAAGGCCGGCACAGGCGCGACTGTTCTATACTGGCGCGGCACGCAACGCATCGCCGCGTGCTCTTCCGCTCCCCACGCCACGACATGACGCCACCCTGACACCCGCGCTGCGCTTTCCACGCTGTCCCCTTGCGGGACGCCCGGTGTGTTCTGGCTTTCCATTTCGTGTAGCGCCGCCCCGCGACGGGCGCGGCGCCAGGAGCGTTTTCTCGTGAATCTCAATCCCCCGCTGCGCCAGCAATGGTGCGGCAACATCCGTGGCGACGTGCTCGCCGGCCTGGTCGTGGCGCTGGCGCTGATCCCCGAAGCCATCGCCTTCTCCATCATCGCCGGGGTCGATCCCAAGGTCGGGCTGTATGCCTCGTTCTGCATCTGCGTGGTGATCGCCTTCGTCGGCGGCCGGCCGGGCATGATCTCCGCCGCCACCGGCGCGATGGCGCTGCTGATGGTCGGCCTGGTCAAGGACCACGGCCTGCAGTACCTGCTGGCGGCGACGCTGCTGACCGGCGTGCTGCAGATCGGCGCCGGCCTGCTCAAGCTCGGCGCGCTGATGCGCTTCGTGTCGCGCTCGGTGATCACCGGTTTCGTCAATGCCTTGGCGATCCTGATCTTCATGGCGCAGCTGCCGGAACTGATCGGCGTGCCCGCACTGGTATACCCGTTGGTGGCGCTGGGCCTGCTGGTGATCTACGGCCTGCCGTGGCTGTCGCGACGCACCTTTGCCGGACTCGGCCTGTGGCTGCTGTTGCTGGGCGCCGCATTGACCGCCGGCAGCCTCGATGCGCGTGCGCTGTATGCCGTGGCGGCGATCGGTGCCGCGGCGCTGCTGCTCGGCCATCGCTGGACGCGTACGCTCGCGCTGCCGCCGCCGCTGGTGGCGATCGTGTTGCTGACCGGCATGGCGCTGTACTTCGGCATCGCCGTGCCCACCGTCGGCGACAAGGGTCAGTTGCCCGACAGCCTGCCGACGTTCCTGCTGCCGGACGTGCCATGGACGCTGGAGACGCTGAAGATCGTATTCCCGGTGTCGGCGACGATGGCGGTCGTCGGCCTGCTCGAATCGATGATGACCGCGCAGATCGTCGACGACATGACCGACACCCCCAGCGGCAAGAACCGCGAATGCATCGGCCAGGGCGCGGCCAACATCGCCAGCGGGCTGATCGGCGGCATGGCCGGCTGCGCGATGATCGGGCAGTCGGTGATCAACGTGAAATCCGGCGGCCGCGGCCGCCTGTCGGCGCTGGTCGCCGGCAGCGTGCTGCTGATGCTGGTGGTGTTCGCCGGCGCGTGGGTGCGGCAGATCCCGATGGCGGCGCTGGTGGCGGTGATGATCATGGTCTCGATCGGCACCTTCAGCTGGCGCTCGCTGGCGCAGCTGCGCACGCATCCGAAGAGCTCCAGCCTGGTCATGCTCGCCACCGTGGTGGTGACCGTGGCCACCCACGACCTGGCGCGCGGCGTGCTGACCGGCGTGCTGCTGTCGGCGCTGTTCTTCGCGCGCAAGGTCGGGCGCATGCTGGACATCGCCAGGACCGAAGACGCCGATGGCGGCCACACCTACCGCATCGGCGGCCAGCTGTTCTTCGCCTCGGCCGGCAGCTTCGCCGCCGCGTTCGACTATGCGCACGCGCCGGCGCGGGTCACCCTCGACCTGACGCAGGCGCACCTGTGGGACATCAGCGCCATCGGCGCGCTGGACAAGGTGGTGCTGAAATTCCGCCGCCATGGTGCGCAGGTGCAGGTGGTGGGACTGAACGCCGCCAGCGCCGCCATGGTCGAGGACCTGGGCACGCACCATCGTGCCGACGCAGGTCCGGCACCGTTGCATTGAGGCAAGCAGTGGCAGTCCTGGCGATATCGCCTGGGCTGCCGTGTCGCAAGCCGGCGGATGGCGTTGGGATTGCCGTGTCGAACGCTGCATGCGCACGTGCACCGCGACGATGTCGCCGCATCGCGCCATGACGCCGCGACCACGCGGCCTGGCTAGCATGATCCGCAACGGCGGCCGCCCGCTGCCCGCCACACCATGCCGCGAGGACGCGCCGATGCACCTGGAACACTGGCTGCTGCCGCCGCACGATTGGGTGCCCAACCATCCGTTCCTGCCGGTCCTGCTGTACCGCCAAGCCGGACGCGGGGGCGATGCCGCCGGCTTCGAACGCCGCTTCGCCGCCCACGGCTGGCCGCCGCAATGGCGCGATGGCATCTACGATTACCACCACTACCATTCCACTGCCCACGAGGTGCTTGGCGTGGCAAGCGGCAGCGCGCGGCTGGTCATCGGCGGCCCAGGCGGTCCCGAAACCACGCTGGCGGCCGGCGACGCCTTGCTGCTGCCGGCCGGCACCGGCCATCGCTGCATCGCCTCCAGCGGCGACTTCGTGGTGGTCGGCGCCTATCCCGCCGGGCAGGACTGGGACATCTGCCGGCAGGCGCCCAGCGCCGAAACGATCCGGCGCATCGCCCAGCTGCCGTTCCCGCCCAGCGATCCCGTCGCCGGCCCGCAAGGCCCCCTTCTCCAGCACTGGGCGATGCCTGAGTGTCCGAGCTAGATCCGCACGGGCTTGCCGGCGCCGCGGTGCAGGCATGACTTCCCGCACCCTGACTTCCCGCAGACGACACGGCACGGCTCAGCACCGATGCTGCCGTCATCGTCAAAGGAACCGCCGCCATGCGCCTGCTGCTTTCCGTGTGTACGCTCTCCCTGCTGGGTGCCGCCGCCAGCGCCAGCGCCGGCCCGCAGTTCTCCTCGCAGCAATGCGGCTTTTCCACGCCTTACGACGTCATCGTCGACCGGACCGGCGTCGCCCTGACGCGCAGCGCCGGCACGCCGAAGACCGTGTTCCTGCATGACAGCCGCCTGCAAGTGGACGGCGTCGCGCAGCCGCTCAGCAGCGCCGACGCCCAGCGCTTGCGGCAGATGGAACAGGGCGCCCAGGCGCTGATGCCCGAAGTGGCCGGCATCGCCCGCGAGGTGGTCGGCATCACCTTCGACGCCTTCGGTGGCGTGGTCGAGGCCATCACCGGCAGCAGCAGCAAGGCGCGCAAGCTCGAGCGGCACCGCGACGCCGCCCTCGCCCACGTTGACCGCACCCTCGGCAAAGGCCAATGGCAGAAGGAGCCGTTCGACAAGGCGTTCGAAGCCGACGTCAGCGCCGCCGCCGAGGAGATGGCCGGCGCGCTGACCCGCGGGGTGATGTTCGCGGTGTTCACCGGGCGCGCCGACGCCATCGAGAAACGCACCGACGCGATGGAGAAGGACCTGGAGCGGCGCATGGACGCGCGTGGCAAGGCGCTGGAAGCCAGGGCCGACGCGCTCTGCGTGCAGGTCGCCGCGCTGGATGCGCTGGAGCAGCAGTTGGACTATCGGCTGCCCGGCGGCAAGCGTCTGGAACTGCTAGAACATAGCGACAAGCCCGCCAAGCCGGCTGCCCCCGACGCAGCGGCTGTGGCCGCAACCGCAACGGCGCACAGCCAGGCGCACTGAACACAGGCAACCACAGCGGCGGACGGCAACGCCCGCAACTGCAGGAGCGCTGCACCAATGCGGCGGCCATGCTCGCTGGCACTGACTGAAGCGCCTCATGCCACCCCGCGCGCGCTCGTCAGGGCGATCCGGCGACGCTGGCCTGCCATACCACGCCGGCCGGATCGAACTCCGCGGTGGTCAACGCCGGCGCCCGCCAGCCGAAGCCGCAGACCACCAGCGGCCCTTCGCGCAACGGGTCCATGCCGAATGCCTGCTCGATATCCACCTCGTTGATCGCCGAGGTCACGAACGCGCCCCACTGCGCCTGCGTCGCGCACAGGTAGAGCAACTGCGACAGGTGCCCGATATCCAGCAGCAAGGCCCGATAGGCCTTGGGATGATGACGGTATTTCCAGTACATGCGCGCGTAACGCGGGGCCATCACCACCAGCACCGGCGCATCGGCGAACCAGTGCTGGCCAGCCACCGCGGTCCGTGCCAACGCATCCAGCGCGACGTCCGGGGCCGGCAACGGTTCCAGGGCGTGCTCGACCGGATGGTAGTGATACAAGCCCGGCGCAAGACCGTCGACATGCTGCACGATCAGGTAGGCCTCGGTGGCGTGCAAGCCGCCGCCGGAGGGGGCGTTCTTTTTCAGAAACGCGGCGACACCGTCGGCCTCGACTCTGGCGCGTGCCGCAAACACGCGCTGCATCAGCTGCGCGAAGGCCGCCAGCGGCAACGGCCGCGCGGTATCGAAATTACGGCAGGTGGCACGCCGCGCGAGCAGCGCATCGAAGTCGTCCTCCTGCTCGCGCGGCAACGGTAGGCGCATGGCGGCCGCTACGCGCTCGCCCACTTCCGCAGGCGGCGGGCCGAGCTTCTCGCACAGACCGGCGGCCGTGGTCAGCCCATTGGCCTCCATCGCCACGACACTGTCGCTGCCTTGCCAACGCCCGAACCGGTGCGCCAGTGCGGCCGGTCCCCACCAGTAGGTTTCGCGCATGGCCGCGTCGCGCTCGGCGAAGCCGGCGCGCGCCGTGTCGTCGTCGCGCAGCAGCAGGCCGACCTCGATCAGGCGCGTGCTGGCGACGGCGCAATCCGGCGGCAATGCCTGCGCGTCGGTCCAATCGCCCGCACTGAGAGCGCCGAGCAGTTCACGCTCCAGCGCATCGACCTCGACTTCCTGCTCCAGATGCGGCGCCAGCGCCACCCATTGGCGTTCGCGTTTGAGGCCGTTGCCGCCGGCCAACAGCGAGACCATATCGAAGCGACTGACCTCGCGCGGCTCGAGGAACAGATGGAAACAGCGGCGCACGCGCATACGGAAAACCTATTCAACTGGTAGGCGATTATGCCGATAGATATAGTGGTTGCGCCTTACGCGTCGCACCGAACACCCCCCTCCCTGCGAGATGACACTGCCATGAATACCCCGCGCCACGATCCGTTGCCTGCCGACATCGCCGACCGCTTGCTGGAGCTGCTGAGCACCGACGACGCCTTCCGCACCAGCTTCCAGGAAAATCCGGTCGCCGCCCTGGCCAGCCTGGGTTACACGCCGGCAGACCAGGCACTGGCCGCCGATCCGGCGCCGCCCAAGCAGGGCGCGCCGTTCTACTGCATGACCTGCCAGGAACTGGCGCCGAAGGAAGAAATCGCCAAGGCGCGCAAGGAACTGGTCAGCCACCTGACGGTGGACGGCAACCATCATGTCATTTTTGCTTTCGAAGCCGGCAAGGTCGCCTCGACCGTCTCTCTCAAGTAAGCCGGCATCGCGGCGCTGGGCCACACGGCGAACAGCGCTTCGATTCGTCGCCGCGCATCCGGGACCCTGTCCAGATCCGAAAGGGCTTGCGCCGCCCAGCGAGCGGCCATGCGCGTATCGGCGACATTCAAGGTCTGCAACGACTGCGACACCGAGGCCTCGCCATAGGCGAGGCCTCGGTGCGCGCCGATCCAGTCCGCCTGCGCCAGCGCCTGGCGATGCTCCCCGGCGGCCTGCAAGGTGAGATACAGCGCCACCCGCGACTGCAGCAGGTCGTCGTCGCGCGGCGCCAGCAAGGCGAGCGCTTGCGCGTACTCGCCGCGCAAGCGGTGCTGACCCGCCTGTACGACCCGCAGCAACTTCCCTAGTGCCGGATCCGCCGACGCTTGCGCCCACGGGCCGGCAGCCTTCAGCGCACGCGCCGACAACGTGTCGTCGCCAAGGCGCTGCGCCAGATAAGCGGCGGCAAGAATGAGCGCGGCGCGATCGGCCGCATACGGCTCGCCCGGAACCGCCCGCTCCTGACGCTGCAGCTGAGCGTTCTGCCATTGCCGCAGCCGCGGCAGCACCTTGCCGGACGGCACCGTCAATGCCTGGACCGAGAACTGCACAAAGCCGAACTGGGCCTGGGTGAAGTCGTTGGCCGAACGACCAGCCTTGATCGCGTCGCTGAGCTCGGTGGCGACCTCGTCCCATTTGCCTTGGTCCACCTTCAGCGCGATCAGGTCCAGACGCGGCACCATGTCGTCGTTCGCATAGCCGCTCTTGGGAATTGCACGCAGCCGCGCCTCGGCCTCGGCATAGTCGCCCTGCAGCGCAAGCACGTTGGCCAGACGCCGGCCAGGACCGCTCTTGTCCTGCAGCGCGATCTGGGTGAACTGGGCCTTGGCCTTTTCCAGTTTCCCCTGCACGAGATAGATGCGGCCGATATCGTCGGTGGCGATCGACCGATACGGATCTTGCGAGGTATCGGCGGCGACAGCATGCGGCAATGCTTCGGCGAACCGATTCGCCTGGAACAGATGCCAGAAAGCATTGCCGTGTCCGGCGAAGCTGTCGGGATACAGATGCACCAACTGCTGCCATCCGCCCAGCGCGGCCGGACTGTCCTGGAGTTCGTCCGCCCATGCCGAAAGGTAGAGCCGGTCGCGCGCCGGCAGGCGCGATGCGTATTCCTGTGCCTTCTGCAGATACGGGACCGCCGCAGCGCGGTCCGAGGTCGCTGCAAGCACACGGGCGATGCCAAGGTAGGCCAGCGCGAACTGCGGATCAAGCTCGATCGCCACGCGGAAATTCTGTTCCGCTTGCTTCCAGTTGCCCTTCCCCGTCGCCTCCATGCCCAATGCGTAGGAACGCAACGCATCCAGATTGGACGTGGTGACCTGCGGCAACGGCTTGGATGCCTGCTCGACCGACTGGATGGCTTCGCCGAGCTGATGCCGCAACTGGCCGCTCACCGTGTCCACCGACGCCAGCACCGACTCCAATCCACGCCCGGTCTGCGACTCGGTATGCACGGTCGCCTGCGTCGCCGGGTCGACCAATTCGACGGTGACGCGGATGCGACCGCCCACTTCGGCGACGGTCGGCAGGATCACCGCGCGCGCTCCGTCGCGCAGCGCGATCTCCGAGGCGACCGCGCGATCGATCTTGCTGTCGGGGCTACGCTTCATCCGGCTCAGGGTGTCGCGCACCTTGAGGTCGCTGAGCAGGTTGACGTAGCGCGATTGCTCCAAGCTGATCCGGAACGCCTGGTCGAGCGAGGCGTCGAGCGTCGCGTTGCCGGTGAGGTTGCGCAGGTCGCCGACGACGATCCAGTCGCGCTCGGCGAACGCGATGGCCGGCTCCGGGCGACCGAAGAACATCAGCGCGGCCACCGCCCCCAGGGTAAGCGTCGCCTCCGCCACCAGCGCCGCCGGCCGCCGCCACAGCGGGATGTCCCGCCACGCCTTCGGTGTCGGCTTCGGCGCGCGCAGCGGGGTGTTGCCGATCTCGCCGACTTCGTAGATCTCCTGCGCCGTCGGCACGCCCTTGAAGCGCCAGCGGCCGTGCGATTTCCACAGCAGGCGCTCGCCGCGCTCGCCCAGTTCGCGCGCGGCGCGGTGGGTCAGCGACTCGGCCACCGCCGACAGCAGGATCTGCCCGGGGCGGGCCAGGGTCATCAGCCGCGCCGCGGTCGGCTTGGCCAGGCCCTCCACTTCCAGCGGCTTGGCGCCGACCTGCACCGCGGCATCGCTGTTGCGCCAGGTCAGCACCTCGCCGACGTGCAGGCCGGCGCGCACCTTCAGTTCCAGTTTGCGCTGCTTGCCCAGCGCGTGCAGGCCGCGGCTGTAGTCCAGGGCGAAACCGAGGCCGTCGATCGGCCGTTCGAACAGCAGCAGCAGGCCGTCGGAACGGTCGATCAGGCGCCCGCGCCAGCGCTGCTGCAGTTCCAGCACCAGGTGATCGTGCAGCTTGAACAGCTCGGCGGCGTTGGCGTCGCCCAGCCGCTCCACCAGCGCCATCGAATCGCACAGGTCGGTCAGCAGCAACGTCCGCAGCTGCGGGGCGTCGGGCTGCGGCTGGTGGGCGTGGTTCATGGGCAGCTCGAGGGTGCTTGGTGGGCTCAGCGCGAGCCGGAGGCGAGGTCGTGCCAATACAACCGGTTGCCGCCGAGGCGCTTGGCCTCGTACAGCGCGGCGTCGGCGTTGGCGTACCAGTCGTTCCAGTCGGATTGCGGATCGACCCGGCTGATGCCGATGCTGACCGGGCAGATGTGCGGCAGCGGATGCGGCACGCCGAGCAGGTTCTGCACGGTGGCGATCACGAACTCGCCGATGCGGCGCAGATCGTCCGCGTTGCCGGTGGACACCAGCAGGCAGAATTCGTCGCCGCCGAGGCGGCAGGCGATGTCGTCCTGGCCGGCGACGGAGCGCAGGATGTTGGCGACGTTCTGCAGCACGCGGTCGCCGACCAGATGGCCGTGCTCGTCGTTGATGCGCTTGAAGCGGTCGCAATCGATCAGCAGCAGGCCGGGACCGGGCGAGCGGCCGTCGCGGCGGCATTCCTGCAGGCGCAGGATCAGGCCGCGGCGGTTGTGCAGGCCGGTCAGTTCGTCGGTGCGCACCAGCTCCTCGGTCTGGCTGAGCTGATGGGTGGTGGCGTAGAGGTTATCCAGCGCCGCTTCCAGGTCGTGGTTGCGGCGGCGCAGCTGGCGGATCAGGGTCTGTTCGTTCATCACCACGCGCATGATGGTGCGGCGCAGGAAGTAGGCGACCAGGCCGGGGTCGCGCTCCACCAGGCGCTGGAAGTCGTCGTGGTCCAGCTCCACCAGCACGCCGTCGCTGGCGGCGATGGCGTCGGCGCTGCGCATGTGGCTGCCGATCAACAGGCCGAGTTCGCCGAAGAATTCGCCATGCCCGAGATGCTTGACGACCAGGTCCTCGCCGAAATCCAGGTCGATCACGCCGCTGCTGATCACGAACATGGCGCTGCCGCCGTCGCCGCGCCGGAACAGCACGTCGCCGGCACGCACCGTGCGCGAACGGCCGAACTCGGAGAACAGGCGCAGTTCCGCGGCGGTCAGCACCGCCAGCTCATTGGGCTTGGGGGCAACCACGGCAACCGTCGGAATTGTCTCGCGTGCATTGGACGCGGCGCTGTCGCAGCTCATCCAGCCCCCTACTGCTCTTGGCGTCGCCCGCCATCTTGCGCAAAGCATAGCACCTGAACGAATCGGCGCTGATGCGATCACAGCCAATCTCGCATGCGCGGAGACCGCGAAATGATCCGAAATCGGGCGTTGGCGGCCCGCCGGTACGGCGTTTCCGCACCCAGTCCTGTCGTAACTCGTAGACACCGTACTGCTGTCGGCACATGCGCCATCGCGTACGCAAAAAAAGCCCGGGCGAACCCGGGCTCTCCCCTCCCATGGGGATCGGCAAGCAATGGACGCCTGGCTGCAGGTCAGGCGGCCTTTTCGCCGTGGAACTGCTCTTCTTCCGTCGAGCCCTTCAGTGCGGTGGTGGAAGACTGGCCCTGCTGGATCGCCTGGGTCACCGCGTCGAAGTAGCCGGTGCCGACCTCGCGCTGGTGCTTGACCGCGGTGAAGCCGCGATCGGCGGCGGCGAACTCGGCTTCCTGCAACTCGACGAAGGCGCTCATCTGCCGGCGCGCATAGCCGTGCGCCAGGTTGAACATCGAGTAGTTCAGCGCATGGAAGCCGGCCAGTGTGATGAACTGGAACTTGTAGCCGTAGCGGGCGATCTCCTTCTGGAACGTGGCGATGGTCGCGTCGTCCAGGTTCTTCTTCCAGTTGAAGCTCGGCGAGCAGTTGTAGGCCAGCAGCTTGCCCGGGAACTTGGCGTGGATCGCCTCGGCGAAGCGGCGCGCGAACTCCAGGTCCGGCTTGCCGGTCTCGCACCAGATCAGGTCGGCGTAGGGGGCGTAGGCCAGGCCGCGGCTGATCGCCTGGTCCAGGCCCTTGTTGGTCTTGAAGAAGCCTTCGACGGTGCGCTCGCCGGTGGTGAAGGGGCGATCGTTGGCGTCGATGTCGCTGGTCACCAGGTCGGCGGCTTCGGCGTCGGTGCGCGCGACCAGCAGCGTCGGCACGCCCAGCACGTCGGCGGCCAGGCGCGCGGCATTGAGCTTCTCGATCGCCTCGCGGGTCGGCACCAGCACCTTGCCGCCCATGTGCCCGCACTTCTTCACCGAGGCCAGCTGGTCCTCGAAGTGCACGCCGGCCGCGCCGGCCTCGATCATCGCCTTCATCAGCTCGAAGGCGTTGAGCACGCCGCCGAAACCGGCCTCGGCATCGGCCACGATCGGCTGCAGGAAGTCGATCTCGTCCTTGCCCTCGGCATGGTGCAGCTGGTCGGCGCGCAACAGCGTGTTGTTGATGCGCTTGACCACCGCCGGCACCGAATCGGCCGGGTACAGCGACTGGTCCGGGTACATCTGCCCGGCCAGGTTGGCGTCGGCGGCGACCTGCCAGCCGGACAGGTAGATCGCGTTGAGCCCGGCCTTGACCTGCTGCATCGCCTGGTTGCCGGTCAGCGCGCCCAGCGCGTTGACGAAGTCCTTTTCGTGCAGGTACTTCCACAACTTCTCGGCGCCGAGCCGGGCCAGCGAATGCTCCACGTGCACGGTGCCGCGCAGGCGCACCACATCGGCGGCGGTGTAGTTGCGGGCAATCCCGGCCCAGCGCGGATCGGTGTCCCAGGCGTGCTGGATCTGTTCGGCGGTCTGCAACGTGGTGCTCATCTTGCGTTCTCCTCGGAATGGATACGGCGATGAAACGGTGAGGCGGTTTTACGGAGCGGCATCGGCGAAACCGGAATCCGCCGTTGCGAATCCCCAATCCCGAATCCCCGCAGTTCAATCAATCGATCATCTGGTAAGCCGGCAACGTCAGGAACTCGGCCAAGTCCTCGCTGCGGGTCAGCGTGTCCAGCAACGCGATGGCGTCGTCCAGGCGATTGCCGCCGGGCAGCAGCGCACGTTCGCCCAGGCGCGCCGGCAACTGGCGCATGCAGGCGTCGAACAGCGCGAAGTCAATCGCGGTGCCGTCGTCCAGGTGCAGGCCGCCCACGTGCAGCCACTGCCATAGCTGGCTGCGGCTGATCTCGGCGGTGGCCGCGTCCTCCATCAGGTGATGGATCGGCACGCAGCCGTTGCCGTCCAGCCACGCCGCCAGGTAGCGCACGCACACTTCGATATTGCCCTCGAAGCCGGCGCGGGTGATGGTGCCCGGGGACGGCGCGATCAGCGTGTCGCGGTCGGCCTGCACGTCCTCGCGCAGCGCCGTGTGCTGGTTCGGCGCGCGCATGTGCTCGTCGAAGATGGCGCGGGCGATCGGAATCAGCGCCGGATGCGCGACCCAGGTGCCGTCGTGCCCGGCGGTGACCTCGCGCAACTTGTCCGCGCGCACCCGCGCCATCGCCTGCTCGTTGGCCGCCTCGTCGTGGCCGATCGGGATCTGCGCGGCCATGCCGCCCATCGCATGCGCACCGCGGCGGTGGCAGGTGCGGATCAGCAGTTCCGAATACGCCTTCAGGAACGGCTGGGTCATGGTCACCTGGCCGCGCTCGGGCAGCACCCGGTCCGGGTGGCGGCGGAAGGTCTTCAGGTAGGAAAAGATGTAGTCCCAACGGCCGCAGTTCAGGCCGACGATGCGCTCGCGCAGCGCATGCAGGATCTCGTCCATCTCGAACACCGCCGGCAGCGTCTCGATCAGCACGGTGACCTTGATCTGCCCCTGCGGCAGGCCCAGCATCGCCTCGATGTGCGACAGCGCGGCTTCCCACAGCGCGGCCTCTTCCATCGACTGCAGCTTGGGCAGGTACAGGTAGGGGCCGCGGTCCTTGGCCAGCAGCGCGCGGCCGTTGTGGAAGGCGAACAGCGCCGCGTCGAACAGGCCGCCGGCCAGCGGTTGGCCGTCGACCAGCACATGCTTTTCGTCCAGGTGCCAGCCGCGCGGGCGCACGATCAGCACCGCCTGCTCGTCGTAGGGCTTGAGCGCGTAGCGCTTACCCGCGCTGCCATCGCGCGCCGGCGGCGCGCTGAAGGTCAGCGTGCCGGCCACCGCCTCGGCCAGCGCGCGCTGCCCGGCGACCAGGTTGCGCCAGGTCGGCGCGGTCGAGTCCTCGAAGTCGGCCATGTACACCTTGGCGCCGGAGTTCAGCGCGTTGATGACCATCTTCGGATCGGTCGGGCCGGTGATCTCGACGCGGCGGTCCTGCAGCGCGGCCGGCAGCGGCGCCACGCGCCAGTCGCCGGCGCGGATCGCCTGGGTGTCGGCGCGGAAGTCCGGCAGGCCGCCGCCATCGAACCAGGCCTGGCGTTCGCGGCGTGCCGCCAGCCGCGCCTGCCGCTCGGGTTCGATCGCCCGATGCAGCGACACCAGCAGGGCCAGTGCCGCCGGCGGCAGCAGGGCGTCCTGGCCGGCCAGCGAGGCGGTCAGGGTGATGCCGGGGGTGGAGCGTTCGGCGGACGGGGATGAAGCGGCGAAGGCGGCGGCGGACATGGTGGGGTTCCTCGATGTTTCCGGGCTGTCACCGTGCTTCCGCAGCATGTATTTGACAATACAGTTTTATCAATGCATTAAATAAGTACACCTTATAGTTGTCACATCATGGCCACGCGCGGCACCGCAACCCCGCGTTTTCCCTACAAATCCGACCGGCTGAAGCCGCTGCGCGCGTTCTGCCAGACCGTGCGCCTGGGTTCGGTCTCACGGGCAGCTGAGGCGCTGTTCGTCAGCCAGCCGGCGGTGACCCTGCAGTTGCAGGCGTTGGAGCGCGAACTGGGCGTGGTGCTGCTGGAGCGCAGCGGACGGCGCCTGATCCCCAGCCGCGAGGGCCAGCTGCTGTACGAAATGGCGCAGCCGCTGGTGGAAAGCCTGGACCGGCTGGAGGCCGATTTCCGCGAGAAGGCGCGCGGGCTGGACGCCGGCGAACTGAACATCGCCGCCAACAGCTCCACCATCCTGTACCTGCTGCCGAAGATCGTGGAGAACTTCCGCGCGCGCCACCCGGACGTGCGCCTGACCCTGCACAACGCGATCAGCGCCGACGGCACCGAGCTGCTGCGCGAGGACGCGGTGGACCTGGCGGTGGGTTCGATGCTCGACGTGCCGGCCGACCTCAGCTACGCGCCGGTGTACCGCTTCGAACAACTGCTGATCGCCCCGCGCGACCACCCGCTGGCGAACACGCCCAAGCTCACCCTGCACGACCTGTCGCCGTATCCGCTGATCCTGCCGCCCAAGCGTCAGGTGACCTACCGCCTGGTCGACCTGGTGTTCCAGCAGGCGCGGGTGCCGTACACGGTGGCGCTGGAAGTGGGCGGCTGGGAGGTGATCAAGCAGTACGTGGCGATGGGCATGGGCATTTCCATCGTCAGCTCGATCTGCGTCACCGAGGCCGACCGCGGCAAGCTGGCCACGCGCTCGCTGGGCGACTATTTCCCGTCGCGCAGCTACGGCGTGGTGGTGCGCAAGGGCAAGTACCTGTCGCCGCAGGCGCGCGCCTTCATCGAACTGATCCAGCCGGACCTGTTCACCCCGCGCGGCTACGACGAGAGCGGGCCGTCGGAGCGCTGAGGCGCGTCTTCGCCGCGCATCCGGCAGTGCATCGTCTCGGGCCGTCGGAAGCGTGCGCGCCGCGGCTGGCCTCATCGAGGAATCGGGACAGGATTGCCGGTCGTGGTCGCAAGCCGCCATCGGCAGCGGCTGACGCGCGCGCCGCCGTCGTCATAGACTAGCCGCACACGGCGACCACCCGTCCGCACGACAAGCGCGCAGGCCGGCAGTCGCGGGGAACAGGGCCGGCGAACGCGCGCACCGTGACCGTGCTGGCGTGCATGCCGAGGCGATCCAACGGAAGGACTGGCGATGAATCCAACCACGCTGTTGCTGGTGCAGTTGGCGGCGATCCTCGGCGCCGCGCGCCTGTGCGGCATGCTGCTGCAGCGCGTCGGCCAGCCGCCGGTGATCGGCGAAATGGCCGCCGGACTGCTGCTGGGGCCGATCGCGTTCGGCGCATGGCTGCCGGATCTGCACGGCGCGTTGTTCGCACCCGCCAGCCTGCCGCCGCTGTCCGGCCTGGCCAACATCGGCGTAGTGCTGTTCATGTTCATCGTCGGCGTGGAGTTGCGCGCGCCGGAAGGCACCAAGGCGCAGGTGCGCTCGTCGGTGACGGTCGGGCTGTCCGGCATCGCGCTGCCGTTGCTGCTCGGCCTGGCCGCGGCGCCATGGCTGTATCCGCGCTTCGCGCCGCACGGCATCGGCTTCTGGCCGTTCGCGCTGTTCATCGCCGCGGCGATGTCGGTCACCGCGTTTCCGGTGCTGGCGCGGATCCTCAAGGACCGCAACATGACCCGCACCCCGGCCGGCCGCCTAGCGCTGGGTGCGGCGGTGATCGACGACGCGACCGTCTGGATCTTCCTGGCGGTGGTGCTGACCCTGACCGGCGGCAACGCGCACGGCGGCGTCGGCTTCACCGCGGTCGGCGCGCTGGTGCTGATCGCCGTGGTGTTCGGCGCACTGCGCCCCGCGTTCGCGCGCTTGCTGAAGCCCCGCGCGCGCGACGGCCGCTATGCGCCGACCGCCCTGGTCTGGGTGCTGATCGGCGTGCTGGCCTGCGCCGCCGCGGCCGAGTGGATCGGCCTGCACGCCATCTTCGGCGCGTTCCTGTTCGGCATCTGCCTGCCGCGCGAGGACCGCCTGCTGGAACATCTGGCCGGACGCATCGAGCCGCTGGCGATCACCCTGCTGATGCCGGTGCTGTTCGCGGTCGCCGGCCAGGCCACCAGCCCCAGCGTCTTCGCCGGCACGGGTATCGCCGGCTTCGTGCTGGTGATCGGCGTAGCGGTGCTCGGCAAGCTGGTCGGCTGCACGCTGGGCGCGCGCCTGAGCGGCCACGACTGGCGCGACAGCCTGACCGTGGGCTCGCTGATGAACGCACGCGGGCTGATGGAACTGGTGGTGATCAAGATCGGCCTGGACAGCGGCGTGATCGGCCCGGACCTGTTCACCCTGCTGTTCGGGATGACCTTGGTGACCACTTTCATGGCCTCGCCGATGGTGGCCTGGTTCCATCGCGAACGGCGTGCCGCCGGCGCCGCCGGACTGGGCGCGAGCCGGTCCGTTCGCTGAGCGCTGGGCCGTGCCGAACGAACGGCTGCACCGCGGCGCCCGCATCGTCCGACATGCAGTCGCGGCGCTCGGCGCACATGTCTTGTGCGGTTCGCGCAGGCATGCCGGACCAGGCGACCGCGCACCCCGCCGTCGCCCGCCGCGCACGCGCGCCTGCCGATGAGCGCCTTGCCCACATCCTCCCGCTACGCCGAACGCGATGCGCCGCCGGCTTTGCGCGATCGCCTGCGCTGCAGCTGGCGCTTTCGCCAGGGCGATGCCGATCCGCTGCCGACGCAGGTGCTGCCGGATGGCTGCGTGGACCTGATCTGGGACGGACGCGTCCTGTTCGTGGCCGGGCCGGACCGCGGCGCCAGCGGCGCGACGTTGGCGCCGGGCAGCGTGCTGAGCGGGGTGCGCCTGGCTGCCGGCGCGGGCGCGAGCCTGCTCGGCGTGCCGCTGCATGCCATCGCCGACCAACGCGTCGCGCTGGAGGCGTTGTGGGACGGCCGCGGCCGCGACTGGCAGGCACGGCTCGAAGACAGCACCGAACCGCTGGCGGTGCTGCATGCGCTATGCGCCAGCCGTCCACTCGTGGCGGACCAGCCGATGGCCTGGGTGTTCGCGCAACTGGCCGGCGACGATGCGCCGCGCATGGCCGAACTCACGCGCAGCCTGGGCATCAGCGAACGCTCGCTGCGGCGCCGCTGCCAGGACGCGTTCGGTTACGGCGCCAAGACCCTGGAACGCATCCTGCGCCTGCAGCGCTTCCTGCGCATCGCCCGCGGCCATGCCACGCTGACCGCGGCGGCGCTGCAGGCCGGCTACGGCGACGCCCCGCACCTGGTCCGCGACAGCCGCCAGCTGACCGGCCTCAGTCCGCGCGACCTGGTGCAGCGGCACGCGCGCTGAGCTGGCCGTTTTCGCCAAGCCGGCAGCGGCGCGGCGATGGATACTGGCGGCCCTTTCCACGGAGCCCGCCATGAGCCGCGCCGACCAGCAGCACCGCATCGACTATCTGGAATTCGCCGTCGCCTCGATCGCCGCGGCCAAGGCCTTCTACGGCCAGGCCTTCGACTGGAGCTTCCAGGACTACGGCCCGGACTACTGCGAATTCCGCGACGGCCGCCTCACCGGCGGCTTCTTCCACGGCACCGCGCAACCCGGCGGCGCGCTGGTGGTGCTGTACTCCAACGACCTGGCCGACACCCAGGCGCGCATCGAGGCCGCCGGCGGCCGCATCGTCCGCCCGCTGTTCGAATTCCCCGGCGGCCGCCGCTTCCATTTCGCCGACCAGGACGGCTACGAGTTGGCGGTGTGGTCGGAGGGGTGAGGGAGGAAACACCGCTGCTTCGCACAGGGTGAGCGGATCGCAAGCAAGCCTCCGCTCAACCATGCGTTGCGAAGTCCACGCTGTGGCCAAGAAACCGTAGCCGGGGAAAATTGTCCACCGCCTTGACCAGGAGAACGGGGCAACTTGGGTCTAATATCCGGTGCTGAACGGGCTGCAGATCCGATGCGTAGGCAATGGTTGCCGGCCCCACGGAGCGTACATGGACGAACTGGCGGCCTCGGATCTGAAAACGATCCTGCATTCCAAGCGGGCGAATCTCTACTACCTCCAGCATTGCCGTGTACTGGTCAACGGCGGGCGTGTCGAGTATGTAACCGACGCGGGAAAGCGTTCGCTGTACTGGAACATTCCGATCGCGAACACCACTACCGTGTTGCTCGGAACAGGCACGTCGATTACGCAGGCCGCGATGCGCGAGCTGGCCAAGGCAGGTGTGTTGGTCGGCTTCTGCGGCGGCGGCGGTACGCCCCTGTTCACGGCGAATGAAATGGACGTCGAGGTCGCCTGGTTCTCTCCCCAGAGCGAATACCGCCCCACCGAATATCTACAGGCATGGGTCAGGTTCTGGTTCGATGACGACCTACGCCTGTGCGCAGCCAAGGCATTCCAGCAAGCGCGTGCCCAGCGCATCGGCGAGCAATGGCTGCTGCGTCCACTCAAGGACGCCGGTTTCATCCCTGCAGCGTCGCGCCTGCAAGAGCTGCTGGCCAGAAGTTCCAAGAACATCGAACTGGCGCAGGACAACACGGCGCTTCTGACCGAAGAAGCACGCCTGACCAAAGCATTATTTAAGCTGGCGGTGGACACCGTCGGCTACGGGGATTTCACCCGTGCCAAGCGCGGCACTGGCAATGATCCGGCCAACCGTTTTCTCGATCACGGCAACTATCTCGCCTATGGACTCGGGGCGACTGCGACGTGGGTGCTGGGACTCCCGCATGGGCTGGCGGTCCTGCACGGAAAAACCCGGCGCGGCGGACTGGTGTTCGATGTCGCCGACCTGGTCAAGGATGCCAGCATCCTGCCGCAGGCGTTCCTGTCGGCCATGCGCGGCGACGACGAACAATCGTTTCGACAGAATTGCGTCGAAGCGCTGGCCCGCAGCCAGTCGCTGGATTTCATGATCGATACGCTCAAGGAGGTGGCGCTGGCGACGGCCTTGCTGAAGCGCGATGGTGCAGCATGAACATCCTGCTGGTATCCCAGTGCGACAAGCGCGCACTGACCGAGAGCCGACGCATCCTCGACCAGTTCGCCGAGCGCCGCGGCGACCGCACCTGGCAAACGCCGATCACCCAGGCCGGCCTGGATACCCTGCGCAAGCTCCTGCGCCGTACCGCACGCAAGAACACCGCCGTCGCCTGCCATTGGATCCGCGGCCTGGACCGCAGCGAACTCTTGTGGATCGTCGGAGACGCTGGCCGCTTCAATGCCCAGGGTGCAGTGCCGACAAGCACCACCACGCGCAACATACTGCGGCGCGGCGACGAAAATGACTGGCATCGTGCCGAAGACATCCGGCTGCTGGCGCAACTGGCCGCACTGCTGCACGACCTGGGCAAGGCCAGTGTTGCATTCCAGGCGCGGCTGCGCGGGCAACTGCTTGAACGCAATCTTTATCGCCACGAATGGGTGTCGCTACGGATGTTCCAGGCCTTCGTCGGACAGGACGACGATGCGGGCTGGCTGCGCCGCCTGTCCGATCAGGACGACAGCGACATGCTCAGCTGGACAGCACATGGACGTTATCGCCGCGATGGTCTGGATACCGAGCCCGGGCGTCCGTTCCAACAACTGCCGCCGCTCGCTGCGGCCATAGCCTGGCTGGTGTTGACGCATCATCGGCTGCCGTTGATACCCGTCGCCAATGAAGAAGGCACTCAGGGTTGGCTCGGGCGCCGCGCGCGCACCTTCAATCCCGTGTGGCTGGAGGCGCCGCTGTCGCTTGTCGGGCACGACTGGAACGAAGTGCGCCAGCCCGCCGAGCGCACCAGGATCGAGCCGTACTGGAAACCTGCGGGACCGTTGCCGATTACCACGGCAGCGTGGCGTGCACAGGCAGCACGCCTGGCAAAGCGCCTGGCTGAACTGCGCGGGCGCTGCGACGACGACTGGCTGGGCAATCCCTACGTGATGCACCTAGCGCGGCTCAGCCTGATGCTGGCCGATCATGCCTACTCCAGGCTGGGACTGGACAAGAGCGACCAGCCTGTCCCCGAACGCCGGCCGCATCTGAAGACAGGTGCATGGCTGATGGCCAATACCACCCGCAACCAGGCCGGCACCACGGTACCCAACCAGTCCTTGGTCGAACACCTGCTCGGCGTGGCCCATACCACCGGCCTGATTGCCCACGCCCTGCCCGGGTTCGAGCGCTACCTGCCGCGGCTGGCCCAACACCGTGGCCTGCGCAAGCGCAGTGCCGATCCCCGCTTCGCCTGGCAGGACAAGGCAGCCGACGCGGCGACAGTGCTGCGCGAAGCGGCACGCGAGCAAGGCGCGTTCATCGTCAATATGGCGTCCACCGGCTGCGGCAAGACCCTGGGCAACGCACGCATCCTGTATGCATTAGCCGATCCGCAACACGGCATGCGCGCGACCTACGCGCTCGGATTGCGCTCGCTGACCCTGCAGACCGGCCGCAGCTACCGGACCGACCTCCACTTGAGCGAAGACGAACTGGCCATTCGCGTAGGCGGCTCCGCCAGCCAGGCGCTGTTCGACTACTACCAGCAGAAAGCCGAATCCCATGGATCGGCCTCGGTGCAGTCGCTGCTGGAGGAGGACAGCCACGTTCTGTACGACGGCGCGCCTGCCAACCACCCGTTGCTGTCGCGTGCACTGCTCGATCCGGAGATACGCAAGCTGCTGTCCGCACCGATGCTGGTCTGCACCGTGGACCACATGGTTCCTGCCACCGAGTCGCTGCGCGCCGGACGCCAGATCGCGCCGATGCTGCGGCTGATGAGCGCCGACCTGATCCTCGACGAACTGGACGACTACGACCTGGACGACCTGCCCGCCCTGACCAGGCTTGTGCACTGGGCCGGAATGCTGGGCACACGTGTGCTGCTGTCCTCGGCAACGCTGCCGCCGGCGTTGCTCGAAGGAATGTATGCGGCCTATCGCGCTGGGCGCGTGCACTACCAACGCAACCGCGGCGCCGATGGCGGCAACGCGAATGCATTGGTGGAGGTGCCATGCCTATGGGCCGACGAATTCGGTGTACAGACGGCCGCCTGTCCCAATGCGACCTCCTTCGCGCACCAGCACCTGCAATTCGTTGGCCGACGTGCCACGCGGCTACAGAAGGCCGAGCCGCTGCGGCGGGGCGCGCTCCTGCCGCTGCAGCTTCAGGCACGCCAGCGCGAGCAGATCCATGCCGAATTCGCCGAACATGTCCGTACTGCCTGCCTGGACCTGCACGCCGCGCACGCGCAAGCCGATCCGGTCAGCGGCAAGCGCGTCAGCTTCGGCCTGGTGCGCATGGCCAACATCGATCCGTTGTTCGACGTGGCACAGGCTTTGTTCCGGCTCGGCGCCCCGGAAGGCACGCGCATCCATCTATGCGTCTACCACGCGCGCTTCCCATTGCTGCAGCGCTCGGCGATCGAGCAGCAGCTCGACGCCGCGTTCGATCGTCGCCGCGACGGCGGCCTGGCGGTCTATCACCTGCCCGCGATCCGCGCCTCGCTGGACGCCAATCCCCAACAGCAGCAGTTGTTCATCGCGCTCGCCAGCCCGGTCTGCGAAGTCGGCCGCGACTGGGATGCGGACTGGGCAGTAGCAGAACCGTCGTCGATGCGCTCGCTGATCCAGCTCGCCGGGCGCGTGCAGCGCCATCGCGGCACGCCGGGTACTGCACCGAACGTGCTGATCTTCGACACCAATCTCCAGCATTTCTTCAAGGCCAAAGGACCTGACGACCAGCCTGCCGCCATTTTCGTCCGACCGGGTTTCGAGCAGTCAGGCCAATCCGCCGATCATCGCTTCCGTCTTGTCGCACACCGGCTCGGCAAGTTGTTGCGGGCGGACGAGTACCAGAAGCTCAACGCGTTGCCGCGTATCCAGTCCGCGCCACAGGCCGACTGGCAGCCCAAGCAACGCATGGTCGATTTGGAACACGCGCGCGTAGCCGACTGCATGCTACCCAAGCCACGCACCACCACGTCCGAATCGCACCGCGGCGCCGCGACG
This sequence comes from Xanthomonas bonasiae, assembly GCF_014836395.1. Lineage (NCBI taxonomy): Bacteria > Pseudomonadati > Pseudomonadota > Gammaproteobacteria > Lysobacterales > Lysobacteraceae > Xanthomonas > Xanthomonas bonasiae. The sequence goes on from NZ_JACSQX010000008.1 coordinate 284,481, forward strand.
TTTCCCCTCGATGCCGCGTGCGCCTGGCAATACCCGCAAGCCGCACTGAGCGGCGTGTTGTCGCAGCAACAACCGTTCCGCGATGACCCACTGCCCTCCGTCACCCTGGTCCTGCTACCCGACGATGAAGAGGAACAGCTTGTCCTGCACCACATCGAGGAAAGCAACGTCCACCGCAGCGAGACGCTCTATATCGCTGTCGAGCGCAGCCAGCGCCATGACGTACCGCTCGACCCCGGTCCGCGTATCGCACCGTGGGGCGAGTTCGACCTGATGGCCTTGCTCGCCGAGCAGGCCGAGCACCTCGACCTCTCCCTGCAACACTGCGCCGAACGGCTTGCGACGGTGGAGGTTCCCGAGAGCAAGCAAGGATGGAGGTTCCACCCATGGCTAGGATTCGCCAAGCACAAGTAAATATCCACTAGAAGAGCACAAACAGCAGTAGTACCGACCGACAGGACTTCGGATCAATGGAACACGATCTTAGGGGAAAAGAAGGAAATGAAAGAACTGACCGATAGAGGTAGAACTTTCCGCACAGCCATCGCCACATTCATCGACACGCGGCGCGAGGCCAAGCTGAAGAGCAAGGAGGACGGGGCCGACACGGCATCCAAATATGAGTACGCCACCTGGCTGGCCGATGCGGCGCGGCGAGTCGGGCAGATCCAGGCGGTGACCCATGTGCTCAAGGCCACGCACCCCGATGCGCGCGGCAGCAGCCTGCACGTCTCGCCCGACGCACTGCCACGACACAGCGAGATCGGCAGCCATGTACTCGGCGAAGACTATGCCGAGGACGTGGTCGGCAACGCCGCAGCGCTGGACGTGTTCAAGTTTCTCAAGCTGGAAATCGAGGGCCGGCGCCTGCTCGACTGGATGCAGACCGGCGACGGCGATCTGTGCGAAGCGCTGAACGCCGATGCCGCAGTGGCGACCGGATGGATGCGTGCGTTCGGAAGCCTGGTCCGCAGCGACCCGCAGCCCAGTTCGCACGAGGCAGCCAAGCAGGTCTACTGGCTAGCCGGCGAGGAGCCGGCCGACGACACCCAGTACCACCTGCTGCAGCCGTTGTTCTCCAGCAGCCTGGCGCATGCCGTGCATGCCGAGATCCGGGAGACGCGCTTCGGCGAAGCCAACAAGGTGGCGCGACAGGCCTATCGCGACAAGCAACCGTTCGACGGCGTCTATCGCGACTACCGTAACCTCGTCGCACGCAAGATGGGCGGCACCAAGCCGCAGAACATCAGCCAGCTCAACAGCGATCGCGGCGGCGTGAACTACCTGCTGGCCTCGCTACCGCCGCGCTGGACGCAAGAGCGTCCGCGCAGCCTGCTTAACTTGGATTCGGCACTGGAGCGCTTCGCCTGGTTCGAGGGAGTGCGGCAACTGATCAAGACGCTGGGCGACTTCCTATTGACGAATCCCCCCCAGAACGATGCCACCAGGAAAACGCGAGAAGCGATCGAGCAAGCACTGGGCCTGCAACTGGCTTATTTCGCCAGCACCATCCACGCCCGCTTCGACCCGGGCTGGACGCGCGATCCAAACTGCCAATTGCCGTTGTGCGAGCGGTTATGGCTAGACCCGGCGCGGATCGATCTGCAGGACCGCGAAGACCAGCAACATCCAGAATGGAAACAGGACGATAGCGACTTCAGGGCAGCCTACGAATTCGGCGACTGGCCCGACGAGGTCGCCGGGCGCTTCGCCAACTGGGTCAACGACCAGTTGCGCGAGGCGGGGGTCAGCGGCCTCGGCGACGACCAGTACCGGCATTGGGCCAAGCAGGCCATTGTCGATGCAGCATGGCCGGTGCCGCTACAGCGGCGCGCGCCAGCGGGAGGTGAGGCATGAGCGTCTGTCCGGCATTCGATCATCTGCTGGTGTTGCCACGCCTGCGGATACAAAACGCAAACGCCGTTTCCAGCCCGCTCACACACGGCTTTCCGTCGATGACCGCCTTTCTGGGCCTGATGTGGGCGCTGGAACGCAAGACACGGGCGGCCGGACTGGACATCGCCTTCCATGCGGTCGGCGTGGTCTGCCACGACCACCAGGAGCAGGTCACCGAGAGCGGCTTCGTCAAGGCGTTCCGGCTCACCCGCAACCCGGTGGGCAAGGACGGCGGGACCGCCGCCATTGTCGAGGAAGGCCGCATTCATCTGGAGCTGAGTTTGATGTTCGCGGTCCACAGCGAACGCTGGGTACGTGATCCGGCCACCCAGGCCGCGGACCTCGCCACCGTTGTCAACCTCCTGGCAGGCATGCGCGTGGCCGGAGGTAGCGTGCTGCCACCGCTGCAAGTCGGCCGCCATCGCCAACAGCCGCAAGCGATCGCTCTGACCGGCAGCGAGGACGACCAACACGCAGTCTTCCGCAAACTGCGCCTGCGCCTGCTACCCGGCTTCGCGCTAGTGGCCCGCGACGACCTGCTCGATACGCGATTGGCCGAGCTTCAGGCGCACGCACCCGACAGCACCCGGCTGGACGCATGGCTGTCGCTGGCACGCATCAACTGGCGATACACGCAGGACACGGATGGCGGTAAAAGCGAATGGCGCAACGACCGCACCGGCCGCGGCTGGATCGTGCCGATCCCTGTGGGCTACGGCGCGCTCGGCGAACTGCACGCTCCCGGCAGCGTCGCCAACGCACGCGACGCCAGCACGCGGTTCCGCTTCGTCGAGAGCCTGTACTCGGCCGGCGAATGGCTCAGCCCGCACCGGCTGCACTCCCCGCAACAACTTCTCTGGTACGCCGACAGTCAGCCCGATGCCGGGCTGTATCGCTGCCGCAACGACTACCGTCCCGCGACCCATGCCGGCACGCCGGACTACGACTTCAATTGATCGCCCATCACGACAAGGAATTCCATCATGGCCAACGACACCCTCAAGACTGCTTCCGTCCTCGCCTTCGAGCGCAAGCTCGATCCTTCCGACGCGCTGTTCTTCGCCGGCAGCTGGAACGGACGCAACGATGCCGGCAACTGGCAGCCGGTGAAGATCCGCGAGAAGTCCGTGCGCGGCACCATCTCCAACCGGCTCAAGGACAAGAGCAAAGAACAGACCGACCCGGCCAAGCTCGATGCCGCCATACAGAGCCCCAACCTGCAGACAGTGGACGTGGCCGCGCTGCCGCTGGATGCCGATACACTGAAAGTGCAGTTCACCCTGCGGGTACTGGGTGGTGCCGGCGAGCCTTCTGCCTGTAACGACGCCGACTACCGCAAGAAGCTCCGCGCCATCATCGACGGCTATGCGCAGCAGCACGGCTTCGGCGAATTGGCCCGGCGCTACGCCGCCAACCTGGCCAATGGCCGTTTCCTGTGGCGCAACCGGATCGGCGCCGAGCAGGTCGAAGTACAGGTGCTCCACCTGCGTGACGGCAGCGCCGCCGCGCAATGGAGCTTCCAGGCACACGACCACGCGCTGCGCACCCTGACCCCACCGGCCGCCGAAACCAACGACCTGCAGACGCTGGCCGAATTGATCGCCGCAGGACTGGCCGGCCGCTCGCACGTGCTGCTGCAAGTCACGGCCTTCGTTCGCCTCGGCGCAGGCCAGGAGGTGTTCCCGTCGCAGGAGCTGATCCTGGACAAGGCCACAAGCAAGAAGAGCAAAACCCTCTACGCTGTCGGCGAGGGCGACAAGGCGGTGGCCGCCATTCATTCGCAGAAGATCGGCAATGCGCTGCGCACCATCGACACCTGGTACCCGGAGGCGGAGGAAAACGGCGCGATTGCGGTGGAACCTTACGGCTCGGTCACCACGCAAGGCAAGGCCTACCGTCAGCCGAAAGAGAAGCTGGACTTCTACAACCTGCTCGACGTCTGGGTGATCAAGGACAAGGTTCCGGACGTGGAACAACAGCATTTCGTCATCGCCACGCTGATCCGTGGCGGCGTATTCGGCGACGCAGGTTGAGGTGGCACGATGCAGCACTATCTCGATCTGCACCTCAGGCCCGACCCGGACATCGCACCCCATCACCTCATGGGAGCGTTGTACGCACGCCTGCACCGGGGTTTGGTTGAATTGGGTACTTCACACATAGGCGTCAGCTTCCCCGGCCACGACGACAAGGCACCGAGCCTGGGTTCGCATTTGCGCCTGCACGGCACGGAGTCTGCATTGCAGGGCCTGATGGCAACGTCCTGGCTCAAGGGCATGGGCGACCATCTGTCGATTCCCGGCATTGCCCTGGTGCCAGCCGAAACCTCGCACCGACAGGTGACGCGTGTCCAGGCCAAGAGCAGCCCTGCGCGCCTTCGACGCCGCGCCATGCGTCGGCATGGATGGGATGCCGACACCGCGACCGAGCGACTCCCCGATGCGGCGGCCGAGCGACTTCGGCTTCCCTTCATCACAATCGGTAGCCGAAGCACCGGCCAGGCGGCGTTTCCCTTGTTCATTCGGCATGGACCATTGCTGCAAGAAGCCAGGCAAGGCCCGTTCAACAGCTATGGCCTTAGCCATGAGGCAACGGTTCCCTGGTTCTGACCCTTTTTTTGCGCCCCAATAAAATATCAAAACAATCAAATACTTAGGCGCCATCTTCTCGGAAAGGGAGGATGGCTTTTTTGCGTTTGGTTTACTATAACTTTCAAACACTTGGATGAGATCTGGTCTTGTTCACTGCCGCATAGGCAGCTCAGAAAACCTGCATGCGCTGTGTGAGGGAACCACCGTTGTTCACTGCCGCATAGGCAGCTCAGAAAGGGTGACAACGACATGCGCGAATTGCTTTTGAGTTCACTGCCGCATAGGCAGCTCAGAAAGTTGGGCATAGAATTGTTATTAGACCCACCGGGTTCACTGCCGCATAGGCAGCTCAGAAAGAATCGGGATCTTGCAGCACTTCGTGCGGACCGTTCACTGCCGCATAGGCAGCTCAGAAAAACCTTGGCATGGATGAAGAGGCGTACTTGGCGTTCACTGCCGCATAGGCAGCTCAGAAAACAGAGGAACCAGTTGCTGAAGCACTCGATGTGTTCACTGCCGCATAGGCAGCTCAGAAATGGTGCCACGACCAGCAGTGCGATCGAGGCACGTTCACTGCCGCATAGGCAGCTCAGAAACTCCAGGCGGGCGCCCTTCGCGAACGCACCGCCGTTCACTGCCGCATAGGCAGCTCAGAAATTCGGCTATGCGGGGGAGAAGTACGCCATTGCGTTCACTGCCGCATAGGCAGCTCAGAAAGCGGTGGGCATGCCGAACTTCTCCAAGAAAATGTTCACTGCCGCATAGGCAGCTCAGAAAAGCCTGGAAGAGATCAACACGCTGGGGCAGCAGTTCACTGCCGCATAGGCAGCTCAGAAAATCACATCGGCCTGGCGGTCCCGGTGCGCCGCGTTCACTGCCGCATAGGCAGCTCAGAAAGAGAACATCCACCGGCACAGCAGCAGGCGCGGGTTCACTGCCGCATAGGCAGCTCAGAAAGCAGAGGCGGCACGGGTACTCAGTTTCTGATCGTTCACTGCCGCATAGGCAGCTCAGAAAAGCCGGCAGCGCAGGGCGTGGACCTGGTGACGGTTCACTGCCGCATAGGCAGCTCAGAAATTCCGGCGGTTACGCGCGACCGAACGTCGCTTGTTCACTGCCGCATAGGCAGCTCAGAAATTTCGCAAGCGTTCGCACAGTGGCAGAAACTTGTTCACTGCCGCATAGGCAGCTCAGAAAACCGACCAGTCGGCCAACGGGAGTGCCGAATTGTTCACTGCCGCATAGGCAGCTCAGAAATACAGCGACGGCCGCGGCAATCGCAGCCGCGTGTTCACTGCCGCATAGGCAGCTCAGAAAACGGCGGAGCACCCACACAACAAGCCGATCGCGTTCACTGCCGCATAGGCAGCTCAGAAAAGATCGGCAAGGCCCGCGGCTACAGCGTCGATGTTCACTGCCGCATAGGCAGCTCAGAAAATTGCCGCGATGCCGGGCAAGCTGCTGGGCGCGTTCACTGCCGCATAGGCAGCTCAGAAAAGGACCAGCCGGCCACCGAGCAGATCGCCAGCGTTCACTGCCGCATAGGCAGCTCAGAAATGGCCGCAGTCGCCGCATGGTGCTTCGGGCGGGTTCACTGCCGCATAGGCAGCTCAGAAAGTAATACTTGGCCCAGCATAGCAAGTGCTCCCGTTCACTGCCGCATAGGCAGCTCAGAAATACAAGTACCGCCCGGAGTTCGTGGAGAGCGAGTTCACTGCCGCATAGGCAGCTCAGAAAATGACGCTAGCGACCGACATCGCCTTGACGCCGTTCACTGCCGCATAGGCAGCTCAGAAAATGATGCGCACTCGCTTCAATTCCGATGTCTCGTTCACTGCCGCATAGGCAGCTCAGAAAGGACGACGAGGACATCGACGTGGAGGCGTTCAGTTCACTGCCGCATAGGCAGCTCAGAAAGACTACAAACCGTTCGCGCAGCGCCCCTACGGGTTCACTGCCGCATAGGCAGCTCAGAAAGATGGCAGCGGCGCCACGGCAAAGTTTACCTGGTTCACTGCCGCATAGGCAGCTCAGAAAAACGATGACCTTATCGTCAAGCACATGCCCACGTTCACTGCCGCATAGGCAGCTCAGAAAAAGATGATTGCTTGTCGTCAGGCGATCAGTAGGTTCACTGCCGCATAGGCAGCTCAGAAAAGCCCAAGGTTGAGACTTCCGCAGCTATCCTTGTTCACTGCCGCATAGGCAGCTCAGAAAGTGTCGCGGATCGGGAATTGGTGGATGACGGCGTTCACTGCCGCATAGGCAGCTCAGAAATACGAAAAGGCCAAGGCCGACTACGCATCTGAGTTCACTGCCGCATAGGCAGCTCAGAAACAGCACGTCGCCCTGCGTCATCAGCTTTTGGAGTTCACTGCCGCATAGGCAGCTCAGAAAATCCAGCTCCAGCGTCTCGCCAACTACGTACTGTTCACTGCCGCATAGGCAGCTCAGAAAGCCAACCGCCAGCGTGCCCGTGGCCGCCCCTGGTTCACTGCCGCATAGGCAGCTCAGAAAAGCACAGGGGCCTCGCCCCGCTCGACCGTGCCGTTCACTGCCGCATAGGCAGCTCAGAAATCGAAGCTCACCGGACCCAGCAATGGCTCCATGTTCACTGCCGCATAGGCAGCTCAGAAAATCACGCACATAGTTCACCTGGCGAATTTGTAGTTCACTGCCGCATAGGCAGCTCAGAAACTCATAAGTCGGAGCGACAGGCGGGACCGCATGTTCACTGCCGCATAGGCAGCTCAGAAAGCCAACATCTGTTGAGCCACGAACACATCAGCGTTCACTGCCGCATAGGCAGCTCAGAAAAGCCGTGGGAGCGCGAAGAGGGGCACGGTCCGGTTCACTGCCGCATAGGCAGCTCAGAAAGCCCAGCCGTTCAGGGTCTTGTTCACCCTCGTGTTCACTGCCGCATAGGCAGCTCAGAAACACTTGAAGGCGAACGCCTGCTTCCAGTTGTTGTTCACTGCCGCATAGGCAGCTCAGAAAATGAAGGGTTTGATGGTCTGCCGCGCGGCCATGTTCACTGCCGCATAGAGAGCAGCTCAGAAAGGATGGCGCGAGCAGAACGTGCTGCGTCTGGAGTTCACTGCCGCATAGGCAGCTCAGAAAAGGATCGCGCCGGCGCCTGCCTGGCGGTATCGGTTCACTGCCGCATAGGCAGCTCAGAAATGGTGCCTACTTCGCGCTAGAACGCGGTAGACGTTCACTGCCGCATAGGCAGCTCAGAAATGGACGAAGTGGCGATCTACACCACGGCGTTGGTTCACTGCCGCATAGGCAGCTCAGAAAACTCGGCGACGAGTTCAGGGGCGCCGCTACTTGTTCACTGCCGCATAGGCAGCTCAGAAAAGTCGCCATGGTGGCGCGTCCAGAATGCCTTCGTTCACTGCCGCATAGGCAGCTCAGAAAGTGTTGACGCTGACGTGCGAGCAGGTCTCCACGTTCACTGCCGCATAGGCAGCTCAGAAAGGCTGCAGGTCGAACAGGCGATCGCGCAATTCGTTCACTGCCGCATAGGCAGCTCAGAAACTTTCGCCCCCCATCAGCGGGCAGTCTGAACTGTTCACTGCCGCATAGGCAGCTCAGAAAACGCGCCACTTCGGGTCGTTGACGGTCCCGTGGTTCACTGCCGCATAGGCAGCTCAGAAAGGCGCGCGCGGCCGCGAGCCGGAGTTGGTCAAGTTCACTGCCGCATAGGCAGCTCAGAAAACCGAGCCGTGCCCCAGCTGCTTCTGCGCCTCGTTCACTGCCGCATAGGCAGCTCAGAAAGTAGCCGCGGTCGCGCGCGAAGTTCCAGATGTGTTCACTGCCGCATAGGCAGCTCAGAAACACTCGGTATGCCCGGCGTGGCGCGCGTCTTGGTTCACTGCCGCATAGGCAGCTCAGAAAAAGACGACATTGTGGGTGACCTGCATGTCAGAGTTCACTGCCGCATAGGCAGCTCAGAAATTGGCGCCGCGGCGATTGCGCACGTAGTGCTCGTTCACTGCCGCATAGGCAGCTCAGAAAACGCGGAGGAGGTTCACGACGTCGCCGTCCAGGTTCACTGCCGCATAGGCAGCTCAGAAACGTCCGTTGCGGTGCTAATGGACATATAGATAGTTCACTGCCGCATAGGCAGCTCAGAAAATGATGCGTACTCGCTTCAATTCCGATGTCTCGTTCACTGCCGCATAGGCAGCTCAGAAAGCGAGAACTGGGCGAAGCTGCCGCCGGAGCAGGTTCACTGCCGCATAGCCAGCTCAGAAACGAGCGCGGCGCACCACATCGTGCAGGGTGACGTTCACTGCCGCATAGGTAGCTCAGAAAATCTGCAGGAATGCGTCGACCGGACCCTAGGTGTTCACTGCCGCATAGGCAGCTCAGAAAGCGGTGACCCGAACGCCCGGGGCGATGTCGACGTTCACTGCCGCATAGGCAGCTCAGAAAGACCTGCAGTTCCCCCTGGTCAAGCTCGGCACGTTCACTGCCGCATAGGCAGCTCAGAAAACCGTGGTGGGCTTGGGCAGGGAGCATCGCCAGGTTCACTTCCGCATAGGCAGCTCAGAAATGTTCCGGCGCGATCTGACCGGCGCACTGCATGTTCACTGCCGCATAGGCAGCTCAGAAATCAACAGGGAGCGACTTCCGGGCCGCGACCCAGTTCACTGCCGCATAGGCAGCTCAGAAACTCGCATCGCAGCCCCTGAACGAACTATCCGGGTTCACTGCCGCATAGGCAGCTCAGAAATGCTGCAGGCGCTGCGTGGCGTCGATGATGGAGTTCACTGCCGCATAGGCAGCTCAGAAAGTCAGCCCGACGCCTGGCGTCGTGGACGTGTAGTTCACTGCCGCATAGGCAGCTCAGAAAGAGGCCGATGCGCTGACCAGGGAACTCTTTGAGTTCACTGCCGCATAGGCAGCTCAGAAAAGTAGCGTGCGCTTGCGTGCCGATTGGATCGGGTTCACTGCCGCATAGGCAGCTCAGAAGGCGACATCAACACCGAGTCGAAGGGCAGCTACGCTCACTGCCAAGTAGGCAGCTCAGCATCCACCTACGCTCAGCCGAGCGCGTAATGCCGCAAGAACATGTCCGCCGCCGACTCCGCCACCTGCGCCTGCTGCGCGGCGCTCAATGCCGGCTGGCCCATGGCGATCTGCGGCCAGAACGCGAAACCCTTGACCAGGCCTTGCAGCTGCTGCGAGGCGAATTCCGGATCCAGCGGCTGCAGGCGGCCGTCGGCCAGGGCCGCGCGGATCCACACCGTGGTGCCCTCTTCCTTGCTGCCCAGTTGCGCGATCAGTTCGCGGGCGCGCTCGGGCGAGTGGATGCCCTGGGCGATGGCCACGCGCGACAGGTCGACGAAGGCCGGATCGTCGAGCAGCCGCAGCTTCTGCTGCAGCAGTTGCAGCAGTTGCTCGCGCAACGGCCGGTCGGCGCGATACGGCACGTCGAGCGTGTCCGCGCTGCGCTGCCACAGCCCGCGCAGGATCTCGGCGAACAAGGCGTCCTTGCTCGGGAAGTGGTTGTAGACGGTGCGCTTGGACACGCCGGCGCTGGCGGCGACGCGGTCCATGCTGGTGGCGTCGAAGCCCTGGCTGCGGAACTCGGCGATCGCCGCCTCCAGGATGGCCTGGCGCTTGCGCTCGGTCAGGCGCACCGGGGCCGGCGCGGGGGCGGAGGAACTGGACATGTGGACATTTTACACCGGGCGGTTTACTTTTCTCCAAAGGAAACTACACTGTGTAGTGTAATTTTCTTGCCGGCACCCGTCCCAGGGCCGCCCGTCCCCCATCCCGTTGGAATGCCACCGTGCTCGCCTCCGCCCGCCAGATGCCCCGCAGTTCGTCGCCCCATGCGGCTTCGCCGCAGTTCCGCCATGGGCGCTTCCGCAATACGGTTCCCACCGCGACCAGCGCATTGGGGTTTTTCCCGACGCTGCGGCTGATGTGGGAGTTCCTGTTCAACAAACCGGCGCACACCGTGCCGTCGCTACCGCTGCCGGTGCTGCCGCTGACCCGCGCGCAGTTGCTGGCCGCGCCGGACCACAGCCTGTTCCGGCTCGGCCACTCCACGGTGCTGATGAAGCTGCGCGGCGGCTTCTGGCTGACCGACCCGGTGTTCTCCGAGCGCGCCTCGCCGTTCTCCTTCGCCGGCCCCAAGCGCTTCCATGCGCCGCCGATCGCACTGGACGATCTGCCGCCGATCGCCGGGGTGATCCTGTCGCACGACCACTACGACCATCTGGACCGCGCCACCATCGCCCGCCTGGCCGACCGCGTCGGCGTGTTCGTGACGCCGCTGGGCGTGGGCGATCTGCTGCTGCGCTGGGGCGTGGACCCGGCCAAGGTGCGGCAGCTGGACTGGTGGCAATCGACCACGGTGGACGGGGTGACGCTGACCGCGACGCCGTCGCAGCATTTCTCCGGGCGCGGACTGTTCGACAGCGGCCGCTCGCTGTGGTGCTCGTGGGCGATCCAGGACCACGCGCTGAAGATCTTCTTCAGCGGCGACAGCGGCTACTTCGACGGCTTCAAGGCGATCGGCCAGCGGCTCGGTCCGTTCGACCTGACCTTGATGGAAACCGGCGCCTACGACCCGCAGTGGCCGCACGTGCACATGCAGCCGGAGCAGAGCCTGCAGGCGCACCTGGACGTGCGCGGGCGCACGCTGCTGCCGATCCACAACGGCACCTTCGACCTGGCCCTGCATGCCTGGCACGAACCGTTCGAGCGCATCGTCGCGTTGGCCGTCGCGGCCGGCGTGCCGCTGGCGACGCCGCGCATGGGCGAGCGGGTGGACCTGAGCGCGCCGGCCGCCGGCGACCGCTGGTGGCGCACGCTGGGCGCGGTTCCCGCGGCGGCGCGCTGAGGCGCTGAAGCAGCAACGTTGCAATGCCGGCGCGGTCCGCGACCTGCGCCGGCATCCCCTTCGGAGACCGCGCGCCGGTCGCATGACGCGACCGACACGCAGGCATGGCGCTTACAAGCGCAACCACTCCAGGCCTTCGCCGCGGCGGTAGTACACCGCCAGCGCCTTGCCGTAGACGCTGTCGGCGTCGACGAAACCGAAGTAGCGGCCGTCCAGGCTGTCGCCGCGATGGTCGCCGACCGCCAGCAGCTTGCCGGGCGGCACGCGCACGTCGTACAGGTCCGGGCCGCCGCCGGCATCCAGGTCCAGCTGCGCGATGCGCTCGCCGAACCGTTCCTTGTCGCCATCGCTGCCGATCTGCAGCGGCTGGCCGTTGATCGACAGGTGGCCGCCGCGCATGTCGACGCGATCGCCGGCCACCGCCACCACACGCTTGATCAGGCGGGTACCGTCGCGCGGCGAATCGAACACCGCCACGTCGCCGCGCTGCGGATGGCCGCGCTCGAGCACACGCCATTCGGTGAACGGCACGCGCAGGCCGTAGGCGCTCATGTCCACGGCGACGCGGTCGCCGGGTTGCAGGGTCGGCTGCATCGAGCCGCTCGGGACCACGTAATGGTTGGCGAACGAGGAACGCGCGGCGGTCAGCAACAGCAGCATGACCGCGATCGGCAGCAGTTCCTTGCGCGTCCAGCGCGCGGCGCGGTGCAGGCGGGAGTCTTGCGGGTCGGTCGAGGTCATGCGACACCTGTGGGATTCGGGCGGGAGCGCATCGCGGCGCGATGCCATGGCGACAGTGCGCGCGTGGCCGCATGGCCTGCCAGTGACGGAAGGCATGGGTGGCGGTTCCGGCGCCGCGAGTCGGGCGCGGAGGGGTTCTGTCGGGGCTGAAGCCCCTCCTGCAGTGCACCCAGCAGGCAATCGCATGCTCTCCCTGTAAGAGCGGCTCCGGGGGCCTCGGACCATCGGTCGCGGCACGGCGCCGGTGGGCGGTCGGCTTGGGAAACCATGACGCTCGAAACGCGCTTGCTCGCGGTTGCGGATGAGGTCGGGGCTGAAGCCCCTCCTACAGGGTCGCCGCCACCGTTTCGCATCCGCCGCAACGAAGAACGGGATGGCCGTTGGGCCATCCCGTTCTCGATCACCGCGTGCGGCGAGACGCGACTCAGTCCTTCAGGCCGCGGTTTTCCAGCAGCGGTTCGACGCTGGGATCCTTGCCGCGGAAATCGCGGTACAGGGTGGCCAGGTCGACGGTGTTGCCGCGCGAGAGGATCTTGGCGCGGAAGATGTCGCCGTTCTTGCGCGACAGGCCGCCGTTCTCCTTGAACCATTCGAACGCGTCGTCGTCGAGCACTTCCGACCAGAAGTAGGCGTAGTAGCCGGCCGAATAGCCGCCGCCCCAGATGTGGTCGAAATAGGTGGTGCGGTAGCGCGGCGGCACTTCGGCCACGTCCACCTTGAACTTCTTCAGCGCGTCGGCTTCGAACTTGTCCACGTCCTGCAGCGGCGCGTCGGCCGGCTGGGTGTGCCAGGCCAGGTCGAGCAGCGCCGCCGACAGGTACTCGGTGGTCGCATAGCCCTGGTTGAAGGTGCGCGCCTTCTTGATCTTCTCCACCAGCTCGGCCGGCATCGCTTCGCCGGTCTGGTAATGCTTGGCGTAGTGCGCGAACACCTTCGGATCCGAGGCCCAGTGCTCGTTGAACTGCGACGGGAACTCGACGAAGTCGCGCGAGGTCGCGGTGCCGGCGATCGACGGGTACTTCACCTTGGAGAACATGCCGTGCAGCGCGTGGCCGAACTCGTGGAACATGGTGGTGACGTCGTCGAAGCTGAGCAGCGCCGGCTGGCCGGGCGCGGGCTTGGTGAAGTTGCAGACGTTGTACACCACCGGCTTGGCGCCGGTGAGGCCGTCCTGCTCGACGAACACGTCCATCCACGCGCCGCCGGACTTGCTGTCGCGCTTGTAGTAGTCGGTGTAGAACAGCGCCATCGAGGTGCCGTCCTGGTCGAACACTTCGTACACCTTCATGTCCGGGTTGTAGGTCGGAATGTCGGTGCGTTCCTTGAAGGTGATGCCGTACAGCTCGGTGGCGGCGTAGAACACGCCGTTCTTGAGCACGTTGTCCAGCTCGAAGTACGGCTTGATCTGCGATTCGTCCAGGTCGTACTTGGCCTTGCGCACCTGCTCGGCGTAGAAGTCCCAGTCGGACGCGGCGAGCTTGAAGCCGCCCTTCTGCGCATCGATCACCTTCTGCATCTCGGCGATCTCGCTGCGCGCCTTGGCGGTGGCCGCCGGCACGGTGTCGGTGAGCAGCTTCAGCGCCGCGGCCGGGGTCTTGGCCATCTGGTCGCCCAGGCTGTAGGCGGCGTAGCTGTCGAAGCCGAGCAGCTTGGCCTTCTGCGCGCGCAGCTGGGCCAGGCGCTGGATGGTCTGGCGGGTGTCGTTGGCGTCGCCCTTCTCGGCGCGCGACTGCGAGGCGGCCATCACCTGGGTGCGCAGCTCGCGGTCCTTCAGCGAGGCCAGCACCGGCTGCTGGGTGGTGTTCTGCAGCGCGAGCAAATACTTGCCGTCGAGCTTGCGCGCCGCGGCGTCCTGCGCGGCCGAGGCGATGTCGCCCTCGGACAGGCCGTCGAGCTTGGCCTTGTCGTCCACCACCACCGCACCGGCGGCGGTGGCCGCGACCAGCTTGGTGTGGAACTGGGTGGCCAGCGTGGTTTCCTCGACGTTGAGCTTGCGCAGCGTCGCCTTGTCGGCATCGGACAGCTGCGCGCCGGAACGCACGAATTCCTCGTAGTCGCGCTCGACCAGGCGCTTCTGCTCCGGCTCCAGGTTCAGCGTGTCGCGCTGGTCGTAGATCGCCTTGATCCGCGCGAACAGCTTCGGGTCCAGGCTGATCTCGTCCTGGTGCTCGGCCAGCTTCGGCGCCACCGCTTCCTGGATCTTCTGGCGTTCGTCGTTGGTGTCGGCCTGGACCAGGCCGAAGAAGATCCGCTGGACCCGGCTCAGGGTCTGGCCGCTGCGCTCCATCGCCTCGATGGTGTTGGCGAAGGTGGCCGGCTCGGCGTTGTCGGCGATCTTGCGGATCTCGGCCAGGTGCTGCTTCATGCCCTCTTCGAACGCGGGCAGGTAGTCGGCGTCCTTGATCTTGTCGAACGGCGGCGCCTGGAACGGCAGCGTGCTGGCGCTCAACAGCGGATTGGCGGCGGCGGGAGCGGGGGACTGCGAAGCGGCGGGGGCGGCGGGCACGGGGGTGGACTCCTTACCGGAACAGGCTGCCAGCGCCAGGCTGATGGCGGCGGCCAGAACGACAGTACGCGACATGGGGTGGAACTCCTGACAGGGACATGGTGGCGGGGCAGCCGCGCACGCTACGCGGTTTGCGCGGGGCGGGCATGTGCCATTGGATCTGGGGGTGGGCCGGCGGATCAGGTTGGCGATGGCGGCAGGAGCGGCCTGGGTTGAAGGCTCGGCGCGTCGCGACTGAAGTCGCTCCCACAGTGGGCTTGGCCGACATGGCAGCAACGGCGAGGCTCCTTGTGGGAGCGACTTCAGTCGCGACGGGGCTTGCCCGGGAGACATGGTCCGGCTGGCGATCGCCAGCCGGCCGGCACATCGACTACAGCGTCCCAGGCAGCGGCAGCGCCTCGTCCTTGAAGATGGCCACGTGCGGCACGCCGTCGGCGCCGATCCAGCCGCGGTACATGCCCTCGGTGTTGAACGGGAAGGCGACGCTGCCGTCGGCGCCCAGCGCGATCGCGCCGCCGTCGCCGCCGGCCTTGGGGATCTGCTGGTCGATCACCGCCTCGGCCGCCTGCGCCAGGCTCTGCCCGGCGTACTTGACCCGCGCGCAGATGTCGTAGGCCGCCACCGCGCGGATGTAGAACTCGCCCCAGCCGGTGCCGGACACCGCGCAGCGGCTGTCGGCGTAGGTGCCGGCGCCGATGATCGGCGAGTCGCCGACGCGGCCGTAGCGCTTGTTGGTCATGCCGCCGGTGGAGGTGCCCGCGGCCAGCCGGCCCTGCGTGTCCAGCGCCAGCGCGCCGACTGTGCCGAAGTGCTTGGCGGTCTCCAGGTCGGCGTGCGCCTGCTTGTTCGCCTCTTCCTTCAGTGCCTGCTGCAGCTGCTTCCAGCGCTTCTCGGTGCGGAAGTAGGACGGATCGACCAGGGTCACCCCGTGCTGGCGCGCGAATGCCTCGGCGCCGTCGCCGACCAGCATCACGTGCTCGGACTGGTCCATCACCGCGCGCGCCAGCTGGATCGGGTTCTTCACCCGGTGCACCCCGGCCACCGCGCCGGCCTTGCCGCTGGCGCCGTCCATGATCGCCGCGTCCAGTTCGTTGCGGCCGTCGTGGGTGAACACCGCGCCCTTGCCGGCGTTGAACTGCGGCGAATCCTCCAGCACCGCGATCGCCGCGGCGACCGCGTCCACCGCCGGCTTGCCCTGCGCCAGCAGCGCCTGCCCGGTGCGCAGGGCCGTTTCCATCGCCGCACGCGCCTGCGCCAGGTCGGCGGCGCTGCTGCTGGCGCGCTCGACCCCGGCGCCGCCGTGGATCACCAGGGTGGTGGCGGGAATCTCGCGCATTTGCCCATCGCGCACCGCGTAGTAGCGGTGGAACACCGGCGCATCGACCCGGCCGTCGGGCAGGTGCAGGGTGGAACCGGGGCCGACGCCGACCGTCTCGATGCGTGCCGCCTGCAGCGGCTGTCCGGCCGGCGTGGCCGGCTGCAGCGGGCCGGCGACCACGGTGGCGCCGGCCTGCGGATCGGTGGCATAGACCCGCGCGCTGCCGTCGCCCTCCACCGCCAACGCCGCGCTCTCGTCCACGCCCAGGCCGATCAGCGGCTGCCCGGCCGGGGCCAGCGTCGCCGCCTTGGCGCGGAACGCGAACAGCCGGCCGAGCCGGTCGCGTTCCTTGAAGTGGGTGTCGGTGATGACGCGCTTGAGCAGGTCCAGGTGCAGGAAGTCGGTCTCGATGGTGGTGGCCGGCCCCAACGGATCGGCCAGCGCCGGCGCGCTGGTCAGGCTGCCGCCGTCCATCGCCCCGTACAGGTACTCGCCCAGCATCGCCAGGCCGGCGCTGGTGCCGCCGAGCGGCTTGCCGGCTCGCACGTGCGCGTCCAGCGCGGCGGCCACCGGCGTGCCCTTCCAGTAGCGCACGTAGCGCGACTGGTCGCCGCCGGCGATGAAGATGCCGTCGGCGCGGGCCAGGCTGCGCAGCAGCGCCGGATCGCTGGAGGCGCCGCGGCCGCTGAACACGAAGGTCTCCACCGAGGCCACGCCGCCGACGTCGCGGTAGAACTCCTCGGCCACTTCGTTGCCTTGCGAGGCGCGCAGCACCACCACGTGGCCGTGCCCGGCCTTGGCCATGAACCAGCGCAGCGCGTCGTAGTTGCGGTCGCCGCCGCCCATCAGCAGCAGCCCCGGCGCGACCGGGCCGGGCGTGGGCAGGGCCGGATCGCCGATCAGGTACTGGCGGTAATCGCGCGCGGCGGCGGGCGCGGCCAGGTACAGGCCCAGCAATGCCACCAGCCAGGGCCGGAACGTGCCGACGGAACGGGTCATGCGGATCTCCTCGAGGGGCGGACGGGCGGTTCGTTGCAGACAGGGGACGAACGGCGGCGCGGTTTCCCCCCTCGTCGTTGTACCGGTTCGCGGCGGCGCGCGGGCGCTGCCACACGGGCGGACGATCGGCTAATGTGGGATGCATGCCCGCCTCCCTCGACGATTGGTTCGTCCACGAGATCCTCGTCCACGAGCAGGCGCTGAGCGGCTACCTGCGGCGCTGCTGGCCGCAGCGCGAGGAATGGCACGACCTGCGCCAGGAAATCTACGTGCGCGTCTACGAGGCCGCCGGCAAGGCGCGGCCGAGCCTGCCCAAGTCGTTCCTGTTCGCCACCGCGCGGCACCTGATGAGCGACCGGCGGCGGCGCAGCCGGGTGGTGTCGATCGAGGCAGTGGGTGATTTGGAGTCGCTGCACGTCCTGGTAGACGAGCTGTCGCCGGAACGCTGGTGCGGCGGGCGGCAGGTACTGGGACGGCTGGCGGCCGCCTTCGACCGCCTGCCCGACCGCTGCCGCAGCGTGATCTGGCTGCGGCGGGTCGAGGAACTGTCGCAAAAGGAGGTAGCCATGCGTCTGGGCATCAGCGAGAAGACCGTGGAAAAGCACGTGGCCAAGGGCATGCGCCTGCTGGCCGATCATTTTCATGGCGACGACGGCGCGCGCGCGCCCGCGGCGCCGCGGCAGGCACGGGCACAGGATGGACGGCAGGCGGATTGAGCTGCGCGCCGCGGCCTGGCTGGCGCGCTGCGACCGCGGCGATTGGACGCCGCAGCAGCAGGCGCGGCTGGAGGCGTGGCTGGCCGCGGCCACGGCGCACCGGGTGGCGTTCCTGCGCCTGCGCGCGGCGTGGCAGGAAAGCGGGCGGCTGCAGGCGCTGGGTGCGGGCCAGCGCGACGGCCACATTCCGCCACGCGGCAGCTGGCGGGGATTGGCGGGTGGAGACGCCTTGGCGAACGCCACCGAAGCGAACGACGGCGCCGCGGCAGCGGTCGCACCCGGTACGCCGGCCGACCTCGGTCAGTTGCGCTTCGCGCCGCGCGCACCCGCGCGCGCGCGCCGGCGCTGGCCGCTGGCGCTGGCCGCGACGCTGCTGCTCGGCGCGGTGCTGGGCCTGGCCTGGCGCCAATCCGCGGCGCTGCAGCCGGTCGCCTACGCCAGCGCCACCGGCAGCCTGCGCCCACTGGCATTGGCCGACGGCTCGCACGCGACGCTGAGCAGCGACAGCCGCATCGACGTGGCGCTGTCGCGTGCGCAGCGGCATATCGACCTGCAGCGCGGCGAGGCGTTCTTCGAGGTGAGCAAGGATCCGGCGCGGCCGTTCGTGGTCGCCAGCGGCGCGCGCCGGGTGATCGCGGTGGGCACGCGCTTCGCGGTGCGCCGCGATGCCGACGCGCTGCGCGTGGTGGTCACCGAGGGCACGGTGCGGCTGGAGTCGGCGGCGAATCCGCAGGCGCCGCCGACCCTGCTGCCGGCCGGCAGCATCGCCCTGGCCGGCCCGCACGGAGTGCTGGTGCGCCGGGTCGCACTGGCCGAGGCCGAACGCGCGCTGGACTGGCGCAACGGCTACCTGACCTTCGACGACACCCCGCTGCAGGCGGCCGTGGCCGAGTTCAACCGCTACAACACGGTCAAGCTGCAGGTGGCCGACGCCAGTGCCGGCGCGCTGCGCGTCGGCGGCAACTTCCGCTGGTCCAATACCGACGCGTTCGTGCGCCTGCTCGAGCAGGGCTTCCCGATCCGCGCCGAGCGCCGCGGCGACCAGGTGCTGTTGCACAGCCGCTGAGCGCGGCCGCGCGCGGCGGTGCGACGCGACGGGGGGATTTGCGTAACTCGTTCGTCATGACTAGCGGGGGCGTGGCCCTGCGCCTGGTTTAGGGGAGAAAACTCGATGCGATATCCGATGCGTGTCCTGCTGCTGAGCATGGCCTGTGCGACCGCCTGCGCGGCGCAGGCGCAAGCGGCCGCCGACGGCCAAGCCGCGGCCAGCCAGGTGAACATTCCCGCCGGCCCGCTGCGCGCGGCGCTGGAGGCGCTGGCGCGGCAATCCGGCGCGCAGCTGATCTACCGCGCCGACCAGCTCGACGGCGCACGCAGCGCCGGCGCGCACGGCCAGCTGGACACCGCGCAGGCGCTGCAACGCGTGCTGCACGGCAGCGGCTTCGTCGCCCAGCGCGATGCCTCCGGCGCCTGGCTGGTGCGCCGCCAGGAGCCGGCCCCGGCAGCGCCGCGCGCGCAACCGGTGCGCGCCACGCTGCCCGCCGCCGCGCCCGCCGAACCGGTCGCCGAACTGCAGACGCTGCAGGTCACCGGTTCGCGCATTCCGCGCGCGCAACTGGAAGGGCCGGCGCCGATCAGCGTGATCAGCGCCGAACAGATCAAGGCCAACGGCTTCACCTCGGTCCCGGACGTGCTGCGCGCGATGACCCAGAACGGCGGCGAGACGCAGAGCCCGCAGTCGGCCAGCGGCGCCGACTTCTCGCCCGGCGCGCAGCAGGTGGACCTGCGCGGGCTCGGCCCCAACCACACCCTGGTGCTGGTCAACGGCCGCCGCATCGCCGACTTCCCGATGCCGTTCAAGGGCCGCAGCAACTTCACCGATATCTCCAACATCCCGCTGGGCATGATCGACCGCATCGAGATCCTGACCGGCAGCGCCTCGGCGATCTACGGCTCGGACGCGATCTCCGGCGTGGTCAACTTCATCCTCAAGAAGCAGGCCGACGGCACCACCCTGGACTACCGCTTCGGCGACACCAGCGGCGGCGGTGGCGACAGTTTCAACCTGAGCATCAGCAGCGGCTTCTCGCGCGGCGCGTTCGATGCGGTGTTCGGCGCCGAAGCGGTGACCCAGAATCCGCTGTGGGCCTACCAGCGCAGCCGCCAGGACAGCACCCTGGACGGCCCCACCGTGCGTTCGCAGGTGCCGCGCCGCACCTTCCTGCGCACCGACTACGACGACAACTATCTCGATCCCGGCGCGGCCACCTGCGAGGCGGTGTCCGGCCTCAACCGCGGCAGCACCGGCTACGCCTCGCGCCCGGGCTACGGCGAGTTCTGCGGCAGCAGCGCGTCGATCGGCTACGGCACCATCGGCAACAAGCGCCGCGGCATCAACGCCTACGCCTCGCTGAGCTACGCCTTCGACGGCGGCACCGAGTGGTTCGCCGACCTGCAACTCGGCTACCACGAGCTGTCGCTGTTCCGCGACGTGACCCAGTGGGGCTACATGGCCGCGGACGGCAACGAGGAAGGCTATTTCTACAACCAGGCCACCGACCAGATCGAGGCCTGGGGCCGCCAGTTCAGTCCCGAGGAAATGGGCGGGCTCAACGCCGGCACCATCCGCACCCGGCAAAAGACCTTCAGCCTGACCACCGGCTTCAAGGGCAAGCTGGCCAGCGACTGGGACTACGAGGCCAGCCTCAGCCATTCGCAGTACCAGGCCACGATCAGCTGGCCGCAGATCGTCGCCGAGCGTGCCAACGCGTTGTTCCTCGGCGAGCAGTTGGGCGTGGACGAAGACTCCGACCTGCCGATCTTCAATGCCGACCCGCAGCGCCTGTACACGCCGCTGACCCGCACCGAATACGACAGCATCGCCCAGCGCAGCGTGTACCAACCGCGCTCGCGCACCGACACCGCCGCCTTCACCGTGACCAATCCCAGCCTGTTCGCGCTGCCCGGCGGCGACGCCGGGCTGTCGGCCACCGCCGAGTTCGGCAACCAGGGCTACGACCTGCGTCCGGATCCGCTGGCCACCCAGTACTACTACTACAGCTGGAAGGATTCCGACGGCCACGGCAGCCGCAACCGCTGGGCGCTGGCCAGCGAGCTGCGCCTGCCGGTGCTGTCGACGCTGGCGCTGAGCCTGGCCGGACGCTACGACCAGTACCGCTTCTCCGGCCGCACCCTGGGCAAGTTCACCTACAGCGGCGGGCTGGAATGGCGGCCGCTGGACACGCTGCTGCTGCGCAGCTCCTACGGCACCGCGTTCCGCGCGCCGGACCTGCACTACATCTACGCCGGCGCCGGCAACGACGAGACCTCCGGCGTGGACTACTACCGCTGCGCCAGCGAAGAACCCGGCGTGGCGATCGAGGACTGCAGCTACAACGACGAGGCGATCATCCGCGGCCGCAGCGGCAACCGCAAACTGGACCCGGAAACCAGCACCTCGTGGACCGCCGGCTTCGTCTGGTCGCCGCGACCGGAGCTGGACGTGTCGGTGGACTACTTCGACATCGACATGCGCAACCAGGTGCAGGACCTGCGCGTGGACCAGGTGCTGCGCGACGAATCCGAGTGCCGGCTGGGCAACCTGGATGCGGCCTCGACCACCTGCCAGCAGGCGCTGGCGCGGGTCACCCGCAGCGCCGACGGCGACCTGTACGGGGTCTACGTCAACCCGATCAACATCGCCCGCGAAAGCACCAGCGGCATCGACCTCAGCACCCACTACCGGCTGGACACCGGGATCGGCACGTTCCGCTTCAGCGGCAGCTACACCTGGGTGCGCCGCCACGACATCCAGGTCTACGCCGGCGAAGCGATGGTGGACGAGTTCGCGGTCAACAGCGGCTACGACATCCCGCGCAGCAAGGCCAGCGCCAGCGTGTCGTGGGAACGCAAGGCGTGGTCAGCGACGCTGCACGGCGAGCGCCTGGGGCGCCTGCCCAGTTCCGATTCCTACGACCAGGTCTACGACCCGGACAGCGGCGACAGCCCGTGGATCGGCGCCACCTACCGCTACAACGCCTCGGTGCAGTACCGCATCGGCGACCACGCGCAGCTGTCGCTGGCGGTGACCAACCTGTTCGACAAGATGCCGCCGCGCGACCGCACCTACACGTCGTATCCGTACTACGACGTGTCCTGGTTCGACACCGTGGGCCGCAGCCTGTACCTGCAGTACACGCACAAGTTCGGCGGCAGCGCGCTGTAGCGGCGCCGCCGCCGGCACCGCGGCCAGGGCGTTTTTCGACCCTTTGCAGGTCGCGGCGACCTTGTGGGAGCGACTTCAGGGCACCTCGAACAACCGGTCAGATCATCGCGATGGCCTCTCAGCATCCGGCGCCCCAGT
>NZ_JACSQX010000009.1:0-287968 GCF_014836395.1 Xanthomonas bonasiae
GCGCGCAGCGCGGAGGGCGCGCTGCGGGGTGTGCTTTCTTTTGGTTACTTTTCTTTGCACAAGCAAAGAAAAGTGACCCGCGCCAGCGGAAGCTCTTGCTCTTGCTTCAAAGCTTCAAGCTTCAAAATCTCAATGCCAGAACCAAGGCAAAGGCAAAGGCTTTCGCCTTGCGGCGAGTCACTTTTCTTTGCTCGCGCAAAGAAAAGTAACCAAAAGAAAGCGCGCCCTGCCTAGCGCCCTCCGCGCTGCGCGCTCCGGGTCCGCGTCCATACCGGGGATTCGCGGAAGGGGCATCCTGCCCCTGCCGCGAACGGCGCACATCCTTGTGCGCCGCCCCTTCGGGGTTTTTCCCCGCCATGGCCGCCGCTTCGGAAGGGAACCCGGTAAGTCAAAAGCAATGGCAACGGCAACAGCCAAAGCAACCGCCACAGCAACTGCAACTGCAACTGCAACTGCAAGACACGACACCCCTTTTCCAGGCAACTGACCATGGCCACGCCCGACCTGCCGATGTTCGACAAGATCCTGATCGCCAACCGCGGCGAGATCGCCTGCCGCGTGATCGCCACCTGCCGCACACTCGGTATCGCCAGCGTCGCCGTCTACTCCGATGCCGACCGCGACGCCCGCCACGTGCGCCTGGCCGACGAAGCGATCCACATCGGCGCCGCGCCCGCGCGCGACAGCTACCTGCGCGGCGAACGCATCCTCGACGCCGCCCTGGCCAGCGGCGCCCAGGCGATCCACCCCGGCTATGGCTTCCTCTCGGAGAACGCCGACTTCGCCGAAGCCTGCGCCGCGCGCGGCATCGTGTTCATCGGGCCGCCGCCGGCGGCGATCCGCGCCATGGGCGACAAGAGCGCGGCCAAGGCGCTGATGCACGCCGCCGGCGTGCCGCTGACCCCGGGCTACCACGGCGAACGCCAGGAGCCGGAGTTCCTGCGCGAACAGGCCGACGCCATCGGCTATCCGGTGCTGATCAAGGCCAGCGCCGGCGGCGGCGGCAAGGGCATGCGCCGGGTCGACCGCAGCGAGGAGTTCGTTGCCGCCCTGGCCGCCTGCCAGCGCGAAGCCCAGGCCGCGTTCGGCAACGCGCATGTCCTGGTGGAGAAATACGTGCTGCGCCCACGGCATATCGAGATCCAGGTGTTCGGCGACACGCATGGCGAACTGGTCTACCTGTTCGAACGCGATTGCTCGGTGCAGCGCCGCCACCAGAAGGTGCTGGAGGAAGCGCCGGCGCCGGGCATGCGCGCCGAACGCCGCGCCGCGATGGGCCAGGCGGCGGTGGAAGCAGCACGCGCGGTCGGCTATGTCGGCGCCGGCACGGTGGAGTTCATCGTCGCGCCCGACGGCGCGTTCTACTTCATGGAAATGAACACGCGGCTGCAGGTGGAACATCCGGTCACCGAGTGCATCACCGGCACCGACCTGGTGGAATGGCAGCTGCGCGTGGCCGCCGGCCAGCCGCTGCCCAAGCGCCAGCACGAACTGGCGATCCGCGGCCATGCGCTGGAGGCGCGGCTGTACGCCGAGGATCCGGCGCGCGGCTTCCTGCCCTCGACCGGCACGCTGCAGCATCTGCGGCTACCGGCGACGGACGCGCACACCCGCGTCGATGCCGGCGTCGAACAGGGCGACGTCATCGGCCCGCACTACGACCCGATGATCGCCAAGCTGATCGTCTGGGACGAGACCCGCGAACGCGCGCTGCGGCGCATGCAGGCGGCGCTGGCGGCGTGCCAGGTGGTCGGCGTGGCCACCAATGCCGCGTTCCTGCAGCGCCTGATCGCCACCGCGGCGTTCGCACAGGCCGATCTGGATACCGCACTGATCGAGCGCGAGCATGCGGCACTGTTCGACACCGCGCCGGCCACCGCCGAGCCGACCTGGACCCTGGCCGCGCTGGCCTGGCTGCTGCACGCGCGCGCCGACGCCGCGCAGCCGGGCGACCCGCATTCGCCCTGGGACCTGCGCGACGGCTGGCGCCTGGGCGAACCCGCGCCGCGCAACCTGATCCTGCAGCATGGCCAGACGCGCCGCACGTTGCGCGCGGCGGCGACCGACGCCGGCTGGCGCATCCACGACGGCGCCACCGATGCCGTGCTCCTCGCTGCCGGCAGCCTGCAGGAGCACCGCCTGCAGGCGCAGCTCGATGGGCAGCGCGTGCGCGCCGACGCGGTGTTCGCCGGCAGCCGCCTGCATCTGTTCGTCGCTGGCCAGGCGCACCTGTTCGACCTGCACGACCCGGTCGCCGAGGCCGACCAGCCGATCGCCGATGCCGGCGGGCTGACCGCGCCGATGCCCGGCCGCGTCGTCGCGCTGCTGGTCGCGCCCGGCACCCGCGTGGCCCGCGGCACGCCGCTGCTGGTGCTGGAGGCGATGAAGATGGAGCACACCCTGCAGGCCCCTGCCGATGGCGTGGTGCACGGCTACCGCGTGCGCGAAGGCGAGCTGGTCGGCGACGGCGTGGCGCTGCTGGAGTTCGAGGCGGACTGAGCACGGGCCCGCGCGTCGGGCATCGCGCACGCCCGCAAAATCCGCCACCAATTGCGGCGCACCATCGAGCGCGCACGATCGCGCTCGGTTGCGATCGTGTGCGACCGGCCGCAGCGAGCGCACTTCGGCAGCCGTGCACGGTCGCCATGCCGGCGCCGACGCGTCACACTCGGCGCACGCCCTCAGCCAAGTCCGCCGCCATGAAGCTCACCGCCCACGTTCTCGACGGCCACACCCTCGACGTGCGCCCGGCGCCACGCGAGCGGCCGTGGATGGACCGCACCGACCAGCGCTACGCCTACCGCTGCCTGCCGCTGGACATCGCCAACGCGCACGGCTGGGAACTGCTGTGCCAGAGCGGGTTCGAGGCCGAATGGAACGGCGGCAACGCGCTCGACGCCATCCGCCTCCACCCCGACGCCGGCAGCCACGCGCCGGCGGTCAGCCATTTCGGCTACGGCGTGCTCACCTTCCACGTGCCCTGCCTGTTCCGCACCGAGCCGGGCATGGACCTGTACGTGACCGCGCCGGTCAACCGGCCCAAGGACGGCATCGCCGGGCTGACCGGCCTGATCGAGACCGACTGGAGTCCCTACACCTTCACCATGAACTGGCAGTTCACCCGCCCCGGACGCGTGCGCTTCGACGCCGGCGAACCGTTCTGCCACTTCTTCCCGGTGCAGCGGCGGGTGCTGGCCGAGACCGAGCCGCGCTGGCAGCCGCTGTCGCAGACCCCGGAACTGGAGCGCGACTATCAGGCCTGGATGCGCAGCCGCGGCCAGTTCCTGCACGACCTGGAGCAAGACGATCCAGAGGCCAAACGCACAGGCTGGCAGCGCAGCTATTTCCGCGGACCGGCGCCGGGGCAGTGCCCGGCGGGCGTCGAGCATCGGGTCAAGTTGCGGCTGGCACCGTTCACCCGCGACGACGACAGCTGAGTTGGCGTCAACGCATCGCCGAGGACTATTTGTCTTGTGGGTGGCTGACTGCGCGTAGGCAGCTGCCCAGAGAATCCGCTATCAAGGCCCAGCCCGCGACGCCGCATCGACTTTAGTGACGCTTCTACTGGCCTCCGGCCATTTGGCCGGACGGCCTGCTCGGATGTAATCAAGGTATTCCGACTGAACAATGCCCTGATTCACCCAATGGGCTGGATCGGCTGCCAGTGATGTGCTCGCATAGGCAAGTGCGTCTTGCGGATCAGCGAATAACGCCACCGGCGCATCAGGACCGTCTGGCTCCAGATACGGGAAGTCATATAGGTCCAGGTAGTCCTCGTTGCCGATATCTTCGACGTCATGGACCCAAACCTCTATCCCCCCTTTCGCGGGGCGCAACTCGACATGACGCACATACTCCGTATGTTCGAGACTACGGCCGAGGAACTGCTCAACGGACATTCCCCGATGAAGTGTGGCGGGGATATCGATAGCGGGAAGATACCGCACGATGGTCTGACACCGGGTTCGAGCCGAATTGCAAAGGGATATCGCTTGAGTGAGTGAAGCGCAAGCCCTAATGACACCACTGCCGCTCGCATGGCACGCCGTCGTGGTTGCCGTCCATCTGCACGCCGGGACAATTGCGCAGGAAATAGATCGCCTCCTCGCACGAGGTCATCTGCGCGCAGTGGGTGCGTCCATCGCACTGGAAGCGCTGCCCGGATGACGCGGCGGCGGGGACGCCGGGCGCAGCGGGTGTGGCTGGTGCCACGCCTGTGCCCGGCGCTGGCGTGGCAGCGAAGCGCGGTGCGAGCAGCGAATACGCATAGGCACCAATGCCGATCACCAGCAGCACGGCCAGCACGCGGCCGAACGCGCTGCCGGAATGGGCGTCAGCCGCGGCGCGGCGCGCCGGCGTGGTCGGCGCGCGTCCGGGGCGCATCACCCGCACCGCGCGCGGCCGTCCTTCCGCGTCCTGTTCCAGGTCGAACGAAATCAGCTCGCCGAGCCGCGGATGCACGCCGTCGCGCGGGAACGCCGCGATGTGCACGAATATCTCGGCATCGCCATGCGCCGAGCGCACGAAGCCGAAACCCCGCTCATCGTCCCACTTGATCAACGTTCCGTGCGTGCGCATGGGACCACCTCGAAGCGAACCCGTATTCCTGTCTACCGCCGACAATAACGTGGGCGATGCCCGGTTGCGGCCATCGCCAACGGCGCCTAGCGCCCCAACGCGCCGAGGCCGAGCGTCGCCGCCGCACACCATGCCACGACCCACAGCGCCGGGCGCTGCAGGCGTGCCATCAACACCAGCCCCAGCGCCACCACCAGCAGATCCGGCGGGCTGCGGATGCCGTCGCGCCATAGCGGGTCGTACAGCGCCGCGGCCAGTACGCCGACGACCACGGCGTTGATGCCGGCCAGCGCCCGCGCCACCGATCCACGCCCGGCCAGCGCCTGCCACAGCGGCAACGCCGCGCCCAGGGCCAGCAGGCCCGGCGCGAACAACGCCGCCAGCGCCAGCATCGCCGCTGCCCCCGGGACGATGCCGCTCCCGGCGCTGGCCCCCAGATAGGCGGCCAGCGCGAACATCGGACCCGGCATCGCCTGTGCCGCGCCGTAGCCGGCGAGGAAGGTGTCCGCGGACATCCACCCGCTGGCGACCAGTTCGCGCTGCAGCAACGGCAGCACCACGTGGCCGCCACCGAATACTAGCGCCCCGGCACGGTAGAACGCCGCGGCGAGCGGCACCGGCGTCGGCATCGCGGCATGGCGTGAAGAGATCCACAGCGCCGCCAGCAGCAGGCCGCCGAACGCCAGCGCACAGCACACCCCCACATCGCGGCGCCAGCGCCGCGGCGTGGCCGCCGCCATCGGCACCGACGGCGGCCGGCACCAGGCGATCCCGGCCAGTGCCCCCAGTCCGATCACCAGCGGCTGGCCCCAGGCACGGTCGAGCGCAAGCACCAGGGCCGCGGCCGCCACCGCCAGCAGCACCCGCAGCAGGTCCGGCGTCAGCGTGCGCGCCATCGCGTACACGCCATGCGCGACCACCACCACCGCGACCAGCTTGAGCCCGTGCAGCACGTCCGCGCCGAGCGGATGCAGCAGCCATCGCGGCGCAGACAGCGCCAGCGCGAACAGCAGCAGCGCCGACGGCAGGGTGAAGCCCACGAACGCCGCCAACGCCCCGCGCCAGCCCGCGCGCTGCCAGCCGATCGCGACGCCGAGCTGGCTGCTGGTCGGGCCGGGCAGCACCTGGCACAGCGACAGCAATTGCGCGAAGCCCGATTCGTCCAGCCAGCCGCGGCGGCGCACGAATTCCTCGCGAAAATAGCCCAGGTGCGCGAGCGGGCCGCCGAAACTGGTCAGCCCCAGGCGCAGGAACACCCCCAGCACTTCCCTGCTGCGTCCCGGCACGGATATTGGCGGCTGCTCAGCAGCAGACATGCGGCGTCCCCCTCCGCGCAGCGCCGACGATGGCGCAGGCCGATTCTGCCAGGGTAGTGCGACCGCCGCTGCCTGGGACCGCGAACGATCCATGCCGGCCGGCTGGGCACTGCCAAAGCGCGTTCGCATCCACACTGAACTGGCAGTTCGCCCGCCCCGGACGCGTGCGTTTCGACGCCGGCGAACCGTTCTGCCGCTTCTTCCCGGCGCAACGGCTAGTACCAACGAGACCGAGCCGCGCTGGCGAGGCCGACGAACGACTTCCCGGCGTGCAGCCATGCCCGAGCGCACTCCCGACCCGGGTTGCGGTACGCATCCCAGCGCCTGCGCGGCAGCACAACTGTCTACTACTTGTGCCGGGGCGATCGGCTAGAGTCAAACGCGTCGAGCAACGCTGCGGATCGCGCGATAGCCGCGCACGCAGCGTCTGACGCGTCACCTGGCACCCGCGCGGCAGCGTCACCGCCCGCCTCGCAGCATTCGTCCCCCGATGCTGCCTGCCACGCTGGCGCGTTCCCCCTGCGCTCGACGCACCTGGGACGATCACACAGCAGTTGCCTTCACCCGCCGGTCAGGAGAGCGACATGGATATTTCTTCTTCGATCCCGTAAGCGCAGCGTCGCAGGGCGCTGTCCATCGCCGCGGCCAGGCGTGCACGTGCCGCGCCGGTGTGCGGCTGCCCGAACCACTCTGTCTCGACACAGCCGTCTCCGCGGTTGCGGGCGTGCATGCCCGCAACCCGGGCCGGCGCGCCCGGCGCAAGGTCCGTCCTCGCGCAACGGGCCTCTGCATTCTCGACCGTGCCGTCGGCATGGTCGTGTGGCCGGTCCGGGGCCGGGGAGAGTCCGGACACACCCAGCACGCAGGCCACGTCCGCGTGGGACCGACGCACACAACAGGGAGTACACCATGCACCTGCCTCATCTGCGCATCATCGCCGCCGCAGCCGCGCTGGCGCTCGCCAGCGGCACCGCGACCGCCGGCAAGTTTCCCGACTTCGGCTACGCGCCGCCACAGACCTACAAGGGCCCGCTGTTCCAGCTCAGCCAGGACTTTCCGCAGCAAGCGCCCAGCGGCCCGCCGCCGGCGTTCTTCCAGAAGTTGCCCAAGCCGCTGAGCAACAACTTCGAGACCTGGCGCGGCTACGTGGACGCGGTGAAGACCTATTGCCTGGAAGGCAACGTGGAAAGCGACTGGTACGTGCAGAACAACAAGGTACGGCGTTGGTACCACGCGCCGTGGCAGCACTATGGGCCGCTGGGTCGCGAAGGCGTGCATGGCCTCACCAAGGAAGCGCAGATCCAGGTGAAGCAGCTGGCACCGACCCAGCTCACCACCGGGCAGACCTTCGCGGTGGGCATCTACAACGACATCGGCGCCTATACCTTCGGCCAGGTGTGGAAGGATCCGCAGAATCCCGATCCCAGTTTCACCTCCAAGCCGAACAGCTTCCGCGACGGCACCGTGGTGTGCAAGGCGCTGTTCGCCGACGTGGACAGGAGCCAGGTGCCGTTCCTGCAGAACCCGGTGCTGTGGACGGCGTACGTCACCAACAGTTTCAGCTCGGCGGACAGAACGCTCAAGCAGGTGGCCCTGATCCAGATGGACTTCGCCGTGCGCGACCGGCGCATTCCCGGCACCGGCTGGATCTTCGGCACGTTCCAGTACAACGGCGCGGTCAGCGGCAAGCCCGGCTGGCAGAACCTGGTCCCGGTCGGGGTGATGTGGGGCAACGACCCGCAGAATACCGGCAACGACTACACCAACAAGCAGCCGACCCAGACCCGGATCAATCCCGGCATCCTGCAGTCGGCGATCAACGCCCGGCCCGAACTGCCGGCGACCCACCTGGGCTGGAACGGCCGCCTCAACGGCCCGGTCGACAATCCCATCAGTTCCTGCCTGAGCTGCCACATGACCGCCGAGTCGCCGCAACTCTCGCCGATGAACCCGACCTTCCAGGCGGCCAGCAAGATCCCGCCGGTCGGTTCCAAGGAATGGATGCGCTGGTTCCAGAACAACGCGGCCGGCACGCCGTTCGACGCGGCGGCCCAGAGCACCGACTTCAGCCTGCAGCTGGCCGGCGGCATCGCCAACTTCTACGACTGGAAGTGCACCCAGGACGGCGTGTTCGTCAGCGGCGGCAACCTCTGCCAGCAGAGCGCGCTGCCGCTGAAGCTGATGCGCTCCACCACCCCGCCAGCGACGGTCTACCCGGTCGAGCGCGGCGTGGACAACCAGGAACTGGAATAGTCCCGGCGCGATCCGTCCGCACGTCGGGCGGGGCGTGTCGCCCTGCCCGGCGTGCGGCGATCGGAAAGCCGAGCCGCACTGCGCTGGCCCGATGGTTCAGGCGCGCAAAGGTCAGCGGCTCAACCTGGATGCGCCGGGACCTCCGGCGGGCCGAAGTAGGAGTTCGGCAACGGCGCGCTGCGGATCACGATCTTCTGCACGACCATGGTCGGATCGACCATCATGATCTTCAGCACATGCCGCCCCGCAGTGGACACGGACTGCGAGGCGGTCAGGGTGCGCGCATTGTTCCTGGCGTTCTCGTAGAACGCCTCGCCCAGAAAATCCTGCGACACGCGCTGCTCCGGCGTGAACACGCTGATGACCTGCGGAGTCTGATCGTCGAAGGCCACGGCCACGCTCAGCTGGTGCGCCGTGTTCACGTTGAGCGTCGGGTTGGTGATCAGATCGATGTCGTAACGGCCGGCCTTGGCCAGATAGACCGGATACTCCAGGCGCGGCGCAGTGCGCGGGTCGGAGAACGAGGCCGCGGTGACGGGAAAGACCGACATGGCGGCGCGTGCGCGGCCGTAGTCGGGGATGCGCTCCCAGCGCACGCCGCCGGCATCGACGTTGCGTTCGAACGCGTCGGCGGCGATCGCGATCGGCCCTCGCAAGCCGCCGAATGCGCCGCGCGCTTCGCGCCGCTGCGCCGCGGAGGCCTTGATCGCCTTGACGTGAATCGTCTGCGTCTTTTGCGCGCCGGTCACGACGATCGTCCCGGCCTGCTCGCCGACGCCGGCCTGGTCCCAATCGATCTCGACCCAGAAGCGCCGATCGTGGCGTCCTACGCCGAACGGCGTGCCCTCGGCGATCGCGATCCACGGCTCGGCCGCGGCCACCTCGAACGCGATCGGGCGCGCGCCGCGCGGAAACACGTCGACGTAGTGCCGCTGCCGGCACAGGCTGTCGAACGTCGGCAGCTCCGGATCGAGCCAGTAGCCCGGCCAGCCCGATACCGCACCTTCGACTGCCACCGCATAATCGGCGGTGTCTTCGATCCGCAGCGTCGTCACGGCTGGCATGATGTTCGCTGGCGGCGAGTACCAGTCGAAGTAGCCCAGATGCACCTGGTCCATCAGGTGGTTCCACTTGCCGCCCGCCAGGCGCGTGTTGTAGTAGTCGGTCAGTTCGCGGTCGCGCTGGAACAGCTGCCGCACGTAGTCGGCCTCGGCGTTCGCGCTCGCCCGGCCCTGTTGCGCGTAGAACGCATTGCGCGCCGCGGCGATGTTCAATTCCGTCGCCGTCGCGCAGGCCTTCACCGGATACAGCACCAACTGGTAATACGCGTCGTGCGCATCCGCCGGCAAGCGCGACTGGATCCTTTCGGCCTGCGCCACGAGCGTGACCCAGGCGTCCAGCACGCGCTCGGCCTCGCGGTAGTGCAGCAGGCTGAAGGTCTCCGGCTTCACCAGTTCCGGCTTGCGCCAGGCGTTGTACTTGGCGTATTTGGCGACGATGTCCGCGATCTGCACGGCGTGCTCGGCGCCGAATTCCCTGCTCGCCCAGCGCTGCGTCCAGCCGGCGACATCGTCCTTGGTGATCGCGTCCGGATTCCAGGCCAGCCGCAGGAAGAACTCGATCGGGATCTCCAGCGGCTTGAAATCGCCGACGTTGGCGATCCAGATCCGGTTGGCGCCATAGCGGTGCGCCAGGGTCATCTGCTCCCAGATCTTCGGCAGCGGATTGCTGTTGAGCCACTTGTACGAGAACGGCCCGCCGTTCATGTCCATGTGGTAGTAGATGCCGGAGCCGCCGGCGCGCTGGCGCTCGTCGGGTTTCGGCAGCCGGCGCAGATTGCCGACGTTGTCGTCGGTGAACAGCAAGGTCACGTCGTCCGGCACCTTCAGGCCGGCGTCGTAGAACTTCTGCACCTCGGTGAACAGCGCCCACAGCTGCGGAACCTGGCTCGCCTGGGTGCCGAGTTCCGCGGCGAGAATCTGCCGCTGATCGGCGATGATGGTTTCGAGCAGGCGCAGATCGGCTTGCAGATCGCCGGCGCTGGCCATGGCCACGTCGCCGTCGCCGCGCATGCCCACCGTCACCAGCACCTCGTGCGAGCGGTTGCGCGCGATGCCTTCGCGGAAGAAGGTCTGCAGCGCCTCCTTGTTGGTGGCGTAGTTCCATTCGCCGTTGCCGTACTGCATGCGGTGGTCGGTCCACTCCTTGTGTGCGCGCATCATCGGTTCGTGGTGCGAGGTGCCCATGACGATGCCGTATTCGTCGGCGAGCCGGGCGTTGTCCGCATCGTCCTGCGCGAACGCGTTGTCCCACATCGCCGGCCACAGGTAGTTCGCGCGCAAGCGCAGCAGCACCTCGAACAGGCGTGCGTAGAACTTGGAATTCATCCCGCCGAACTTCTCGGTGGTCCACTTGCCCAGACACGGCTGCTCGTCGTTGAGGAACACGCCGCGGTACTTCACCGCCGGCGGCCCTTCGAAATGCGTGCCGCGCCGGATCGAGATCGCCGGCCGGCGCCGAACCGGCACGTCCGCCCACCAATACCAGGGCGACACGCCGATCTGTTCGGACAGCGCATAGATGCCGTAGATGGTGCCGCGCTTGTCGCTGCCGGCGATCACCAGCGCTTCGGCCACGCCAGGCATCGGATCGACCACGGTCTGCAGCGTGTAGGACTCCCACTGCCCGAGGATCGGCGCGACATCGAGCTTGCCGGCGGCGACCAGCGCATCGATGACCGCACTTTTGCCGAGCGTGCCGATCAGTACGACCGGGCGATCGAGCCGGTTCGGTTCATTGACGAGCGCGGCCGGCGTTCCGAACACGCGGCCGATGTCCTCGGCGAGATCGCGCGCCGCCCTGGCCACGCCAGGGAAATCCTGCGCGTCAACCTGGATCGGCGCGACGCCCCCGTCGCCCGCGAGCCGGAACGCATTGTTAGCGCTATCAAAAATGACCATGGCGCGCAGCGGCGACGCGAAGATCGCCGCGCTCCCGGCGCCGACCAGGAAGTCGCGGCGCGAGAGGAGGAAGGAGGAATTCGATTCGGTCATGGGATGCGATTGAGTAGCGACACGTGAAGGGCGACAACCATGAACAGCCCTATCCCTTGAATTGAGGATGATGCCACGCGAAGACAGGACACCAGGCGCAAACATAAGCGGCGAATCGCTCAACTCGCAAGATCGGAACGTAACTGCAAACCTCCCTCCCAGCATAGTTCGGCGAATCGCGCGAGCGTGCTGCATCGCGACAAACATTTGCGCGGACAATGTCGATACGCGTGTGCCATGCGCTATTCCAGCGCAGTCCAAAGATCCTGCGGAACGCCGTCTTTTTGAACAACCGATCAACGTCCATCGCTGGTCTCTTTGCGAAAGCACAACCCAATTGTTGCCAATCCGAAGCAGGTCAGGAGCACGAACATGGCATAGAGCACAAGCACGATCGCCCAGTATTGCCAAGGATCTTGCGCAAGGACGGCGCGAATATCTCCGGCATACCTGCTATTGAAGTGGACATACCCAGACTGGAGCGCCGGGCGCAGTGCATAGCCACCCATTGCGCCAAAGACCGCCATGAAGGAGCCGCCGACAATGAAGATCGACGACCTGCGTTTCGCAGGTTTTAGTGCCGGCGCGATATACCGCTGCCAACGCGGCAAGGGGAAGGAACGCGATAGTCATTAACATAATGACGGATTTCCCGACTTCCGGCCGATCCGCACCATCGTGTCTTCTGCGCATCGCCGCTGCATGCAGAAACCGAACAAACGACTTAGCTTCGCCTCACCCCTTCCCCACCGGCAACACCACATCCATCAGCGTCGCATCTTCCGGGTCCGGCGTGGCCTTGAAACCCAGGTGTTCGCACATCGCCAGCATGGTGCGGTTCTCGCGCAGGACCTGGCCTTCGACGACGTTGAGGCCGAGCCAGCCGGCGTATTCGATCATGATCCGCATCAGTTGCCAGCCGATGCCGTGGCCCTTGAGGTCGGAGCGGATCAGGATGCCGTATTCGCCGCGGTCGTAGTCGGCGTCGGCGTGCAGGCGCACCGCGCCGAGCATGTCGCCGGTCTTGGGTTCGATCGCCACCAGGGCGATCGAACGGGCGTAGTCGAGCTGGGTCAGGCGGGCGATGAATTCGTGGCTGAAGTGCTTCACCGCCTGGAAGAAGCGCAGGCGCAGGTCCTCGTCGGTGACGCGGGCGAAGAAGCTGCGGAACAGCGCATCGTCTTCCGGGCGCACCGGGCGCACGAACGCGGCGGCGCCGTCGTTGAGCACGATGCGCCGCTCCCATTCCTTCGGATACGGGAAGATCGCGAAGCGCGGGTGGCCGCGGCCCTTGTGCAGGCGCCGCGACGGCGCCACCGCCACGCGGGCGTCGACCGCGATCACGCCGTCGCGGTCGGCCAGCAACGGATTGATGTCCAGCTCGCGGATTTCCGGCAGGTCGGCCGCCAGTTGCGCCAGCTTGACCAGCACCATCGCCACGGCGCGCTCGTCGGCCGCGGGCACGTCGCGGTAGGCCTTGAGGATGCGGCTGACGCGGGTGCGGCCGATCAGTTCGTGGGCCAGGCGCAGGTCCAGCGGCGGCAGCGCCAGCGCCTTGTCGTCGATCACTTCCACCGCGGTGCCGCCGCGGCCGAACACGATCACCGGGCCGAAGGTGGGGTCGTCGGCGATGCCGGCGATCAGTTCGCGCGCCTTCGGCCGCAGCAACGTGGGCTGCACCAGCACGCCGTCGATGCGCGCGTCCGGACGCGCGGCGCGCGCGCGGGCGAGGATGCCTTCGGCGGCGTCCTGCACCGCCTGCGCGCTGACCAGATTGAGGCGCACGCCGTCCACGTCGGACTTGTGCGGGATGTCGGCCGAATGGATCTTCACCGCGACCGCCAGGCCCTGCGCCAGCATCGGTGCCGCCGCCAGCGCGGCGTCGGCGGCGCTGGCGGCGTGCACCACCGGCGCGGTGGGAATGCCGTAGGCGGCGAGCAGGCGGGTGGTGGCCAGCGGATCCAGCCAGGTCTGGCCGGCGGCCAGCGCGGCGTCGACGATGCCGCGCGCGGTGGCCGCATCGAACACGAAATCCTCGGGCAGGCTGGGCGGGGTCTCCATCAGCGCCGCCTGCGCTTCGCGGTAGCGCACCAGGTGCATGAAGCCGCGCACCGCGTCGGCCTCGGTGGCATAGGTGGGGATGTGCGCGGCGTTGAGCGCGGCGGTGGCGCTTTCGTCGTTGCCCAGCCACACCGCGAACACCGGCTTGTCGCGGTGGTGGCGCGGGCGCAGGCCGAGGGTGCGGGTCAGCGCCTGCGCGGCATCGGCCGAGGAGGTGAACGCGGTCGGCACGTTGACCACCAGCACCGCGTCGTTCTCCGGATCGGCCAGCAGCGCTTCGGCGGCGGCGGCATAGCGCTCGCCGTCGGCGTCGACCACGATGTCCACCGGGTTGGCGTGCGACCACTCCTGCGGCAGCGCCTGCTCCAGGCGTTGCAGGGTCTGCGGCGACAGCGCGGCCAGGGTGCCGCCGAGGTCGGCGAGCTTGTCCACCGCCAGGCGGCCGACCCCGCCGCCGTTGCTGAGGATCGCCAGGCGGCGGCCGGGGAAGGTGCTGAGCCGGCCCAGGGTCTCGGCCGCGGCGAACAGTTCGTCCAGCGCGCGCACGCGCAGCAGGCCGGCGCGGGCGAAGGCCGCACCGTAGACCGCATCGGAACTGGCCAGCGCCTGCACGTGGGTGTCGGCATTGGGGTCGATGCGCAGCAGGCGCCCGGATTTCACCACCACCACGGGTTTGGCGCGCGCCGCGGCGCGCGCGGCGGACATGAACTTGCGCGCGTCGTGGATGTGTTCGACGTACAGCAGGATGGCGCGGGTGCGGTAATCGGTGGCGAAGTAGTCGAGCAGGTCGCCGAAGTCCACGTCCAGCGCATCACCCAGCGACACCACCGCGGAGAAGCCGACCGAGCGCGCCACGCCCCACTCCACCAGCGCGGCGGCGATGGCGCTGGATTCGGAGATCAGCGCCAGGTCGCCGGGCTGCGGGCAATGCGCGGCGATGCTGGCGTTGAGCTTGGCGTGCGGGGCGATCACGCCCAGGCAGTGCGGGCCGAGGATGCGCAGGCCCTTGGCGCGCGCCGCCGCCTCGACCCGCGCCGCGGCCGAGCCCGGGCCTTCGCCCAGCCCGGCGGTGAGGATGATCGCCGCGGCGACGCCGCGCCGCGCGGCGATGGCGACGATGCGCGGCACGATCCGCGCCGGCGCGGTGATGACCACCAGGTCCGGCACCCACGCCAGATCGGTGAGCCGGCGCACAATAGGCACGCCGTCGATCTCGCGGTAGCGCGGGCTGACCCAGCCGATCTGCCCGGGAAAGCCGGCGGCGCGCAGGTTGCGCACCACCGCGCGCCCGGCCGAGCGCTCGCGCGGACTGCCACCGACGATGGCGACCGAAGCGGGGCGGAACACGGACTGCAGGTGGTAGGTGCTCATAGCGGGCGCGTGGCGGCAAGCGGTGCGACAACGGTACACGGGTGATGCTGGCGCGGGGATGATCAGGGAATGCGGACGCGTCGCGACTGCGGCCGATGCGGGAAAGATGGCAGGTTCCGACGTCCACGCGCCGGGACTGAAGTCCCTCCCACAGTGCACCACGGCCGATCGCGAGTTCCCTGCAGAAGCCGTTTCGACCGCGACGAATGCAGCGTTGAGCATTCCGGCACCGATTCCTGTCGGGGCTGAAGCCCCTCCTACAGTGCACCTGGACGCGGGCCGCAGGTTCCTGTGGGAGCGACTTCAGTCGCGACGAACGAAGCGGGGACACTTGCCGGCTTCGCGCCTTGCCGGCGCCGATGGCCCGAAGCCGCCAAGCCGTGGCTCCCCGGCCCCACCCGGCGTCCCGGCGATGCCAAAGGTCAGCGCCACCTGCGTCTTCCCCCAATCCGGGTAAGCGGACGGTCGCGTGGCGGCCGCATAATGGCGCGATGGAGACGACTCATGCATAGCGGCGGCCTGGAACTGGCGCTGGTCTTGCTGCTGGCCGCGGTGATCGCGGTGCCGGTGTTCAAGCGCCTGGGCCTGGGCGCGGTGCTGGCCTATCTCGCCGCCGGCGTGGTGCTGGGTCCGGACGGCCTGGGCTTCGTGCAGGACACCGAGCGCATCCTCAACGCCGCCGAGATCGGCGTGGTGATGCTGCTGTTCCTGATCGGCCTGGAACTGTCGCCGGCGCGGCTGAAGCTGATGCGGCGCGCGGTGTTCGGCGCCGGCACCGCGCAGGTGGTGCTGACCGCGCTGCCGCTGGGCGTGCTGCTGCTGTGCCTGGACCTGAACTGGAAGAGCGCGCTGGTGGTGGGCCTGGCGCTGGCGCTGTCGTCCACCGCGGTGGGCCTGCAGCTGCTGGCCGAGCGCAAGGCGCTCAACAGCGACTACGGCCGGCTCGGCTTCGCCATCCTGCTGTTCCAGGACCTGATCGCGATCCCGCTGCTGGCCGCGATCCCGCTGCTCGGCGGCGCCAAGAACGACACCCTCACCTGGACCGAGGTGGCGCAGGCGCTGGGCGCGCTGACGGTGGTGGTGCTGTGCGGCCGCTTCGCGCTGCGCCACCTGTTCCGCGTCGTGGCGCGCACACGCATGCCCGAGGTGTTCACCGCCAGCGCGCTGCTGGTGGTGCTGGGCAATGCGTGGTTCCTGCAGAAGGCCGGGCTGAGCCCGAGCCTGGGCGCGTTCCTGGCCGGGGTGCTGCTGGCCGACTCGGAATTCCGGCACGAGCTGGAGGCGCAGATCGAGCCATTCCAGGGCCTGTTGCTGGGCGTGTTCTTCATCGCCGTGGGCATGGGCATCGACCTGGACCGCATCGTCGCCGAGCCGTGGCTGATCGCCGGCGGCGTGGCCACGCTGCTGTTGGTCAAGTTCAGCCTGCTGGTCGGCATCGGCCGGGTGGCGCGGCTGCCGCTGCGCAGCGCGCTGTTGCTGGGCAGCCTGTTGTGGCTGGGCGGCGAATTCGCGTTCGTGGTGTTCACCGAAGCGCAGCGCGTGCAGTTGCTCGACGACGCCAACCACGACCGCCTGGTCGCGGTGGTCGGCGTGTCGATGGCGCTGACGCCGCTGCTGTTGATCGGCATCCAGCGCCTGCTCGACGGTGGCGAGGCGGCCAAGGCTAGGCGCACGCCGCCGCCGGCCGCCCACTACGACACCGTGGACGAGCAGCGCGCGCAGGTGCTGATCGCCGGCATGGGCCGTTTCGGCCAGGTCGTGGCGCGCCTGCTGACCGCGCAGCGCATCCCGTTCGTGGCGCTGGAGCACAACCCGGACACGGTGGAAGACCTGCGCCGCTTCGGCAACAAGATCTACTACGGCGACCCCAGCCGCCCGGACCTGTTGCGCGCGGCCGGCAGCGACAGCATCGGCATCTTCGTGGTGGCGATGGACGACCCGGAGACCAACATCAAGACCACGCGGCTGATCCGCCGCCTGTATCCGAAGGCGCAGGTGCTGTCGCGCGCGCGCAACCGCCAGCACGCCTGGCGGCTGATGGATCTGGGCGCCGAGCCGTTCCGCGAGGTGTTCGCCTCGAGCCTGGAACTGAGCGAGAAGGTGCTGGTGAATCTGGGCCTGAGCCCGGAGACCGCGCGCGACCGCATCGCCCGCTTCCGCCAGCACGACGAGCAGCTGTTGCGCGCGCAGCACCTGGTGTACGACGACGAGGCGGCGGTGGTGCAGACCTCGCGCGATGCGCGCGCGGACCTGATGCAGCTGTTCGAGGCGGATGTGAGCGACGCGCCCGGGGACGCGGCGGACGATGCGGCGGCGGCGAAGCCGCAGGCATAACGGTGTTGGTGTTGATGGTGCGGCGCTTGCGTAGCGTGTGCGGCGGGAGGACTGGCGGCAGGGATGTCGGTCGTGGCGGTGCCGGATGCCGGTTGGATCCTCGCTTCGTTCGTCGCGGCTGACGCCGCTCCTGCAGGTTTCGCGAGCTATTCTGGAGCGCTTGCAGGCGGGCTTTCGCCCCGACAGGATGCGAAGCCGGTGGGCTCCACCGCTGCGTTCGTCGCCACTGAAGTCGCTCCCACAGGACTTGCGGCCGGCATGCCGGGTGCTGTGGTGGGAGGGAATCGTGACGGTCTTGGGCCATCGGTTCCGACAGGATCCGAAACCTGACGATTCCGCGGCTTCGTTTGTCGCGGCTGAAGCCGCTCCTACAGGGGTTCGCGAGTGGTGGCTGCCCTTGTAGGAGGGGCTTCAGTCCCGACAGAATGCCGAACCTGCCAGGTGCGCCGCTTCGTTCGTCGCGGCTGAAGCCGCTCCTACAGAACTGCAGCGGGCGCGCTGCTGCAGCACTTGCGGCTGGTGCGCCGGGTGCACTGTGGGAGGGACTTCATTCCCGGCTGCAGCCAGGCCTCGTCTCGACGGCGGCACAAGGCCACCTGACGTCGCTCCCACACGGGCTACCCGCATTGCGGGGTCAGCGCTTCGCCGCCGGTCGTTTGGCCGCAGCTGCGGGCGACTTCTTCGCCACGCGCTTGCTCGCTTTTCCGGCAGAGGATTTGACTGCCTTCTTTGACGCGGCCGTCTTCTTGCCGTCCGCTGTCCTCCTGCCCTCCGTCGCCTTCGGCGAGGCGTCCGCTTTCTTGGCCGAAGCAGTCCTCGCCGCCGCAGCCTTGCTGGGCTTGCCGGCGCCGGCCGCCTTGGCTTTCGAAACGGCGGGCTTGGCAGAAGCCGAAGCACGCTTCGGCGGCGCTGCGGGCCTGGCGTCGGCGCCGCCTTCCGCCGGGCGCCGCGGCGGCGGCCGGCGGCCGGCGGTCAGGGTGCGCCAGCTGTGGCCGCCGTTGAGCGCGAGCAACGCATCGGCCGCGGCCGGGCCGGCGCTGCCGGCCGGGTATTGCGCCACTTCGTCGGCCGAGGCCTGCCAGGCATCGAGGATCGGCTGCACGATGCGCCAGGCCGCCTCGACCATCGTCGCGTCCTGGAACAGGCCGGCCTCGCCGTTCATGCAGTCCTGCAGCAGGCGTTCGTAGCCGACCGTGTATTCCTTCGGGAACCAGTCGCGGTAGCGGAAGTCCATGCGCACCGGCGCCAGGCTGACCCGCGCGCCCGGACGCTTGACGTCGAACTGCAGCGAGATGCCCTCGTCGGGCTGGATGTGCAGCACCAGCCAGTCGGGACCATAGCCGCCGATCTCGGCGCTGCGCAGCGGCGCCAGCGGCGCTGGCTTGAAGCGGATCGCAATCTCGGTGGTGCGTTCGCGCAGGCGCTTACCGGTCCGCAGGTAGAACGGCACGCCGGCCCAGCGCCAGGTGTCGACCTGCAGCTTCATCGCCACGTAGGTCTCGGTGTTGGAATCGGCCGGCACCGTGTCTTCCTCGCGGTAACCGGGCACCGCGTTGCGCCCGATCGCGCCGGCCGCGTACTGGCCGCGCACCACGTCGCCCGGGGCCAGCGGCCGCACCGCCTCGATCACCTCGGCGCGCCGGCGCAGCATCGACGCGGGGGTGAACGCCGCCGGCGGTTCCATCGCGATCATCGCCAGCAGCTGGAACAAATGATTGGGCACCATGTCGCGCAAGCAACCGGTGGGATCGTAGAAACCGCCGCGCCCTTCCACGCCGATGGTCTCGGCGGCGGTGATCTGCACGTGGTCGATGCGGTCGCGGTTCCACACCGGCTCGAACAGGCCATTGGCGAAGCGGAAGGCGAGGATGTTCTGCACCGTCTCCTTGCCCAGGAAATGATCGATGCGGAACACCTGATCCTCGTCGAGCACGCGGCCGACGATGGCGTTGAGCTCCTTGGCGCTGCGCAGGTCGTGGCCGAACGGCTTCTCCACGATCACCCGGCGCCAGCCGCCGCCAGCGGGCTGCTTGACCAACCCCGCCGCGCCCAGCTGCTCGATCGCCGGGGCGAAGAAACGCGCCGCGGTGGCCAGGTAGAACAGCACGTTGCCGCCGGTCTGGTACTGCGCGTCGTACTTGGCGATCACCTCGCCCAGCGCGCGATAGGTCGCCGCATCGGCGAAATCGCCGCGCAGGTAGTGCAGGCGCGTGCGCAGCCAGTTCCACACCTCCTCGTCCAGGCCATCGGCCTTGAACTCGGCGTCGCGGTCGGCCATCAGCCCGTGCAGCGCGGTGCCGAGCAGGCGCCGCCAGCTGGTTTCGCTGATATCGCCGTGGTCCACGCCGATCACCGCGAACTGTTCGGGCAATGCGCCGCTGCGGCGCAGGTTGTACAGCGCCGGCAGCACCAGGCGCCGGGTCAGGTCGCCGCGCGCGCCGAACACCACGATCAGGCACGGAGGAGTGGTTTGCGTCGCTTCGCTCATGGATGGGTTTCCTGTTCGCCGATTAAGCCATGCAGGCGCAACGCGGCGTGGACCAGCGCCACGTGCGAGTAACCCTGCGGAAAGTTGCCGAGCATGCGGCCGCTGCGCGGATCGTATTCTTCGGCCAGCAGGCCGACGTCGTTGCACAGGCCGAGCAGGCGTTCGAACAGCGTGCGCGCCTGCGCCATGCGCCCGAGCAGCGCGTAGTTCTCCACCAGCCAGAAGCTGCAGGCGATGAAGGTGCCCTCGCCGGCCGGCAGGCCGTCGCCGCTGTCGTCGTCGGCGCGGTAGCGCTCGACCAGGCCGTCGATGCTCAGCCGCTGCGCGATCGCATCGGCGGTGGCGGCCACGCGCGGATCGTCCGCCGGCAGGAAGCCGACCAGCGGGATCAGCAGCGTCGCCGCGTCCAGCCGATCGCTGCCGTAGCTCTGCACGAAATAGCCGTCGCGGTGCACGCCCTGCTCCAGCACCTGCGCATGCACTTCGTCGGCCAGCGCGCGCCAATGCGCGCGTTGCGCGGCGTCGGCGTCGGTGACCCCGTCGCGCGCGCCGCAGTCGAATGCCAGCCACGCCATCACCTTGGAATGCACGAAATGGCGGCGCTGGTCGCGAATCTCCCAGATGCCTTCGTCCGGCTCGCGCCAGCGCTGCTCCAACTCCTCGAGCAGCTGCCGCGCCAGCGAGCGTCCATGCGCCGCGGTGGCCATGCCTTCGTGGTGGCCGCGATGGAAGGCGGCGATCACCTCGCCGTACACGTCCAGCTGGAACTGGCCGGCGGCGGCATTGCCCACGCGCACCGGCAGCGCGCCTTCGTAGCCGGGCAGCCAGTCCACTTCCCATTCGGGCATGCGCCGTTCGCCACCGATGCCGTACAGCGCCTGCAACTGATCCGGCGAGCCGGCCACGGTGCGCTGCAGCCAGCCGTGGAACGCGGACGCTTCGTCGGAGTAGCCGGCGGCGTGCAGCGCGGTCAGGGTGAACACCGCATCGCGCAGCCAGCAGAAGCGGTAGTCCCAGTTGCGCTCGCCGCCGAGCCGTTCCGGCAGCGAGGTGGTGGGCGAGGCGACGATCGCGCCGGTGGGCAGGTAGCTCAGGCCCTTCAGCACCACCAGCGAGCGCCGCACCGCCTCGGTCCACGGACCTGCATGCACGCAGCGGTGCGACCAGCCATGCCAGAACGCTTCGGTCTGCGCCAGCGCCTGTTCCGGCGCCAGCGGCGGCGGCAGCTCCAGGTGCGAGGCGCCATGGCTGAGCACGAACCAGGTGCTGTCGCCCGCCTCCAGCGCGAAGTCCGCTTCGGTGGCGAAGCCGTGGCCATGCATCGGCTGCGGGCTGCGCAGCGCGATCTGGTCCGGCCCGGCGATCGCCTGCAGGCCGCCGTCGATCTGCGACACCCAGGGGATGGTGCGGCCGTAGTTGAAACGCAGCTGCAGCTGCATGCGCAACGGCACGCGCCCGCGCAAGCCGCGCACGATGCGCACCACGTGGTTGTGCACGTCGTCGTTGTGGCTGGCGACCATGAAGTCCAGCACCGCCACGGCGCCTTCATCGGTCTCGAACTCGGTTTCCAGCACCAGGCTGCCGTCGCGGTAATGGCGCGTGCTGCGGAAGTCGCCGACCGGCGCGATCGACCAGCGGCCGTGCTCCGGCGTGCCCAATAGCGCGGCGAACAGCGCGTCGGAATCGAAGCGAGGCAGACAGAGCCAGTCGATCGAGCCGTGCTTGTCCACCAACGCCGCGCTACGGCAATTGCCGAGCATGGCGTAGTCCTCGATTCGTGCTGCCATCATGTCCGCCGTTCGCCAGGAAAGCGCGAGTCTGCCAGCGCCGACGTTTGCTTTGCGTAAGGGCCGCCGGCCGGCCACAGCGTCCCGTTAATCCCCGAGTGGGTCTGCCCGGGGATCGACGGCGCGCTCCATGGGCAGACGCAATCGGGCGGCTGCCGCTACACTGCGCCGGCGCATGAATGCCACTATCGCTGCCGCCGCCCTGCGCGTTCTGGTCCTGGAGGACGATCCGATGCTGCGCGAGCGCATCCTGATCCCGGGCCTGCGCCGTTTCGGCTTCGACACCCAGGGCTGCGGCAGCGGCGCCGAGCTGCAGGCGCGGCTGCTGACCGCCCCCGCCGACATCGTGGTGCTCGACGTCGGCCTGCCCGACACCGACGGCTTCACCGTGGCGCGCGAACTGCGCCAGCAGTACCCGGCCATCGGCATCGTCATGTTGACCAGCCTGGGCCAGACCGAAGACCGCGTGCGCGGACTCACCGGCGGTGCCGATGCCTATCTGGCCAAGCCGGTGGAGATCGACCTGCTGGCGGCGACCTTGCACAGCCTGACCCGGCGCCTGGGCGGCGCCCCGATGGAACCGGCGCGTGGCCGCTGGCAGCTCAGCGAGGACGGCTGGTGCCTGCTGGCCCCGTCCGGCGCGGCGGCGGCGCTGACCGCAAGCGAGCGCCGCCTGTGCCAGCGCCTGCTCGAGCAGCCCGGCCTGCTGGTCGCGCGCGAAGCGTTGATCGCGGCGCTGACCGACCGCGTGTACGACTTCGACGCGCACCGCCTCGACTCGATGGTGCACCGCCTGCGCAGCAAGGCGCAGCGCCGTTGCGGCACCGCCCTGCCGCTGGCGGCGGTGCACGGCAAGGGCTACATCTTCGATCCGGCCGGCTGAGCGGCGGCCACGCGCGCAGTGCCGGCCGCCGCGGCTGCCTGCGGCAAGGCGATGCGGAAGCGGGTGCCCACGCCCAGTTCGCTGTGCACCTGGATGCGGCCGCCGCTGCGCACCACCAGATCGTGCACCACCGCCAGGCCGAGCCCGGTACCGCTGTCGGCGGGCTTGGTGCTGTAGAACGGCTCGAACACGCGCGCCACCACGTCCACCGGCATGCCCTGGCCGTCGTCGGCGACCTCGATGATCGTCCACGCCGCTTCGCTGCGCACGGCGATGTCGAGATGGCCGCGGTCGGCGATGGCGTCGCGGCTGTTGCTGGCCAGGTTGAGCAGCATCAATTCGAACTGGCTGCGATCCAGGTGGATCGGCGCCGGCGTCGCCGGCAAGACGCAGCGCAGCACGATGCGCGCTTCCAGCAGTTGCCGCAGCATCGGCTGCAACGCATCGATGGCGGCCGCGGCGTCGAAGTCCTCGGCCTGTTCGCCATCGC
The DNA here is from genome assembly GCF_014836395.1 of Xanthomonas bonasiae. Taxonomy (NCBI): domain Bacteria; kingdom Pseudomonadati; phylum Pseudomonadota; class Gammaproteobacteria; order Lysobacterales; family Lysobacteraceae; genus Xanthomonas; species Xanthomonas bonasiae. Next base: position 22,615 of record NZ_JACSQX010000009.1, read on the forward strand.
GGCGGCTGAAGCGCAGCAGCCGGCGGATGACCGCCATGCCGCGCCGCGCCGATTCCTCCACCGACGCCAGGCTGTCTTCCAGCAGCGCGATGCGCTCGCCGTCGCTGCCGGCATCGTCGTCGTGGCGCGTGGCGGAGAAGCCGACGATCACCGCCAGCACGTTGTTGAAATCGTGCGCCAGGCCGCCGGCCATGCGCTCGACGATCTCGCGCTTCTGCGCATGGATCAGCTGCGCCTGCGCGCGTTCGCGCGCCAGCATTTCCTGCTGCAGGCGATGGCCGCGCGCATTGGATTCGCGCAGGCTCTCGCGTAGCGCTTCGGTGGTGCGATCCAGCAGCAGCGTCACCAGCAGGTAGCTGAACAGCACCGACGGCAGGTTGTAGAACGCGCGCCCCGGCTCGTCGGCGAACTCCAGCAGCGCATCGTGGCCCACGCCCAGGCCCAGCATCAGCAGCAGTGCGCCGAAGGTGATCCACAGCGCGCGGCGCCCGAGCACCAGCCCGGCCAGGATCAGCACCAGCATCTGCGCCAACTGATCCGGCAACTGACGCTGCAGGCCGTTGACCGCGGCATTGACCAGCAGCGACGCCAGCATCGCGGCCAACAGCAAGCCGACGCCACCGCGCAGCGCGCCGCGGCGCACGCGCACGAAGCCGATCGCGGCGCACACCGCGATCAGCAGACTCATCGACAGCGACACCACCAGGCCGGGCGGCACCCCGCGTCCACGCAGCTGCGGCCAGGCGAGGGGCAGCGCGACCGCGAACGTGGCCGGAATGGTGATCGCCAGGAACAGCAGCAACAGCTGGATCACGCGCACGTTGCGCCGGTCCACCTCGTCCACGACCGGCACCCGGTCGAACCAGTTCAACAACGCCCTCACCATCCGAATGCGCTCCCCATCCCACTCGACGCGGTGAGAACCCGGTGATGATCGTGCGAGAACTTGCGGGTGACAAGCAAATGACGCCGCGCATAAGTTCGCTGTACGGAGCGCGCACAGGGGGAATCACGGCGCGCTTCCCAAGACCACTCGGACCGAAGCGGCGCCCGCGCGCCGTTGACGTCGCGTCCTGCCCTGTCGCCACGCACACCAGAGATCGCCATGAACGCATGCATGTCCATCCACGGCACCGCCGCCCCTCGTCCGACCCTCAGCGCCGCGCTCGGCGCTTCCACCATTCGCACCCGCAACGTGCTGGCCCTGGCGTGCGCGCTGTGCCTGGCGCCGCCGGCGCTGGCACAGGCCGCGACCGATGCGACGGCCACCGACACCAACGCGGCACCGGCGGACGCGAGCGCCGACGCCAGTTTCTATCTGCAGGCCACCGGCAGCGACAGCAGCAACGCCGGCGCCTATGCCGACGGCGAAGAGGCGCTGGCGGCGGGCGAAGCCGCCTCCGCGGTCGGCACCGGCACCGTCGCGCTCGGCGCCGGCGCGGTCAGCTACGCCAACCAGGCGCTGGCGGTGGGGCATAACAGCCTGGCCACCGAGGTCTCCACCACCGCGATCGGCGGCGTGCTCGACCTGGACTACTCGTACAAGCAGAACGGCCAGGTGATCTGGCAGCAGACCTCCGCCTCCGGCCTGGCCGCGACCGCGCTGGGCGCCGGCGCGCAGGCCGGCGGCGAGTACAACGTGGCCACGGGCGCCGGCGCGATCGCCAGCGACCGCTCCAGCGTCGCCATCGGCGGCATCGTCGATCTGGGCAACGAGTTGTATCCCGGCTTCGGCCTGGACGGGGTCTACCTGCAGGCCACCCAGGCCACCGGCCCGCTGTCCACCGCTGTTGGCGGCGGTGCGCTTGCCACCGCCTACAGCTCCACCGCGGTCGGCGCGCTGGCCGAGGCCAGTTCCGAACGCACCGTGGCGATCGGCACGCAGTCGATCGCCAACCAGTACGGCGCGGTGGCCGTGGGCGGACGCAGCGAGGCGTCCGGCGAATTCGCCGTGGCGATCGGCGTCGCTTCCAGGGCGCTGGGCCAGAGCAGCCTGGCGCTGGGCGGAAGCGCCTTGGCCGCGATGGACGACACCACCGCGCTCGGGCAGGCCGCGCTGGCGCTGCAGCAGGGCGCCACCGCCGTCGGCAGCGGCGCCTGGGCCGGCGGCACCCGCAGCATCGCGATCGGCCAGGCGATGGTGTGGAACGGCAATTTCTGGGGCGACACCCCGATCATCTTCCACGACAGCATCGCGGTGGGCACCGGCGCGGACGCCTACGGTGACCAGGCGGTCGCGATCGGCGCCGGCGCGCGGGTGGGCAACTCCACCTTCGTCGACGATGTGCAGATCATCACCAACAGCAGCGTGGCGCTGGGCGCCGGTTCGGTCGCCGAGCGCGACAACACCGTGTCCATCGGCCACGCCGGCGCCGAGCGCCAGCTCACCAACCTGGCTGCCGGCACCGCCGATACCGATGCGGTCAACCTGGCGCAGCTGCGCGGCGTGGCCAGCGCGTTCGGTGCCGGCAGCACGGTGGATGCCAACGGCAATCTGATCGGCGGCAGCTATCTGGTCCAGGGCACGCGCTATAGCGACCTCGGCTCGGCACTGGGCGCGTTCGACACGGCGCTGACCGGCTTCGACACACGCATCAACGCCATCGCCAATTCCGGCGGCGGCCAAGGGGTCAGCATCGGCGGCGGCGACGCGGCGCCCCCGAGCACCGGCACCGGCACCAACGCGGTCGCGGTGGGCTCCGGCGCCACCGCCAATGGCGACAACGGTCTGGCGCTGGGCGCCGCATCGCTGGCCTACGGCCCCAACGACACCGCGATCGGCGCCAACGCCAAGGTCAATGCCGACGGCAGCACCGCGGTCGGCGCCAATGCCCGCGTCGCCGCGGTCGCGACCAATGCGGTGGCGGTCGGCGAGAGCGCCAGCGCCTCCGCCGCGTCCGCCACCGCGCTCGGCCAGGGCGCCTCGGCCACCGCCGCCAATTCCGTCGCGCTGGGCCAGGGTTCGCTCGCCGACCGCGCCAATACGGTCTCGGTCGGCAGCAGCGGCAACGAGCGCCAGATCGCCAACGTCGCCGCCGGCAGCGCCGGCACCGATGCGGCCAACGTGGCGCAGATGCGGTCCGGCGACAGCGCCACGCTGAGCAGCGCCAATGCCTACACCAACACCCGCGTCACCGCGCTCGACGACAGTTTCAACCAACTGCGGACCGACACCGAGCACCGCCTGGACGGCATGGACCGGCGCATGGACCGGCTGGGCGCGATGAGCGCGGCGATGCTCAACATGGCGATCAACGCCGCCGGCACGCAGAGCCCGCGCGGGCGCGTGTCGCTCGGCGCCGGCTTCCAGGGCGGCGAGCAGGCGCTGTCGATCGGTTACGCCAAGAAGCTCGGCGCACGCGCCTCGTTCAGCCTGGGCGGCTCGTTCAGCGGCGGCGAATCCTCCGCCGGCATCGGCGTGGGCGTGGACCTGTGAGGTCCATGCGTCCCGGCCACGCGCCGTCCTCTCTTTCCTCTCGTTGCCACAGGACCTTCAGATGATCTCCAAGAGCCAACTCAGCGCGGCCCTCGCCCTCGCCCTCGCCGCCAGCGGCGCCCAGGCCGCCGCGCCCGCCATCGGCAAGGGCGGACTGACCGAACCGGCCACGCAGTCCGCACAACCGCCGCAGGTGGGCCAGCGTTTCATCGTCAAGACCCGCGATGCCGGCACGACGGCGCGGCGCCTGCTCGACGGCACGCTGTCGACCGCGGTCAGCCGCACCGGCCTGCAACGGGCCAAGGCCGCCAGCGCCGGCGCCCCGGCGCAGGGCGCGGTCAGCGCCAAGGTGCTGCGCGAGATGGCGGTGCCGGGCTGGCACGTGGTGCAGACCTCGCGCCGCCTCAACGCCAGCGAAAGCGCCGCGTTCGTGAAAGAACTGCAGGCCGATCCGGCGGTGCTGTCGGTCCAGGTCGACCGCCTCTACCAACGGCTGGACGAGCAGCGCGTGGCGCTGCCCAAGGCCGCGTCGGCCACGGCGGCGGCGGCGGCGGCGGCGGCTCCCAACGATCCGGCCTACGCCCAGCTGCAGTGGAACTTCCACGATCCGGTCGGCGGGGTGAATGCCGAGCAGGCCTGGACCCGCTCCACCGGCCAGGGCGTGGTGGTGGCGGTGATCGATACCGGCGTGGTCAAGGACAACCCGGACCTGGCCGCGAACGTGCTGCCCGGCTACGACATGATCACCGACCATCGCGTCTCGCGCCGCGACAGCGATGGCCGCGTGCCCGGCGGCTACGACCTGGGCGACTGGGTGGAGGCCGACTACTGCGCCGCGCTGGGTTCGCCCGGCAACCAGCAGCAGGGCAGCTCCTGGCACGGCAGCCATGTCTCCGGCACCATCGCCCAGGTCACCAACAACGGCCTGGCCACCGCCGGCCTGGCCCACGACGCCAAGATCCTGCCGGTGCGCGTGCTCGGCTCGTGCGGCGGCTTCGGCAGCGACATCGCCGACGGCATGCTGTGGGCGGCCGGCTTGCCGGTGGACGGCCTGCCGGCCAATCCGAATCCGGCCGAGGTGCTCAACATGAGCCTCGGCAGCGGCGGTCCCGACACCTGCCCGCAGCTGTACCAGGACGCGATCGACAAGATCAACGCCGCCGGCAGCATCATCGTCGTGGCCGCAGGCAACTCCAACGCCGACGCCGGCACCTACACCATGTCCTCCTGCAACGGCGTGATCAGCGTCGGCGCCACGCGCGTCAATGGCGGCCGCGCCAGCTATTCCAACTACGGCACGCGCGTGGATGTCGCCGCGCCGGGCGGCGGCGGCGGCGTCGACGGCAACCCGAACGGCTACATCTTCCAGGTGGTCAATGCCGGCACGCAAAGCCCGACCGGCGATTGGCAGATCGGCGGCATGGCCGGCACCTCGATGGCCTCGCCGCACGTGGCTGCGGCGGTGGCGATGGTGCAGAGCGTGGTGAGCACTCCGTTCACCTGGAGCGGCATGCGCGACCTGCTGCGCGCCAGCGCGCGCCCGTTCCCGGTCGCGATCCCGACCACCACGCCGATCGGCGCCGGCATCCTCGACCTCGACATGCTGTTGCAGATGGCGACGACACCGCCGTGCGCCCCGTCGGACAGCAGCTGCGTGCCGCCGACCAAGACGCTGACCAACAAGGTCGAACTGCGCAACCTCGGCAGCCAGGGCGGCGACGCGCTGTACAGCTTCCAGGCCGAAGCCGGCAAGGCCGTGAGCTTCATGACCTTCGGCGGCACCGGCAACGTCGCGCTCTACGCCGCGGCCGGCAAGGTGCCGACCACCAGCAGCTACGACGCACGCTCGGTGCGAACCGGCACCACCCAGACGATCCGCGTCACGCCGTCCAGCGCAGGTACGTACTACCTGCGCCTGTCCGGCAGCTACAGCGGCCTGACCCTGGTGGTGCGGCAGTAAGCAGATGCGGCGGCGCCGTTCGCCGCCGCGCCGGTGGGCGCGGGAGGATTGCCTCCCGCGCAGGTGCCGCAGGATCGATTGGCCCGCCATCCGGCGGGCTTTTTTTTGGCGCCGCGGCGGAAAAGCGGCGCCGCGCGACCGGCGCGCCCACGGTTCGCGCACGCGGCACGATGCGCGGGATGACGCGCGACTAGCGGCCTTCGCGCAGGAACCGGGCCATCGACGACACCCCCGGCAGCGCCGGCTGGAACTGGCCGGCGACGTCGACGAAGCCGCGCATCACCGCGATCTCGCGCGGCGGGCGGTTCAAGGTGTCGCGCAGGTCCGGGTCGGCGCCGGCGCGCAGCAGGCGCTGCACCAGCAGCGGCAGGCCGTGCAACGCGGCCAGGTGCAGCGGGCCGAACCCGCGCGGATCCTGCACGTCCAGGCTCACCTCTTCGTCGAGCAGGCGCTCCACCCCGGCCAGCACCACCGGCTCTTCGCAGGCGGTGCCGGGTTCGGCGCGCGCGCCGAGCAGCAGCAACAGCGGGGTCACCCCGCCGGCGGCGCTGCGGTCGGCTTCGGCGCCGGCCAGCAGCAAGGTGTCCAGCAGCGCCAGCAGGCGCGACTTGTCGCGCGCGGTGAAACCGTACAGCGCGGCGCAGTGCAGCGGCGCCAGCTGTTGCGCGTCGCCGGCGTGCACGTCGGCACCGGCGGCCAGCAGGCGCGCGGCGATGTCCGGCAGGCCCAGCGCGCAGGCCAGCATCAGCACGGTGACGCCGCCGGGCAGGCGGTGTTCGATCTGCGCGCCGGCGGCCAGCAGCGCGGCGACGATCTCGGTCTGGCGCATGCTCACCGCCGCCGACAACGGCGTGGCGCCGCTGCCGGCGGCGTGCTGCAGGTTGGCGCCGCGCGCCAGCAACAGGTCCACCGCCGCGGCATGGCCGCCACCGGCGGCGCGCAGCAACGCGGTGCAGCCCTGCGCGTCGATCGCGTCCACCGGCAGGCCCAGGTCGATCAGGCGGCGGATCGCGTCGGCGTCGCCGACCATCGCCGCGGCCGGCAGGTCGGCCTCGCGCAGCGGGCGCCGCGGCAACGGCCAGATCCGCCAGTCCAGCCAGTCGGCCAGGTCGCGGCGGCCGCTGGCCAGGGCCACGCCCAGCGGGGTCTGGCCGTCGGCGGCGCGCGCCTCCGGCGAGGCGCCCTGCTGGATCAGCAGCTTCAGCGAGGCCTCGCGGCCCAGCGCCGCAGCCAGGTGCAGCGCGGTCATGCCGTGGCTGTCGCGCGCCTCGCGGTCGGCGCCGCGTTCCAGCAATTGCAGCTGCAGGCGCAGCCAGCCCAGGCGCACCGCCAGCGACAGCGGCGGATCGCCGGCCGGCGACGGCGCGAACGGGTCGGCGCCGCGTTCGAGCAATTCCAGCGCGAACTGCTCCAGCGCGCGCGAGGCATGGTCGTGCTGGGCGCAGGCGGCCAGCAGACGGGTCAGGCCGCCGCGGCCGGCCGGCGACACGCCCTGGCGCAGCATCGCCTGCAGACTGGGCACCGCTTCCACGCCGCGCGAGAGCAGCGCGAACATCGGCGTGTCGCCGCAGGCGTCGAGCACTTCCGGCGCGGCGCCATGCGCCAGCAGCCACTCCACCGCCTGCGGGTTCAGCGCCAGGTGCGGATCGTGCAGCAGCGCGCCCAGTTCCTCGGCCGCGCACAGCCGCGCCAGCGCCGCCAGGCCGTCGCGCTGGCCCAGTTGCAGGCCTTCGCGCAGCAGTTCCAGCGGCGGCCGGTCGGGCAGGCTGGCGCTGCCGACCTCGCCCTGGCCGTCGCTGACCGCGGCCGGCAGCGGGTAGTCCGGGTCCAGCGCGGACACGATCGCCCAGCGCCCGGCCTCGGCGGCCAGATCGACCGCGCGGCGGCCGCTCTGGTCCGGCTGCGCGGCCGCGATGCCCAGTTCCAGCAGGCGCCGGATCAGGCCCGGCGAGACCTGGTCGGCGGTGCAGGCCAGCAGCACGGCGTTGCGGCCGTCGCCATCGACCGCGACCAGGTCCGGCTTGTGCGGCAGCAGGTGTTCGAGCACCGCGACGCGGCCATGCCGCGCCGCTTCCAGCCACGGCGTGCGGCCCAGCGCGTCGCGCGCTTCCAGGTTGGCGCCGGCGCCGAGCAGCGCATCGACGATCTCCACATGCCCGGCCTGCGCCGCCTCGTGCAGGGCGCTGCGGCGCTGGCGGTCGCGCGCATCGACCCGCGCCTTGTGCTTGAGCAGCATCTGCACGCCGGCCGGATCGTCTTCCTCGGTGCCGGCCGCGGCCAGCAGCACCGGGCTGCCGTCGGCCGGCTCGGGCTTGGCGCCGCGCTCGAGCAGGAACTTGCCCATGCGCCAGTTGCCGACGTGGCAGGCCACCGCCAGCGGGGTCAGGCCGTCGCGGTTCAGCGCGTCCAGCTCGGCCGCGGCATCGCGCAGCAGGGCCGCCACGCCCGGATCGGAACTGCGCGCGGCGTGGTGCAGCGGCGTGTTGCCGTCGCTGTCGCTGGCGCGCGGATCGGCGCCGTTGGCGAGCAGGGTCATCACCGCCTCGGGGCGGCCGTGCCAGCTGTCGCGGGTCGCCGCCAGCAGCGGGGTCATGCCAAGGTGCGGCTGGTTGACGTCCACCCCGCGCACGATCAGCTCGCGCAGCAGGCGCAGGTCCGGCAACACCGCGGCCAGCACCGGCAGGCTGCGCTGGTCGCGCCAGTCCGGCGCCGGCAGCGCGTGCGGGTCGGCGCCGGATTGCAGCAGCTGCAGCGCGCGGTCCACGCGGCCGCCGCGCGCGGCGTCGTACAGCGCCGCATGCAGTTCGTCCGCCGCCGGCGCCGCTTCGTCCTCGCGCGGCGCGGCCTTGGCGCTCAGTTCGGCGAACAGGTCCGCCGAGGTCGCCCGCACCGGCAGCGCCTGCGGCGGCGCCACGCGCTGCAGCAGGGCATGCAGCAGCGGCGACAGCAGCGCATAGGCCAGCGCCAGCGGCCAGCGCGCCGCGGCGGCCAGCAATCCGGGCCAGGCCAGCAGCACGCCGACCCCGGCCAGCAGCAGCACCAGCGCCGCCACCGCCAGGCCGCGCCAGGCCTGCACGTCCTGCTGCGCCAGCGCATGCCAGCGCGCGCCCAGCGCGCCGCCCTCGCACTCGCTGCCGTGCCACAGCGGCCAGGTGCGCCACAGCCCGAGCAGCGCCGCGCTGGCGGCCACGCTCAGTGCCAGGGCGGCGGCCAGGCTGCCGCTGTCGCGCAGCGCCGCCAGCGGCCAGGCCACCAGCAGCGCGACCAGGCCCAACCCACCGGCCCACAGCGCCAGCAGCGGCAGCAGTTCGCGGCCCAGCGCCGGCACGCTGGCCGGCCGCGGCCGGCTGCCGCGGGACCAGGACAGCGCCAGCGCGAACGCCGGCTGCGCCAGCCACGCGCCCAGCGCCGCGGCCAGCGGGCCAAACCCGGCGACCAGCGCCAGCAGCGCGCCCAGCGCGGCGGCGATCCAGGGAGCGCGCGCGCGGAAGGGGGATTCAGTCATCGTGTCGATCGGTCCGGCCGTCGGGCAGCGGCGGCAATTGCAGATGGAAGCCGCAGCCGGCCAGGTTCGCGCGTACCGCCGCGGGGTCGGTCCGGGCCAGGGTGCGCTCGGCGGTCAACGCCACGTCCAGCACGAACACCAGCGGCTGCAACGACGCCAGCAGCGGCGGCGGCAGACAGCCGAAGTCGTCGCGCTTGGCGAGGTAGAGATAGGTGTCCGGCTTGCGTTGGCTTTTGTAGACGTAGGCTTGCATGCCCGTGGCGTGCGCCTGGCGTGGAAAGGCAAGCGATTGTGGAGGAAATGCGCCAGCGGCGAAAGCGCGCGCGCCGCGCTGCATTTATAAACGCATGCGCCGTGCCCGTTCACGTTCAGCGTGGGCGCGCGCGCTTCACGGCTTCGCGGACCGCGTCGATATACTCCCCTGATCCATTCTTTACGGAATATCGCGTGACCGAAGCGTCCCCGTCGCCCCGCATGGCACCCGTCGCAATTCGTGCGTACACCGCGACCACCGCGCTCGGCAGCGGATTGCAGGCCCAGGCCACGGCCTTGCGCGACAGCCGCAGCGGCCTGCGCCGCAACGATTTCGGCGCGCAGCCGTTGCCCTGCTGGATCGGCCGCGTGGACGCGCTGGAGACCTTGCCACTGCCGCCTGCGCTGGCCGCATGGGAATGCCGCAACAACCGCCTGGCCTGGCTGGCGCTGCAGCAGGACGGCCTGCGTGAGGCGGTCGCCGCCGCCGCGCAGCGCCATGGCGCCGAGCGCGTGGCGGTGGTGATGGGCACCTCCACTTCCAGCATCGGCGCCAGCGAAGAGGCCTATACCCGGCTCGACCACGACGCCGAGGGCGCGCGCTTTCCCGCCGACCTGGAGCGGCCGATCGTGCACACGCCGCATTCGCTGGGCGATTTCGTGCGCGCCGCCACCGGCCTGCGCGGCCCGTGCATCACCGTGGCCACCGCGTGTTCGTCCAGCGCCAAGGTGTTCGCGCAGGCGGCGCGGCTGATCGCCGCCGGGGTGGTGGATGCGGCCCTGGTCGGCGGGGTGGACACGCTGTGCGGCAGCGTGCTGTTCGGCTTCAATGCGCTGCAATTGGTGTCGCCGGAGCTGTGCCGGCCGTTCGACGTGCGCCGGATCGGGCTGTCGCTGGGCGAAGCCGGCGGCTACGCGCTGCTGGAGCGCACCGATGCCGCCGCCGCGCCGCCGGCGCTGGCGCTGCTGTGCGGCTATGGCGAATCCAGCGACGCGCACCATATGTCCGCGCCGCACCCGCAGGGCCTGGGCGCGCGCCTGGCGATGGGCGGCGCGCTGCAGCGCGCGGGCGTGGACGCTGCCGAGATCGGCTACCTGAACCTGCACGGCACTGCCACCCCGGCCAACGACAGCGTCGAGGCCGCCGCGGTCGCCGCGCTGTTCCCGGCCACCCTGCATGCCAGTTCGACCAAGGCCTGGACCGGGCATACGCTGGGCGCGGCGGGCATCGTCGAGTCGGTGTTCGCGCTGCTCGCGCTGCGCGACGGCCTGCTCCCCGGCACCCTCAACAGCGAACAGCCCGATCCCGAGTGCGGCCCGCAGATCCGCTTCGCCAATGCCCACGCACAGGTCCATTACGCGATGAACAATTCCTTCGGCTTCGGCGGCAACAACTGCTCGCTGCTGTTCGGCCGCGCATGAGCACGCCGATGTTGACCGCGACCCTCGAAGGCATCGGTTTCTGGACCGCGGGCCTGCCCAGCTGGGCGGCCGCGCGCGCGTTCGCCGCCGGCAGCGGCGGCATCATGGAGACGCCGGCGCGACCGGCCTCGCAACTGCTGGCGCCCAACGAGCGGCGCCGCGCGCCGGACACGGTGGCGGTATCGCTGGAAGTGGCGCTGGCCGCGTGCCAGGACGCCGGCCGCGATCCGGCCGCGCTGCCGTCGGTGTTCACCTCCACCCACGGCGACCTGGCGATCACCGACTACATGTGCACCACGCTGGCCAGCGATCCGCTGGCGATCTCGCCGACCAAGTTCCACAACTCGGTGCACAACGCCGCCGCCGGCTACTGGACCATCGGCGCCGGCGCCACCGCCGCGGCGACCGCGATCAGCGCGCACAGCGCCAGCTTCGCGCAGGGCCTGCTGGAAGCGCTGTCGCAACTGGCCGCCGGCGAGGCAGCGGTGCTGCTGGCCGGCTACGACAGCCGCTCGACCGGTCCGCTCGGCCGCGTCTCGCACAGCGACGGCCTGCTCGGCGGCGCGCTGGTGCTCGGCGCCGCGGCGCTGCCCGGCAAGCCGCGCCTGCGCGTACGCCTGGCCGATGGCGACGCCAGCGCCGGCGACGGCGCACTGGCGCGGCATGCCGCGGGCAACGCGATGGCGCCGATGCTGGTGCTGTTCGACGCACTGGCCGCCGGCGCCGCCAGTTGCACGCTCGATGCAGGCGGCGGCCGCTGCCTGCACGTGGAGCTGCAGGCGTGAGCCGGATCGCGCTGATCGCCGCCGATGCCGCGATCCTGATTCCGGCGCTGAACGAAGCGCTGCGCATCCGCGACGTGGTCGGCGATGCGCTGGCGCACTGCCCGCGGGTGATCGTGGTCGACGACGGCTCCGACGACGGCACCAGCGACTGCATCGCCGACCTGCCGGTGACCCTGATCCGCCATCCGCAGCGGCGCGGCAAGGGCGCCGCGCTGCGCAGCGGCTTCGCCGAAGCGCAGCGTCAGGGCGCGCGCGCGGTGATGACCATGGACGGCGACGGCCAGCACAGCGCCGCCGATTTCCCGCGCCTGCTGGCCGCAGCCAATCGCCATCCTGGCTGCGTGATCGTCGGCGCGCGCCTGCGCAAGCGCGCCAGCCAGCCGACCATCCGCCGCATCGGCAACGACTTCGGCGACTGGGGCATCGCCTGGGGCTGCGGCTTCCGCCTGGTCGACAGCCAGAGCGGGCAGCGCCTGTATCCGCAGGCGGTGTACACCCTGCCGAACGTGCCCGGCGAGGGCTTCGTGTTCGAGGCGCAACTGCTGATCTCCGCCGCGCGCCAGGCCGGCGCGCGCGTGGTCGCGGTGCCGATCGAGACGCGCTACGCCGACCAGACCCCCGGGCAGTTCCGCAAGAGCCATTTCCGCCTGGTGCGCGATCTGTGGAAGATCACCTCGCACGTGGTCGTGCAGGTGTGGCAATACGGCCATGTCGTGCGCGAATACCGTCGCGTGCGCGCCAATCCGGTGCTGATCGACGACGCCGCTGGCGAATTTCCCGCGGTGCCCACCCCTTTCGACAAGGAAGAAACGCCATGAACCAACAGCATGCGGATGTGGTCATCACCGGCGGCGGCCTGGCCGGGCTGACCCTGGCCCTGCAGTTGCGCCAGCGCGATCCGCAGCTGCGCATCAGCGTGCTGGAACGGCGCGCGCATCCGGTGCGCGAGGCCGCGTTCAAGGTCGGCGAATCCTCGGTGGAGATCGGCGCGCACTACTTCGCCAACGTGCTCGGCCTGCACGAGCATCTGGAGAGCGAACAGATCCGCAAGTTCGGCTTCCGCTTCTTCTTCTCCGACGGGCGCGAGGACATCGACCGCTGCACCGAGCTGGGCGTGAGCCAGCTGCTGCCGACGCCGTCGTGGCAGATCGACCGCGGCCGCTTCGAGAATTTCCTCGGCGAACGCGCACGCGCGCTGGGCATCGAGTTCATCGATGGCTGCACGGTGCGCGGCATCGACCTGGCCGACGACGACGCCGACCACCAGGTGCGCTACGAGCGCGACGGCGCCGCGGCGACGCTGCGCGCGCGCTGGGTGGTGGATGCCAGCGGCCGCGCCGGCCTGCTCAAGCGCAAGCTCGGCCTGGCCCAGGACAACGCGCACAACGCCAACGCGGTGTGGTGGCGGGTGGACGGGCTGGTGGATCCCAATGCCTGGTCGCAGGACAGCGCCTGGCTGCAGCGCTGCACGCCGCCGGACCGCTGGCGCTCGACCAACCACATGTGCGGCCCGGGCTACTGGTTCTGGCTGATCCCGCTGTCGTCCGGCGCGCATTCGCTGGGCATCGTCTGCGATGCGCAGATGCACCCGCTGGAGACGATGAACACGCACGAAAAAGCGATGGCCTGGCTGCGCACGCACCAGCCGCAGGTCGCGCGCACGCTCGATCAGAGCCAGCACGCGCTGCAGGACTTCCTGTTCCTGCGCAAGTTCTCCTATGGCTGCAAGCAGGTGTTCTCGGCGCAGCGCTGGGCGCTGACCGGCGAAGCCGGCGTGTTCCTGGATCCGTTCTATTCGCCGGGCAGCGACTTCATCGCCATCTCCAACACCTACATCTGCGAACTGATCGGACTCGATCGCGCCGGCCGCAACATCGCGCCCTACGCCGAGTTGTACCAGCAGCTGTATTTCTCGTTCTACGAGAACACCCTGACCCTGTACCAGGACCAGTACCCGCTGTTCGGCGACGCGCAGGTGATGCCGGTCAAGGTGATCTGGGACTACACCTACTACTGGGCGCTGCTGGCGCCGCTGTACTTCTCCGAACGCATCGCCGATCTGCCCATGCTGGGCCGGCTGCGGCCGGAGTTCACCCGCGCGCGCGCGCTCAACCTGGGCATGCAGGCGCTGTTGCGCGACTGGGGCCGGCACAACGACGCGCAAGGCCGGCCGGACGCCGATGGCCGGCTGCTCGACCAGTACCTGATCGGCTGGTTCCACCAGCTCAACGCGGCACTGCGCGAGGAGCTGGACGACGCGGCGTTCCTGGCGCGCCTGCGCGGCAACGTCGCGCGGATGGGCTGGCTGGCGCGCGAAGTGCTGAGCCAGGCGCGTGCGCAGCATCCGCAGATCGACGACCACGGCCTGGACGCGCTGCTCGCCGACATGCTGGAAGGCGAGAGCTCGCTGGCCGACACCTGGTACGCGCGCGCCGCGTGAGCGCCGGCGACGCACGCTGCAGCACGTTCTTGAAGCGGTTCCGCGGGAGTCACGCATGAAGGCAAACATCTGCATCCTGATCCTGGGGACGCTGGCGGCGCACGCCTCCGCGCAGACCCAGCAGCTGGACCGCAGCGACCGGATCCTCCACCAGGCCAGCGACCTGATGCCATGGTGCGAAGCTGAAGCGCGCTATCGCTACATGCTTCAGGGTGTCAGCACCTTCCAGTGGTCCGGGTCTTACCATGACCGCAGCAACATGCTGTTCGTCGAAGGGCACCTGCGTGCCGGCGGCGAGGACGTGGCGGTGCATTGCCGCGCGGTCAGCGGAGCGCGGACCCAGGATGCGGTGATCGAGATCGACGCGCAGCCGGGCTGACGCACGCGCGCCAAGCCCGTCCCGCACCTTCCACGGACGCTGCGCCACGCAGCGCCGCCTGGATTCACGGGGATGCCTGCGCTCCGTCGTCCGCTTGCCCGTCGTCCGGTTCCGGCGGCGCTGCCTCGCCGCCGAAGCGATCGAACACATCCGGATCGAACAGGCTGGCGTTGGCGATGTCGCCGGTGGAGATCACCTTCGCCGCCGGCAGTTCGGAACCGGAGAAGATGTCCTCGGAGTAGTTTTCGGTCACCACCACGCGCAATGTCTGCGCGTCGCGGTAGCCGCTCCACACCGGGACCAAGCGCAGGTACGGCGAGGCGTCCGCGCGCAACGGCGGGATCCATTCCAGCCAGCCGGCATAGACCTTGCGGTCCTTCAGCGACAGTAGCACCGGCACCGGCGCGAGCAGGCCGTCGCTAGTCTCCAGTGCGTCCAGGCGATCGGCCGGATGCACCTGCGCATCCAGCGCAGCCTGTTCCGAAGCCGAGCGCGGCGGCAGCAGGCGCGACAGCCAGCGGCCCAGACGCAGCGGTGGATGCCACAGCATGCGGATCGCCAGTTCGGCGACGAAGCCGCGGGTCCGGACCTGCTCCACACGCAGCACACTGAGGAAGAACAACCGCTCCAGGCTGTTGTAGGTGCCGGTGCCATACAGCCACAGCGCCGCTTCGTCGCGCGGCCAGAACCAGTTGATCCACACCCGCAGCGCCAGGCAGACGAGGAAGGCGAGCAAGGCGGTGCCGATGCCCGGATATGGCGCGACCAGGTGCAGCAGCCGCCAGGCCTCCTGACCCCAGGCGGTGGCCATCAACAGCACCGCCAGCACCCGCGCGACCGCCAGCGCGACGATGCCGACCAACGCCGAGGCCAACAGCAGTTGCTCCTTGCCCTGGCGCGACGCCCAGTAGGAGGTGATGAAGGTGAAGTTGACGAACAGGTAGCCGCCGATCAGCGGCAACAGCAATTGGTTGAAAGGCATTCCTTGCCCCTGCGGCTATTTGGAGCGCTTCGCCTCGACGTGGCCCCTGACCGTACGCGCCAGCTTGCTCACCGCCTGGCGTCCGGACTCGCTGTTGAAGAACGCTTGCAGGTCAACGCGCACGCCGGACCCGGTGAACACGGCATAGGTCCGGTTCTTGAGTTCGGACACGGTCGCAACCGTCCCGCCCGGGACCCGGCTAGGGCGCTTCTTGATGGCAGGAACAGCGGACATGCCCCGACTATAGGCCCGGCCCGCTCGCATTCCAAGTGCCGCGCCGCGGGCCTCAGCCCATGCCGCCATTGATGCCGATCACCTGCCCGTTGATGTAGCCGGCCGCGTCCGAGCACAGGAAGCCCACCAGCGCGGCCACCTCATCCGCCTTGCCGGGGCGGCCGGCCGGCACCAGGTGCTTGATCGCCTCCGGCGCGAACGCCTCGCCGGCCATCGCGCCTTCGATCACCCCGGGCGCGACCACGTTGACGCTGATCCCGCGGCTGGCCATCTCCCGCGCCAGCGACTTGCTGGCGCCGTGCAGCGCGGCCTTGGCCGCGGCGTAGTTGGTCTGCCCGCGATTGCCGAGCACCGCCGCCACCGACGACACGCTGACGATGCGCCCCCAGCGCGTGCGCGCCATCGGCAGCAGCAGCGGCTGGGTCACATTGAAGAAACCGTGCAGCGACACGTCGATGACCCGGTGCCATTGCGCCGCGCTCATCCCGGCCATCGGCGCGTCGTCGTGGATGCCGGCGTTGTTGACCACCACCTGGATCGGACCGGCCTCCAGCAGCACCGCCAGCGCCGCGGCGCTGGCATCGGCATCGGCCACGTCGAACGCCACCGCCTCGGCGCTGCCGCCGGCCGCGGCGATGTCCTGCACCATGGCAGCGGCGCGCGCCACGTTGCCGTTGGCGTGCACGATCACATGCAGCCCGTCCGTGGCCAGGCGCCGGCAGATCGCACCGCCAAGGTCGCCACTGCCGCCGGTGACCAGGGCGCGGCGTTTCGTCGAAGGATCGGTCATGCGCACATTCTCCGTGTTGCGTTGGCTGCGGGACCCTTCATCGTAGAACACGGCGATGTGCAGGGTCAGTGGCCGGCACCCGCCGGGCGCGCCTCCACGGTGCGGCGGATGCATCTTGTGGCGCCAGGATCGGGCGATCGATTATTTGCTGCCGAGCAGCGTCTGCATGTTGTGCGCGGCCTTCCTTACCCGTTCGAGCGCGACCTCGCTATCCACACGCAGGTCTTCCGGCAGGGCGAAGTGCTCCATGCATGCGTTCTCGGCGATGGCCCCGCGCAAGTGCGCAATGACGCGGATCATCAGATGATCCATCCGCCAGCAGATGGACGGTTCGATGCCGGCAAGCCGCTCCGCCGTCGCCGGATGGCTGGTCCCTCCGATCCACAGGTCCGTCTCGAAGGCGAACTGGATCGCATCGTAACGGGAGTCGGCTTTTGCATAGCCGGGATCGCTGAAGAGGATCTTCCAGCGCGGAATCGCCGAAAACCGCAGGCTGCAGAAGATCGGCCGGAACAGGCGGCGCGACCTGTCCACCTGGGCGATGGATGCCGGGATCTGCGTATGGAAATCGGCGAACACCTCGACCAGATGACCGAGCGCAGGCGGTATGAGCTCGATGTAGCGCGCGATCACGAAGCCGGGCGCATCGGCGGCATCGACGGCGGGGATATAGAAAAGATCGCCCGGTTTCGGTGCTCTCAGCGCCTTCATCGGGGGGCTTCCGCATGCATGATCGGTACCGGGCGCCGCTACGCCGCGCCCAGCATCACCGTGGCGCGCCCTTCGGCCAGCAGTTGCGCGCCATGCACGATGCGGAAGCCGTATTGCTGGCTGTCCTCGGCCTGCAGCAGCACTTCGGCCTCGCACTCGATCGCCTCCGGCAGCTCATGCAGATCGGCCACGTGCAGTTGCACGCCGCGCAGCGCGACCAGCATACCCGGGCGCACCGGCTTGCCGCTGGCGCGGCCGAGCAGGCCGCCGTGCACCGCCATCGCCTGCGCGCCGTATTCGCACAGGTGCAGCGCGCGCAGGCGGCCGCCGCTGCGCAGCGGATGCGCGGCGGCGCGGTGCGCCTGGCTGCGCAGCACGATGCGCTGCGCGTCCCAGGCCACCACTTCTTCCCACAGGCACATCAGGCCCTGGTGCGGCACCAGCGCCGCGATCGCGTCGCGTCCGTGCGGAAGTTCGGTCATGCAGCGTCTCCTAATGCGCGGTGGCTGCGGGCGCGTCGCTGGCGGTCTCGCGCGAGATCAGCAGCGCCAGCACGAAGTTGAACAGCACGCCCAGCGCCACCGTGCTGCCGATCGCGCGCAGCACCGGGATGCTGGAGGCGGCCAGCAGCGCGAACACCAGCAGCGTCATCAGGCTGCACACGATCAGCGCGTGCAGCGTGCGCAACTGGTCGGCGCGGTCGTCGCCGGCGTGGTCGAAGAACAGCGCGTAGTCCAGGCCCAGGCCGGCGGCCAGGATCAGCGCGATCAGGTGGAACAGGTTCAGTTCGACGCCGCAGCCGCGCAGGATCGCCAGGATCAGCAGCGTGGTCAGCGCCATCGGCAGCAGCACGCGCACGATCCGGCGCGGCGTGCGCAGCGCGATCGCCACGGTCAGCGCCAGCAGCAGCGCGGCGATGCCGAGCGCGCCGAGCACGCGGCCGCGGTAGGCGGCGACCAGCGATTCGGAGGCCTCCTTCAGGTCCATCAGCTGCGCGCCACTGCCCTTTACCGCATCGGCCAGCAGTGCCGGGTCGCGCAGGCCGGTCAGCGATACCAGCGCGGTGGCGTGGTCGGCGCGGTCCAGCAACAAGCCATCGACCGTGGTTGCCAGCGGCGTGCCATGCAGGTCGCGCGCGGTCAGCGGCGGCGCGCTGCGGGCGCGCTCCAGATCGGCCAGGAACGGCGCGAAGGCGTCGGCACGGAACGGCGTGGCGGCCACCGCGGCGGCGGTCAGCGCGCGCGCCTGCGCCGCATCCGGCAACGCCGCCTGGCGCCGCTGCTGGGTCGCCGCGCTGGGCAGGTAGCGCGCGGCCATGTCGTAGCCGGCCAGCTCGCCGCGCGCGACCAGCGCATCCAGGCGCGGACGCAGTCGCTCGGAGGCGGCCAGCGCGGCGTCGGCGGAGGCGGCCGGCAGCGCCAGCACGTAGCGCACGTCCGGCGCGCCCAGTTCCTTGCGCAGATGCGCGTCGCGGGCCAGGCCGTCGGCCGGCACCGGGGTCAGCTTGGACAGGTCGTTCTGCCAGAACGGACCCGGCGCGAACGCGATCACCGCCGCGGCGACCAGCGCCAGCGGCAGCAGCGACCAGCGCGGCCGCGGCAGCCGCGCGATGCCGTGCCACAGCCGCGCCAGCGCCGGCGAATCGGCGTGGTCGCGCGGCGAGGGGTCGATCAGCGCCGGCAACAACAGGCGCGTGGTCAGCGCCGCCACCAGCAACCCGGCGATGGTGAACACCGCCAGCTGGCGCAGGCCGTCCACCCCGGAGAACAGGAAGGTGACGTAGGCGATGCAGGTGGAGACCACGCCGGTGGCCAGCGTCGGCCACAGGTGGCGCGCATTGGCGCGCGGATCCAGGCCCGGGCGCTGATGGCTGAACAGGTGGATCGGATAGTCCTGGACCACGCCGATCAGGGTGAAGCCGAACGCCACGGTGATGCCGTGCACGCCGTCGAACAGCAGCGCCACCGCACCCAGCCCGGCCAGGCCGGCGCTGGCCAGCGGCAGCACGCCGAGCACCGGGATCTTCCAACTGCGGTAGGCGACCAGCAGCAGCACGATCAGGCCCAGCGTATCCAGCATGCCGATCCACTGCGCCTCGTTCTGGGTGCGCCCGCCGATCTCCACCGAGAACGCGCCGGGGCCGGTCAGGGTCAGGCGGCTGGCGCTGCCGGCGCTGGCCTTGGCGAAGGCGGCATGGATCGCGTCCACCGCCTGCTGCTGCCCGGTCGGATCGAACCCGGCGGCGCGGGTCTGCGCGACCAGCAGCGCGTCCTTGCCGGCGCGGTCGAACCAGACCCCGTCGCGCTGCTGCGGGCCGCCGGCCGGCTGCAGGCTTTCGGCCAGGTGCAGCACTTCCAGGGTCGGATCGCGCGGCAGCAGCGGCTCGACCATCGCCGCGGCCGGCGAGCCCAGGTCCTGCAGCCGCGCCTGCAGCGCATCGGCCAGCGTCGCTGCATCCAGCGGCTGGGCGTCGAAGCTGTCGCTGAGCAGGTAGCGGTAGGCCAGCAGCCGCTCGGGGATCGCGTCCAGGCCGGCATCGGCGCCATTGGCGACCAGCTCGAAGGTGTCGCGCTGCGCGGCCAGCTGCGCGCGCAGCGCCTGCGATTGCCGCGCCAGGGTCGGCGCATCGGCGCCGGACAGCGACATCAGCAGCAGCCGCGAGCCCGGGCCTTCGCCGAGTTCGTCGAGCAGCAATCTTTGCGCGGGGGTCTGGGCTTCGGGCATGAATTTGCGCAGATCGCCCGATACCTGCAGCACGTTGCCCAGCCATACGCCGGCAATGGTCAACAGCGCCAGCCACAGCAGCGCCAGCGAGATGCGCGCCGTCGAGCTCAATCCACGTTTCATCGCTGCGACCACGCAAGCGCCAGCACATTCTTACCCGGGGCCACGCGCAGCACGGCCCGCCCGCCGCGATCGCAAGCGGACATCAGCGCGCGTCGCCGTGGCACAGCGCGGTCAGCGCCTCGGTCTCGGCCAGGCTGGCCGCGTCGCGCGCGGCGCCGGCCAGCAATGTGCGCTGCACGTCGCCCTTGGCCGGAGTGGTCTCGATGCAGCGCAGCTCGGCGCCGCGGCCGTACAGGCGCAGGCTGCGCACCTGCGCGGCCAGTGCCGGGTCCTTGGGCTGCAGCTGCAGTTGCCAGCGTTCGCGCGTGCCGCTGCTGCTCAGCGTGTAGTGCTGCTGCAACTGCGCACGGTCGCCGGACAGCAGCGCGCCGAAGCCGTTCTGCAGGCCCGCCAGTTCCGGCACCCGCGCCAGCGAGAAACGCCGCGGCGCCTTGCCGGCCCGCTCCAGCGTGGCTTCGCCGCCGCGCAGGGTGGTGGTCTCGCGGTACGGCGCGGTGACCTCGCGCACCAGCGTGTCGGTGTCCGGGCGCCGGTACTGGCCCTGCACGCGCAACGGCGCCTTCAGCAGCGCCGAGCCGCGCAGTTCGACGAAATCGGTGCTGACCGGGACCGGCCGCGCCAGCTTCTGCAGGATCCAGCCGGGGTCGAGCGGCTCAGGCGACGCGGCGCACAGCGGTGCGGCGCTGCACAGCAGTATCAGCATCCACGGCAAGAGGCGGCGCATCGGCATGGCGGTTGTTCCAGAAATCGTAGAAGTTGAACCAGTTGTACGGCGCGGAGCGCGTGTAATGTTCCAGCCTGGCGGCGTAATCGCGGATGAGCGCGGCCAATGCCGGCGCACGCTGCCGGCGCGGCAGGTCCAGGCCTTCGCTGAAGGTCTCGAACACCAGCTGGTAGCGGTTGCCGCCGCGGTACAGGCCGAACGCCAGCACCACCGGCACCTTCAGCGCCGCGGCGATCAGCCACGGCGAGGTCGGGAACATCGCGCCCTGGCCGATGAACGCGGCCGGCAGCGCCGGGTCTTCCGGGCGCGGCCGATCGACCAGCAGCGCGACCAGCGCGCCTTCGTCGGTGGCCTGCTTGATCGCCATGACGATCGAGGTGCTGTCCATGCCGGCATCGATGATGTTGGCCGCCAACTGCGGGTTCAGCGCGCCCAGCAGTTCGGTCATCGCCGGGTTGTGGGCCTTGTCCAGCACCACCTTGACCTGCACGTCCGGGCGCTCGGTGGCCAGCACCCGCAGCGCGTCGAAGCTGCCCAGGTGCGAGCCGAAGATCAGCACGCCGCGGCCGCGGTCCATCTGCGCATGCAGTTGCTCCAGGCCCTGGATGTCGACCCGGAAGCGGTGCATCTGCCCGCACAGCATGAACACCCGGTCCAGGATGGTCGAGGCGAAGGTGTGGATGTGCCGGGCGACGTCCAGCAGCGTGGCCGGGCGAGCGAACACGCGGCCCAGGTAGTCGCGCGAGTCGCGCCGCTCCGGGCCGCGCACCAGCAGGAAATACAGGGTGATCGGATACAGCAGCAGGCGCCCGAGCGCGCGGCCGCCGTAGCGGGCGATGCTGCGGATCAGCCACAGCGCGAAGCGGCCGCCGCCCTCGGGGCGGTGTTTCCAGCTGGCGCTCACGGGGCCGCCTCGGCGACCAGGTCGCCGCTGACCAGCAGGTCCTCGCCGCGGCGCACGCGGAAACGCCAGCGCGGCGCGACGCCGTCCAGTTCCACCCGCGCCGGCTGCCCGGGCAGCAGCGGCTGCAGGAACTTCACCTGCGGCAGGCGCAGCGGCCCGCACGCACCGTGCGCGGCCTCCACGGCCTGCAGCACGTGGTCCAGCACGACGACGCCGGGCACGACCGGGTGGCCCGGGAAATGCCCTGGCAGGCTGGGGTGATCATGCGGTACGACGAAATCCATAAGGCTGGCGACTCAGATCCTGGGTTCGAGCATGGCACGGACGGCCTGGTGTGCGCGCTGGGTCAGCTGTTGCCGGTCCAGCGGGCCATCGGCGCCGTTCACGTTGATCGGCGTGCCGATCCGCACCCGGATCACCCCGGGCCGCACCCGGAACAGGCTGGTCGACGGCAGCACCTTGCCCGCTCCGTCCAACGCCACCGGCACCACGTCCACGCCAGCATCGATAGCGGCCTGCAGCAGCCCCGCCTTGAATTCGGCCAGTTCGCCGCTGCGGCTGCGGGTGCCTTCCGGGAACAGGCACAGGTCCTGGCCCTGGCGCAGCAGCGCCGCGGCCTGGCGCCGGACCATGGCGCCGGCGCGGCGGCTGTCGCGGTCCAGGAACAGCATGCCGGTGGCGCGCGCATACCAGCTCACGAACGGCACCTGCAGCATTTCGTCCTTGAGCAGGAAACGCAGCGGCACCGGCAACGCCGCGAACAGCGCGCAGATGTCGATGATCGACTGGTGGTTGCTGACGAACAGGTGGTTGCGCGACCAGTCCACCCGCTCCTGGCCTTCCACTTCGAAGCGCACGCCGGCGCCGAAGAACAGCACCGGCGCCCATACCCGCGCGCCCATGCGCAGCGGCAGCCGCGGCCCGGCCAGCAGCAACAGGCCCAGCGCCACGACGATGCCCAACCCGGTGAACGCCAGCGTGAACAGCAGTTGCAAGGTATTCCACACGGCCCAGGCCATGCGCGACGGCATCCCTGTCTGCGGCATCTTCAGTTTGTCCTTGATGATCTGCACAAGCCTCTGCATCCCCCGATGCGCGCGTCAGCGCAATAGATCGCGCCAAAAAACCGGCCCCAGCCGCGCCAGCTGGTGCAGGAAGTCAGGCAGATTACGGTAGGGACGCTGCGGAAACCAGCGCCCGCGCAGGACGTACTCGCCGACGAAGAAGCCGCCGATCACGCCGTAGCCCAGCAGGTTGGCGATCAGCGAGGCGCGCGCATCGCCGATCGGCACCGGCGAGGCCTGCCCCAGCTGCGCCAACACCCCGCTCGGTACGGCGCACAGCGCCAGCAACAGGTTCAGCAAGGTCATGGCGGCCAGCAGCAGGGTCCAGGCCAGGGTCAGCCGGCGCGTGTAGCGCAGCTGCTCGGGCGCAAGCGGCAATCCGGCCTGACGGTACAGCGCCTCGACGATGCGCGAGATCAGCGGAGTGCGCCCGCGCTGCAGGCTGCGCCCGAAGAACCAGGCCACCCAGGCGGTGAACAGCACCGGCGGCGCGGCCAGCAGCAGCAGCGCGTGCGGCGAGCGCCACAACGGCACCAGCGCGGCCAGCGCCAGCAGCGCCAGCGCCCAGGCCCACGGCCGCAGCCGCGCCATCGGCTCCACCAGCACCATCAGCACCAGCGCCGCGCCCGCCAGCACGGCCAGGTCGGGACGGTGCGCGGCGTTGGCCCAGTGCGCCAGCGGCGAATACGCCAGCGCCAGCAGCACCCCCAGCGCCAGCGCCCACGGCGCGGCGGCGGCCGGGTCAGCTGGTCTTGTTGGCTTCGACATGCGCCGACAGTGCGCGCAGCGAGGCGAAGATGCGGCGGTTCTCGTCGTTGTCCGAGCGCAGCTGGAAGCCGTAGCGCTTGCTGATCGCCAGCGCCAGTTCCAGCGCATCGATCGAGTCCAGTCCCAGCCCGGTATTGAACAGCGGCGCCTCCGGATCGATGTCGCCGGGCTGCACGTCTTCCAGGTTCAGGCTCTCGACCAGCAGCTCGGCCAGTTCACGTTCGGCGGCGGTTTGCGAAGACATCCAGGGGCTTCCAGGCGGTGAGGACAGGTGCGACAAGATGGTGCATCGCGCGCAGCGACGCAACTGTCCGACCCTGGCAGGCAAGCTATCATGGCATTCGTCTTACATGTCCACCGCAGGTTTTTCAGGATGAATTCCACCGCCCCTGTCGGCGCGTCCGCGCCGTCCCCCGCCGCCCCACTGGCGCCCGCGGCGGAAACGCCCGACGTGCTGGTGATCGGCGGCGGCCCCGCCGGATGCGCCGCGGCGACCCTGCTGGCGCAGCAGGGCTGGCAGGTGACCCTGCTGGAAAAGGACCGCCATCCGCGCTTCCACATCGGCGAATCGCTGCTGCCGATGAACATCCCGATCCTGCAGCGGCTGGGCGTGCTCGAGCAGGTGCGTGCGATCGGCGTGCTCAAGCTCGGCGCCGATTTCCCCAACGACAGCGGCGGCTACAACACCTTCCGCTTCGCCAAGGCGCTGGATGCGCAGTCCGACTACGCGTTCCAGGTGCCGCGCGCCGACTTCGACCGGGTCCTGTTCGCTCACGCCCGCGCCGCCGGCGCCGACCTGCGCGAGGAGACCAAGGTCGAGACGGTGCAGCTGGACGGAGAGCAACCGCTGGTGCAGGCGCGCAGCGCCGACGGCGTGCACACCTTCCGCCCGCGCTACCTGATCGACGCCAGCGGCCGCGACACCTTCCTCGGCAACAAGCTCAAGCTCAAGCGCGCCAACGCCCGGCACCAGTCGGCGGCATTGTTCAGCCATTTCCGCGGGGTGGCGCGGCGCCCCGGCGAGGACGCCGGCAACATCAGCATCTACCGCCATCCGCATGGCTGGATGTGGCTGATCCCGCTGCCCGACGACGTGATGAGCGTCGGCGCGGTGTGCTACCCGGAATACATGAAGACCCGCCAGGGCGACAGCGAGGCGTTCCTGATGCGCACCCTGGCGCTGAACCCCGACGTGGTCGAACGCATGGCCGGCGCGCAGCGCGTGGCGCCGGTGCACGCCACCGGCAACTACGCCTACGAGTGCACGCGCATGAGCGGGCCGCGCTGGCTGATGCTCGGCGACGCCTATGCCTTCGTCGATCCGATGTTCTCCTCCGGCGTGTACCTGGCCATGCACAGCGCCGAGCGCGGCGCGGCCATGGTCGATGCGGCGCTGCGCGATCCGGCGCGCGAGGCGCGGCTGCAGCGCGGCCTGGAGAAGCACCTGCGGCGCGGCCTGAGCGAGTTCAAATGGTTCATCTACCGCTTCACCTCGCCGACCATGCGCGAGCTGTTCGCGCAGCCGCGCAACGTGCTGCAGGTGGAACAGGCGGTGGTGGCGATGCTGGCCGGCGACGTGTTCGACAACCGCGCGGTGCTGCGCCGGCTGCGCGTGTTCCGCGCGATCTACGCCATGTCCGCGGCCGCGATGTTGCCGCGCGCCTGGCACTCCTGGCGCCAGCGGCGGCGCCAGGCACGCGAACACTTCCAGGGCGACACCTTGCACGGAGACAGATCATGAGCCGGCCGCACCCGCAGTTCCCGCACCACGAGCAGCGGCATCCGCAGCTGCAGGTGGACTACGTCGCCGAGACCGATCCGGGCGAGCTGCTGCGCGACGACCGGGTGCTGGCGGTGTTCGGCTTCGGCAACGACGCGCCGCACCACGCCGATCCGCGCTACCTGCGCGTGCCGCTGCAGCCGCACGGCCCGCGCATGCTCGAGGTCTGGCGCACCGACGCGCCGGTCAGCAGCGGCCGCGACGGCGACATCGCCTGGGCCAGCGACGGGCGCCTGCAGTTCGGCGTGATCGAGATCGACGAGCAGGCACTGGAGATCGAAGAGGCCTCGACCCTGGCCTATGCGCAGATCACCGCCTTCGTCGCCGGCAGCGCCACGCCGCGCCTGCTGCGGATCTGGAACTACCTCGACGCGATCACCCTGGGCAGCGGCGACCGCGAGCGCTACCGCCAGTTCTGCGTCGGCCGCGCGCGCGGCCTGGGCGACTTCGACGCCAGCCAGCTGCCGGCGGCCACCGCGGTCGGCCGTTGCGACGATGCGCGGGTGATCCAGATCTACTGGCTGGCCGCCGCGCAGGCCGGCACGCCGCTGGAGAACCCGCGCCAGGTCAGCGCCTACCGCTACCCGCGCCAGTACGGGCCGCAATCGCCGAGCTTCGCCCGCGCGATGCTGCCGCCGGCCGGCAGCGACATGCCGCTGCTGCTGTCCGGCACCGCCAGCGTGGTCGGCCATGCATCGATGCACACCGGCCAGCTGCTGGCGCAGCTGGAGGAAACCTTCGCCAACTTCGACGCGCTGCTGGCCGCCGCGCGCACCCACAGCCCCGACCTGCCGGCGCAGTTCGGCGACGGCACCCGGCTCAAGGTCTACGTCCGCGAAGCCGCCGACCTGCCGCTGGTCGCGGCCGCGCTCGACGCCCGCTTCGGCGACCGCGTGCCGCGCCTGCTGCTGCACGCGGTGATCTGCCGCAACGAACTGGCGGTGGAGATCGATGGCGTACATGGGTGAGCGTGCGCGCGGCTGAGCGCCAGCTCGCCATCGCCGCGACGGCTGGTGCGGTTCGTTCGACCAGGCGTCGAGCAATGCAGGACGTTCGGTCGCCACTGCCACTGCGGTTCGCCACCTGCAGATGCGCGCGCCCCAATCCCAAATAGCATCGCAAGCTGTTCGGCGGTGTCCGCCCCAGATCCTCGCACTGGCATGCCATGTCCGACAGTCGCCGCAAGATCGTGATCGTGTCCGGCGCACCTGGCGCAGGAAAAACCAC
The DNA here is from genome assembly GCF_014836395.1 of Xanthomonas bonasiae. Classification (NCBI taxonomy): domain Bacteria; kingdom Pseudomonadati; phylum Pseudomonadota; class Gammaproteobacteria; order Lysobacterales; family Lysobacteraceae; genus Xanthomonas; species Xanthomonas bonasiae. The sequence continues at coordinate 48,825 of NZ_JACSQX010000009.1, forward strand.
CTTGGCGATGCCGCTCGCCAAACGGCTCGGCTTTCCGCTGTTCTGCAAGGATGTCATCAAGGAAACGCTGACCGACAGCCTCGGCGACAGCGGCGGCGATCTGGCCGCGTCACGCCGGCTTGGCGGCGCGGCGATGGAATTGCTCTGGTCGCTGGCGCGCCACGCGCCGCACGCGGTGCTGGAAGCCAACTTCCGGCCCCGCAGCGCATACGAACGCGACAAACTGGCCAGCCTGGACGCAGTCATCGTCGAGGTTCATTGCGACTGCGGCCCAGACGAAACCGCCCGGCGTTTCCGGGATCGCGCCGCGGCCAGCGCACATCACGCCGCGCATCCGTTGAAAGAACTGCCGCCGGACATGCTTGCGGAGTACGCCGGACCGGTGGGACTAGGGACGGTGGTCGCGGTGGATACGCGCGTGCCGGTGGACCTGGAGCGCCTGGTGGCGGAGGTCCTGAGCGCTTTATCCTGAAGAACGGCGGCTGGTCCATTCGGCGTTGAGGCCAAGCCGAGTGCCAAAGGCAGCGACGACCGCCAGGGCGTGCGGGATGCGTACCGTATCCGCTTGGCCGATCAGGACCCGCAACGGATTTCCCGGCCGATGCAGCGCCATCTGCGCAGATGCGGCAGTCACCGGAAGCGCTACGGCATCCGGCGCCAATCGACCCTCACCCCTCGCGCTCGCCCGCCAACAACGCCAGCAACCGATCGCGCGGCAACTTGCCGGTTTCGTTGCGCGGCAAGGCGTCGAGCTTGCGCAGGCGGCGCGGCAGGAACACCGGGTCCAGCTCGCGGCGCAATGCGGCCAGGATCGCGGCTTCGTCCAGGCTCGGCGCGACCACCACGGCCGCGATGCGGCCGACGCGCTGACCGGGTTCCGGCTCCAGTTGCAGCATCGCGCCGTCGACCACGCCCGGCACGGCCAGCAGGCGCCGGGTCAGGTCGGCCAGCGAGGCGCGCTTGCCGGCGATCTCCAGCAGGTCGGCCTGGCGGCCGCGCACCTGGAAGCGGCCGTCGGCGTCCACGTCCATCAGGTCGGCCAGCAGCACCGGCTGCGGCAGGTGTGGCGCGTGCACCAGGGTGCCGTCCGGTTGCGGCGCCACGCGCACGCCGGGCAGCGGCGTCCACTGCGCCTCGCAGGCGGTGCGGCGGCTGGCGAACACGCAGGTTTCGGTGGAGCCGAACATTTCGCGCACCTGCCCGCCGAAGCGCGCCTCGGCGGCCGCGGCCAGTTCCTGCGCCAGCGGCGCGGTGGCCGAGACGATGCCGGCCAGCGGCGGCAGGGCGACGCCGGATTCGACCAGCGCACGCAGGTGCACCGGCGTGGTCACCAGCAGCCGCGGCGCCGGCACCTGCGCCAGCGCGCGCGCCACGTCCTCGGGGAAGAACGGCCGCCCGGCATGCACCGCCAGCGGCGTCACCAGCGGCAGCAGGATCGACAGCTCCATGCCGTACATGTGCTGCGGCGGCACCGTCGCCACCACCTGCGGTACCGCGTCCGCCTCCCACAATCCGACCAGCGCCAGCAGATCCTGGCGGGTGCTGGTCAGGAAGTTGCCCCAGGTCTTGGGGTTGGGTTTCGGCGTGCCGGTACTGCCGGACGTGAAGCCGATCGCGACCAGCGCATCGGCCGCCAGTTGCGGCATGTCGCCGTCCAGGCTCGGCAACGGATCGGGCAGCTGCCAGTAGCGCGGCGGCGACTCGGCCAGCGCCAGGTCGCCCAGGCAATAGCTGTCGGCATGGCTGCGCTGCACCTCGGCGACTACTGCCGGCGCGCGCGAGGACGGCAGCAGCGAGGTCTGCCCGCGCAGCGCCACCGCGCAGAACGCGACCATGAACCGGTAGCGGTCCTCGCACAGGTTCAGCGCATGCCGGCCCGGCGGCAGCACCGCCGCCAGGCCGCGCACATGGCCGAGGAACGTGGCCAGATCGATGTGCTGGCCGCCGGCGTAGGCCAGCGGGCGGTGCAGGTCGCCGACGGCAAGCGGATGCAGGAGCGGCGGGGAAACGGCGGACGAAGCGACAGGCATGCGTGGCGAAGGCTCGGCGGGCGACTGGCCCGCAACGGGCAGCGCGAATCGGTAGCTTGGCGGCCACCGCCGTCGCTGGCAAGCCGGGCGCACTGCCCACGCGATGGCGGCACGCCGCACGCGCGCCGCGATTCCACCGAAGAACTCAGTGGTGGTAGCCGCTGTCGGCCGTGATCTTGCCGCGGAACACCCGGTACGACCATGCGGTATAGCCCAGGATCACCGGCAGCAGCACCACCAGCCCGGCCAGCACGAAGCCCTGCGAGGACGGCGGCGACGCCGCTTCCCAGATGGTCAGCCCCGGCGGCACGATGTTCGGCCAGATGCCCAGCACAAGCCCGAAGAAACCGAGCACGAAGAAGCACAGGGTCAGCACGAACGGGCGCGCGTCGCGGCCCTGCGCCATCGCCGCGCGCCACAGCGCGAACGCGTTGACCAGCACCAGCAGCGGCACCGGCGACAGCCACCAGAAATTGCCGCCGTGGAACCAGCGCGCCATGATCCGCGAGTCCAGGAACGGCAGCCAGGCGCTGACCAGGCCCATGAACACCACCACCACCAGCACCAACGGCCGGGTCAGCGAACGCGCGATGCGCTGCATCGGCCCTTCGGTCTTCAGGATCAGCCAGCTGCCGCCGAGCAGCGCATAGCCGAACACCACCGCCGCGCCGGTCAGCATCGAGAACGGGCTGAACCAGCCCAGCACGCCGCCGAGGTACTTGCCGCCCTGCAGCGGCATGCCCTCGACCAGCGCGCCGAGGATCACGCCCTGCCAGAACGCCGCGCACAGCGAGCCCAGCGCGAACGCCCAGCCCCACAGGTACTTGGAGCGATGCGCCTTGAAGCGGAACTCGAACGCCACTCCGCGGAACACCAGCGCGATCAGCATCAGCAGCACCGGCAGGTACAGCGCCGACAGGATCAGCGCATAGGCCTTGGGGAACGCCGCCAGCAGGCCGGCGCCGCCGAGCACCAGCCAGGTCTCGTTGCCGTCCCAGATCGGCGCGGCGGTGTTCATCATCAGATCGAGCTGGTCCTCGTCCTCGGCGAACGGGGCGAGGATGCCGAGGCCGAGCACGAAGCCGTCCAGCAGCACGTACATCAGCACGCCGAACCCGATCACCCCGAACCAGATCACCGGCAGCACGGTGGCCATGTCCATCAGCGTGTCTCCTCGAGATCGTCGCCGGCCGCCGAGATCGGCCGCGCCGGCGTCCTGTCGCCATCGTGCAGCTGCGGCTCGGGCTCGTGCGGCAGCGGCCCCTTGCGCAGCATCTTCAGGATGTACCAGCCGCCGAAGCCGAACACGAAGGCGTAGGCGGCCACGTACACGCCCAGCGACACCCACACCATCGCCGGGCTGATCGCGCTGACCGCATCGCGGGTGCGCAGCAGGCCGTAGATCACATACGGCTGGCGCCCGATCTCGGTGACGAACCAGCCGGCCAGCAAGGCCACGAACCCGGCCGGCAGCATCGCGTTCCAGGCCACGTGCAGCCAGCGCCGCCGCAGCAGCGTGCCGCGCCACCAGAACCACAGCGACACGAAGGCCAGCAGCAGCATCGCCATGCCCAGGCCGACCATGATCCGGAACGCGTAGAACACCGGCTTCACCGGCGGCCGTTCGTCGGCGGGCACCGAGGTCAGCGGCGCGATCTCGCCGTCCAGGGTATGGGTCAGGATCAGGCTGCCCACGCGCGGGATCTTGACCTCGTAGTCGTTGCGCTCGGCCTGTTCGTTGGGCACCGCGAACAGCACCAGCGGCACGCCGGCGCCGGGCGCCTCGCCATGCCAGTGCGCCTCCATCGCCGCCACCTTGATCGGCTGGTGCTCGAGCGTGTTCAGGCCATGCGCGTCGCCGGCGGCGATCTGCAGCGGCACCGCGATCGCGGCGAACGCCACCGCCAGCTTCAGCATCCGCCCCGCCACCTGCACGTGCACGCCACGGCGCAGGTACCAGCCGCTGACCCCGCCGATCACGAAGCAGGTGGTGATGAACGCGGCCAGCACCATGTGCGCCAGCCGGTACGGGAACGACGGATTGAAGATCACCTCGCGCCAGTGCGCCGGCTGGAACACGCCATCGACGATGGCGTAGCCGGCCGGCGTGTGCAGCCAGCTGTTGGCCGACAGGATCCAGAAGGTGGAGATCAGCGTGCCCAGCGCGACCAGGCAGGTGGACAGGAAGTGCAGCTTCTCCGGCACCTTGCGCCAGCCGAACAGCATCACCCCGAGGAACGAGGCCTCCAGGAAGAACGCGGTCAGCACTTCGTAGCTGAGCAGCGGGCCGAGGATGTTGCCGGCGCGCTCGCTGAGCACCGACCAGTTGGTGCCGAACTGGAAGCTCATCACGATGCCGCTGACCACGCCCATGCCGAACGACACCGCGAAGATCTTCAGCCAGAAGAAATACAGGTCGCGCCACAGCGTGTCGCGGGTGCGCAGCCAGCGCCACTCCAGGAACGCCAGCCAGCTCGACAGGCCGATGGTGAAGGCCGGGAACAACACGTGGAAACTGATGACGAATCCGAACTGGATACGCGAGAGCAGCACTGCGTCCATGGACGTCGCTCGTGAAACCGTAACTGGCCGCCATTGTTGGCCCAGCCGGGCGAAATTGCGTGTGACGTCTTGTCGCAGGGCCGGGATTGGGGATTGGGGATTGGGGATTGGCAAAAGCGAAAGGCCTCTGCGAATCCCCAATGCCGAATCCCCAATCCCGGCCGCCCCATGACCAACGGCGCAGTCGCCGCGCCATCGCGGCTGCTACCCTCCCCGCTTGCCCGTTCGTCCGGAATCCAGATGCGTCGCGTCCCCCTGTGCGTTGTGTTGCTGTCCCTGTCCTGCCTGGCGCCGCTGGCCGCCGCGCAGGAAACCGCCGCTCCGTTGACGATCGAGCAGGCGATGGCCGATCCGGACTGGATCGGGCCGCCGGTCGAGGCCGCCTGGTGGGCCTGGGACGGGCGCCAGGTGCAGTACCAGCTCAAGCGCGCCGGCAGCCCGGTGCGCGACACCTACCGCCAGGGCGTCGATGGCGCCGCTGCGCAGCGCGTCGAGGACACCCAGCGCAGCACCCTGGATGCGGCCGATCCGGTCTACGACGCGCGGCGACAGCGCATGCTGTTCGTGCGCAACGGCGACGTGTTCCTGCGCGACTTGCGCAGCGGCGCGCTGACCCAGCTGACCCGCAGCAACGACGCCGCGGCGCGCCCGCAGTTCACCACCGACGGCGGCGCGCTGTGGCGGGTCGGCAACGACTGGTACCGCTGGAGCGCCGGCGGCGGCACGCTGCAGGCGGCGGTACTCAAGGCCGAGCGCGATCCCGACGCCGCGCCCAAGCCCGATGCGCTGCGCGAGCAGCAGCTGCGCACCCTGGAAACCCTGGCCCGCGATCGCGCGCAGCGCGACCTGGCGCGGCAGCAGGAGCAGGCCTGGCGGCGCGCCGACGGCAGCCGTGCGCCGGCGCCGGTGTACCTGGGCGAAGACGTGGCCATCGACGACAGCGCGCTGTCGCCGGACGGCCGCCACCTGCTGGTGGTGACCCACGCCAAGGGCGGCGACGAAGGCCGCGACGGCAAGATGCCCAAGTACGTGACCGAATCGGGCTACGAGGAATTCCAGGAAACCCGCACCCGCGTCGGCCGCAACCCGCCGCTGGCGCAGACGCTGTGGCTGGTCGACGTGAGCGCCGGCAGCGCGCGCAAGCTCGACGTCGCCGCCCTGCCCGGCATCGACGCCGATCCGCTGGCGGCGCTGCGCAAGGCGGCCAAGCAGGAGCCGCTGAAGGGGCCGCGCGCGATCCGCGTGGAAACCGACGGCGACGGCGCCGGTCCGGCGATCCACTGGAGCGACGACGGCCGCAATGTCGCGGTGATGCTGCGCGCGGTCGACAACAAGGACCGCTGGATCGCCAGCGTCGATCTGGATAAGGCCACCCTGCTCAACCGCCACCGCCTCACCGACGCGGCCTGGATCGGCTGGAGCTTCAATGACTTCGGCTGGCTGGCGGACAACCAGACGCTGTGGCTGCTGTCCGAACAATCCGGCTATGCGCACCTGTACACCCAGCGCGGCACCGACAAGCCGCGGCAGCGCACCTCGGGCAAATGGGAAGTCTCCGCGCCGGTCGCCACGGCCGACGGCCAGGGCTTCCTGTTCCTGTGCAACCGCAAGTGGCCGGGCGACTACGAAGTGTGCAAGCTCGACCTGCGCGACGACCGCGTCAGCGAACTGACCGCGCTCGACGGCGTGGAAGACTTCGCGCTGTCGCCGGACGGCCAGCAGCTGCTGGTGCGCTATTCGGGCAGCTACCTGCCGCCGCAGCTGGCGGTGGTGCCGGTGGCCGGCGGCAACGCGCGCACCCTCACCGACACCCGCAGCGCCGCGTTCAAGGCGCGCGCCTGGATCCAGCCGCAGTACGTGCAGGTGCCGTCCAAGCACGGCGCCGGCGTGGTCTGGGGCAAGTACTACGGCCCGCAGCATCCCGAGCCCGGCAAGCGCTATCCGATCGTGATGTTCGTGCACGGCGCCGGCTACCTGCAGAACGTGTCGGCGCGCTACACCCCGTACTTCCGCGAGCAGATGTTCCACAACCTGCTGGTGCAGAAGGGCTACGTGGTGCTCGACCTGGATTACCGCGCCAGCGCCGGCTATGGCCGCGACTGGCGCACCGCGATCTACCGCAACATGGGCCATCCGGAACTGGAGGACTACCTGGACGGCCTGGACTGGCTGGTCGCCGACAAGCAGGGCGACCGCGACCGCGCCGGCATCTATGGCGGTTCCTATGGCGGCTTCATGACCTACATGGCGCTGTTCCGCAGCCCCGGCACGTTCAAGGCCGGCGCCGCGCTGCGCCCGGTCGGCGACTGGACCCAGTACAACCACGAATACACCGCCAACATCCTCAACACCCCGGAGCTGGACCCGGAGGCCTACCGCGCCTCCTCGCCGATCGAATACGCCGCCGGCCTGCGCGACCACCTGCTGATCGCCCACGGCATGGTCGACGACAACGTGTTCTTCCGCGATTCGGTGAGCATGAGCCAGAAGCTGATCGAGCTGCACAAGGACAACTGGGAGATCGCCCCGTACCCGCTGGAAAAGCACGGCTTCACCCGCGCCGATTCGTGGCTGGACGAGTACAAGCGGGTGCTGAAGCTGTTCGAGCAGCAGTTGAAATAGGTCTGCCTTTCGGCAAGCGGTCGCGGCTGAAGCCGCTCCTACAGGACTGCCTGCGGAACGCAGGGGCTGTTGTGGGAGCGACTTCAGTCGCGACGAGCGAAGCGCCGGCTTGCCGCTGACCGGCGGGCGAAGGGGCACCGCTCGCTTGCGCCGGCAGCCACCCGCCCTATCCTTGCCGGACGCTTCGCGGCCCCCCTCGTGCCGCCCCCCCATCGAAGGACCGCCGATGCCACCCCCGCCCCTGCCCTCCGCACGCAACCCGATGATCGACACGATGGCGAAGATCTCGCTGGTGGTCGGCGTGGTCTGGCTGCTGTACGCGCTGTGCCAGGTGGCGGTGCTGGCGCTGCTGCCCGATGGCGCGCTGCAAGGGCTGTTCGCGCGCGTCGGCATCACGCCGCCGGCGCTGTGGCAATGGTGCCTGGACCACATGCTCGCGCTGTCGCTGCTGTCGGCATTGCTGGCGCTGCTGTTCAGCGCCTCCGCGTGGGGGCTGCAGCAACGGCGCGAATGGGCACGGCTGAGCTTCGTCGCCTTCCTGGTCGTCACCGGACTGGCCAACTTCGCCAGCCTGCCGCTGATGTGGCACTTCTTCGGCGCGATGCACCAGATGCTGCCCAAGGCGCTGCTGCACAGCGCCGACGGCGCGCAGTTGCTCGCTCAGTTGCAGTCTGGACGCATGATCAGCATGGCCACCGCCGCGGTGACCTCCCTGGTCTTCGCCGCGCTGCATGGCTGGATCGTCTACCAGCTGTACCGGCCGGCGATCCGCGCCGAGTTCCGCAGCTGATTCCACCCGCCGGCATCGCCGGCTTCGAAAAGGATTTCCGATGACATCGCATTGCCCCAGCCGCCGCTTCCTGGCCGGCGCCACCCTGTCCGCGCTGGCCTGGTTCGGCATCGCCGCCTGCGCCGCCGCCGCGCCCGCCGCCCCCGTCTGCGGCCTGTACGTGGACGGCGCGCAGAACGCGCTGTACCTGGAAAGCGCCGACAGCGCGCGGCTGGAACCCGAGCAGGACACGCCGCGGCGCTTCCATCTGCAGCGCGAGGGCAACGCCTTGCAGCTCTTCGATCTGGCCAGCGGCCGCAGCGAACGCTACACGCTCTCGGCGGACGCCGCGCAGGTCCGTGCAGCGGACGGCACCGTCTATCGGCGCGGCAGCAGCGCGCCCTGCGCCGCCTCCGTCCCGGCGGCGACAGCGGCGATCGCGCAATGCCGCGCGGACCTGCCGGCCTGCGCGCAGCGGCTGGCGTCAGGCGACCAAGCGCAAGCCGCGGCGCTGTGCGGGCCGCAGTTGCCGTTCGCCTGCCGTGCGCTGCTCGATCCCGCAGCGACGGCGACCGCCGCCCCCGACCAGGCCGGGGCCGCCGTGCAGCCCGAAGCCGTGTGCCAGCGCAGCGCCTCCCCGCAGATCTGCACGGCGGCGGCGGAACGGCAGTGGGACGACGGCCAGTTCCTGCGCGCCAAGGCGCTGCTGGAACAGGCCTGCGCCCTGTCCGATCCGGTGGCCTGCGGCCGCACCACGGCACTGGACGAGGTGGACGCGGCGCTGCTGCAGTCGCCGCCGGCCACGCGGCTGCCATGCGGCCGTTTCATCGCACCCACCGGCGACGGAATCAGCCTGCAGTTCGGCGCCGATGGCCGCGTGCGTAGCGGCGAAGGCGAGGTCATGGAAGCGCGCCTGGAAGATGGCCAGGTCGCGCTGCGCCAGCAGGATGGACAACAATGGCGGCTGCGTCCGCTCGGCGCGAAGCGGCTGCTCGGCCTGGATCGCGCGCACCGCTTCGTGGTGTTCTTCGGCGACGAGGCCGACCACTGCGGGGCCACGGCGCCCTAGGGCGTGTCCTCCCTCCCCGGGCGACCCGCGCCGCCGCCGCGCATGCGTGTCCACGTCGGCGCCGACACGGCAGCGCGCACGCGCGGGCGTAGTCCTGCGGGTTGGGACTGCGACCTGCTCTGAAATGGATGACACCCCCCAGGCACACGACACGGGCGGCCCGGAAAGGCCCCCGGGCGCCCAGCCAGCCGCGGCGCACGCCTCGACGCTCGAACGCAGCGCACGGCAATGCGGTCATCCGATCGCGTTAACAGCCCCCGGCGATCGGCACGCAATAATGTGCGGCACGCCGCTGCCTGTCGCCCAGCTACAGGTGGCTGCCCCTCCCCCCGCCCGACTGCCTACCGCCACCATGACCGAGTTCGACCGAGTACGCGACTACCTGACCGGGCTGCAGGACCGCATCTGCGCCGCCATCGAGGCCGCCGACGGCCGCGCCCGCTTCGCCGAGGACCTGTGGCAGCGTGCGGAGGGCGGTGGCGGGCGCACCCGCATCCTGCGCGACGGCGCGCTGTTCGAGCAGGCCGGGATCGGCTTCTCCGACGTGTCCGGCACGCGCCTGCCGCCCTCGGCCAGCGCCAACCGCCCGGAACTGGCCGGCGCCTCGTGGCGCGCCACCGGCGTGTCGCTGGTATTCCACCCGCACAGCCCCTACCTGCCCACCACCCACGCCAACGTGCGCTTCTTCCGCGCCGAGCGCGACGGCGAAACCGTGGCCTGGTGGTTCGGCGGCGGCTTCGACCTGACCCCGTATTACCCGTTCGACGAGGACGTGCGCCACTGGCACCGCACCGCGCAGGCGCTGTGCGCGCCGTTCGGCGAAGACCGCTATGCCGCGCACAAGCGCTGGTGCGACGAATACTTCTTCCTCAAGCACCGCAACGAGACCCGCGGCGTGGGCGGGCTGTTCTTCGACGACCTGCACGCCGACTTCGAGCGCGACTTCGCCTATCAGCGCGCGGTCGGCGACGGGTTCCTGGATGCCTACCTGCCGATCGTCGAGCGCCGCCGCGCGCTGCCGTGGGGCGAGCGCGAGCGCGAGTTCCAGCTGTACCGGCGCGGGCGCTACGTCGAGTTCAACCTGGTCTACGACCGCGGCACCCTGTTCGGCCTGCAGAGCGGCGGCCGCAGCGAGAGCATCCTGATGAGCCTGCCGCCGCGGGTGCGCTGGGAATACGGCTTCCAGCCCGAGCCGGACAGCGCCGAGGCGCGCCTGGCCGACTACCTGGTGCCGCGCGACTGGCTGCCATGAGCGCGACGCGCCGCGCACCGCTGCCGTCGAGCGTGCTGGGACGCGAGGACAAGGCCCGCATCGCCGAACAGCTGCAGCGCTATCTGCGCGAGGAGCTGCAGCAGCAGATCGGCGGCTTCGAGGCCGAATTCCTGCTCGATTTCGTCGCCGAGCGCATCGGCGCGCATTTCTACAATCGCGGCCTGCAGGATGCGCGCACGCAGCTCGCCGCCCAGCTGGACGCGCTGGACGACGCGCTCTACCAGCTGGAGCAACCAACCGAGCCACGCCGCTAGGTGGGGCGCGGCGTCCTGTAGGAGCGGCTTCAGCCGCGACCGGGCGTTACCGGTGAAGCCCGGTCGCGGCTGAAGCCGCTCCTACAGGGACAGCGGGCAGGCGCCCCGGCGCTGCCGGAAGCCCCGCTCAACTGTCCTTGGCGGTCAGGATGGTGATGTGGCCATTGGTCTCCAGCAGCGCCAGGCGCACGTTGTCCAGGCCCGGGCAGCCCTGCTGGCGCATCGCCGCCTCGAAGTCGGCGTTGCTGACCAGTTCGCGGCGCAGCACCTGGCGGAACACATGGCCGTCGCGCGCCAGCACCACCGGCTCGCCTTCGATCAGGCGCTCGGCGCGATCGCTGCGCGAGGTGATCAGGCCGACCCCAAAGTTCAACGCGATCAGCGTCGCCGCCAGCAACAGGCCGCCGCCGAGCGAGGTGTCCTGGCCCAGCAGGGCGTTCTGCACCGCATTGCCGAGCAGCACGATCAGCAGCATGTCGAACGGTGTCAATTGCCCCATCGCGCGCTTGCCCGACACCCGCACCATGGTCAGCACCGCCACATACACCACCACCGCGCGGAAAATGAATTCCCACCACGGCATCGACAGATGAAAAAGATCGGGCATCGCGCGGCTCGCAGGTTGGTGGTTGCGCCCCGGCGTGTGCCGGCGGCGATGGCGCTGAACTGGATTTTTTCGCAGGCAATAAAAAAGCCCCGCGGACCAGGGGGAGGTCGGCGGGGCCAGGGAACGGAGACTTGGGGAGGAGTCGCCGTTCCTAGATCTGCTCCAGGGGATGGGAGGAGATCCGCGACAGGTATTGCGCCTGTCGAGGGATATAAAACCATTTTGCACCTTGCTAGTTCGTGAAGATTTTAGTTAAAAATTCATCGAATTAAGGACCGATTCATTCACGAAATCCAGCGCAACGCAGGGTTCCAGAAACAACTGCTTTTTATAGGGTGGATCCGTGCGCAAGAACGCGGCGAACGATCGTTTGTGATGCGGAGTGGATCCCGAAACCGTGCGCTGTTCGCCGGTCTGGCGCATGGATGCTCCAAAACCGCTGCGAAACCGTCTGCTTCGCTACGCGAGCAACGCCGGGAGCAGCGCGTAGACAGTTGCGCTGCGACGCTCCCCCGTCCGTTCCATCGCCACGCCGCGCGATTTCGAATAAAGGCGTTCAGGCGTGCCGCAACATCACGAGCGCGGCCCGGCCACCACTCCTGCGCCCGCGAATCGGGCCGCCCACGGCAACGCGCCCCCATCCCCGTTCACCACACCAAGCCCCGGCCACTGGCCGGCCCGGACTTCCCGCTCCCGATTCTCGACTCCCGATTCCCTGCCCCCGACTAATGCGCCTCGTCCCAGTTGTCGCCGACGCCGCTGTCCACCACCAGCGGCACCTTCAGCGCGGCGGCGCCGGCCATCAGCCGGGTCACTTCGGGCAGCAGCGTGTCGACGAAGTCGGCATCGGCCTCGAACACCAGTTCGTCGTGTACCTGCAGGATCATCAGCGCGCGCTCGCGGTGCGGCTCCAGCCAGGCGTCCACGGTGACCATGGCGCGCTTGATGATGTCCGCCGCGGTGCCCTGCATCGGCGCGTTGATCGCCGCGCGCTCGGCGCCGGCGCGCAGGCCCTGCTGCTTGGCGTTGATGTCGTTCAGGTACAGGCGGCGGCCGAACAGGGTCTCCACGTAGCCCTGGGTGCGCGCCTGCTCGCGCATGCGCTCCATGAAGTCGCGCACCGCCGGGTAGCGGCTGAAGTACAGCGCCACGTAATCCTGCGCCTCGCCGCGGCCGATGCCCAGGTTGCGGGCCAGGCCGAACGCGCTCATGCCGTACATCAGGCCGAAGTTGATCGCCTTGGCGGCGCGGCGCTCGTTGTTGGTGACGTCCTCCAGCTTGCGCCCGAACACCTCGGCGGCGGTGGCGCGGTGCACGTCCACGCCGGCGCCGAAGGCGCGCAGCAGGCCCGGGTCCTCGGACAGGTGGGCCATGATCCGCAGCTCGATCTGCGAGTAGTCGCAGGCGATCAGCTTGCGCCCGGGCGGGGCGACGAAGGCGCGGCGGATGCGGCGGCCGTCGTCGGTGCGGATCGGGATGTTCTGCAGGTTCGGATCGGCCGAGGACAGCCGTCCGGTGGCGGCGCCGGCCTGGTGGTAGCTGGTGTGCACGCGGCCGGTGTCGGGATTGATCATCTCCGGCAGTTTGTCGGTGTAGGTGCTGCGCAGCTTGGCCAGGCCGCGGTATTCCAGGATCACCCGCGGCAGTTCGTGCTGGTCGGCGATCGCCTCCAGCGCCTCTTCGTTGGTGCTGGGCTGGCCCTTGGGGGTCTTCATCAGCGCCGGCAGTTTCAGTTCGTCGAACAGCACCGCCTGCAGCTGCTTGGGCGAATCCAGGTTGAAGGTGCGCCCGGCCAGCGCGGTGGCCTTCTGCTGCGCGGCGAGCATGCGCTGGCTCAGGTCCTGGCTCTGCCTGCGCAGTTCGGCCATGTCCACACTGACGCCGTTCGCCTCGATCCGCGCCAGCACCGGCACCAGCGGCATCTCGATCTCGCGGTAGACCTTGGCCAGCGCCGGTTCGGCGTCCAGCTGCGCGGACAGCGCGCGGTGCAGGCGCAGGGTGATGTCGGCGTCCTCGGCGGCGTAGCCGGTGGCGTCGTCGATGGCCACCTGCGAGAACGCGATCTGCTTGGCGCCCTTGCCGGCCACGTCCTCGTACTTGACCGTGTCGTAGCCCAGGTAGCGCCGCGCCAGCGAGTCCATGTCGTGGCGGCTGGCGGTGGAATTGAGCACGAAGCTCTCCAGCATGGTGTCGTCGGCGTAGCCGCGCACGTCCACGCCGTGGCGGCGCAGCACGTGCAGGTCGTACTTGCCGTGCTGGCCGACCTTGGGCTTGGCCGGGTCCTCCAGCAGCGGCTTCAGCGCCGCCAGCGCCAGGGTCCGGTCCAGCTGCACCGGCGCGCCGGGGTAGTCGTGGCCCAGCGGCAGGTAGTCGGCGCGGCCCGGTTCGATCGCGAAGCTGAGCCCGACCAGGTTGGCCCGCATCGCGTCCAGCGCGTCGGTCTCGGTATCGAAGGCGAAGCCGGCGGCCGCGCGCAGGCGCGCCAGCAGGTCCTCGAACTGCTCCGGGGTCATGATCGCGGCGTATTCGCCCTTGGCGGCCAGCGCCGGGTCCAGGGTGTCGTCGATCGGCGCAGCGGCGCGGGCGTAGCCGGCGGCGGTACCGCGCAGGCTGGGGGTCACCTCGGCGGCGCCGGCCGGGGCGGCCACGCCGCCGTCCAGGTCGCGCAGCGCCTGGGTGAAGCCGTAGCGCTGGTACAGGCCGCGCAGTTGCTCCGGGTCCTGCTCGCGCAGGGCCAGCGTGCGCGGCCCGCCGGGCAGGGCCACGTCGGTCTTGATGGTGACCAGTTCGCGGTTCAGCGGCAGCCGCGCCAGCGCCGCGCGCAGGTTCTCGCCGATCTTGCCCTTGATCGCGTCGGCATTGGCCATCACCCCGTCCAGCGAGCCGTATTCGGCCAGCCACTTGGCCGCGGTCTTGGGGCCGCACTTGTCCACGCCCGGCACGTTGTCGATGGCGTCGCCCATCAGCGCCAGCAGGTCGACGATCTGGCTCGGCCACACGCCGAACTTCTCCATCACCGCCGCGTCGGAGTCCATGCGGCTGCCGCTCATGGTGTTGACCAGCTGCACGCCGGGGCGCACCAGCTGGGCGAAGTCCTTGTCGCCGGTGGAGATGGTCACGTCCAGGCCGTCGCCGGCGCCCTGCAGGGCCAGGGTGCCGATCACGTCGTCGGCCTCGACCCCGCCCTCGCGCAGGATGGTGATGCCCAGCGCATGCACGATCTGGCACATCGGCTCGACCTGCGCGCGCAGCTCGTCGGGCATCGGCGGGCGGTTGGCCTTGTACTGCGCGTACAGGTCGTCGCGGAAGGTCTTGCCCGGCGCATCGACCACGAAGGCGACGTACTCGGGGCGCTCCTTCAGCGTGGCGCGCAGCATGTTGACCACGCCGAACAGCGCGCCGGTGGGCTCGCCGGCGGGGTTGGTCAGCGGGGGGAGCGCGTGGAACGCGCGATACAGGTAACTGGACCCGTCGATCAGGACTAATCGGCTCATCGGGCAATTCTACGCTGCACCTGGCTGGGGACCGGGGATCCGGAGCCCCTCTCCCGCCGGGAAGGGGTTGGGGTGAGGGTGCGGTGCGAAGCGACTCGCTGGGGGTGGGTGCGCGAGGCTTCGCCCGTACCCTCATCCGGCCCTGCGGGCCACCTTCTCCCGAGGGGAGAAGGAACAGCCGACTAGCCCCTCTCCCGCCGGGAGAGGGGTTGGGGTGAGGGTGCGGCGCGAAGCGACTCGCTGCGATTGGGTGCGCGAGGCTGCGCCCGTACCCTCATCCGCCCCTGCGGGGCACCTTCCCCCGAAAAGGGGGCCATGGTCCCGGTGGGAGAAGGAACAGCCGCCAGCCCATCAAGAGAGGGGTTGGGTGAAGCGCTGCGCGCATCCAGCCGTTACGCGCCGAATGCGGCCTCTCGGCGCATAATCCGTGCGACGACTTCGCTGTGGAGAATGCTGCAATGAAAGCCCTGATGCTGGTTCCACTGTTGCTGCTGGCGGGCTGCGCCTCGACCGGGATCGGCCCCGACGGCCCGCCGGTGGACGTCCGCGGCGCGGACGTGACCCATCGCACGATGGACAACGGCGACAGCGTGGACGAATACCGGGTCTCCGGCCAGCTGCGCGCGGTCAAGGTGACCCCGGCCAACGCCCCGGCCTACTACCTCTACGACCAGAACGGCGACGGGCACATGGACGGCAGCAAGGACAATGTGTCGCCGGTGTACTGGAAGCTGTATAGCTGGTGACGCCGGATCGGGAATGCTCGATCCAGCGCCGGCCGCGCACCGCTGCCACGAACGGAAACCTGGCGCGCTTTCGGATGCTCCGCGCGTCGCGACCGAAGTCGCTCCCGCAGTGCGCCCAGCCAGCGCGCCGCTGGCCTTTGCGGGAGCGACTTCAATCGCGACGCACGGAGTCGGCAACAACAGCGGTTTCGGCGCCATGTCGGGGCTGAAGCCCCTCCTGCGGTGCACCCGACACGTCGGCCGTTTCCCGTAGGCACGGTTTCAACCGCGACGAGCGAAGTCGTCCAGCTATCCGGCTTCGGCAGCAGTCGGGGCTGAAGTCCCCCACAGTGCACCGGCCGGCACGCCGTAAGCCCCTTGTGGGAGCGACTTCAGTCGCGACGCACGGCGCCTGAAACACCCGCGACTTCGGCGGTGCCGGGCCGAAACTGCCTGCGCCGGGGAACTCCGGCACCGCAGCCGGCGGCACGCGCCGGCTCAGGCGTCCTCGTCGCGGACGCCGGCCACGTGCTGCAGTTCGCTGACCCCGGCCGGGGCCAGTTCCTTGAGCAGGTCCAGGAAGTTGCGCCCGACCAGGCGCTGCGCGCGGCGCAGCAGCAGCGGCACCGGGCTGGAGGGTTCGTGGCTGGCGTAGTAGGCGCAGATCTCGTCGAGCCGGCGCATCACGTCGTCGGGACTGGCGATGCGGGCATTGCCGCCGGCTCCGGCGGGTGCTGCAGTGCCGCCCTGGCCGTCGGCCGGCTCCTCGCCCGCCGCGTCGCCCTCGGCTGCGCCGCCGTTGCGCGCGGTCCATTGCGGCAGCAGGAAGCGCTCCAGGTCGCGCAGGTCGCCGAGCAGCGGCTTGAGGTCCGGCGCGGCGCTGCCGATGCGTTCGGCGAACAGCGCGTCCACCTCGCGCGCCAGCTGCTGCGCACGCTGCACCGCGGCCACGGTCTCGCCCAGCGCTTCCAGCGGGCAGTCCAGGCAGCAGGCCTCGATCTCGGTCAGCGACGGCACGCTGTCGCCGGCATTGGCCGGCTTCACGCTGCCGTTGGCCACGCGCAGGTCGCGCAGGCTGAAGCGGCCCAGCCGCGGCGATTGCACGAAGGCGGTGCTGCGCAGCGCGCCGAGCAGGCCCAGCGGATCGCCCAGCGCGACCACCGCGTTGACCCGCGCGGTCGGGTCGTCGTCGTCCTCGGCATCCAGCTGCGGATGCACGCTGTCCCAGCGCTGCGCCAGCAGCGCATGCACCAGGGCCAGGCCGTCGGCCCAGCCGGACAGGCCGCGCAGGCGCAGCCAAGCCGCGCTGAGATGGATCGCCACGCGCAGGTCGTGGCTGCGGCGGAACAGCGCCAGCGCCAGCGTCTGCACCTTGTCCCAGTCCGGCTCCTCGGCGGCGATCACGCTGTCGCCGACCGCGCGCTCGGCCTTGTTCGCCGCGGCGCGGTCCAGCGCCAGGAAGTCGGGGTCGTATTCCAGGTCCGGGCCGGACGCCGCGTCGTCGGCGATCGGCGCCAGCAGCGTCTCGAGGGTCTGTTCGGTGCTCATGCGCAATCACTCCGGGGCGGATGCGGCCGGCGTGGCGAGGGCGCACGCCGGCAGGGAAACGGGACGGCGGCGCGGTGCGCTCACTCCTGCGTGCATTGCGCATCCGGATCGTCGGCGTCGCAGGCCGGCTGCTGGTCGGCCGGCAGGCGCAGGCCCGGCTTGACCAGGCCGAACGCGCGGTAGTTGGCGTTGGCCGCGCTCAGGTCCACGTAGGCGATGGTGCGGTTGCTGGAACTCTGCGCGCGGCTGGCGAACGCCGAGGTCGGTACGTTGATGCCCGACTCGCCAACCACGCCGAGCAGGCTGCCGTCGGCGGCGAGCGCGTAGAAGTACGCCGGCGGCAGGCCGATCGCCGCCACGGTCTGGTTGCGCACGCCCAGCACGTAGATCGGATTGGCGGCGGTGCCGATGCGGCCGCTGGCCGAGAAGGTGCCGGCGCCGTCGTACAGCCAGGTGGTGTCGGCCTGCAGCAGGTCGCCGAGCACCGCCAGGTACAGCGCCGAGGTGCCGGCATTGACGGTGTAAGCGCTGCCGTTGAGCGCGGACAGGGTCAGGCTCTGGCCATTGGTCAGGCTGAAGCCGCCGGGCGAGGAAAAATCGCCCAGGGTGCCGATGCGATTGTCGATCGCCGCACCGGCGGCGCCCAGCCGGGTGCTGCCGCCGACGCTGCCGCTCAGCGTGTCGGCGCTGATGCGGCCGCCGCCGGTTTCGCTCAGGTCGCCGCCGGCCTGCAGCCAGACGCTCTGGCCGCTGAGCGCGCTGCCGATCGCCAGATCGCCGCCCGCATCCAGGCGCAGCGCACCAGCGACCGCGACCGGACCGGTCACGCTCAGGTCGCCCAGCGTGCGCAGACTCAGCTGCGTCGCGTCGAAGGCGCCGAGCGCGGCGATGGCGTTGGCGCCGGTCAGGCTGGTGGCGCCGCCGGAACTGCCGCTCAGCGACGCGGCACTGAGCGTGCCGGCGGTCTGCGCGATCGCGCCGCCGCTGTGCAATTGCAGGCTGCCGCCGCTGCTCACGTCGTGGCCCAGGCCCAGGTCGCCACCGGCGCTCAAGCCGATGCTGCTGCCGCGCAACGCGCCGGCCGTGCGCAGCGCGCCGGCCGCGCTCAGCGCCAGGCTGCCGCTGGCCTGCGCCGCCACCGTCAAATCGTTGCGATCGGCAATGGCGATGTCGCCGCCGCTGGCCTGCACTGTGCCCTGGAAATCGTTGCCGGCCTCGGTCAGCGCGATCGCGCCGCTGCCGGCATCCAGGGTGGTGGCGCCGGCGACGGTCAGCGCGCCGCGCTGGCCGATACCGCCGCCGCTCGCCGCCGGCGTGGCGGCGCTGGCGGTGACGATGCTGGAGGTGGTGCCGCCGCCAGCATCGCTGCGTGCGACCAGATCGCCGCCGATGCGGCCCTGGCCCAGCGACAAGGCGCCGCCGCTGGTCACGTTCAGCGCGGCGACCGCCACGCTGCCCAGCGCCAGTGCGTTGCGATCGCGCAGGGTGACGGCGCCGCCGGCGAGGTTCACTTCGCCCTGGAAGTCGTTGCCGGCCGTGTCCAACGCGATCGCGCCGCCGCCACTGTCGATCGTGGTGCTGCCGCCCACCTGCAGCGCGCCGCGCTGGCTCACCGCGCCGCCGCTAGCGGCGACCAGGTCGCCGGCGATGCTGCCTTCGCCCAGGTTCAGTGCGCCTTGGCTGCCGACGTCCAGCGCGCCCAGCGACAGCGTCCCCAGGGACAACGCGTTGACGTCGCGGATGCGCGCGGCACCGCCGCTGAGCGCTAACAGGCCCTGGAAGTCGTTGCCGGCGTTGTCGAGCGCGATGGCACCGCTGCCGGTGGCGATCGCGGTATCGCCGGTCACGATCAATGCGCCGTTCTGGCTCAGCGCACCGGTGGTGGCGAGCTGCAACGCGGTGGCGTTGGAGGCACCCAGGGTCAGCGCGTCGAGCGCGTCGATGCGGACGGCGCCACCGTCGAATGCCAGCGTGCCGGCGAAGCGGTTGGCCTGGTCCAGCGTGATCGCGCCGCTGCCGGCCATCAGGCGGGTGGCGCCGCCGATGTCGAGCGCGCCGCTCTGGCCGATCGCGGCGTTGCCGCTGTCGGCCTGCAGGGCGCCGCGCACCGTGCCGTTGCCCAGGTTCAATGCGCCGCCGCTGCTCACCGCCAGGCTGTCGACCGACAGCGTGCCCAACGTCAGCGCGCCGCTGTCATGCAGTTGCACCGCGCCGCCGGCGATGTCGACGCTGCCGGCGAAATGGTTCCCGGCACCGGTCAGGGCGATGCTGCCGCTGCCGGTGGACAGGGTGCTGCTGCCGCCGACGGTCAGCGCACCGCCCGACTGCACGATGGCCGCGTTGTCGGTGCTCAGCAGCAGGGTGCCGGTCGCGGCGACGTCGTCGGCCAGGCTCAGGCCGCTGCCACCGCTGAGGGTCAGGTTGTGGCCGCTCAGCGCGCCGCCCAGATGCAGGGTGCCGTGGCGGGCGATCAGGCTCAGATCGCCGCTGCCGGTGTCGATCGCGCCGCCCGGCAGGTCGAGCGAACCGTCGGCGAGCAGCGACAGCGCGGCGTTGTTGCCGTTGTGGACGGCGGCGATGCTCAGGTCGTTGCGGTCGGCGAGCTGGATGCCGCTGCCGCTGAGATCGACCGCGCCGACGAAGTCGTTGCCGGCGTTGGCGAGCACGATCGACCCGCTGCCGGCGTCGAGCGTGCTGGTGCCGGCGACCGTGAGCGGGCTGCTGGCGGATTGGGTGATGGCGCCGCCGTTGCTGGTCGCGGTCAGCGCGCCGTTGATCGTGCCGCTGCCCAGATTCAGCGCGCCGCTGCTGGTCGCGGTGAGGTTGCCGGTGGTCAGCGTGCCCAGGGTCAGCGCGTTGCTGTCGGTGATCGCGCTGCTGCCGCCGGTCAAGCTGACCGCCTGGCCGAAGTCGTTGCCGGCAGTGGCCAGCGTGATCGATCCGTTACCGGCGTCGAGGTTGCTGCTGCCGGTGACGACCAGTGCGTTGGTGGTGGACTGGGTGATCGCGCCGCCATTGCTGGTCGCGGTCAATGCGCCGTTGACCGTGCCGCTGCCCAGGTTCAGCGCGCCGTTGCTGGTCGCGACGAGGTTGCCGGTGGTCAACGTGCCGAGCGTCAGCGCGTTGCTGTCGGTGATCGCGACGCTGCCGCCGGTCAAGCTGACCGCCTGGCCGAAGTCGTTGCCGCTGGTGGTCAGCGTGATCGATCCGGCGCCGGCGTTGAGGGTGCCGGCGCCGGTGACGACCAGTGCATTGGTGGTGGACTGGGTGATCGCACCGCCATTGCTGGTCGCGGCGAGGGTGCCGGTCACCGTGCCGCTGCCCAGGTTCAAGGCACCGGCGCTGGTCGCGGTGAGGTTGCCGGTGGTCAGCGTGCCGAGCGTCAGCGCGTTGCTGTCGGAGATCGCGGTGCTGCCGCCGGTGAGGTTGACCGCCTGGCCGAAATCGTTGCCGCTGGTGGTCAGGGTGATGGCGCCGCTGCCGGCATTGACGTTGCTGGTGCCGGTGACGCCGAGTGCGTTGGTGGTGGACTGGGTGATCGCGCCGCCGTTGCTGGTCGCAGTCAGCGCGCCGTTGACCGTGCCGCTGCCCAGGTCCAGTGCGCCGCTGCTGATCGCGGTGAGGTTGCCGGTGGCCAGCGTGCCGAGCGTCAGCGCGTTGCTGTCGGTGATCTGGGTGATGCCACCGGTGAGGCTGATCGCCTGGCCGAAGTCATTGCCGTTGGTGGTCAGGGTGATCGATCCGGCGCCGGCGTTGAGATTGCTGGTGCCCGTGACGCCGAGTGCGTTGGTGGTGGATTGGGTGATCGCATTGCCGTTGCTGGTCGCGGCCAGGGTGCCGGTCACGCTGCCGCTGCCCAGATTCAAGGCGCCGCTGCTGGTGACGGTGAGATCGCCGGTCGCCAGCGTGCCCAGGGTCAGCGCATTGCCGTCGGTGATCTGGGTGGTGCCGCCGGTGAGGCTGATCGTCTGGCCGAAGTCGTTGCCGCTGGTGGTCAGGGTGATCGCGCCGCTACCGGCATTGAGATTGCTGGTGCCGGTGACCGTCAATGGGTTGCTGGTGGATTGAACGATCGCGCCGCCATTGCTGGTCGCGGCCAAGGTGCCTGTCACCGTACCGCTACCCAGGTTAAAAGCGCCGTTGCTGGTCGCAGCGAGGTTGCCGGTGCTCAACGTGCCCAGGGTCAGTGCACCGCTGTCGGTGATCGCCGTGGCGCCGCCGGTCAGGCTGACCGCCTGCCCGAAGTGGTTGCCCGCGCCGGTCAACGTGATCGCGCCGCTGCCCGTATTGACGCTGCTGGTGGCGGAGGCGGTGATTGCGCCGGCGCTCTGGGCGATCGCGCTGTCGACGGTGGTCAGCGCCAGCGTGCCGGTGGCGGTGACGTCGTGCGCCAGGGTGATGCCGTCGTCGCCGCTCAGGCTGACGTTGCTGCCGGACAGCGCTGCGGCCGTGGCCAGCGCGTTGCCGCTGTGCAGGCTCAGGTTGGCACTGCCGGTGGCGATCGCGCTGCTCGGCAACGTCAGCGTGCCGGCCGCAGACAGGGACAGCGCGCTGTTGTTGCCCAGGGTCAGCGCGGACACGTTGAGGTCGTTGCCGTCGGCCAGGCGGATGCCGCTGCCGGTCAGCGACACGGCGCCGCCGAAGTCGTTGGCGGCGTCATCCAGTGTGATCGCGCCGCTACCGGCATTGAGGGTGCTGGTGCCGGTGACGGTCAGCGGATTGCTCGCGGACTGGGTGATCGCGCCGCCGTTGCTGGTCGCAGCCAAGGTGCCGGTCACCGTGCCGTGGCCCAGGTTCAGTGCGCCTGTGCTGGTCGCGGTGAGATTGCCGGTGGTCAGGGTGCCGAGGGTCAATGCGCCGCCGTCGGTGATCGCCGTGGTGCCGCCGGTCAGCGTCACCGCCGCCTGAAAATCGTTGCCGGCGTTACCCAGCGCGATCGCGCCGGTGCCGGCGTCGATCTCGGCCAGGCCGGTGACGGTCAGCGCGTTGCTTTGACCGATCGCCCCGCCGTTGCTGGTCGCATCCAGCGTGCCGGTCACGCTGCCGCCGCCCAGGTTCAAGGCGCCGCTGCTGGTCGCGGTGAGGTTGCCGGTGGCCAGCGTGCCCAGGGTCAGCGCATTGCTGTCGGTGATCTGGGTGATGCCGCCGGTCAGGCTGACCGCCTGACCGAAATCGTTGCCGCTGGTGGTCAGGGTGATGGCGCCGGTGCCGGCATTGAGGGTGCTGGTGCCGGTGACGGTGAGCGGGTTGCTGGTGGACTGGGTGATCGCACCGCCGTTGCTGGTCGCCGACAACGCGCCGGTCACCGTGCCGCGGCCCAGGTTGAGCGCGCCGGTGCCGGTCGCGGTCAGGTTGCCGGTCGCCAGCGTGCCGAGGGTGAGCGCGCCGCTGTCGGTGATCGCGGTGGTGCCGCCGGTCAGGCTGACCGCCTGGCCGAAGTGGTTGCCGGCGCCACTCAAGGCGATCGTGCCGCTGCCGGCGTTGACGCTGCTGGTGCCGGTCGCCGTCACTGCGCCGGCGCTCTGCACGATCGCGCTGTTGACGGCGCTCAGCGCCAGCGTGCCGGTCGCGGTGACGTCGTGCGCCAGGGCGATGCCGGCGTCGCCGCTCAGGCTCACGTTGCTGCCTGACAGCGCCGCGGCGGTGGCCAGGACGTTGCCGCTGTGCAGGCTCAGGTTGGCGCTGCCGGTGGCGATCGCGCTGCCCGGCAAGGTCAGCGTACCGGCCGCGGACAGCGACAGCGCGCTGGCGCTGCCCAGGGTCAACGCGGCGATGGTCAGGTTGTTGGCGTCGGTTAGGGCGATCCCGCTGCCGGTCAGCGACACCGCGCCGCCGAAATCGTTAGCGGCGCGCTGCAGAGTGATCGAGCCGGTACCGGCGTTGAGATTGCTGGTGCCGGTCACGGTCAGCGCATTGCTCGCGGACTGTGTGATTGCGCCGCCGTTGCTGGTGGCAGCCAGCGTGCCGCTCACCGTGCCGCTGCCGAGATTGAGTGCGCCGCTGCTGGTCGCCGTGAGATTGCCGGTGGCCAGCGTGCCCAGGGTCAGCGCGCCGCTGTCGACGATCGTGGTGGTGCCGCTGCTCAGGCCGACCGCCTGCCCGAAGTCGTTGCCGGCGTTGTCCAGCGTCAGCGCATGGCTGCCCAGCGAGAAGCTGCTGCTGCCGCCCACCGTCAACGCACCGGACTGCGTCAGGTCGATGGCATTGGACAGGCTCAGGTTGCCGCTCACGTCCAGCGTGCCGAGTGCGGCAATGCGGTTGCTGCCGCTGAAGCTGGCGTTGCCGCCGATGCTGCCGCTCAGGGTGCCGGCGGTGTAGGTGCCGCTCTGCTGCACGCTGCGCTCGGTGCTGATGCTGATCGCGCCGCTGCCCACGTCGATGCTGCCGCTGCCGCCGATGCCGGTCTGGCCGGCGCCGTTGGCGACCAGCGACACGCTGCCGTCGCTGCCGCTGCTGAGGGCGGCGGCGGTGATGGTGCCGCTGTTGTTGATCAACTGGTCGAACAGGCCCTGCGCGGCGCGCGCCTGCAGGGTGATGATGCCGCCGGGCGCACTGAGGCTGCCGCTGTTGTCCACCGCCAGCGTGTCCAGTTGCAGTTGCAGCGCCTTGTCGACGACGACGCCGAAGCCGCCGCTTTCGAAGGTGAGGGTGACCTTGTCGGCGCCGACCAGATTGATGTTGCCGGCGCTGGCGGTGATGGTGCCGCTGTTGACCACCTTGCCGCCGATCAGGTCGACCGCACCGGCGGCGGCGTTGATGGTGCCGCTGTTGGACATCAGCGCGACCGTGTTGCCGCCGGCGTCGAGCGTGTCGTTGCCGCTCATGAAATCGGAGGCGCTGATGCCAAGGGTGCTGGCCACCAGCCCGCCGACGTTGAACTGCGCGGTGCTGCCGAAGATGATCCCGTTGGGGTTGATCAGGAACACCTGGCCGTTGGAGTTGAGATTCCCGAAGATCTGCGTGGGATTGCCGCCCTGCACCAGGTTCAGCACCGCGGCGCTGGTGGACGGCTGGTTGAATGTCACCGTGGCCGCCGAGCCGATGTCGAAGGTGGACCAGTTCAACGCCATCCGGCTGGAGGTCTGGTCGATGGTCAGGGTCGCGCCGCTGGCCGCATTGATGGTGCCGGTGCCGCCGGCGATGCTGCCGCCGGTCGGCAGCTGGGTGCTCGCCACCTGCGCCGCCGCCATGCCCGGCGCCGCGCCGAGCGCGACCGCCAGGGCCAGCGCGAGCGGCGAATGGCGCAACGCGCGCGAGCGTGCGGCACGGGTGGCGAGCGAAGTCTGGGCGATGGCGGACATGAGCGGATTCCTCAAAAGGTGAAACCGAAACGCGAATAGAAACGGACGTCGCGTCCGTCGGACGCATCGCGCCCGCCGGTCGGCTTTGCGGCGCTGAGCCGCAGCTCGAAGCTCTTCCATTGCGGCACGCGCACGGTGACGCCGGCACCGACGCCATCGAACGTGGTCACCGCCGCGGTGGTCGCGCGGTTGCCGCCGGCCGGATAGACCTGCGCGTGGTCGGCGAACACGTCCAGCTCCAGCACCTCGCGCCACGGCCGGCCGTTGAACGGCGAGGCGGCGTCGGCGAAGCCGGGCGCATCGACGTGGTACTCCAGCGCGGCGTAGTAGCCGCGGTCGCCGAGCGCGTCGGACACCGGGTAGGCGCGCACGCTGTCCGGCCCGCCGACCGCGAACTGCTCCATCGGGGTCAGTGCGTCGTCGCTGTACTGACCGTTGAGCTTGAGGTACAGGCGCTGGGTGCGGCTGAGGTACTGCATGCGCGTATAGCTCAGCCGCGCGATGCTGAAGTGGCTGTCGTGTTCCGGGCTGACCAGGTCAGGCGTCGCCGAGCGGTCCTTCAGCGACTGGCGCAGGCTCAGCTGCAGCAGGTCGATGCCGCGCCAGCGCAGGTCGGTGCGGCGCAGCGCGGTGCTCAGTTCGACCACGTCGAACTTCTGGTCGGACAGCTGGATGCCGGCGGCGCTGAGCCGCGACTGCTCGCGCAGGTAGCGCGCCGAGGCCTGCCATTGCAGGTTCTCGCGATTGACGAACTTCCAGTCGCTGCCGAGGTAGACCACCGAGGTCGGACCCTGCAGGCCGAGCGTGGCGAACACGCCGTTGCGCACTTCCAGTTCGCTGCGGCTGGCACCGATCACCGCGCCGAACCCGGGCACGGCCGGCACCGGCAGCGCGTAGGACAGCGCGCCGATCCGGCTCTGCCGCGGGTCCAGCGAATAGGCGTAGTTGGCGGAAAGCACATCGCCCAGGCCGAGCGGGCTGTTCCAGGCCAGGCCGAGCTGGGCGCGGTAGCGGCCGGTCAACTCGGTGCCGTAGTTGTTGCCGCCCAGGCTGATCGCATACGGGCGCGGCGCTTCGCTGGCGACCAGCAGCACGTCGGTCTCGCCTTCGTGCTGGCCCGGCTGCAGCACCGAGGACACTGACACGCCCGGCAGGTCGCGCACGTACAGCAACGCGCTGTCCACGTCCTGCTTGCGCAGTGCCCGCCCCTGCAATGCCTGCAGCGGCGCGGCCAAGGTGCTGGCGCGGTAACGCGACGCACCCTTGACCTCGACCTGGCCGACGCGGCCTTCGAGCACGCGGATCTCGACGATCTGTTCCGGCCCCGGGGTCTGCGCCGGCAGGTAGGCGGTGCTGACGATGAAGCCGGACAGGCGGTAGGCGCGGGTGATCGCGTCGGCCACCGCCTGCAGTTGTTCGAAACGCAGCGCCACCACCGGCTGGCCCTGCGCCAGTGCCTGGAATTGCGCATCGGCCAGCGCCTGCACGCTGGCCGGGGTGATGCCGGCCTTGGCGTGTTCGCCGACGTCGCGCACGCGGAAGCCGCGGACCTGCAAGGTCACCGCGTTGTCGTCGCGGTCCTTCAGCGGCGGCAGCGTGGCGCTGGCGCCGCTGGCGGCAGTGCCGGTGTCGGCGGCGGCAGGCGGCAGCTGCGCCCACGCCGGAACGGCAGCGAGCCACGCGGACACGGCCGCGGCCAGACACGTCATACGCATGCGATTTCCCCTGGAACGATTCCCTGTCGTGCGCCGGCCTCGCCCCACTGCGTCCCGGGCCTTGCGGCATCGACGAGGCGATGCGCGCGCGGATCGGGAGCGGCCGTCGCTTGCGCCTGCCCTGCGAATGCGGGCACGGCGCCAGCGAAGAATAGCAGCAGAAATGCGAGCAGCGTCACGAAAATAAACACGACGAGCCAGCGCCGGCGGCGGCGTGCCGGCGCGTCGGCGAACAGCGCCCGCAGCGGCTCGTGCGCGGCGCGCGTGGCGTCCGGCGCGGCGACGACGGCGGTCGGCCGCAGCGCATTGCGATGGGTCACCCCCTGCCCGGCGCCGCGCACGGAGGCCAGCACGTTGCGCCGGCGCGCGCGGTATTCGTCGCGGCCGATGCGGCCGTGCTGGTAGGCCTCGGCCAGGGCCTGCAAGTGCGCGTTGGCCAGTTGCTGGGCCTCGTTCATGGCAGCTCCCGCAGCACGCGCAGGCCCACGTCCGGCTGCGCCGAGCCGTTGTCGGCGCGCCGCGCCTGCACCGTGCAATCGGCCCAATAGCTGGCGAAACTGCCGCCGCGCGCCTGCACTCCGGCGCCGCTGGACACCCATTCCCAGACGTTGCCGGTGACATTGACCAGCCCCCACGGATTGGGTTCGCGGCCGCGCGGCGGCAACGGTGCGCGGCTGGCGTCGCCGGCGCTGGCGGTGGGCGGCACGCAATTGCTGTCCTCGGCTTGGCGCCAATCGCTGCCGGCCTGCGCGGCGTGCTGCCATTCGGCATCGGTGGGCAGGCGATAGCGCCAGCCGCCGCTGGCGATGGTCAGCCAGCGCAGGTAGGCACGGGCCTGGGTCAGGCTGATGTTGCGCACCGGCGCACGCGCCAGTTCCAGGTCCCCGGCCGGTTGCGCGGTGCACTTGCCGGTGGCCTGGCAGAACAGGTTGAAATCGGCCACCGCCACTTCCGCGCGCGACAGCGCGTAGGGCTTGCCGCCGGCCAGGCCGGGCACCACCACCAGCATCGGCCCGCGCTGCGCGCCGAGCGCATCGAAGCAGGCCCTGCCGCGTCCGGGTGCGGCGGCGGCGGCGGCGCAAGGATCGGGGCCGGTGGGCACCGGCGGCAACGGGTCCTCGTCGCTCGCCGCGCCTGCGGCGGGCGCGCGTGCGCTGGCCGCAAGCGCGGTCGCCGGCTTGGCGGCGGGCTTGCCGGTCGCCGGCTTGCGCGTGGCGTCCTTGGCGGCCGGCTCGGTCGCCGCGGCCGCGGCCGCTGTCGGCGCCACGGCATCGGAACCCGGCGCATCGCTGCCGGCCTGGCGCTGCAGGCGCGCGCCGAGCGTGCCTTCGGGCAGCTGCCCGCGCGCCTTCAGGTCGGCTTCCAGCTGCGCCATCGCCTGCGCATCGCTGCGGTACAGCGCCTCCAGGCGCTGGCCCAGGCGCTGCCGTTCGGCAGCGGGCAGGGACGGCGTCGCAGCGTCCATCACCGCCGCGACGATGTCGTAGCGGGCCTGCGCGGCACGCAGTTCGGCGCGGTCGCCGAGTGCGGCGACGCCCTGGCCGAGCACGTCGGCGGCCTGGCGATAACGGCCCTGGCGGAACGCGCCGGCGGCGTTGCCGAGATAGACCCCGGCCAGCAGCTGCGGCGCTTCCTTCTGCAGGAACGGATGTTGCGGCTGCAGCGCGCCGATGCGCGCCAGCGCCTGGCGCGCCTTGTCCAGATCGTTGGCGGCCGCGGCGCGGCGCATCGATTCGATCCGCGAGGTCACTTCGGCCTCGGCGCTCTCGCGCGCCAGCATGGTCTGCAACTGTTGCTGCAGGGTCTGCAGGCGCGCGCGCTGGGCCAGCAGCTGCGGCGCCTGCGGCGCCTGGGTCAGGCCGAAATCGACCAGGGCCTGCGCGCCCGGCAACTGCAGCGGATCGCTCTGCGGCGCGACCGCCGCGGCGATCGCCGCCGCCAGCGCCGCGTCCTGCGCATCGCGCTCGGCCGCCGGCAGCACCGCCAACGCCGCTTCCACGTTGTCCTGCCAGTCCGGGTCGGCGGAAGGCTCGGCCAGCAGCCCAGCCAGCGCCTTGCGCGCCTGCGCCGGATCGTGCAACGCCGCTGCCGCCGGCTGGCTGGCATGGTGCTGCGCCAGTTCCAGCTGCGCGCCGCGCAACTGCAGGCGCAGCGAATCGGGCAGCGCCGCACGCGCCTGTTGCAGGCGGGTGCGCGCCTGCGCCCACTGCTGCGTGTCGGCCGACTGCTGGATCGCCGCGTCCAGGCGCAACTCCAGTTCCGGGTGGCGCAGCAGGGCGCTGTTCGGATCGATGCGCCGCACCTGGTCCAGCGTGGCCAGTGCGTTGTCGGCGCGGTCGCGGAAGATGGCGCCGGCGGCGATCTGCGCGTTGAGCGCGGTATCCAGCGCGTTGAGGCGTTCGTTCTTCTCGCGCTCCATGCTTTCGCGGCGCGCGTCCAGCGCCGGCGAATACAGCCGCAGCCGGTCGCGCAACGCGAACACCTGCAGCGCGCCGCGGTAGTCGTAGCGCCCGCTGGCCGGGTTCCACAGCGCATCCAGCCGGCGCAGCAGGAAATCCTGGATCAGGTCGCCGCGGTCCACCAGCAGGCGCCGGCGGTCGTCGTCGTCGAGGCTGGCCAGCGCCTGCATCGCCTGGGTCTCGTCGACGTAGCGCTGCGGATCGGCCGCGCCGAAGCGCGCGGTGACCTGCTCCAGATGGCGCTGGTGCAGATAGCGCGAGACGCCCCAGCCGCCGGCACCGACCAGCACCAGCGCCGCGGTGCCGTAGCCGAGCAGCGGCAGCGCGCGCTCGCGCAGCGGCACCTCGCGCAGGCCGTCCAGCAGCGCCTCGACCTTGCTCAGGCGCTGCGCGGCGGGAAACGCCACCGCCGCGCACAGGGTCTGGTACTGGCGCCTGGTCAGGCCCGGCACCGGCGGCGGCACGCGCTTGTCGCGCAAGGCCACTTCGGCGCTGAGCTTGTCGAACGGATGCTTGCCGGTGAGCAGTTCGAAGCACACGCAGCCCAGCGCGTAGATGTCGTCGGCAGGCGTGGGTTCCTGGCCGCGGATCATCTCCAGGCTGGCGTAGGCGGGGGTCAGCGCGCCGAGCGTGGCCGCGTCGAACACGGTCTGCTCGCCGGCCACGTCGGCGGCGTGCTTGCCGGCGCGGGCGATGCCGAAGTCGAACACCTTGGCCACGCCGTCGCGGGTGACCATCACGTTGCCCGGCTTGAAATCCGAATGCACCACGCCGGCGGCATGCGCCCGCGCCAGGGCCCGGGCCATGCCTTCGATCAGCGGCCGCGCGCGCGCCAGCGGCATGCCGTTGTAGGCCTGCTCGCGGATCAGCGTCTTCAGGTCGCAGCCGTCGATGTACTCCATGGTCATGAAGACCAGGGTGCGGTCCTTGTCGAAGTCGTAGACGCGCACGATGTTGTCGTGGGCCAGCTTCTGCGAGCGCCGCGCCTCGCGCTGCAGCGCGATCAACGAATCGGGATGGCGGCGGAACTCGTCGCTGAGCACCTTCACCGCCAGCCACGGGTCGCGGTCGCGCGCCTCGACCTTGCGTTCGTCGCGCGCCAGGTAGACCACGCCCATGCCGCCGCGGCCGAGTTCGCGCTCCAGGTAGAAGCGGCCCTTCAGCAGCGTGCCAACCGTGGCGTAGTCGCCGCCGGCGGCATCGGCCAGGCGCTGCCAGCTGGACAGGCTGGCGGTGCCCGCGGTGCCGGTCGCCCCGCCGGTGCCGGTGGCGCCGGTGCTGTCGGCGCCGGCCTGCGGCAGCGGCATCGCCGGTTGCACGCGGGTGGCATCGTCCTCGACGGCCGATGGCAGCGGCGCGGCACGGCGCGGCATCACCACGGTGGCGTCGTCGTCGATCGGCGCGGCCACGGGCGCGCTGCCACCGTCCGCGCGCAAGGCGTCGAGGCGGGTCACCAGCGTGGTCACGGTGACGTCGTCGAGCAGGTGCTGCTGGCGCAGCTGCCACAGCGTTTCCACCCCGGCCCGGTAATCGGCTTCGGGCACGGCGCTGCGTCTGGCCAATGCGTCGAGCACGGCCTTCAGGTCCAGCTCGCCGGTGCGCATCGCGGCGACCAGCTCGACGACGGTAGCGGTATCTTCGTGCACGTCCTTCACTCCTGCAGGCGGACGACGACGGCGGTGACGTTGTCGCGCGCCGCCCGGCCCATCGCCAATTCGAACAACCGCGTCAGCAGCGCCTGCGGCTCGCCATGCAGGCGGCACTCGGCATCCAGCTCCGGGTCGGGGATTTCCTTGTTGATGCCGTCGCTGCACAGCAGGAACTGCGCGCCGGACGCGCTCGGCGCCAGCACCCAGTCCACGAACAGCGGCTCCTGCGCGCCGACCGCGCGGGTCAGCACGCCGGCGTTGGCGGCCGGCTCGGCGCTGGCGCCGGCCTGCGCGAACTGGGTGGCGTCGTCCTTGACCCCGTGCACATGGTCGCGGGTGAGCTGGCGCAGCGGCCCCTCGAGGCGGCCGTAGCCGCGGCTGTCGCCGACCCAGCCGTACAGCATGAAATCCGGATCGTGCACCAGCAGCACCACGGTGGAGGCGATCATGTCGACCTGGCGCTGCTCGGCGCAGCGCAGCAACTCGGTGTTGATCTGCGCCAGCGCGTCTTCGATCGCTTCGATGAAATCGCATACGTCGGCCGCGCGCGGCAGCGTCGCCAGGCGCTCGACGATCAAGCCGCTGGCGTAGTCGCCGGCGGCATGTCCGCCGAGGCCGTCGGCGACCACCCACAGCCCGGCGTCGTCGCGCAGCAGCAGCGCGTCCTCGTTGTGGCGGCGCACCTTGCCGACTTCGGTATGTCCGGCGGAACGGTAATGCAGCGCGGCCATCAGCGCGTGGCCTCCGGCAGCGCGAGCGCGGCCGGCGCCAGCCAGCCCAGGTAGTCGTGCGCGGACAGCAGGCCGACGCTGTGCTGCACCACGCCGTCGCCGCTCCACCACAACGCCTGCCCGGCCAACGCGCGCGGCGCATTGGGAATGGCGGTGGCGTCCGGATCCGGCGCCAGCGCCTGCAACTGCGCGTCGAACGCCTCCACGCCCAGCGTGCGGTCGGCCAGCGCCTGGCCGAGCAGCGTGGCCGCACGCGCATACCAACTGCGGTCCGGCGCGGCCTGCGCCAGCGGCAGCGCGATCGCCAGCGGGAAGCAGCGGCCGACCCGGTCCTCGCCCGGCCCCAGCACGCCGGCCCAGGCCCCCGCGCCGCACAGGCCGCTGCCGAGCACGAACGCATGCAGGCCGCTGCCGCGGTAGGCGGGCGCCCACTGCGTGCCGAGCTGGTCGCGCGCGCCGGCGATCAGCTGCGAAAAATGCCGGTCCCACGGTTCGACGAACGCCGGCGGCAGCCGCCGCTGCACGAAGTCGCCGGCGCTCGGCAGCTTGCCGAAGAATCCGGGCTGCATGGCCTGCGGCATCCTCAACCCCCACACGCGAAACGACGCACGTCGGCGTCGAGGAAGGGATGGCGCAGGTTGCCGGCGCGCAGCGGCAGTTGCACCGCATGTCCCCCGACATCGAAATGGGCGACGAAGCGCAGGTCGGACGGGTTCTGCAGGTCGCCGGCCTGCAGGGCGCGGAACAGCGCCCAGTCGCCCTGGTAGTCGAGCCGGCCCAGCGCCGCGCCGTCGGCGCCGAAGGCGGCGATGCTGACGTGGCCGGGGGTGGGCCCGGGCCATTTCATCGGCATGCTGTCCACGCCGCCGGCGGTGTAGTCGAAGCGCTGGCCTTCGATGTCCACGGTCAGCCGCGCCACGCCGGCATCCAGGATCGGCGCCAGCATGGTGAAGCCGACCTCCGGCTGCGCCGCGCCGCGGAAGTATTTCTGCTTGATGCGCTCGGCCAGCTGCAGCTGCGCCGGCAAGCCCGGCGCGCCGGCCAGCGCATCCGGGCCGCTCTTCCAGCGCCAGTCGCGGCCGCTGGTGTCGAGCAGCTTCTGCAGCGCGTCGCGGTACAGCGCGTCGAAGCGCCCGCCGACGCCGAACAGCTCGCCGAAGTTCTGCAGCGGGATCTCCTGCGCGCTGGCCGGATCGAACGGATAGCGGCCCTTGACGAATTCGGCGCAGACCACGCCGACCGCCTGCTGCACCTGCGCGTCCAGCGCGGTCTGCGCGCCGCGCGTCATCAGCGCGGCGCTGCTGCCGGTCAACGCCTGCAGCCAGCCCGACAGCGGCGGCGGCAGTTGCGCCGCTTCCTGCCGCGCCAACAGCAATTGCGCATTGGGCTGCGGCGTGGCGGTGGCCGGATCGGTCATGGTCAGCAGGGTCTTGCTGAGCTGGTCGAGCACGCCGAGCAGGTGGTCCAGCGGCGTGGCGCCGGGCGCACCGCTGGCGAGCGCGTTGAGCGCGGCGAAATGGCTGGCGATGGCCTCGCCGGGCGGCGCGGCACCGGCATCGCCGGCGTCGCCGCTGGCGGCCAACGCCGCGGCCATGGCCGCGTTGCCGCCGGGCAGCTTGGCCGCCAGCTTCGCGCCGGCCTTGCCCGCGGCCTTGCTCGCCGCATCCTGCCCCGGCTTGGGCGGCGGCGCGCGCAGCAACTGCTGGGTGTTGTCGCGGACCACGCCGAGCAGCAGCCGCAGCGGCGAACTCGGCCCGGCCAGCTTGGCCGCGATCGCGCTGGCCTGCTGCAGGTCGGCGGCCGGCTGCAGCTGCAGATCGGCGAGCAGTCCGTCCCAGTAGCGGATGTAGTCCTGTTCGTAGAGCACGCGCACCTGCTGCGCCAGCCGCGCCTTGCCCAGCGCGTCGATGCGGCGTGGGCCGAACACCCAGTCGTCGCGCACGAACTGTTCGACCGCCTCGCCGATGCCCTGCCCGGCCAGCGCGGCGAACACCGGTTGCGTGTACAGCGCCGGCAACGGTTCGGACAGCGCGGTGCCGCTGCTGCGCTGGAACACATTGCCGAGCAGGCCCAGCGCCTTGTCCAGCTGCAGCGGCTCGGCGCCGGCCTGCGGTTGCGACAGCTTGAGGTTGCCGTACACCAGCGTGGCCAGGTCGGCCGAACGCAGCGTGTTGCGCGCCTGCTCCAGCAGCGCCGGATCCAACGACAACGCGCGCAGCCGTCCGGGTTCGTCGAGCAGCGCCTGGAAATGCCCGGCCAGGGCTTGCTGCAGCACCGTATCGGCAGGAAACAGCTTGCGCCATTCGATCGCGCTCAGCGCGGTCAACTGCGGCGCGTCCAGATGCTGCGGCTGGCCCAGCATCAGGTAGCCCTTGAGGTAGTAGTACAGCGCCTGCGGCGCGCCCGCGTTCTCGGCCATGCCCTGGCGCAGGCGCAGCGCCACGCCCGGCACCAGGGTGCCGTTGAGCTGGCGCAGGTAGGCATCGTGCAGTTCCTCGCCGACCGCATCGCCCTGGTACAGTCCCATCCGCATCGACCACGGCGCGCCGTCGCGGTACTGCTGCGCGACCTGCGCCAGCGCGCGGGTGCCTTCCAGTTGCTGCAGCGCCAGCGCGAAGTACTGCGGCGTGGTCGCCGCGCTGTCCGGATCCGGGCTGCGCGGGCGCGCATCCAGCGCCGTGCGCACCTGTTGCAGGTAGGCGCGATTGCCCAGATAGCTGCCGGCAAGTCCGCCCAGCAGCAGCGCGCCGAGCAGCGCGATGCCGGCGTAGCCGGCGACCTGCAGCCAGGCGCGGCGCCGCTCCAGCGCCGGCGCGCGTCCGGCCAGGCCGGATTCGCGCAGCAGCACCTGGCTGAGCAGGCGTTCGACGAAGAAGGTGCGGCGCTGCGCGCCCGGCGCCTGCACGCTGGCCTCGGCCAGGCCGAAGGTGCGCGCCACCGCGCCCATCATGCGGTCGATCGGGGTGCCTTCCTGGGTGCCCGAGGTCAGGTACACGCCGCGCAGCAGCGGCGGCGTGCCGTAGGCGGTGCCGGCGAACACGCCTTCGACGAACTGCCGCGCCGCTTCGCCGAGCGCGGCGAACTGCTGCGGGAACGACAGGATCGCCGCGCGCCGGGCGCGGTCGCGCTCCACGTGCATGCGTTCGAACAGGCGCGCGTTGAGCCGCTCCTGCAGCAGCGCGTACTCGTCGGCGAAGCCGCGCGCAGCACTGCCGTCGAGGCTGCGCGGCAGCGGGAACGACACGCCCCACACCTGCGCGCGCTGCTCGGGATTGAGATCGTCGAAGAACTCGCCGAAGCCGCCGATCAGGTCGCACTTGGTGAACACCAGGTACACCGGCACGCTCATCTTCAGCTGCTCGCTGAGCTCGTCCAGGCGGCGCCGGATCGCCTGCACGTGCAGGTCGCGCTCGGCATCGTCGAGCAGCAGCAAGTCGGACATGCTCATCGTCACCAGCACGCCGTTGAGCGGACGGCGGCGGCGGTAGCGGCGCAGCAGGCGCAGGAAATCGATCCACGCGCCGGCATCGACCTGGCGGTCGGAATCCTGCGTGGTGTAGCGGCCGGCGGTATCCAGGAACACCGCTTCGTCGGTGAACCACCAGTCGCAGTTGCGGGTGCCGCCGATGCCGCGCAGCGCCTGCTGGCCGAAACGCGCGGCGAGCGGGAAGTGCAGTCCGGAATGCTGCAGCAAGGTGCTCTTGCCCGAGCCGGGCGGACCGATCACCACGTACCACGGCAGCGTGTACAGGTCGCCGCCGCCGCGGCGCTTGCGCAGGACCTGCACCGCCTCGTGGAAGCGCGCCTGCAATTGCTCGCGTTCGTCGGCGCCGCGCGCCTGGCGGTCGTCGCCAAACGCGTCCAGCGCCGACGGCGTGGCCATCTCGGTGGCCAGCTGGCGGCTGTGCCGGCGCGCGCGCAGTTGCTGCCACTGCAGCCAGCCGGCCCACGCGCCGACCAGCAGCAGGATCAGCAGCAGCCGCGGCACCGCGCCGGCCAGCGGCTGGTGTCCGGCGATGCCGATGTAGGGGCCGATCAGCCAGATCAGCAGCGCCGCCAGCAGCAGTCCGACCATGGTCACGACCCAGCCGGATCGCAGCATTCCCAGCAGCTTGCCCACGGCGCTCACTCCCCCGGTTGGAACAGGATTTCGACGCGGCGGTTGCGCGTCCGGTTGGCCGCCAGGTCCGGCGGCACGGCCACCGGCTGCGAATCGCCGGCGCCGGCCGATTCGATCCGCCCCGGCACCGACAGGCGTTGCCCCAGCAGCTGCGCCACCGCCTCGGCACGCGCCGCCGACAGCGCGTAGTTGTCCTTGAAGCGCAGC
This sequence comes from Xanthomonas bonasiae, assembly GCF_014836395.1. NCBI lineage: Bacteria > Pseudomonadati > Pseudomonadota > Gammaproteobacteria > Lysobacterales > Lysobacteraceae > Xanthomonas > Xanthomonas bonasiae. The sequence goes on from NZ_JACSQX010000009.1 coordinate 83,960, forward strand.
GAGCGCAGCGGCTGGTCGTCGGTATGCCCGACCACGATCACCCGCCCCGGCAGCTGTTCCAGCGCCGCGGCGATCTTGCCCAGCAGCGGCAGCTGGTCCGGATCGACCTCGACCCCGCCGGAGGCGAACATCGCGTTGGCGTTGAGCCGCACCCGCGCCTGGCCGTTGGCCTGTTCTTCGACGACGAGCAGGCCGGCGCGCTCCTGCGGCGCCAGCAGCTGCTTGAGCGTGACCCGCGGCGGCGGCGGGCGCAGCGCGTCCGGCGGCGTGCCGCGCTGCAGGCCGATCTGCGCGGCGGCGGCGCTGATCGGCGCCGACAGCGCATTGAGCCGCGCGTTGAACCACGCGAACGCCAGCAGCACGATGCAGGCCATGCCCAACGCGGCCACCCACAGCGGCAGGTAGCGCGCCAGGCGCCGGCGGCGGTCGTCCACGCCCTGCCAATGCGGCGCCAGCGTGTCCGCCGCGGCGCCGCGCTGGGCACGGATGCGCCGGTATAGGTCGTCCTGGATCTCGGCCAACCTGGCGCGGCCGCCGGCCTCGATCTGGTAGCGGCCGCAGAAGCCCAGCGCCAGGCACAGGTACATCAGCTCGATCAGGTCGACGTGGCGCGGCACGTCCGCGCACAGGCGTTCGAGGATCTGGAAGAACTTGGCGCCGCCGTAGGACTCGCCATGGAACACCACCAGCAAGGTCTTCTGCGACCAGCCGCTGTGCTCGCCCCACGGCGCATTGAGCACCGCCTCGTCGAGCATCGCGCACAGCACGTAGCGCGCCGCGGTCACCGCTTCCGGCGCCGCGCCACCGTCGCGCGCGCGCTGCTCGAAGCGCCGCACCTGCGCGGTCACCTGCTCGCGCAGGCGGGCCACGTCCGGCAACGCCACGCTGTGGCGCAGTTGCACCGCCAGCAGCAACAGCGGACTGGCCGCCTGCACCAGCGGATTGACGCTGCGGCCGAGGAATTCGCTGATGTCGGCATCGCCGGCAGCGGCCGCCGCCGCGCCCGTTGGCGTGGCGAACGGCGCGGCGCCGCGCTGCGGGCGCATGACGGTGGCATCGCTCAACGGATCGACAGGCGGTCGTGCATTCATGCGCTCAGCTCCGGATCGCCCACAGCTGCAGGTCCAGCCCGGCGAACTCGCTGCCGAAGTGGAACGCGATGCCGCCGGAGCCCTTCAACGTGCGCCACAGCGGCGACTGCTTGTCGAATTCGAAATACAGGTAGCCGGCGTGGTACGGAATCTGCCGCGGCGCCACCGGCATCGGCATCGCCGCAATGCCGGGCAGCTGCAGATTGACCAGGTCGCGGATCTTCTCCACCGGGCCGATCTTGGCCTGCAGCGGCAATTGCCGGCGCAGCTCTTCGGCGGGCACGTCGGCCTTGGCCGCGAGCACGAACGCGGCGCTGTCGAACAAGGCCGCATCCGGCACCATCGCCACCCACACGCCGAACTTGCGCGCCTGCACCGGGATCGGCAGCGCGGTCTGTTCGAGCACCGCGCTGAGGCTGCCGCGCAGGCTGGCGATCACCGGCTCGAAGCTCGGCTGCAGCGCGTCGTGGCGATACGCCGGCCATGCCGACGGGCGCTTTCCCGGCGTGGTGAAGGTGCTCAGTTCGCCGGCCAGCGCGATCAGCGCCGCATACAGATCCTGCGGATGCAGCAGCGGCGCCGACGCCCAGTGCGCGACCAGCGGCTGCCACCGGTTGACCACCTGCAGCAGCAGGAAATCGGCGATTTCCGCCGCGCCGCCGCGGTCGCCGACCGACACCCGCGCGGCCAGCGCTTCGCCGCGCTGGTGCAGCAGGCCGAGCAGCTCGACCAGGAACGTGGCCAGCCGCGGCGCCGCCTGACAGGCCAGCGCGGTCGGCACGAACGCCTCGTCCAGCGTCACCTGGCGATCGGCGCGCGATTCGACGATGCGCGCCAGCGGCATCCGGGTCAGCCCGTCCAGCGGCTGCGACTGCGGCAGCAGGCGTGTGCTCATCCCGCCCACTTCCATCAGCACCGCGCCCTGCATGCTGCCGGAGGCGTCGTCGACTTCGGTCTCGCGCACCCGGTAGCGGAACAGTTGGTCCGGCGGCGCCTCGGCGCGGCCCACGTCGGCCTGCGCCGCCGCGCGCAGCGGCAGGGTCAGGTACACGGTCTGGTCGCGCCAGTTCGGCTCCACGTCCAGCGCCGGCGGCAGCGGATCGTCGCCCGGCATCGCGAACGGCGTGCCGTCGGGAAACACCCCGCGCGCGCGGCGGATGCCGAGCTTGCCGATCGCCAGCAGATCGGTTTCCAGTTCCAGTTCGGAGAAGCCCCAGGCATGGGGATGCAGGCCGCCGGCGCGCAGCTCCACGTAGCGCTCCAGGTAGCGCTCCTGCTGCTGCAGATGCTGGGGGCGCAGAAACAGCCCCTCGCTCCAGACGACCTTGTTGTTGTGCATGATCCGCCGTGTCCGCTGCTGTCGATGGCGATGCGGCCGCGGCGTTGGACGCAGCAGCCGACCCCAATGTGCGATCCCCTTGCCGACGGCCCGGACGCGGCGCGCGGCGCGCGCAGTCCAGGCTGGCGGGATGCAGTGTGGCCAGCGCGGATGCCGGCTACCCGACAATTCGTCTCAGGGCGGTGGGGACGCCGCGGCGCTGCGCTGCGCTCGAGAAGATCGTCTACGCAACGATGCCGACCGCAGCGCGCGCATTGCAGGCCGGCGCCGATGTCCTGGTGTCGTGCGCCGACATGCACCGCGGCGCCGACGCGGTGCGTTGCGTTGCCGCCGCCGCATATCGCCGATGCCGCGGCCGACGCCCTGCAGGCCACCTGCACCACGGCGTCGGCGGCATGCGCCGTGCGTACGTTCCTGTAGCTGCCGCCACGGCGGCTTTTTGCAGGAGCGGCTTCAGCCGCGACACGTGCTGCGGACACTCCCTGTCGCGGCTGAAGCCGCTCCTACAGGGGAGACTTCCCCGCGCGCCGCGCCGACTTCAGCCGCGCCAGCTGCGCCTCGTAGGCGCGGGCGAACTCGTCGCCGAACAGGCGCCGGAAGCATTCGTCCGGGTCCTTGGCCAGGGCCTGGAAGTTGTCGCGATAGCGCTCCCAGTAGCGGCCCTTGCCGGCGAACGCCAGGCGTTTGCCGCTGGCGTCCACCTCCTGCTCCAGCCGGTCGGGGCTGAAGTGGAACAGCATCGATTCGAACGCGGCGCGCATGCCGGCCAGCATCGCCATCTGGTGGCAGCGGATGTCGTCGAACGCGTCGTCGAACGCGGCCACGCCGGACAGGAACGCCGGACTCGGCGGCGCCAGCAGCTTCTGCAGCGCGTCCTCGGGCGTGGCAGCGAACTTGAGCGGGTTGTTCTCCGAACGCTGGATCACCGTCACCGGCAGGCGGAAGGTGTTCTTGATCTCGGCGCGCGCGCGCAGCACCTCCATCACCCCTTCGACGACGATCTCGAAGATCCGCGCCACGTCGTCCGGCATCTGCGCGGATGGCGCGGCCTGCGCCGCGAACGGTGGAGGTGCGGCAGGCATGGTCGCGGCGCTCGCCAGCGGCGGCGGCGGCGCGAAATCGCCGGTGGTCAGATCCCAGTTTTCCGGCAATTCGAAGCCGCGCGACGCGGCCGCTGCGGGCGGCGCGGGAACGCGGAAATGGTCGTGGCCCGCATCGCTGTGGTTCCAGCTGTGCGTCGGCTGCGGCGGCACCGGCGGTGCCGGCAGCGGATCGAGCAGGCGCAGCGGGTCCAGTTCGCCGGCCGCGCCCGGCACGCCGAGATCGCCGAGCAGCGCATCGTCGTAGGCGCCGCCCGCGGGCGCGGCAGCGCTGCCGAATCCCGGCAGGCCGAAGTCGAAATCGAACGCGCCGGCGGCGCCGGGCGCACTGCTGGCTGGGTGCGGCGGCAGCGGCGCCGGCACCACCTGGGTCAGGTCCGACGCGTCGTCCGGCACTGCCACGGCGGGCGGCGGCGGGGCGGCGGGCGCGTCGGCCTGCAGCTGCACCTGGATCTCGAAGCTGTCCAACTGCAGGCGGTCGCCGTCGCCGAGCGCGGCCGGGTCGCCGCGTTGCAGCGCGGCGCCGTTGAGCAGCATGCCGTTGGTGCTGCGGTCCTCGATGAAATACATGCCGTTGAGATAGCGCACCACCGCATGCGTGCGCGACACGCCGGGCGCGGCCAGCACCCAGTCGCTGTCGTCGGCGCGGCCAATGCTGCCGCCGCGCTGCGCGAACACCATCTGCGCGCGCGCGCCGAACTGGGCGGCGGCCTGGCCGGCGACGGTGAGGGTCAGTTTGGACGGTAGGGACACGGGGCGCTTCCTTCGGATCGGGTGGCGCGGCGCGGCCGCGGACACGCTGGTACGGATGGGCGAGGCGTTGCCGCACGCGCGCGGCGGCGTGGCACGACCGCGCTCATGCCGCAGCTCCGCCGGCCAGCAACTCCAGCGCGTGCAGCGCATAGCCATGGCGCCGCGCCTCGAACTGCGCCGGTTGCTGCGCGGCGAGCAGGTTGATCGCCGCCACCGCCGCGCGTGCGGTCAGGTGCTCGGCCGGCGGCACCGGGGTGTCCTGGGTCGGCGGCGCCAGGCTGCCGCCGGACCAGGCCACCGCCGCCGCCAGCCACGCGCCCAGCGAGGCATAACCGCCGGCCTGGGCGAAGGCAGACGCGGCGCGGCGGTTGGCTTCGTTCGGCTCGCGCACCCATTTCTCCGCCAGCGCGGCGCCGGCGCGGTCTTCCGGCGACAGCGCTTCGCCACGCGCGCACTGGCACAGCCAGGCGACCACGTAGCGCTTGGGCAGCAGCCGTGCCAGCAGCTTCAGCGCATCCTGCGGCTGGCCGCCGTCGAGCAGCACGCGCACCGCGGCCTGCGCCGGCTGCGCGGTGTCCAGCTGCGCGCGCGCCGGCGCCGACAGCTCCATGTCCACGCAGGCCTTCTCGATCGCATTCATCGCCGTGCCCTCAGCCGATCATGATCAGCGCGCCGCCGATCTGGTGCAGCGCGTCGGCCTTGAGGCTGAGCATCGGCGCCTTCAGCGTGCCCATCGCCCCGCCCTCCAGCGCCAGCATCGCGTCCGAGTGCACCTTGACGCTGGCGCCGGCGCCCATGTCCACGGTCGCCCCGCCCTTGATCGCCACCTGCACCTTGCCTTCCACGTTCACCGCGTTGTTGCCGGTGACGGTGATGGTCACGCCCTTGATCTCGATCTCGCCGCTGCTCTTCATCACGATGCTCGACGCGCCGGTGACCAGTTCGATCTCGCTGCCCGCACTGAGCTTGAACTTCTGTCCGATCGCGTGCCTGGCGTTGTTGCCGACGTCCAGCGTCTCGTCGTTGTCGACCTTGTGCTTGCGGTCGTGCTTGACGGTGCTGGTCTGGTCGTTGTCGACGGTGGCGAAGTGGTCGTGCTCCACTTCCTCGCGCAGGTCCTTCTGCGCATGCACGAACAGTTCCTCGCTGCCGAGCTTGTCCTCGAAGCGGATCTCGTTGAAGTCCGCGGCGCCGCCGCCGGCGCTGCGGCTGCGCACCCCGCTCTGGGTCTTGTGGTCCGGCAGCGCGAACGGCGGCATGTGGTCGGCGTTGTAGACGCTGCCGATCACCAGCGGGCGGTCCGGGTCGCCTTCCAGGAAACTGACCACCACCTCCTGCCCGACCCGCGGCAGGCTCATCGCGCCCCAGCCCTTGCCGGCCCACGACGAGGCCACCCGCACCGGGCACGACGGCTTGCTGCCGTCGCGCGCCGACGTGTTCCAGTGGAAGGTGACCTGGATGCGCCCGTACTGGTCGACCACGATGTCCTCGTCGGTGTCGCTGCCGGTCACCACCGCGGTCTGCAGGCCGGCGATCAGCGGCTGCCGCGCCCGCGCCGCGTTGCGGAACGGCAGCTTGCTCTCGATCGCCTCGAACCGGCACGCGAACGGCGCCGCGCCGCTGCCTTCGCCGGAGGCGTAGCCTGGCGCTTCCAGCGCGGTCTGCGCGCCGATCACCAGGTATTCCTGGTTCCATTCCGGGCGCGGGAACGCCTTCAGCGAGAACAGCGCGCCCACGCGCAACCCCACCGCGTCGCTGTCGCCGCGATAGCGCGAACGCTGCACGTTGTGCGCTTCCGCACGCACCTGCGCGTAGCGCTTGCCATCGGCGACCAGCACATGCGCGCCGGGGTAGTCGAAGGCGGTCAAGCCGCTGACCGGATGCAGATCGCCGCCGTGGCCGATGTCCTCGTCCACCGCCAGCGACGCGCGCGGGCGCAACGGATCGTAGTCGGTGAGCTGCTGCGCGCTGGTGTGCACGCGGCGCGCCAGCTGCCATTGGCTGATGGTGGCGCCCATCCCGTTGGCATGCTGCCCTGGCGGCACGTACGGCAGGGTCTCGAAACCGCTGCTGCTGGCGTGCGCGCCCAGCGCATCGGCCAGCACCAGCGTGTGCGTGGTCTGGCTGTGGGTGAAGAAGTAATAGATGCCTTCCTGCTCGAGCAGGCGGCTGATGAAATTGAAATCGTCCTCGCGGTACTGCACGCAATAGTCGCGCTTGGGATAGGTACCGCTCAGGCTCAGGGTCACATCGCCGTAGCCGATGCCGTCGAGCACCGTGCGTACGATCTCCGGCACGCTCTGCGCGGTGAAGATGCGGCAGTCGCGGCGCTGGGTCAGCAGCCACGGCTTGGGCACCAGGGTCACCTCCAGCACCGCGTAGCTGAGCCGGTCGACGACATGGAAGCCGGTCTGCGCGACGTGCGCGACGATGCCGTGGTACCAGCGCACATGGCCCTCGCCCGCCTTCAGCTGCACCGCCATCGAGGTGCCGAGCAGCGCGCGCAGGTCCGGCCGCGGCTGCGTGCTGAGCGCGGTCAGGCGGTACTCGAACAGGTCGCCCAACGCTTCCGTCGCCTGCATGCGCCAGAACAGCAGCGCATCGCCAAGGTCGGAGTGCAGCGTCATCATGGGCGTGGGCATCGTGGTGTCCGGGAAGTCGAGCGCCGCGCAATGCGGACCTGGGCCGGCGATCGCGAGCGGCGTTCGCGGTGCGGCGCGCAACGCCGGCACCGGCCCGAACGCCGCCCCCGCGCGCTGCCGGCAGGGCGATACTCACACGGCGCCTGCCGCGAAAGCCGACATTTCGTCTCAGCGCTGCGGCGGTTTGCGGCGTGCGTCCTCGCCGCATACCGGTGCGGAAGTGCGCGGCGCTAGCGACGTGCCAGCACCACCCAGCCCTGCACCGGCGCACCGCCCTCCTTGCGCAGCTGGTCGGCGCGGAGCTGCACGCGGGCGAAGCCGGCCTGCGCCAGCGCCGCCTGCACGTGCGCGCGGCTGTGCCGGTAGCGCCCGCTCGCACCGAGCTGCACCCGATCGTCCGCAGCGTCCAGCGCCTCCACGGTGAAGGCCAGCCAGCCGTCGCGGCGCAATGCCGCGTGCGCAGCCGCGCAGACCTCGCGCAGGTCGCCGAAGTACACCAGCGTATCGGCCGAGACCACCACGTCCCACGCCTGCGGCTGCGCCTGCAGATACGCGGTCAGCTCGCCGACCACCAACGCGTCGTAGCCGCCGCGCTGGCGCGCCTTGTCGATCATGCCGCCGGACAGGTCCACGCCGGCCAGCCGCCGCGCGTGCGGCCGCAGCAGCGGCGCGCACAGGCCGGTGCCGCAACCGGCGTCGAGCACGTCCAGCGCCGCGCCCGGGGCAGGCAGCACCTGCGCCAGCGCCGTAGCCAGCAGCTGCGGCGCGCGATACTCGAGATTGTTCAGCAGTTGCTCGTCGAAGCTCTCGGCGAAGCCGTCGAACACTTCGCGTACGTAAGCATCGTCGGCGCGCGGCGGCGCGTCGCTGCCGCCGCAGGCGGCCAGCATGTGCCGCGCCACCGCGTTGTGCGGGTCGCGCGCCAGCCAGTCGCGGTACACCGCCACCGCTTCGTCGTGGCGACCGAGCAGATACCAGGCGGTGCCCAGCGCCTCCAGCGCGCGCAGGTTGGCCGGGTCCAGCTGCCATGCGGTGCGGAAGCACTCGGCCGATTGCTCCAGGTGCTCGTGCTGCTGCGCGTGGTTGCGCAGGAACAGGCCGAGCAGGTAGTGGCCGTGGGCGAACGTGGGCAACTGCTGCAGCAGTTGCGCATAGGCCAGGAAGGCCTCGTCCAGCCGCGCCTGCGCTTCCAGCACCACCGCCAGGTTGCTCAGCGCGTTGTGGTGCGACGGCGCGCACGCCAGCGCGCGCCGGTAGCAGGCCTCGGCCTCGGCCAGGCGCGCGCATTCCTTGTGCACGTTGCCGAGGTTGTTGTGCGCGTCCGGGTAGGCGGGGATCAGCGTCAATGCGCGCTCGATCAGTCGCTGCGCTTCGTCGCTGCGCCCGCGTTGGTGGCACAGCACGCCGAGGAAGTGCAGCGCGTCGGCATGCGCGGCGTGCTGCGCGAGCAGGTCGCGATACCCGCGGCGGCGCGGCGGGCGGCCCCATGCCGGCCGCGACCGCTTCCGCATCCCCATGCCGCGCCAGCGCGGCCCCCGCCTGCTGCATCGCCCCGCTCCCCTTATCCGATCAACACGGTGAAACACCCCAGCACGATCGCCCCGCCGTGCGCGGTGCTGTCGCCCAGCCGCGCCGCGGGCATGCCCGCGATCAGCACGGTCGGCGCGCCGGACACGATGCTGTCCGGCGGCCCCACGCACACCGCCATGTCGCCGATCCGCGCCGCCGGCAGCCCGCCGATCAGGACCGTCGGCGCACCAGGCGCCAGGATCGGCCCGCCCACATGCGGCACCACCCCGGTGACCATCGGGCAGACGTGTAGATCAGTGAGGCGGGCGGCGGGTTGCATGCGGAGCCGATAGCGCAGTGGCCAGGCGTCCAGCTTGGCGCGCGCGGCGGCGCGCGACCCGTCATTTCGTCTCAGCCACCAGCGAAGAGCGCGGCGCGTCCGGCGCGTCCAGCTTGGCCATGGTCTCGCGGACCTGCGCCAGCGGCCCGGGGGCATCGCCGTACAGCCCGACCAGGATCGCGCGTGCGCGTTCGGCATGCGCGCGCGCCTGCGCGCGCTGGCCCAGCGCGATCTCCGCCTCGGCCAGGCCGCGCAGGATTTCCGCGGTCACCTCGTGCCTGCCGCCGAGGATGCGCTCGGACTTGGCCAGCGCCGCCCGCTGTTCGGACGCCGCGAGGTCCGCCTGGCCGTCGTCCAGCAGCCAGAAGGCGTGGTTGGTGCGGGCCATGATCGTGGTCGTGTTGTCCTCGCCGTACAGTGCGCGCGCATTGTCGAGCGCCTTGCGGTAGTACGGGCCGGATTCGGCTACCTTGCCCTGCTGGCGCAGCGCCCCGGCCAGATTGTTGTAGATCATCTGCGTGTCCGAGCCGCGCTCGCCGTACAGGCCGATCACGACCGGCAGCAATGCCCTCAGCTCGCGCTCGGCGGCGGGATAGTCGCGCTTCATCAGCAGATAGACCGCCAGGCTGTTGCGCATCGACAGGGTCAGCGGGTGCTCCGCGCCCAGGCGCTCGCTACGGCGGACGATCAGCGCGCGGATCAGCGCGATCGCCCGGCCGTATTCGCCGCCATCGGCCAGATTGCTCGCATAGCGATCGCCCGCGGTCAGTACGCGCTGGTCGTCCCCCGGCAGCACCCGCGACAGCCCCTCGTAGGCCAGCTGGCTCTCGCGCAGCGCGGCCTTGGTCTGGCCCTGCGCGCGCAGCGCCCAACTCAGGCGCGATTGCATGTCGTACGCCAGCGGCGCCGCATCGCCGCTGCGTTGCCGTACCTGCGCGATGCCCTCGCGCAGGATCGCGGCGGCCTGCGTGGATTTGCCGACCGGCACCAGCGCCTCGCCGAGCAGGCGCATGATCTGCAGTTCCTGATCGCTGTAGGCGCCGAAGTGCGCGACCGCATGGCGCCGCGCCGATTCCAGTTCGGGCACCGCGCGCTTGTACTCGCCCAGCGCCATCAGGCTGCGGCCGATGGTGGTCTGGACCTCCACCAGCGCCTGCGGCTGGCTGGCCAGCTCGCGCGTGGCACGCCGCGAGGCCTGGTCCATCACCTGCAGCAGCAAGGTCTTGTCCTTGTCCTGCGCGACCGCCGGATCCACGCTGGACAGCAGCGAGCCGAGGAAGTCCGCGGTCACCTGCGCCCGCTGCGCCTCGCGCTGCGCATTGCGCAACGACCACAGCGTGCTGGCCAGCCCGCCGCACAGCGCGGTCAGTACCAGCAGCGAGGCCAGCACCGCGCCACGGTTGCGCTGCACGAACTTGCGCACGTCGCGCCCGCGCGAGCGGCGCAACGCCCTGGGCGGATAGTCGCCGAGCCAGCGGCGCAGATCGTCCAGCAGCGACGACACCGATGCATAGCGCGCGGCGCGATCCGGCGCCATCGCCTGCAGCACGATCGCGTCCAGGCCGTCGTGCAGCCCGCGCAGCAGTTGCGCCGGCGACAGGCCACGCTGCAGCGCCAGTTCGCGCTGCAGCGCCAGCGGCTGCGCCTGGATCCAGCACGAGGGCGCTTCCGGCACGCCCGCCTCGAACAGTTCCGGGCGTACCCCGCAGATCAGCTCGTACAGCAGCGCGCCCAGCGAATACACGTCGCTGCGCGCGTCCACCCCGCCATCGTCGCCCTGCGCCTGCTCCGGACTCATGTAGCCGGGCGTGCCGCTGGCGCCGGCCGGATTGCGCGAGGGCTGCGCGGTTTCCACCGCGATGCCGAAGTCGATGATGCTCGGCGCCGGGCGCCCGTCGACATCGCCGACCAGCACGTTGTTCGGCTTGAGATCGCGATGGATCACGCCCTTCTGGTGCGCGTGCTGCACGCCCTCGCCGACCCGCACCAGCAGCTCCACCCGCGCGCGCAGCGACAACCCCTGCTGCGCGCACCAGCGGGTCAGCGGCTCGCCGCGGATGTACTCCATCACCAGATACGGCCGCCCCTGCGCATCGGTGCCGGCATCGTGGATCTGCGCGATCGCCGGATGCTGCATCTGCGCCAGCAGGCGGCATTCGAACTCGAACACCGCCCGCTGCTGCGCATCCAGCCCCGTCGCGGCGATCAGCTTGATCGCCACCTCGCGCGCGTAGGCGCCATCGGCGCGATGCCCCAGATAGACCTGGCCCATGCCGCCGCGGCCGATCAGCCGGTCGATCGCCCACGGGCCGAAACGGGTCCCGGGCGGCAGCTCGGCGGCGTTGCCATCGCCGCCGAGCAAGGTGCCGAGCAGGCCCGGGCGCGGCAACTCGGTGGCGCGCAGGTCGGCCTCGAGCAGGCCAAGCAACTCGTGCAGCAATGCCGGATCGTCGCCGGCCTGCGCCCGCGCGAAGGCGGCACGCTGCGACTCGGGCAGCGCGCAGGCCTGGTGGAACAGCGCCTGCAGGCGCTGCCAGGCGGCGGGGTTCAGCGGCATGGCGGGGGGGGCCGCGGCTCGGACCGTTCCCGGGCGAGGCGGGCCGCACGAACCCGGCAACACCCTGCACGCGCCGGTCCGCCCCTCACCGGCAGGCCCTGGCCAGGGATCGGGATCGGGCGGAGCAGACTGTCGGACATGGCCGTACGCGCGGGCTGGGAAGCGCTAAGTATCACGCATAAATGGCGATAGAAATCACACATCGGTCCGGCAGCCCTGGCAGCGGGGGCGGCACCCGCATCGGCACGCGCCTGGCCTCGACGTGCGAGCCAGATGGAGTTACATCCTTATCTCGTCGGTGACTTTCGCGACCAGTATCGCGCTGAGCCGCCTCATCGCCGCCTCGACATCGACCGGTGCCCACATGAATCGTACTTTCGCGCGGGTTCCTTCCTGTGCCGCCATCTTGAGGATCTCGCTCGTATCGCCTTCGTGCATGCTCTTGCTGGAGAGCATGTACGCGTCCTGATAGAAGCCGTCGGGTGTCATGTCCTTGGGATTTCCGATCCCGCACAACCGCGTGGCAAGCGCGCACAGATGCCACGCAAGGTCCACTTCCTGGAGCGACTTCGCATCCGCGACCCAGTCGTTCAGCCCGAAGGCATTGCTGACGTGACAACCAACGTTGGTCTGGTAGATGTACCCCTGCAGATCATCGCCGCCATGGCGCTGTTTGCTGAGGAAAACGTACGAATGCCCGGCGCCGCCGCCAATCACGTTGATCCGCACGATCAGATGGCCCTCGACAGCACGCATCTCTTCCAGCGCTTGCAACGGCGCCTTTCCATCGATCAGCGGAACGGCTTTGGGATTGGTCATGATGTCGCTCATCGGCGTCCCGGCCAATATCTCGCACAGGCGCGTGGCACTGGTGCCGCAGGCCATCTTGTTTCTGATCTGGTTCTCCAATGAGAACTCCGCGACGCCCCAGGACATCATTTCGCGGTCGATCACCACGCCTTTGAAGGCCTGCTGGCCCGCGAGATTCTCCCAAGCGCGAAGCACCACGTGCCGCAGGATGACGTGCAACGTATCCATTCCCCCTCCTATCGATCAACCATGCGTTCAATCTCCGGGCCGCGACCAGGTCCACCGACGAATCGTGGCCGGATCCGCCCAGAGGCGGTAAGGCGCGCCGAGCGCGAGGGATGGCAATGCGCCAATGCCCCACCGTATGGACGGCTAGCTCCCTAGCAGGCGGCAATGGCCGACGAATGCGAGCTTCCGCCTCCTCCCCCGCCGCTCCCTGCATCGTCGTCAGGATCGCGCTTCTTATGCCAGTGTTCGATCGCAGGCTTGCAGCTGCTGGGCAGCATGCTCCAGGGGTCGAGCCAATGCGTACTCGAATCGCTGGTCACCCATGCTTCCGAAAAGGCAATACCCAGGTATTGCAGTACTGCGCGACACAGGGGGCAGATAGGCTTGCTGACGCCGATGCGCTCGATCTCGCTGGCGGGGTTCTTCCCGCGCAGAAGGTAGTGCAGCACGGCATACATCTCCGCGTGGAGATGAGCGCCACCTCCAGGCTTGAAGACGAGACCATGATCCGCGTAGTGGCGTAGCGCATAGTCTTCCATCGCAGACATGAAGCGCTGGGAAAACACCACGTGGCGGCCATTGCGCTTCCTGACCACCGCGGTGACGCATTGATCCCCGTGCCCTTGCCAGTCGTAGGCGTTATGAATGTTGTGTGCCACATCGTCCAATGCCGAACGGCGGGCGTTCGTCGTTGGCGGCGCGGCCAACAACGCTTGCCGCGTTTGTTCCACGACCTGCCTGCGCGCTTCCACTTCCCGCGCTCGCTGTGCGGCGGCCTGGACGCGTTGTTGCTCGCGCAGCGCTTCCGCTTGCGCTGGCGTCATGCGAACACGTGTGGACCGTTGCCGCGCCAGCCTGGCGCAACCGCGTGCATGGCCTATTCCGTCGGCCGTTAGATTCTGACCACATTCCGAGCATCTAGCCACTTGGCACCCCACTGAATGACATTACGCCACCGCGCTACCGAGCAGCGGAGGCGATCTCTCTGGAAGAAGGTCGCGCGACTTCTTCTCGCTTTGACAATGCACCGGCCGGTGGTGGTCAGGACGCGATGCCGACGGCTTCAGAAACGCGGCGCCAGGCAACGCTCTCGGCATCTCGAATGTCGAAGCCGCATGGATTCGACGCCGCATCAAGACCACTCGGCGACGATCGCGCCATGGTCACTGAATCTCCCGACTTCGATTCCGATGGACACCGAGACATTGGTCGCCGGCTTCGCCAGTACGTAGTCCAGCGTACCGCCGCTCTTCTGGGTATGCGGCACGTACTTGGTGATGTTGCCCCGATAGGCATGCCAGCGGCGTCGGAAGCTGACCGGCCTGGTGCCCGGCGGCGGACCGAAGCACGCACAGAGATTGTTGTGGAAGTTCGCGAACAAGGCCTTGCTCGTGTCCTCGGCCACCTCGGTCCGAAATTCCTCCAGATCGATGTTCAGGTCGCCGATGGCGATGCACGGCTTTTGTTCGACGGCGATCATGCCGGCAAGCTGTTTGACCGTCTCGCCACCACCCTTGCCGAACGCTGGCGCGTGCACGGCGTAGATCACCCTGTCCACGAACTCCAGCCGGACGATCTGGCGCTTGGCAGACGTGACATTGACCTCGACCTGCGTCATCTTGAAATCGAGATTGGTGAATATCAAATAGTTGCGATGTTTCTGCTGGGAATCCAAGGCTTCCCACCGGTGATATTTCCAGATCAAGGGCGATAGCTGAACTCTGGACAGCCGCAATATCACCTTGGGCTGTCTTGCTGTGGCGATCATGGAGGCCAGTGTGCCGGGGTCTTCGATGGCGCGCACAGCGGACCCGAGTTCCCGCATGATCTTCTTGTTGGTTCGCAGGATGTGATTGCGCGACTTGAACTTCATGCCGCTTCGCGTTCGCGAAGACTCCATGCCGATATGCGTCTTCGCCTTGTTCAACTTCGCGCGCCGTGCCGCCATGATGTTCACATAGGGCGACGGAATCTTTTCCTCTTCGCAGATCACCTCCAGCGCCGCCGCCTTTTTGATCGACTCTATTTCCGCAAAGTCGATCGCCGCATCCTGAACTTCGCAACAGATGACCACGTCACAATGGAGGCTGTTGATCGCGCTCTGGATCAGCGACCCTTTGCCGTCCATGCCCATCTCCATGGGGTTCCCGCTTTCAAGATTCCAGAAAAGTACGCGCATTGCGCTGCCTCCATGCCGATGTCGAAGTTGCGTTTGGGTCGAGACTCGCATCCGCCGGCACGTCGGATCCGGTCTCGATCGCGTCGCACCGAGGAGCGTGCGTCCGCGCGGAAGGCATCACCTCAGATACTTGTGGCGTTGGTCGGCTGGGTTACCTTTCGCCGTATCGCGCCAGTGCGCACCGTATTCACTTGAGCCACAACGCCGCCGACCTCGGCGAGTTTTGCGGCGACGATGAACGCCTTTTCCTGGGCATCCGTGTAGTTATCGACCCATCGATAGTAGGTTTTGCTTCCTGCATTCACCACGAGGTAGGTACCGCCATGACCAGGCATAACAAGCTCCTTCGCTAAACAACGGAAGCCGGCCATGCTGGCCGGGACTGGAAAAATCCGATCAAACGCAGTCGCAGGCGAATCCATCTTCGCCGGGCAGCGCCGGCGGGAAGATCTTCATCGGCCTTTGCAATCCTTCATTCCACACATGTACAGCGCCCTTTTCCTTCGTTCCCATTGCGATCCGACGATCGCTGTCGGCGATGCCGATACGCTTCGGCGCCGCCCCCATCAATTCAACACCTTGGCCATCGGCGCGACGATGGGGATTGCCTTGTCCAGGTCGATATCCGCCGCCGTCATTTGTCCCGTGACCACCTGCGCCACGAACTTCCAACCCATCGGCGTCGCATAGCCGATGACGAAAGAGGAAGTGCTGTTGGTGTAAGGGGTCCCGCCCGACATCGACATGCGGCGCGCGCGCGTGTCGACCGTGCCTGGCGTTGCCCCCGGAAACAGGCGGCGTTCTGCCCGATTGCGATCCACAGCTCCGCACGGCATGTTGCCGGCGAGGTGTGCCACTTTCGCCTTCTTCGGATTACCCAGGTCGGGCAGGAACGACAGGCGGCAGCCGGTCAGTTCGGAGGTGAAGAAAAGCGGCGCGAGGTCCGCGTCCAGGTCCAGCGAGGTATCCGCTCCGGACTTCCAGGGCAACCAATGCGCGCGCATGCTGTGACCGTTCTTGCCGTCGTCCGGCCGCAGCAGCACGACATTCTGGAACGCGCTCGCCAGAATGAACCGGTGCACGCCGGCCGGCGGAAAGGCGACGGTGTCGAGCTTCTGCTGGCACCCGCCACGGCGCCATTCGCGAAAGTCGGCATGGCTGATCACGCCTTCTTCGTCGACCACGATCACGTGGCGCGACAGAAAGTCCTTCGGCTTTTTGGCGAGGTCATCGACCAGGGTCATACGTTCGTTCCGCTGGACGCGTCCTCGTCGCCACCGAAGCTGTAGGCGAAGCCCGCGCTGTCCGTCGCTACACGGACACCGGCAATCGGCTCGCTGCGCATCATGCGGTCGAGGAACTCGCGGCTGATCTCCGGGAGCATCGAATTGGTCAAGATCGCATCGATCATCCGCCCACCCGATTCGCTCTCGGTGCAGCGGCTGACCACCAGCTTGACCACCTCGTCGTCGTAGTCGAACGGGATCTTGTAGCGGGCGTCCACGCGCTGCTTGATCCGGTTCAACTGCAGCTTGACGATCTGCCCCAGCATCGCGTCGCTCAGCGGGTAGTACGGGATGGTGACCAGGCGGCCCAAAAGCGCCGGCGGGAAGATCTTCAGCAACGGCTCGCGCAGGGCCTTGGCCATGCCCTCCGGATCCGGCATCAGGTCCGGGTCCTTGCACAGGCTGGCGATCAGCTCGGTGCCGGCATTGGTGGTGAGGATGATCAAGGTGTTGCGGAAATCGATGCGGCGGCCTTCGCCGTCCTCCATCACGCCCTTGTCGAACACCTGGAAGAACAGTTCGTGCACGTCCGGGTGGGCCTTTTCCACCTCGTCCAGCAGCACCACCGAGTAGGGCTTGCGCCGCACCGCCTCGGTCAGCACGCCGCCTTCGCCGTAGCCGACATAGCCCGGAGGCGCGCCCTTCAGCGAGGACACCGTGTGCGCTTCCTGGTACTCGCTCATGTTGATGGTGATCAGGTTCTGCTCGCCGCCGTACAGCGCTTCGGCCAGGGCCAGCGCGGTCTCGGTCTTGCCGACGCCGGAGGTGCCGGCGAGCATGAACACGCCGATCGGCTTGTGCGGGTTGTCCAGGCCGGCGCGGGTGGTCTGGATGCGCTTGGCGATCATCTCCATGGCGTGGTCCTGGCCGATCACGCGCTTGGCCAGCAGCTGCGGCAGGCGCAGCACGGTGTCGATCTCGTTGCGCGCCATGCGCCCGACCGGGATGCCGGTCCAGTCGGCGACCACCGCAGCCACCGCTTGGTAGTCCACGGTCGGCAGGATCAGCGGGTTCTCGCCCTGCAGCGCACCCAGTTCCGCCTGCACCTGACGCAGCCGGGCCAGCAGCGCGTCGCGTTCGTTGCCGGACGGCGTCTGCGCCGGCATCTCCTGCATCTGCTGTGCCGGCTCCTGCTGCGCCAGCGTCTGCGCCGCCGCTTCCAGCGGGCTGCCGGTGCCTTCGATCGGGGCGATGCCGGCGCGCAGTTGCGCGCGCAGCGCCAGCAGTTCGTCGACCAGCGCCTTCTCCTCGCCCCAACGCTGCTCCAGCTCGGCCAGGCGCGCCTGTTCGGTGTCCAGCAGCGCGCGGCAGGCGACGTCGCGTTCGTCGACGACGATGCCGATCGCGCGTTCGCGCTCGATGATGCCGCGCTCGGTCTGCAGCGATTCGATGCGGCGGCGGCTGTCGTCGACATCGGCCGGAGTGGCGTGCAGGCTCACCGCTACCCGCGCGCAGGCGGTGTCGAGCAGGCTCACCGACTTGTCCGGCAGCTGCCGCGCCGGGATGTAGCGGTGGCTGAGCTTGACCGCCGCCTCCAGCGCCTCGTCGAGGATCTGCACCTTGTGGTGCTGCTCCATGGTGCTGGCCACGCCGCGCATCATCAGCACCGCCTTGACCTCGTCCGGCTCGTCCACCTGCACCGCCTGGAAGCGGCGGGTCAGCGCCGGGTCCTTCTCGATGTATTTCTTGTACTCGGCCCAGGTGGTGGCGCCGACCGTACGCAGCGTGCCGCGCGCCAGCGCCGGCTTGAGCAGGTTGGCCGCATCGCCGGTGCCGGCCGCGCCGCCGGCGCCGACCAGGGTGTGGGTCTCGTCGACGAACAGGATGATCGGCTTGGCGCTGGCCTGCACTTCGTCGATCACCGCGCGCAGGCGCTGTTCGAACTCGCCCTTCATACTGGCGCCGGCCTGCAGCAGGCCCACGTCGAGCGCACGCAGCTCCACCTCCTTCAGTGCCGGCGGCACGTCGCCGCGGGCGATGCGCTGGGCCAGGCCCTCGACCACCGCAGTTTTGCCGACGCCGGCCTCGCCGACCAGGATCGGATTGTTCTGGCGGCGGCGCATCAGGATGTCCACCACCTGGCGGATCTCGTCGTCGCGGCCGATGATCGGGTCGAGCTTGCCCTCGCGCGCCTGCGCGGTCAGGTCGGTGGTGAATTTCTTCAGCGCCTCCTGCTTGCCCAGCGCCGCCGGCGCGATCGCGCCGCTGGCCTCGCCCGGCGCACCGGCCTGGCCCAACTGGAAGCCGTCGCTGGGCAGCAGTCCGTCTTCCGGCGAGCCGGCGACGATCTCGGCGAAGCGCTCGCTCAGCGCTTCCGGCTTGATCTTCTCGAATTCCTTGGAGATGCCGAGCAGCGCATTGCGCAGCGTGCGCACGCTGAGCACGCCGACGACCAGGTAGCCGGTGCGCACCTGCGCTTCGCCGAAGCTCAGCGAGGCGTACACCCAACCGCGCTCGACCGCTTCCTCGACGTTGCCGGACAGGTCGGTGACACCGCCGGCGCCGCGCGGCAGCCGGTCCAGCGCCTCGGTCACGTCGCGCGCCAGGTTCGACGGGTTGAGCTCGAAGCGCTTGACGATGCGGTGCAGGTCAGAGTCGGGCAGCTGCAGGATCTGGTGCAGCCAATGCACCAGCTCCACGTACGGGTTGCCGCGCAACTTGCAGAACACGGTGGCGCTTTCGATGCCGCGGTAGGCGAGCTTGTTGAGCTTGCCGAACAAGGCGCTGCGACTGATCTCGGCCATGACGGTGATTCCTTGTGCGAATGCGGAAAGAAGAGAAAGTGGAACGCGGCGCTCAGCCGGACGGCCGCAGCACCACGTCGTCGGCGTCGGCGATGTCCCAACTGCGCTGGCCGAGCCAGGTGTCCAGGCCCAGGCGCCCGCCGCGCGCCAGCGTGGTCGCCGGCACCTCGTCGGACTGCAGCAGCAGTTGCAGATCCCAGCCCTTTTCGTCGCCGACGTAGCTGCGCACCGCCGCGGCCAGCTGGCGCAAGGCCTCGCCGCCGGGCAGGAAGCGCTGGAACGCGCTGCGCGACAGCGGCCCCAGGCGCAGCCGGAAGCGCTGCTGCGCGCCGCGCGCATGCGCGCCGAGCACCGTGCTGTGGCCGAGCGTGGCGACCTCGGGCGAAGCGCCCAGCCGCAACCGCGCATCGTCGGGCAGGCGCATCCATTCGGCGACGAACTCGAGCACCTGCACCGGCACCGCGAACAGCTGTTCGAGCAGGCCGCGCAGGCCTTCGGCATTGCGCGCCACCGGCAGCAGGCGCCCGGCGAAATGGCGGCGCGCGTCGTCGGGCAGCGCGTCGCGCCCGCGCAGGTGCGGCGAGGCGATGCCGCTGAGCGCATCCAGGTAGCCGCGGAAACGGTCCTCGTGCGGGCGGTCGGCCTGCACGGTCGGCTGCGCATCGGCCCAGGCGCGGTAGAACAGGCTCAGCATGCGGTGGTGGAACAGGTCGGCGAACGCGGCCAGGGTCGGGTCCCTGGCCTGCGCCTGGCGCTCGATCGCGTACTCGGTGAGGTGCAGCGGCAGCGGCGCGTTCGGGCCGAACAGGCCCAGGAACAGCCCGTACAGCTTGCCCGGCTGGGTGCCGGCGGCGGCCACGTAGCGGTCGATCGAGCGTGGCGCGAACGCCAGCGAGGGCGTATGCCGCAGCCGCACCGGGTCGTCGGACGGGCGCGTGGAGCGGCCCAGTCGCGGGCGCTGCGGATGCGCGCGTTCCAGCGCGCGCAGCGCGGCGAAGAACTCGAAGTCCTGCGGCCGCTCGCGCAGCGCCTGCTCCAGGGCGGCCAGATCGGCGGCGCTCACAGCAGCGCCCGTTTGCCGAGCTGCGCCGGCCAGCGTGCGATCTCGTTGCGCTCGCTGGTGCGCAGCACGGTCTCGGTGAAGGAATTGACCGACACGTAACGGGCGAAGAAGTGCTGCAGCACCGCGCCGAGCAGGAACGCGCCGCTGCCTTCGAACGCGCTGTCCTCGCAGGTCAGGGTGATCTCCAGGCCGCGACCGAAGGTGATCGGGCCCGGCGCCGGGATGCGGCGCACGATCGGCTGCGCGCGCACCTGCTTGATGCCTTCGATCTGGCGCAACGCTGCGGCGTCGAACGGATCGCAGTACAGCGTCAACATCTCGCGCAGTGCGGCGGCGCCGTCCTGGCCGTCCTCGAACAGCGACAGGTAGTTCAGCTGCAGGTGGCTGAGCAGGCGCCACGCGGTGGCGCCGTCGCTCAGCGCCGGGCGCGGCTTGGTCGGTCCGGCCACGCAGCGCACGCTGTGCACCGGCGCGCCGGCGTCCATGGTGAAATCGGTGGCGCCCTTGCCCACCGGCATGTGCAACGGCAGGTCGCGGTTGCTGCACAGCAGCTGCAGGCCGAGCTGGCGCAGGGAGGTGGCGTAGGCGCCGTCGTCGGCATCGACCAGGCTCACGTAGACCTCGCTGCCGACGTAGCTGGAGCGCGCGCCCTGGCGGCGCTGGCGTGCCGACAGCAGGCGCGGCTCGCGGCGCATGGTGTAGAACGCGCCGTGGCGCGCGTGCCAGGTATGTGCGTCGCCGCCGTAGAACGGCAGGAAGCGCTGCTCCGGTTCCTGGCGGTCGCCGAAGCCTTCGACCTCGCCCAGGCTGTGGATCTCGAAATCCATCGGCCGGGTGCGGTCGGCGAGCACGTGGTATTCGGTCTTGCCCGGCGCCAGGTGCAGGCGGTCGGCGCGGCGCGGGAACAGGTTGATCGCGGGCGTGCAGAACAGGCGGAAGTTGTCCGCGCTCACCGCCTGCGCCAGGCTGGGCACGCTGCGCTCCAGCAGCACCACGATCTCGAAACCGGTGCCGTGCAGCCGCCGCAGCGCCGCGCGCAATCCGCCCAGTTCGGCGAACAGGAAGCGCTGCGGGCAGGCGAAGTATTCCTGCAGCAGGCGGTAGCCGCTGAACGCGCGGCCGTCGTACGGCACCAGCGCCTCGTCGTCGGCGAAGCCGCGCGCGCGCAGGTCGCTGCGGCCGCGCTGCAGTTCCACGCTCGCGCCGGCCGCGTCCTGGCCGCGGACCACGAAGCCGGCGGCGTGGCCGAGCAGTTGTTCGTACAGGCGCGTGGGCAGGTCGTCGGTGCCGGCCAGGAACAGCGGCAGCGCGTCCAGCGCCAGCATGTTCGCCTGCACCCCGGCCAGCGTTTCGAAACGCAGGCGCAATGCGGCGCGCATCGGCTTGGCCGCGGCCTGCGCCGGCGGCAGGCCGATCCCGGCCGCGGCGATCGCCGCCGGCGTGTCCAGGTACTTGGCCTCGCGCAGCGCCAGCGGCCACAGCGTGAGCGCATGCGCGGTGCGGTATTCGCAGGCGGTGCGCTCGCCGCCGGCGACCAGGCTGCGCAGCGCGGTGTGGCGCGGCACGGTATGGCCGGCCGCCAACGCGCTTTCCTTCAGCTCCGGCTGCAGCTGCACCACCGCCATCGATGGCATCGGCGTCAGGTAGTGCGGGTACACCATCTGCAACAGGTGCTGGGTGAACACCGGATACTGCGCATCGAGCTTGAGCTGCACGCGCGCGGCCATGAACGCGAAGCCTTCCAGCAGGCGCTCCACGTACGGGTCGGCGCACTCGAAGCCTTCCAGGCCCAGGCGTCCGGCGATCTTCGGGAACTCGCGCGCGAATTCGCCGCCCATCTCGCGCACGTGCTGCAGTTCGCGGTTGTAGTAGCCGAGCAGGCGCGGATCCATCAGGCGTAGCCCTCGCTGACGTCCAGGCGCCCGTTCTCCAGGTCCAGCTCGGTCTTCAGGTACAGGTTCAGCGGCAGCGGCTGCGCCCACATCTCCGATTCGATGAAGAACACCAGCGAGCGCCGGTCCATGCGCCGCGCGTCGGCCTGCACGGTGACGCGCAGGGTGTCGGCGATCAGCCGCGGCTCGAACGCCAGGATCGCCTCCCGCAGGCGCAGCTGCAGCGCCGCCGCGTCGATGCCGGACATGGCCACGCCGGCCAGGTCGGGGATGCCGAAATTGAGCACCGAACGGCGCACTTCCGGATACGCGTCCAGCGGCTGGTCGGTGGCCAGGTTGACGCAGTTCAGCAGCCACGACAGGTCGCGCATCACGCATTCGCGCAGGCGCGCGGCGGAGATGACCCGCTTGTCGCGGCTCTCCTCCTGGCGCAGCGGCTCGTCGTCGCTGAGCCGGTCCAGCAGCGAGGGCTGCAGGCGTTCCTGGGTGGTGAGTTCGGCCATCGCAGCGCTGCGCTCAGGCCGGGTCGAACAGGATCTGGCGCACGTCGAGCAGCGCGTGTTCGCCGGCATCGGTGGCCCACACGCGCTGGCCCAGGCCGACGTCGCCGTCGCGGCCGCTCCAGTCGGTGCGCCGCGCCAGCAGCAGCTGGCCGTCGTCGCTGCGTTCGGTGCCGGGGTAGCGCACCGGCACGAAGCCGAACGCTTCGCCGCCGTTGCGCCAGGTCACCGCCACGGGCGCCCACAGCATGTCGCGCAGGTCGGCCGGCGCCTCGAAGCGCAACGCCTGGATCTGCGCGAACGGCACCCAGGCATAGCCGCCGTTGACCACCAGTTCCAGGCACGGGCCGAAGCGCGGATCGGCATCGGCAATCCACGCGAAACGCGTGTCGTCGAGCTCGCCGGCGCTGGTCGGGGCCTGCTCGAATGCCTGCGCGCGCAACTCCGCGGCCTGCGCGGTGGCGCCTTCGGCCGACAGCCGCAGCGCCTGCAACAGCAGCGCCAGCCACGGCTCGGGCGCGCCGAGCACGGTCGGCAAGGCCTGCCCGGCGAACACCGCTGCGCGCTGGCGCTCGGCCTGCACGGTGATCGCATAGGTGGCGGCGAGCGCCGCATTGTCGGCATCGAGTTCGCGACAGGCGTCGAGCTGGGCGCGGGCACGGTCCCATTGGCCTAGCACCGCCAGCAGCTGGAACAGGAACACGCGCTGGCGCGCGTCGGCCGGATGCTGGCGCACGCGTTGGGTCAGCAGTTTCAGCGCTTCGTCCGGACGCCCGTGACGCAGCAGCAGTTCGGGAGTGGTGTCCATGGCCTGTCCGCACGAAGGGAATGTGCGGCGCCGTCGCGACGACGGCGCCGGGGTGCGAGGCGGCCGCAGCCGCCCCGCCGCCGCGATCAGGCCTTGGCCACGCCCTGGATGTCGTAGGTGAATTCCTTCGCCCCGCCCTGCGCCGTGCCCTTGTCGTCCTGCGGCTGGAAGCTGTACTTGAACTTGCCGAAGTGCAGGGTCAGGTTCTCGGTCAGGCGATCCTCGCCGCCCGAGCCGCCGGTGGACAGCGAGGTGACCAGCACGCCTTCGCTCAGTTCCAGGGTCAGGAAGTCGGTCTGCTCGCCGGTGGCGTTGGTCACGTACAGCCACGCATTCTCCACGCGCGCGCCGGTGCACACCGCGTCCAGCAACGCGTTGGAGCAGCCGTCGACATACTTGGTGATGGAGATGTCCTGGATGTGCGCCTTGCCGCCGCTGGCCGAACCGCCACCGGTGTGCAGGTCGCCGGAATTGCTCGCGCCCCACGACCAGGCCAGGATCGGCACCTCGCCCTTGTGCTTCTTGTGGTTGGACGCGCCTTCGATCTTGACCTTGCCGCTGCCGAACTTGATATGCATGTCGAACGCCATGGAACTGCTCCTCTAGTGAAAAACGGACAACGATGGGTCGGCGCGCGGCGCGCATCGCCTGCGCGCCGGAGAGCCGTGGCACGGTGGCGCCGGGTCAGGCCTTGGCCGCCGACGGCAGCCGCGACACCAGTCGCAGCGACACGGTCAGCCCTTCCAGCTGGTAATGCGGTTTCAGGAAGAACTTGGAGGTGTAGTAGCCGGGCGCGCCCTCCACTTCTTCCACCACCACCTCGGCCGCGGCCAGCGGCTTGCGCGCCTTGGTGTCTTCGCTGGAGTTGGACGGATCGCCGTCGATGTACTGGGTGATCCAGCGGGTCAGCCACGCCTGCATCTGCTCGCGATCGCTGAACGAGCCGATCTTGTCGCGCACGATGCACTTCAGGTAATGCGCGAAGCGGCAGCAGGCGAACATGTACGGCAGGCGCGCGCCCAGTGCGGCGTTGGCGGTGGCATCCGGATCGTCGTACTCGTCGGGCTTGTTCAGCGACTGCGCGCTGATGAAGGCGGCCATGTCCGAGTTCTTGCGATGCACCAGCGGCATCAGCCCCATCTTGTCCAGTTCGGCCGAGCGGCGGTCGGTGATCGCCACCTCGGTCGGGCACTTCATGTCCACGCCGCCGTCGTCGGTGGGGAAGGTGTGCGTGGGCAGGCCCTCGACCGCGCCGCCGGATTCGATGCCGCGGATCCGCGAGCACCAGCCGTACTGCTTGAACGAACGGTTGATGTTCACCGCCATCGCATAGGCCGCGTTCTGCCAGGTGTACTTGGCCGAATCGGCGCCGGTGGTCTCTTCCTCGAAATCGAACTCTTCCACCGGATTGGTCGATGCGCCGTACGGCAGCCGCGACAGCGTGCGCGGCATCGCCAGGCCGATGTACTTGGAATCCTCC
This sequence comes from Xanthomonas bonasiae, assembly GCF_014836395.1. Classification (NCBI taxonomy): domain Bacteria; kingdom Pseudomonadati; phylum Pseudomonadota; class Gammaproteobacteria; order Lysobacterales; family Lysobacteraceae; genus Xanthomonas; species Xanthomonas bonasiae. The sequence continues at coordinate 108,281 of NZ_JACSQX010000009.1, forward strand.
GACTCGCGCAGCGAACGCCATGCGGCGTAGTCGGGCGTGGAGAAGATCTTGGCCAGGTCGCGCGGGTTGGACAGCTCGTTCCAGTTGTCCATGCCCATCAGCTTGGGCGCGGCCGCGGAGATGAACGGCGCGTGCGCGGCGGCGGCGACCTGGGCGATGCCGTTGAGCAATTCCACGTCCGGCGGGCTGTTGTCGAAGTAGTAGTCGCCGACCAGGCAGCCGTACGGCTCGCCGCCGAGCTGGCCGTATTCCTGCTCGTAGACCTTCTTGAAGATCGGGCTCTGGTCCCAGGCGGTGCCCTTGTAACGCTTGAGCACCTTGCCCAACTCCTTCTTGGAGATGTTGAGCACGCGGATCTTCAGCTGCTGGTCGCTCTCGGTGTTGTTGACCAGGTAGTGCAGGCCGCGCCAGGCGCCTTCCAGCTGCTGCATGTCGGCGTGGTGCAGGATGTGGTTGAGCTGCTCGCTGAGCTTGCGGTCGATCTCGGCGATGTAGGCCTTGATCGTCTGCGACACGTCCTCGCTGACCACGTCGCTGCGGCTGAGCACCTGCTCGGCCAGCGTGCGCACCGCGGACTCCACTTCTTCCTTGGCGCGCTCGCTCTTGGGCTTGAACTCGCGGTTCAGCAGCGCGGCGAAATCGCCCGCTTCCAGAACCTGGGTACCGCTGCCGGCTTCGGCCAGTTGTTCGCTCGCCATGGCTCAGCCCTCCTTCGGATCGGCGGGCTTGGCCGCCGAGACCAGCGACTGCAGCAGCGCCGGATCGCGCAGCGCCTGCGCGATCAGGTTCTCGGCGCCGGCCTTGCCGTCCATGTAGGTGTCCAGGTTGGCGAGCTGGGTGCGCGCCTCCAGCAGCTTGGCCAGCGGCTCGACCTTGCGCGCGATCGCCGCCGGCGAGAAGTCGTCCATGCTCTCGAAGGTGATGTCCACCGCCAGCTCGCCTTCGCCGGTCAGCGTGTTGGGCACCTTGAACGTGGCGCGCGGGCGCATCGACTGCAGGCGGCTGTCGAAGTTGTCCACGTCGATCTCCAGCGCCTTGCGTTCCTCCAGCGACGGCAGCTCGCCGGCATTGGCGCCGGACAGGTCCGACATCACTCCCATCACGAACGGGATCTGCACCTTCTTTTGCGCGCCGTAGACTTCCACGTCGTACTCGATCTGTACCCGTGGCGCCCGATTGCGCGCGATGAACTTCTGACTGTTTGCCATTGCCTCGTCTCCGATTGAGCCTTTCGACCCGGCCCGCCGGCAACGCCGTGCAGGCCGGCCGCGCACCTGCCGCCGGTTGATCCCCGGGACGCCGACGCGAAACGCCGGCGGCGCTCCCCCATCGCGCGCTCGCCGCCGTTCCGCCTCCACGTTCCCCTTGCGCCGTCGGTGCGCGGGCAGATCGCCGCACACCGGGCATCGCATGCCATGCGTGGCGCCGATCCCCTCGGCGCATCCCGCTGCACGGCGCTTTTCAGCGATGCGGCGAGTCTAGGAACGGCCCCGGCGGACCACCCGACATTTCGTCTCAGCGAAGGCCGCGTCTACGCCTGTGCACAAAGTGTGACGACGGTGATGGCTTTGCCCCGCTTCTTCCGGTTGTACCGATGACAGGCCCCGGGGTGGGCCGCGACCGCCGCAGATGACCACGATCCGTCGCATCACCGTACCGGCGCGCATGCCAACGCGCACGCACCTCGCCGACGCCGGCGAACCGCTGTTGATCGACCTGCTGGCCTACATCGAGGAGAACATCGGCGAACCGGAGTTGGGCGGCGAGATGCTGCTGGCCGCGTTCCCGCTGTCGCGCGCCACCTTGTACCGGCTGTTCCAGGCGCGCGGCGGCGTGGCCAGCTACATCCGCGAGCAGCGCCTGCGCACCGCGCACCGCTACCTGCAGCTGCACCCGCAGTGCAGCCTGACCTGGTTGTTGTACGAAATGGGCTTCGCCTCGGAACGGCAGTTCCAGCGCGCGTTCCAGGCCCGCTTCGGCATGTCGCCGGCGCAATGGCGCAAGGCGTGCCGCGCGGCGCCGTGCCAGCCCAGGGAAGAGCGTCGCGGCCCCTACATCCCGATGTGGCGGATCATCCGCGAACTGTGCCGCACCTCGATGGTGGACGATGCGCCGGTGTACGCGCCGGCGGAGCCGGCGACGGCGCAATAGCCGCCGCCGCGCCGCGTTCCCTGTAGGAGCGGCTTCAGCCGCGACAGGTTCGCGCTGGGGAACGATTCTGTCGCGGCTGAAGCCGCTCCTACAGAACGCGCCGCCGCCGGCGCGTGTCCCGCCTCAGCGAATCACCAGCACCGGCACCTGGCTGCGCGCCAGCACCTCGGCGGTCTGGCTGCCGAGCAACACCCGGCTCATGCCGCGGCGGCCATGCGAGGTCATCACGATCAGATCGCAGCGGTGCGAAGTGGCGATATCGATGATGCCCTCGGCCGGATAGCGATCGAGCACATGGCAGCCGTGCGCGATCACGCCGGTGGCCTCGGCGGCGGCCAACGCCGGCGCCAGGATCTTCTGCGCGCCTTCTTCCCGGTCCTGCCGGTATTCGGGCGTGGCCTCGTAGCCCACGCTCCAGCCCATCGCGTCGTACATGCCCATCGCCCAGGGCTCGGACACGGTGACCACATCCACTTCCGCACCGAGCCTGGCGGCCAGCGCCAGGCCCTGCTGCAGCCCCTTGGCGGACAACTCGGAACCATCGATCGCAATCAGAATGCGCTGGTACATCTGCGTGCTCCGGTAACGCCGCTTGCAGCGGCATGGGTCCCATTGGACACCCGGCGTGGACGCCGCGCCTTGACCCGGATCAATTTCCGGGCGATCGCGCCGCCAGCGCGCGCGCCGGATTGCCGGCCACGCGCGCACCGGCAGGCACGTCGCGGGTGACCACGCTGCCCGCACCGATCACCGCATCGTCGCCGATCGTCACCCCGGGCAGCACGATCGCCCCGCCGCCGATCCACACGTTGCGGCCGATCGTCAGCGGCCGGCCGAATTCCAGCCCGGCCGCACGCTGCGCCGCATCGCGCGGATGGTCGGCCGCATACAGCTGCACCGCCGGCCCGATCTGCGTGCCGGCGCCGATGCTGACCTTGCACACGTCCAGGATCACGCAATTGAAGTTGAGGAACACGTCCTCGCCCAGATGGATGTTGTAACCGTAGTCGCAATGGAACGGCGGCCGCACCACCGCCCCGCGCCCGACCGCGCCCAACCGCTCGGCCAGCAACGCACGCCGCGTCGACGGCGGTTCGGCCAGCGCCGCGTTGTAGCGCACCATCCACGCCTTGGCCGCGGCCTGGTCGGCCTGCAACTGCGCATCGCCGGGCCGGTACGGCTCGCCGGCCAGCATCTTGTCTTTCTCGCTACGCATCCTGTCCTCCCAGGCGGTGTGGAGGGCGCATGATCGCATCGACCGCGACACCTGCGTTGTGATGCCCTCGCCGCATGGGCAATACTTTCTGCACTGCAGCCGGCCGGCGACCTGATCGTCATTGGGTGATCGCATGAAACTTCGCCTTTTCTGCCTGGCCACCCTCCTCGCGATGTTGTTCGGCACGCCGGTCCATGCCACGTCGATGCTTGCGTTCGAAGGCAGCGGCTACAGCATGACGTTCGAGATCGGCCACACCGATCGTCCGGTGATCGCCAGTATCCATTTCTACGAACCGGGCGACACCAAGGGTGTCGTATTGCGCGAGAGCTTCCAGGTAAAGACCTTCGACACCAAGCGCAAAGCGCTGCGGCTCGTCTACAGCGGCCGCGACCAGCGCGTGCCTCCCTTCACGCTGGTGGTGCATGCCAATACGTCGACACTGTCGATCGGAGACAAACGCATCGCGTCCACCTTCAGCTGGGAGATGTAGCGTGGCGAAGCGACCGCGCTAGGCACCGGCCACGATTGCGCGCTGCCGCACAGGGCCGTCCCCACCGGTGCTAATGTCCCGCGCTTGACTCACCCCAATCCAGATCCCGGAGCCCCGCCATGCCCGCCGCTATCCTTCCCGTCCCCCGCCGCGCGTGCCTGGCGCTGGCCCTGGGCCTTTCCCTGGCGCTGGCTGGTGCGGCAGGCGCGCAGACCGTACGCACGCCGGATGTGCCGCCGCCGCAGGACACGCCGTATCCGGGCAGCATCGCGCTGCAGGTGGATGCCGGCGACGTGCGCCAGGGCATCTACCGGGTGCGCGAGACCATTCCGGTCGCGGCCGGGCGGCTGACGCTGCAGTATCCGCAGTGGATCCCCGGCGACCATTCGCCGAGCGGGCCGGTGGCGATGCTGGCCGGGCTGACGCTCACCGCCAACGGCGCGCCGCTGGCGTGGCGCCGCGATACCTTCGATGTCTACACCTTCCACGTGGACGTGCCGCAGGGCGTGTCCGCGATCGAGGCCAGCTTCCAGTACCTGTCGCCGCGCGACGACGGCTTCGAGATGACCGACAGGATGCTGCAGCTGGAATGGAACAAGCTGGCGTTGTATCCGGCGGGGCACTACACGCACGGCATCCGCGTGGTGCCCAGCGTGACCCTGCCGGCAGGCTGGCAGTTCGGCACGGCGCTGGAGACCGCCACGCAGTCCGGCGCCACCACCACGTTCAAGCCGGTCGATTTCGAAACCCTGGTCGATTCGCCGATCTACGCCGGCCGCTATTTCAAGCGCGTGGACCTGACCCCGCCGGGCAGCGCGCCGGTGCATCTGGATGTCATTGCCGATACGCCGGCATCGCTGGAGATCACGCCCGCGCAGTTGCAGGCGCACCGCAACCTGGCCGTGCAGGCGCTGAAGCTGTTCGGCTCGCATCACTACGACCACTACGACTTCCTGTTCTCGCTGTCCGACGTGCTGGGCGGCAACGGCCTGGAGCACCACCAATCCAGCGAGAACGGGCTGGAGGCGGACTACTTCAGCGCCTGGGCCGACAACGCGCCCGACCGCGATCTGCTGGCGCACGAGTACACCCACTCCTGGAACGGCAAGTTCCGCCGTCCGGCCGATCTGTGGACGCCCACCTTCAATGTGCCGATGGGCGACTCGCTGCTGTGGGTCTACGAAGGGCAGACCCAGTACTGGGGCTATGTGCTAACCGCGCGCGCCGGGATGTGGACGCCGGAACAGTTCCGCGATGCGCTGGCGATGACCGCGGCCAACTACGACCGCAACCGCGAGGGCTTCCAATGGCGTTCGCTGGAAGACACCACCAACGATCCCACCGCCGCGCATCGCGCGCCGCTGCCCTACCGCAGCTGGCAGATGAGCGAGGACTACTACAGCGGCGGGCAGATGCTGTGGCTGGCGGTGGATGCCAAGCTGCGCGCGCTCAGCCACGGCCGCAAATCGCTGGACGATTTCGCCAAGGCCTTCTTCGGCGTGGACGACGGCAGCCACGCGGTCAGGACCTACACTTTCGACGACGTGGTGGCCGCGCTCAATGGCGTGGCCGCGTTCGACTGGGCCGGCTACCTCGCCCCGCGCGTGGATGCGGTGAACCCGCCGCTGCTGGAAGGGCTGCAGGCCAGCGGCTGGAAACTGGTCTATACCGACCAGCCGAGCGCGTTCGAGAAGCAGTACGACAGCCGCCACCAGTCGGCGCGCCACCGCTACAACTTCGCCTGGTCGCTGGGCCTGGTGATGAACGACGATGCCAGCATCAACGACGTGGTGTGGGACGGCCCCGCGTTCAAGGCCGGCGTCAGCACTGGCGCCACGGTGCTGGCGGTCAATGGCCAGGACTACACGCGCGAGGTACTCAAGCAGGCCATCGCCGACGCCAAGGGCGGCACCGCGCCGATCGTGCTGACGCTGAAGTTCCAGGGCGGCGTGCGCAGCGTGGAGGTGAACTACCACGACGGCCTGCAGTACCCGCACCTGGTGCGGGTGGACGGCACGCCGGACAGCTTGAGCCAGGTCATCGCCGCGCGACGCTGACGCGACGGGCGGCCGGGTCCGTACCGGCCGCCACTGCGCAGGCAGGCCACGCGAAGGCAAACGGGCCTGGCGCCGCCATTGGGAAGCGCCGCGCATCGGGCACCCCGGCGCGGACGCGGTCCATGCCGCCTCCCGGTCCACCGCCAGCCGGGGTGGCCGGATCGTCGCCGGCCAAGGCGGCGCGGCGCTGGTCGCAGCGCGGGCGCGGCTGCCTTTCCCGCCGAAAACTGTGGCAGAATTCTCACAATAAGCGTGCTGGGGAGCACGGAGACGCCTCGGGCTATGGTGGTTTCTGCGCCATTGCCGCATGACGACGGCCGCACTTCGATGCCCTGCCGAGTTCAGCGCGCGCCCCTCCGGATCTGGTGAGCACATGGACTTCCGCACTTCGTTCGACCTGGCCTCGCCGTGCATGAAGCTCGTCCGCCGCGTCGTCCTGCTGGCGCTGGCGGCGCTGGCGTTGAGCGGCTGCCAGCCGCGCCAGACCGGCATGTTCTCTACCCTGGAACTGGACAAGGACGGCCTGCTGTACGGCTACGAGATCTTCATCGTCAAGGCCGATCGCGACGCCGGCGCGGGCCAGGACTACTACGCGATCGTGCAGTGCGCCGACGGCAAGGCCGGGCCGCCGGCGATCGGCCAGGTGACGATGACCGCCGATCAGGTGCGCATCGCGCTGCCGACGCACGCGACGCCGGGCTGCCCCTCCTCCACCTTCGTCGGCACGGTGGGGTTCAAGGAACTGGCCGGGCATTTCGCCGGCGGCGAGCAACTGGCGCTGGCCCGCAAGTACAGCTTCTGGGAATGAACGCCCTCGCCTGACCCCGGCCGTGCTTGTTGGAAGACGGGCGGCAATGCTAGCGTCGCAGCGCACGCCTCCACAGGACGACTCCATGAACGCGCAGGGAGTACGCCCGTTCCGTTGGACGCAGCGTGCTGCCGCCGAGTCGCCGTTGGCGTGTTGTCCATTGCAGCCGGAACATTCCTGGGAGGTCGCATGAAGATGCTGTGTGCCGTCGTGTTGGCGGCGGTCTTGATACCGGACGCGTCCGCGCATGCCGATTCGCCGAAGTCCTCGCCATTGCTCGGCAGCTGGGCCGTGGACGTGTCACGGTTGCCGAAGCCGCCGCAGGAACGGCCGCAGAGCGTCACCCTGACGTTCGGCGAAGCCGGCGGCGGCAAGTGGGCCGCCAAGGTCGACATCGTCGAACAAGGCGGCGGGAAGATGCATGCCGAAGGCGTCGCCGCCCTCGATGGCCGGGCCACGCCGGTGAAGAACAATTTCGAAGCGGACACCTTCGCCCTGCAGCGGCCTGCGCCCAACGTGCTGGTGATGATGCTGGCCAAGGACAGAAGCGTGGCCTCGACCCGGATCTACACCGTCGCCGCCGATGGCCGCTCGATGACCGAAACCGTCGCCGCGTTCGCGCCCGACGGCAGCCCGACGATGCGCACCAACTATTTCACCCGCGTCCCGTCGCCAGCGGCGCCGCCGCGCCGCTGAGTCCGGCGGCATTCGACGAGCCGGCATCGCGGCGCGGCGCACATTCGTCCACTCTGCTCGAGGGCGCAGGCCATGCGTCTCCACCACCCACTCGTTCCCGGAGGTTGCAATGAAGCGAGTCACCGGCATTGGCGGCATCTTCTTCAAGGCCAACGACGCTGCGGCGTTGCAGGCCTGGTACAAGCGGCATCTGGGCATCGACGTGCAGGCGTGGGGCGGCACGGCGTTTCCCTGGACCGACGCTGCCGGCACGCCGGTCGCCGGCAGCACCATCTGGTCGATCGGCGCGGCGCAGGGCGATCAGTTCGCGCCCAGCACGGCGCCTTTCATGATCAATTACCGGGTGGACGACCTGCACGCGCTGGTCGCGGCATTGCGCGAGGAAGGCTGCAACGTGCTCGACCGGGTGGACGAGTCCGAATACGGGAAGTTCGCCTGGGTCATCGATCCGGAAGGCAACAAGGTGGAACTCTGGCAACCGCCTGCGGGGCGGTGATTGTGCCTCCGTGGTGTGCAGGAGGAAGCGCCGGATATCGAGGCCCCATCCTGTTGTCGCTGTCGCACCGCCGACAAGAGACTTGCGGCGGGCCTGCCGGATGCACTGCAGGAAGCGCTTCGGCCCTGGCTATTTCCGACGTCAAGGGGTGCGATGGCTTCGTTCGTCGCGACTGAAGTCGCTCCCACAAGGCGCTTGCGGCGAGCTGACTGGGTGCACTGTAGGAGGGACTTCAGTCCCGACTGCTTCCGAAGCCGGATAACTGCAGGGCTTCGTTCGTCGCGGATGAAGCAGCCCCTACAGGGGCTTGCGGCGAGCTGGCTGGGTGCATTGTGTGAGGAACTTCAGTCCCGACTGCTTCCGAGGCCGGATGGCAGCGAAGCTGCGAGGCGGCATTCGCCATGCGATCGGCGCGGCAGGGCAGTCGCCACTCTGCCGCCCATGAACGACGTCACAACGCCCAGCCCGTCAGATCACCGTCAGATTCGCGTACGCCATCACCAGCCACTTCGCGCCGACCTCGTCGAACTGCACCTGCACGCGCGCGTGCGCGCCGTTGCCTTCGTAGTCGATGACCACGCCGCCGCCGAACTTGGGGTGCTGCACGTTGGCGCCGAGCTTGATCGCCGGCGCCTCGATGGCGCTGTGGCCGAGGTTGCGCGGCGCGCCCAGCGAGGCGTTGCGCGACACCTGCACCTTCGGCCGCACTTCGTGCAGCAGCTCGCGCGGGATCTCGCGCAGGAAGCGCGAGGGCACGTTGTAGTTGTCCTGGCCGTGGATGCGCCGCGACTCGGCGTAGCTGAGCACCAGCTTGTGGCGCGCGCGGGTGATGCCGACGTAGGCCAGGCGCCGCTCTTCCTCCAGGCGCCCGCTCTCCTCCAGCGAACGCGCGCTGGGGAACAGGCCATCCTCCATGCCGACCAGGAACACCAGCGGGAACTCCAGGCCCTTGGCCGAATGCAGCGTCATCAGCTGCACGCCCTCTTCGCCGGCCTGGGCCTGGCCTTCGCCGGCCTCCAGCGAGGCGTAGGCCAGGAACGCGACCAGCTCGGTCATCGCCTGGCGGCCTTCGTCGGCGTCCTCGTCGTTGTCGGCGCGGACGAAGCGCGAGGCGACCGAGACCAGTTCGTCGAGGTTGTCGGTGCGCGATTCCGAATCCAGCCCGCCGCGGCTTTCCTTGCTCCAGTGCTCGCGCAGCGCCGAGCGCGCCAGCACCTGGTCGATCTGCTCGGGCAGCGGCAGGCCGGCCACCTCGGCGGACAGCTGCTCGATCAGGCCCAGGAACTGCGCCAGCGCATTGCGCGCCCGCGCCGCCAGGTCGCCGCCCTGCTGCGCGGCCTGTTGCGCGGCGGCCCACAGCGACAGCGACTGCGCGCGCGCCAGGCGCCGCACTTCGTCCAGGGTGCGGTCGCCGATGCCGCGCGTGGGCGTGTTCACCGCGCGCTCGAACGCCGCGTCGTCGGCGCGATTGGCGACCATGCGCAGGTAGGCCAGGGTGTCCTTGATTTCGGCGCGCTCGAAGAAGCGCATGCCGCCGTAGACGCGGTACGGCACCTGTTCGGCGATCAGCGATTCTTCGAACGCGCGCGACTGCGCGTTGCTGCGGTAGAGCACCGCCGCCTCGCTGTAGCTGCCGCCGTCGCGCACCCATTGGCGCACGCGCTCGACCACGTAGCGCGCCTCGTCGATCTCGTTGTAGGCCGCGTACAGGTCGATCGGGTCGCCGTCGCCCGAATCGGTCCACAGCTGCTTGCCGATGCGGTCCGGGTTGTGCGCGATCACCGCGTTGGCGGCGTTGAGGATGTTGGCGCTGGAACGGTAGTTCTGCTCCAGGCGGATGGTCTGCGCGTTCGGGAAATCCTTCAGGAAGCGCTGCACGTTCTCGACCTTGGCGCCGCGCCAGCCGTAGATCGCCTGGTCGTCGTCGCCGACCACGAACACGCGCCCGGTGTCGCCGGCGAGCACGCGCACGAACGCGTACTGGATCGCGTTGGTGTCCTGGAACTCGTCGACCAGGATCTCGCTGAAGCGGCTGCGGTAATGCGCCAGCAAGGCCGGGTTGTCGCGCAGCAGTTCGTGCGCGCGCAGCAGCAGCTCGGCGAAATCGACCAGGCCGGCGCGATCGCAACGCTCCTGGTACAGCGCGTAGGCGCTGCGCAAGGTGGTGGTCCACTCGTCGCGCGGCTCGGGCTGGATGTGCTGCGCGCGCCGGCCCTCGTCCTTCTGCTGGTTGATCCACCACACGATCTGCTTGGGCGGGAACTTGCCCTCGTCCAGTTCCAGCTGCTGCACGACGCGCTTGACCAGCCGCAGCTGGTCGTCCGAATCCAGCACCTGGAAGCTTTCCGGCAGCTTGGCGTCGGTCCAGTGCAGGCGCAGCAGGCGGTGCGCCAGGCCGTGGAAGGTGCCGATCCACATGCCGCGGCTGCCGTTGCGCAGCTGCAGGTCGGTGCGGTGGCGCATCTCGCCAGCCGCCTTGTTGGTGAAGGTGACCGCAAAGATGCCGTGCACCGGCACGCCGTGGACTTCGTTGAGCCAGGCGATGCGGTGGGTGAGCACGCGCGTCTTGCCGGACCCGGCGCCGGCCAGGACCAGGTAATGGCCGGACGGGGCGGAGACGGCCTCGCGCTGGGCCGGGTTCAGATCATCGAGCAAATGGGAGACATCCACCCGGGTATTTTACCGGTTGCGGCGGCGCAGCGGCTGCGACCGGGTAGCCCGATCGCGAAAAAGCAGCCTCGAAGGCGCGTTCACCCCGCCGCGAACAGCCGGCAGGCGGCCATCGTCAACGCCGGCGCGCCAGGACCCGCGCATGCAGCCGACCCCCATGCCGCGCCTGCGGCAACGCCTTCGCGGCGTCCAAAGCCGACGGGGCTGGCTTAAGATCCGCACTCCCAACTCCTGCACCGGCATCATGGACCGATCCCGCACGCACCCTGCCCGGCGCCAGCGCCTGTTCGCCTGGGCCGCCGCGCTCACGCTGCTGGCGTGGTGTACCGCGCCCGCGACGGCGCAGACCGCGCGCAAACCGTCGCCCTACGAATACCGCCAGGGCAGCGATGCGAACCCGCTGCAGCCGACGCAGGGGCCGGATTATCTGCCGCGCATCGATACCCGCGCGCAGTTCATGCAGCTCGCCCGTGTCTACAACGCCGGGACCGCGCTGGAGATGCCGCACCTGATCTTCGTGATCGACCGGCAGAATGCCGCGCGCATCTACTACATCAATACGCCGCGTCATGCGTTGCACGAGCAGTTCGTGCAACGCCAGCGGCTGGTGCCTGCCATGGACAAGGCGACGCGCAACGCGCAGTACCGCGACCCGCAGCGGCGGTTCCTGTTCGGCACCATCAGCTGGCAGCGGGACCTGCCGGGCTACACCTACGAGTTCTGGGAGGGCGACACGCTCACCGCGGCCTTGCTGTGGCAGACCGACGAGGTGGTGCGCGCCTCGTTCCGCGAGCCGATCCGCTTCAAGACCAACTCCACCCAGCACGAGCAGCTGGCCAGTTCCATGGGGCTGCCCTACGTCAGCCAGGAGGCGTTGCTGCGCGAGCAGCGGTTCCTGCCGTTGAACACGGGCCGCGCCGAGGGGCGGCTGCGCATCGTGCGCTCCGAGGAACAGCTGCGCACGCTGTCGCCGCGCGATATCCCGGTCCTGGACGAGGTGCCCATCGCCTTGGCGCCGGTCGCCGGCCTGGTGACGCAGCGTCCGTCCACCCTGCTGTCCCACGTGAACCTGCTGGCCAAGGGCTGGGGCATTCCCAATGTCTATGTGCGCGATGCGCAGAACGCCCTGCGCCAGTACGACGGCCGTTGGGTGGCGCTGGACGTCACCCACAACGACTACCGGGTGACGCCACTGACGCGCCCGCCAAGGACGCCATCGGCCGCAGCCGCCCGCCCGGCGGCGCGCAACCTGCCGCGCCCGGACCTGACGGTGGTCGCGCTCAAGCCCCTGGCGGCCCTGCGTGCGCGCGACAGCGGCCACTGCGGCGTCAAGGCCGCCAACCTCGGCACGCTGAAGGCGGCGCTGCCGCCGGCCGCGCGCGTGCCGGACGGCTTCTGCATCCCGTTCTCGCACTACCAGGCGGCGATGCAGCGGCTGCAGATTGCGCAGCGCCTGCAGGACCTGCAGCGTCGCCCGGGTTTCGCTACCGACGCGAACGTCCGTCGCGAGGCGCTGGCCACGCTGCGTGCCGAGATCGCCGACGCCGCGCCCGACCCCGCCTTCGTTCGCGCGCTCGACGAGCGATGGCGGGATCAACTGCACGGCGATGCGGTGTTCGTGCGCAGTTCGTCCAACTCCGAGGATCTGCCGGGCTTCAGCGGTGCCGGCCTGTACACCACCGTGCCCAATGTGACCCTTGCCGATGCCTTGGCCAAGGCCGTGCAGACGGTGTGGGCGTCGGTCTACAACTTCGAGGCCTACGAGGCGCGCACGGCCGCGGGGCTGCGCCAGGACGCGGTGGCCATGGCGGTGCTGGTGCAGCGTGCCGCGCCCTCGGACAGTTCGGGGGTGATGATCACCCGCGATCCGTTCGATGCCGCCCGCCGCCACATCACCTACATCTCGGCCAAGCGCGGACTCGGCATCCGCGTGGTGGAAGGCAAGCGCCAGGCCGAACAGGTGATGTACTCGACCTGGTCCAAGGCGGTGCAGGTGCTGAGCCGCTCGGCGGAAGACACCCAACTGGTGGCCGACGCCGGCGGCGGCGTCCGCGAAGTGCCCATCACCGGTTCGCGCCAGGTGCTGACCGATGCGCTGATCGCGCGGCTGGCCAGGGTCGGCGCGTCCACCAAGCAGGCGCTGGGCGGCGCGGACCAGGACATCGAGTGGGCCGTGGTCGGCGACGAGGTGCTGATCCTGCAGTCGCGGCCGTATGTGGACAGAAGCGCGCGATGACGGGCTATTGCCGTGCCGCCTGTCAGACCGCTGCCTGAAGCCTGCGCGGCCGCGGCCGCCTCCGCCGCATCGCATCGACTTCGCGGTGCGGGACCATGTGCTGCGTTCGTCTGCCCATGCCCGCTTGTTGCCGGAAACGGACATCGCGCGCTTATCGAGCAGGCGCGTTCACTGGACGGGGCGAGCGCGTAGCGCTGTCACCAGCAGCGCCGCGCCGAACGCCAGACAGGCCAGAATGGCGAGCACCGAGAGCGGGAGGCTGAACTCCTTGCGGTCCGCTAGCGCAAAGCCGGCGTGCAGGATGAAGGTGGTCACCCCCAGGCCGCCACAAGCGAGCGCCCATGCTCTTGCATGGCGACCGCGCAGCAGGACGCTTCGATAGCCGCAGAGCAACGCGCCGACCGCAACGGCGTTGAATGCCAGGAATCCCTGGATGCCTCCGGGGACGGCGAACATCTTCCATTCCTGCCAGAAGGCGGCGTCGATCTGATGGAGGATCAGCGAAAGCGCTGTCGCGAAGTAGAGACGTTCCATGCCATGGCTTCCTGATTTTCCGAACAATCCTAGCTGGCCGTCTTGTGCGTGCGGCGCAGTGGTGGAACGGCGCACTCCAAAGGCATTCCTGCTCCCGGGTGGCCCGGCGGTAATGCCTAGCATCGGCCCATCGCGGACGTTTGAGCGCGACTGTCGAAAGCGCGCCAGCGCACTGCGCAGGCGCCATGACGGCAGCCAGGCACGCCTTCAGTTCGCGTCGGCGCTCGCCGGCCGCACTTCGCCCAGCAACGCCTGCGCCTGCTGCTGCGCCTGCACGCGCAACTCCGGGATCGCCAGGCTTTCCCACAGGCTGCCGATGCGCAGGCTGCCGAGCACGCGCAGGCGCGGATCGGCATGGCCGTCGGCGTCGAGCAGCGCGCCGTCGGGCGCGGTGGCGACGCCGATGCCGTGCGGGCCGGGCGCGGCATGGCCGCAGCCCAGCAGTTGGTGCAGCAGCGGATTGCGCATGGTCTGCGCGCGCAGCTCCACGCCGGTGGCGTTGACCAGGTAGTGCGCGTCCAGCTGCAGCGCCAGCCCGTCGGGACCGACCGCGTTGACCTGCACGCAGGCGCCGACCGGGAACACCGTGTCCAACCGCGCGCGGTGCACGCGCAGCTGGCCGATCCGGCGCATCGCCTGCAGCTGCGCGAACACCGGCGCGGCGATGCGGTGCCGGTGCGCGTCCCAGTAGCGCACGGCATGGCGCAGGAAGCGCCGCTGGTCGCTGGCCGACAGCGACTGCCACAGCGCCTGGCCCAGCGGCCGCAGCCGCTCCATCACGCCCTGCCAGGGCAGGCCGCGCGCCTGCGCCGCGGCCGCATGCCGGCGCAGCGCGCGCAGGCGCTGGCGCAACGGCAGCGCCAGCAACGGCTGCGGGTCGAAGTCGGCCGTGGCGTGGCCGGTATGCTCGGCATGCGGCAGCGGCAATACCGCGTGCCGCGAGATCAGGTGCACCGGGCCGCGGTGCGCATTGGCGAGCAGGGTCAGCACGCTGTCGGCCATGCTCAGGCCGGCGCCGACGATGCACACCGTGGACTCGCGCGGGATCGCGCGCAGCTGTTCGTAGTTCCAGGCGTCCACGCGCACGTGCGCGGGCAGGCTGGCCGCGCCGCGCGCCGGCAACGGGCGCAGGCTGTTGCCCAGCGCCAGCACCGTCGCCTGCGCGCGCAGCGTCGCCCCATCCTGCAGGTGCAACGCCTGGCCGCGCGCGTCCCGGTCCAATGCCACCACCCGCTGCTGCCGCCACTGCAAGTGCGCCAGGCTTGCGGCCTGCGCCTGCGCCAGCCGCGCGCGCAGGTAGTCGGCGTAATGGCGGCGCTGCACGTAGGCCTGCGCCAGCGCGTCGCGTTGCAGTGCCGGATACAGCGCCTGCTGCTGCAGCCAGTCGAGGAAGTCGTCGGGCAGCTCGGCGAAGGCGCTCATGCGCCCGGCCGGCACGTTCAGCAGGTGCTCCGCGCACGGCGTCGCATAGGCCACGCCCTGCGCCAGCGCCGCCTGCGGTTCGATCAGCTGCAGCCGCAGCGCCTGCGTGGCCTGCCGCAGCAGGTGCAACGCCACCAGCGTGCCGGCCGCGCCGCCGCCGACGATGGCGATATCGCAGTCGCAGTCGCCATCGGATGCGGTGGGCAAGAGGTCGCTCATGCCGGCGATTGTAAGGGATGCCCCCGCCGGCTCCGCCCGCGGCTAAGAACCATCGCTCATGTCGGCGCGAACATCGCGCATGGCGGCGACATCATGCTGTCATGTACGTGCGCACTCACATCAACGCATCGGCCAGGCGGGCGATGCCTTCGCGGCTGCGCCGCCAGGTGGGCCGCTTGCGCCAGTCCTCCAGCGACAGCGCGCGCGCATCCGCCAGATAATCGGCCTCCACCGCGCGCAGCCGCTGCACCACCTCGGCGCAATAGCACAGCACGCCGATCTCGGCGTTCAGCGCGAAGGAGCGGATGTCCAGGTTGATCGAGCCGACCAGGGCGATGCCCTCGTCCACGCTCAGGTGCTTGGCATGCAGGAAGCACGGCCGGTACAGCGCGATCTTGACCCCGCTGCGCAGCAGTTCGTCGTAGTAGGCCTCCTGCGCCCAGGCGGTGAGCCGCTGGTTGCTGCTCTCCGACAGAATCAGCTGCACGTCCACGCCGGACAGCGCGGCGATGCGCAGCGCGCTGAGCGTGGCCTCGTCGGGCACGAAGTACGGCGTGACCATCACGATCCGCCGCCGCGCCAGGTGGATCAGCGCGTTGACCGCATCGCGCGCGTTCTCGAACGGATACGCCGGGCCGCTGGGCAGCAGTTGCGTGGCGGTGTCGGCACCGTGCACCGCGGTGCCTTCGGCCACGCGCAGGCGCTGCCCGGTCTCGATGAACCAGTCGCTGGCGAACACCGCCTCCAGGTGCCCGACCACCGGCCCCTGCAGGCGCACCACCAGTTCGCGGTTGGGATGGCCGCGCACGAATTCGGCCGCGGCCAGGTTCTGCGAACCGGTGTAGCCGACGCGGTTGTCGATGACCGCGATCTTGCGGTGGTTGCGCAGGTCCATGCGCCCGCTGCGGCGCCAGCGCAGGCCGCCCGGCAGCAGCGCCTGCACCTCGACGCCGGCCGCGCGCAGGCGCTTGCGGTAGCGGCGCAGCCCGCGCTTGCCGCCGCGCGCATCGAGCAGCAGGCGGCAGCGCACGCCGCGCGCGGCGGCGCGCAACAGCGCCGCCACGACCGCGTCGCCGACCGCATCGTCGAACATCAGGTAGTACAGCAGGTGCACGCGCTCCACCGCCGCGTCGATGTCGTCGATCAGCGCCTGCAGCGAGTCCGCATAGCGATCGAGCAATTCCACCGTATTGCCATGGGTGGGCATGAAGTCGCCCTGGCGCTCGATCAGCGGCACCACTTCGGCGATCGCGGTGTCGGCGGGCGGGGTCCAGCGCAGCGCGGTCAACGGCACCTGCTGCTCGCGGATCACCTGCGAGGCCTGCGCCTGGCGCTGGATGCGCTCGCGCGACAGCCACGGGTGGCCCAGCAGCAGGTACAGCGGCAGGCCAAGCACCGGCACGAACCCGACCAGCAGCAGCCAGCTGCGCGCCGCGCCGGGCGTGGTGCGCGCCGGAATCCACAGCAACGCCACCAGCCGGATCAGCCAGTCCAGCGCCAGCAGCCAGGTGCCTTCCAACCAGAACGGCAGCATCGCGACCCTTTCGCACGCCAAGTCGCCCGATTCTGCGGGCTGCGGCGGCAAACGCAAGCATTCTCAGCGCGACGGGGCCGGATGTCGGAACGGCCAGGCGGCCAGCGCCGGCGATGCCTCGCGTTCGGCGCACACTGCGCGGAAGGTGGCCACGAACGCGGACTGCAGCCGCGTCGGATACCAGTCGGCGCGCGTGGTCATGCCGATCCGGCGGCGCACGCTCGGGCCCGCCGTGCCGATCTCGCACAGCAAGCCGGCGCGGCGCTCGAACAGGAACTGGTCGCGCGACATCAGCGTCAGCCAGTCGTCCTCCAGCAACAGGCCGCGGATGATCAGCACCGAGCCGCACTCGATGCGCAAGCGCGGCGGTTCCAGCGCCTGCTCGCGGAACATGCGCTCCCAGCGCGCACGCACCGGCGCGCCGGTGGCAGCCACCACCCACGGAAACTCCAGCAGCCGGGCGAAGCCGAAATCGCGTCCGGCCAGCGGATGTCCGGCGCGGCCGACGATGACCGGGTCGTCGTCGAACAGGCCTTCCTGCACCACGTCGCGCACCGGCAGCCGGTCGCGCAGCGCGCCGATCAGCAGATTCAACCCACCTTCGCGCAGATGACCGAGCAACTCCGCGTACGGGCCCTCGACGACGTTGACGGTGGCGCCAGGGTGCGCGCGCGCGAATCGCGCCAGCACCTGCGGCAACAGGATCGCCCGCGCCAGCGGCATCGCGCCGAGGGTCACACGGCCAGCATCCTTGGAACGCAGCCCGGCCAAGTCCTCCAGGCCGGCGCCCAGTTCCGACAGCGCCAGCCGCACCAGCCGCAGCATGCGCGTGGCCGCCGGGGTCGGCTGCACGGTCCTGCCGCGGCGCACCGTCAACGGCACTTCGATCGACTCGGATAGCTCGTGCACCGCACGGTAGATCGCCGGCTGCGACACGCCCGAGCGCTCCGCCGCCAGCGAATAGCTACCGGCGGTGTCGACCGCGGCCAGCGCGCGCAACTGGCCCAGGCTCACCCGCCGCTCCACCGCCGCGATCGCCGGCAAGCGTTGCGAACGTCTGGCCAATTGAACGCCGCGGGCGATGTAGCCCAACGCGCGCTCGATCCGCGGCACCAGCAACTGCGCGGCCTCGGTGGCCGCCATGCCGCCGGGCTGGCGATCGAACAGAGCCAGGCCGAACTGGCCCTCCAGCCGCGCAATGGCCTGGGTCAATGCTGGCTGCGAGAGATTGACCAGCGGCGCGGCCGCGCTGATGCCGCCGACGTGGCGCACCACAGCCAGCGCGTGCAGGTGCCGCAGGTTGAGTTCGGATTTCGCCTCCACATCCCAACTATAACTAAAGCCAATGGCTATATCGCAAAACGATCTTGAGCTGTTCGAGCTTCCGCACACAGACTTCGTCATCCCTAACGAAGGATGGATGGATGTCCAAGGTCGTCACACAGATCGAGCGCACCGCCCCGGCACTGCTCCATGGCCTGGCCCAGGCCGGCGTCGCCACCGTGCACGAGGCGCAGGGTCGCAGCGGCCTGCTGCACCACCGGCTGCGCCCCATCTACGCCGGCGCACGCATCGCCGGCAGCGCGGTCACCGTGTCAGTGCCGCCGGGCGACAACTGGATGATGCACGTGGCGATCGAACAGCTGCGCGATGGCGACGTGCTGGTGGTGGCACCGACCAGCGACTGCTGCGACGGCTACTTCGGCGACCTGCTCGCCACCTCTGCGCAGGCGCGCGGCTGCCGCGGCCTGATCATCGATGCCGGGGTGCGCGACGTGCGCGATCTCACCACGATGCGCTTCCCGGTCTGGAGCCGCGCGATCTGCGCGCAGGGCACGGTCAAGGAGACGCTGGGCTCGGTCAACCTGCCGCTGGTATGCGCCGGCGCGCTGATCCAGCCAGGCGACGTGCTGGTGGCCGACGACGACGGGGTCTGCGTGGTACCGCGCGCCGATGCCGCGCGCGTGCTGGCAGAGGCGCAGGCACGCGAGGTGCGCGAGCAGGCCAAGCGCGAGCGCCTGGCCAACGGCGAGCTCGGCCTGGACATCTATGCCATGCGCGAGCGCCTGGCCGCCAAGGGCCTGACCTATGTCGGATGATCCGGTTCGCGTAGCGACGCCGGCGGCCGCCGCGGACGTCCGCAGCCGGCCCAGGCACGGCGTGCGCGCGATGTGGATGCGCGGCGGCACCTCCAAGGGCGGGTTCTTTCTGGCCGATGCGCTGCCGGCAGACCGCGCCGCGCGCGATGCCTTCCTGCTGCGCACCTACGGCTCGCCGGATGTGCGCCAGATCGACGGCATGGGCGGCGCCGATCCGCTGACCTCCAAGGTCGCGGTGGTGTCGCGCTCCAGCCGCGACGATGCCGATGTCGACTACCTGTTTCTGCAGGTCCATGTCGACCAGGCCTTGGTCAGCGATGCGCAGAACTGCGGCAACATGCTGGCCGCGGTCGGCCCGTTCGCGCTCGAGCGCGGCCTGGTCGCCGCCAGCGGCGAGCGGACCGAAGTACGCATCTTCATGCGCAACACCGGCAAGCTCGCCACCGCCACGGTGCAGACGCCGGACGGCTACGTCCGCTACGACGGCGATGCGCGCATCGACGGCGTGCCCGGAACCGCCGCGCCGATCCCGCTGGCGTTCGCCGACATCTCCGGCTCGTCCTGCGGCGCGCTGCTGCCCAGCGGCAACGCGGTGGACGAGATCGACGGCATCGCGGTGACGCTGATCGACAACGGCATGCCGTGCGTGGTGCTGCGCGCCAGCGACGTGGGCATCGGCGGCTACGAGGACCGCGACACGCTCGACGCCGACGCCGCGCTGAAGGCACGGCTGGAGGCGATCCGCCTGCAGGCCGGGCCGCGCATGCGCCTGGGCGAGGTCGCCGACCAGACCGTGCCGAAGATGATGATGGTCGCCGCGCCGCGCGACGGCGGCACGATCTGCGTCCGCTCGTTCATCCCGCACCGCTGCCACGCCTCGATCGGCGTGCTCGGCGCGGTCAGCGTCGCCACCGCCTGCCTGCTGCCGCAATCTCCGGCGCACGCGCTGGCGCAACTGCCCGGTGGGCGCAGCCAACACCTCCAGGTCGAACACCCCAGCGGCGCCACCGGCTGCGTGATCGATCTCGATGCACACGGTGCGGTGGTCCGGGCCGCAGTCCTGCGTACCGCCCGCAAGCTCTTCGACGGATACCTGTTCGACTGAACCGGCACCGGCGTTCACCATCAATTGCCTGGGAGGGTAGTTATGACAGTTGTGGAGAAGCGGCCGCGCCGCTTCGGAATCTTCGGACAACTCTGGTTTCAGGTGCTGATCGGCACCCTGATCGGCGTGCTTCTGGGCTGGCTGGCGCCAGCGACGGGTACCGCGATGAAACCCTTCGGCGATGCCTTCATCAAGCTGATCCGGATGATGATCGGGCCGATCATCTTCGTCACCGTGGTGCACGGCATCGCCGGCATGCGCGACATGCGCAGCGTGGGCCGGCTGGCGCTGAAATCGCTGATCTATTTCGAGGCGATCACCATCCTGGCGCTGATCGTCGGCCTGGTCGCAGTCGACCTGTGGCAGCCCGGCACCGGCATGAACATCGACCCGGCCAGCCTGGACGGCAACAGCATCAAGAACTACGTCAATACCGCGCACGACCAGTCGATCAGCGCCTACCTGATGAACATCATCCCCACCACGCTGGTCAGCGCCTTCACCGAAGCCCACGTGTTGCAGGTGCTGTTCGTGTCGGTGCTGTTCGGGGTCGGCCTGGCGGCGATCGGCGAGCGCGGCGAGCCGGTGATGCGGGTGATCGAAGCCACATCGCAGACGCTGTTCCGGGTCATCGGTTACGTCATGTACTTCGCCCCGATCGGCGCGTTTGGCGCGATCGCCTTCACCGTCGGCCAGTTCGGCGCCGATTCGCTGATGGCGTTGGGCGAACTGATCATCGAGTTCTTCATGGTCTGCGCACTGTTCACCGTGCTCGTGCTCGGCACGGTGTGCTGGTGGTGCGGCGTCAGCCTGTGGCGGTTGCTGATGTACATCCGCGACGAGATCGTCATCGTCGCCGCCACCACCTCCACCGAGACGGTGCTGCCGCGGCTGATCGAGAAGATGAAGAAGCTCGGCTGCGAGGAGGGCGTGGTCGGCTTCGTGATCCCCGCCGGCTATTCGTTCAACCTCGACGGCACCTGCCTGTACCTGACTACGGTGGCGGTGTTCCTGGCGCAGGCCACCAATACGCCACTGACCGTCTGGCACGAGCTGGGCCTGATCGCGGTACTGCTGCTCACCTCAAAGGGCGCAGCCGGCGTGGCCGGAGCGGCGTTCGTGGTGCTGGCGGCGACGCTGTCCACCACCGGCACCATCCCGGTGGCGAGCATCGCGCTTATCCTGGGCATCCACCGCATCCTGGCCGAGGGCCTGACCTTCGTGAACCTGGTCGGCAACTCGGTGGCCACCATCGTGATCGCCAAGTGGGAAGGCAAGCTCGACCACGCCGTGCTCGCCGAGTACGTCGGCAACCGCGCGCTGCGCCGCCGTCACCCTGTCGCCGTCACGCAATCCTGATCGCCTGCCCCGGCTGCGCTGGGGCGCCCCCCGCTTACGCCATTCCGGCCGCGAGGCCGGACAGGAGGCGCTGTGTCTCGCATCACACCTTCCATGCTGGCCCTGCTGCTGTGCGGACTCGCCGGCGGCGCCATCGCACCGGCGCTGGCGCAGGCCGCGCTGCCATCCACGCCCACCGCCAAGGCCGGCAAGGCGCCCGACGGCGTCGACCTGACCGTCGACTTCGTCGGCAACGTGGCCGGCAATCCCGTCGGCGGCGCCGACCAAGGCACCGCCGCCTCGTACTGGTTCATGGCCCAGTCCAGGTTCGACCTGGACACGCTGTTCGGCGTGCGCAATACCGAGGTCGACTTGCAGGCCGCATGGTTTGCCGGTGACAACCTGGCGCGCGAGGAAATCGGCAGTTCGATCAGCCTGCAGCAGACCTGGCGCCCGGTCGCCGGCGGGCGCCTGACCCGGCTCACCGTCAAGCACCGCTTCGACAACGGCCTAAGCGTCACCCTTGGCCGCGCGCCGCTGAACAGCTACTTCAACAACTCGCCGCTCAACTGCGCGTTCATGAGCAACGCGATCTGCCTGACTCCATTCGGCCCCATCACCGACATCGGCATTACCGCCTATCCCAACGCGTCGTGGGCGGCGATGCTGCGTTACGACTTCGATGCGCGCTGGTACGCGCAGGCCGGCGTGTTCGACTACGACAACGCGCTCAATGCCGCCGGCAAGAACGGCCTGGACTTCTCCCTGGGCGAAGGCAGCGGCACCCTCAGCGCCGGCGAGATCGGCTACCAAACCAGCTTCGCCAACGCACGCCTGCCGCTCACCGTACGCATCGGCGCCTATCGCAACAGCGACGGCGGCAAGAGTCCGTACTTCGACGTCAACGGCAATTCCGCTGGGCTCACCGGCAAGGCCTTCGCCAGCCTGGACGGCGCCCGCACCGGCGCCTATGCGATGGCCGACCAGACCGTATGGCGCGGCGCGGGCAAGCGCAACCTGGCGCTGTTCGGGCGCTACTTCGTCAACACCGGCAACGTCGCCGCGGTGCAGTACTTCGCCGCCGCCGGGCTGGTGAAGGCCGGTACCTTCGCCGGCCGCGACCAGGACACCTTCGCGATGTTCGTCTCCGACACTCACTTCGACCCCGAGCAGATGGCCTACCTGCGCGACCGCCGCATCCGCCACGGCGGCAGCGGCACGCCGCACAACGACGAGATCCTGGGCGAGATCAGCTACGGCTACGCGCTGCGGCCCGGCATCGTGCTGATGCCCAACCTCCAGTACGTGATCAATCCCGATCCGATCTACGCCCCCACCCGCATCACCGACATCCCCGATGCGCTGATCCTGGGACTGCGTGTGGACGTGCATTTCGCCCAGCTGTTCGGCTGGTGATTCCTTCCCTCCCCCACCGAGGCTTGCCATGATCATCGACTGCCACGGCCACTACACCACCGCGCCGGCCGCGCACGACGCCTTTCGCAAGGCGCAGGTCGCGCATTTCGACGACCCCACGCAACCGGCGCCGGACTATCCGCGCATCTCCGACGACGCGATCCGCGACAGCGTCGAGCAACACCAGCTGCGGCTGCTGCGCGAACGCGGTGCCGACATGACCATCTTCTCGCCGCGCGCCAGCAGCATGGCCCACCACATCGGCGACGAGGCGGTGAGCCAGGTCTGGACCCGGCGCTGCAACGACCTGATCGCGCGCGTGGTGCAGCTGTACCCGGACAGTTTCATCGGCGTGTGCCAGTTGCCGCAGTCGCCGAACGTGCCGATCGCGCATTCGATCGCCGAGCTGGAGCGCTGCGTGAACGAACTCGGCTTCGTCGGCTGCAACCTCAACCCGGATCCGTCCGGCGGCCACTGGACCGGCCTGCCGCTGACCGACAAGGCCTGGTATCCGTTCTTCGAGAAGATGGTCGAACTCGACGTACCGGCGATGGTGCACGTGTCCGGCAGCTGCAACGCCAACTTCCACGCCACAGGCGCGCACTACCTCAACGCCGACACCACCGCGTTCATGCAGTTCCTGCAAGGCGACCTGTTCCGCGACTTCCCCGAGCTGCGCTTCGTCATTCCACACGGCGGCGGCGCGGTGCCCTACCACTGGGGCCGCTTCCGCGGCCTGGCCGACATGCTCGGCAAGCCGCCATTGGCCGAACACGTGATGAAGAACGTGTTCTTCGACACCTGCGTCTACCATCAGCCCGGCATCGACCTGCTGTTCGAGGTGATCGACATCGGCAATATCCTGTTCGGCTCGGAGATGGTGGGCGCGGTGCGCGGCATCGATCCGCACACCGGCCACTACTTCGACGACACCAAGCGCTACATCGATGCCTTGACGATCTGCGATGCCGACAAGCGCAAGGTGTTCGAAGGCAACGCGCGGCGCGTGTATCCGCGCCTGGATGCGCAGCTGACGGCGAGGGGCCTGTGATGGGAACGCTTGTGACGCGCACGTTCCGCAAGGATGCCGATTGGCTGGATTTCGATCCGGCCCCGAGCAAGCCGCGCTTCGTGCCGCCGGCGGGCGCGGTGGACGCGCACTGCCACGTGTTCGGCCCGGGCGAGGTGTTCCCGTATGCGCCCGAGCGCAAGTACACGCCGTGCGACGCCGGCAAGGAGCGGCTGTTCGCGCTGCGCGATTTCCTCGGCTTCGAACGCAATGTGATCGTACAGGCCACCTGCCACGGCGCCGACAACCGCGCCCTGGTCGATGCGCTGCGCGCCGCCGGCGCGCGTGCGCGCGGCATCGCCACAGTGCGCGACAGCGTCGGCGACGCGGAGCTGCAGGAACTGCACGATGCCGGCGTGCGCGGGGTGCGCTTCAATTTCGTACGCCGCCTGGTCGATCCCAAGCCCGATGCCTACTACCGCCGCATCATCGACCGCATCGCCGCGCTCGGCTGGCAGGTGGTGGTGTATTTCGAGGCGGCCGACCTGGAGGAGCGCTGGGATTTCTTCACCTCGCTGCCGACCACGGTGGTGGTCGACCACATGGGCCGGCCGGATGTGAGCAAGCCGGTGGACGGGCCGGAATTCCAGCGCTTTGTGCGCCTGTTGGCCGAGCACGACAACATCTGGAGCAAGGTCAGCTGTCCGGAACGGCTGTCGCGCCTCGGACCGCCCGGCTACGACGACGTGGTACCGTTCGCGAAGCACCTGGTCGAGCGCTTCCCCGAGCGCGTGCTGTGGGGCACCGACTGGCCGCACCCGAACATGAAACAGCACATGCCCGACGACGGCATGCTGGTCGACTTCATCCCGCGCATCGCAGCGACCGCCGAACTGCAGCGCAAGCTGCTGGTGGACAATCCGATGCGCTTGTATTGGTGAGGCCGGGATTGGGGATTCGGGATTGGCGGAAGCCGAGCGGCCATTCGCTGCCTCGGCGTCATGCCCGGCGTCGCCGGGTCCGATCGCCACGCCGCAGCGGATGGGCTGGCCCGACCGCAGCGGGCGAAGCTGCCTGAGTCGATCGCAGCGAGGCCGCGCGCCACAAAGACGAAACCCGCCTTGCGGCGGGTTCCGTGTCGACCTCGAAAGGCGATCCAGCGATCAGTCGATCACTTGATCTTGCCTTCCTTGTACAGCACGTGCTTACGCACGACCGGGTCGTACTTCATCATTTCCATCTTCCCCGGGGTGTTCTTCTTGTTCTTGTCCGTGGTGTAGAAGTGGCCGGTGGCGGCCGAGGAAATCATACGGATCTTGTCACGCTTGCCTGCCATGATTGTTTACTCCTCAGACCTTTTCGCCGCGCGCGCGCAGCTCTTTCAGAACGGCATCGATCCCGTTCTTGTCGATGGTGCGCAACGCATGCGCGGAAACACGGAGCTTGATCCAGCGGTTCTCGCTGGCGACCCAGAAGCGGCGCTCGTGCAGGTTGGGCAGGAAGCGACGACGGGTTCTGTTGTTGGCGTGGGAGACGTTGTTACCCGTCTGCACACGCTTGCCGGACACTTGGCATACGCGGGACATTACGCACCTCGATAAATAGTTTGAGTCGCCCATAGCCTGGGAGACGGCGGCCCCGGCAGCCTTGCGGCCACCACGCGACGTGGGAAATCAAGCAGTTACGCTGGGAGAGGCCGGCCGGAAATCGCGTGTCCGGCCGCCGGCCCGACAGCAGTCGGGCACAGCGAGCCGCGCATTATGCATGCCTTTCCCTTGTGTCGCAAGCACTTACCGCCGCCGCGCGGGCCTGGCGCAGTTCCGCCCAGGCGCGCCGCGCCACCTGCCAGGCCGAGCGCAGGAACAGCAGCAGCAGCGCCGCGGCGATCAGCAGGTCCGGCCAGCCGGCGCCGAACGCCCACACCGCGATGCTGGCCAGGATGACCGCGCCGCCCTCGTAGACGTCGTTGAGCGAGCACGCCCAGGCCGAGGCCAGGTTGATGTCGCCACGGCGGTACGGCCACAGCAGGCGCAGGCACAGCAGGTTCGCCGCCAGGTTCAGCGCCGCGGCCACGCCCATGCTCTCGAACAGCGGCAGCTGCGGGTGCAGCAGCTTCCAGCCGATGCCGGCGGCCACCGCCAGCGCCGCGGCCAGGATCAGCGCGGCCTTGAGCAGCGCCACCCGCGCCTTCGCCGCCAGGCTGGCGCCGACCACGGCCAGGCTCAGCGCATAGGTCAGCGCATCGCCGAGGTTGTCCAGGCTGCCGGACAGCAGCGAGGCCGAGCCGCTGTGCCAGGCGCTGCCCAGCAGCATCGCGAAGGTGCCGGCGTTGATCGCCAGCACCCACCACAGCACCCGCCGCTGGCGCGCCTGCATCGCCGCCACATCCAGGGTCTTGCCGCAACCGCAGCAGCTGTCGGCCATCGCTCACCTCGCCAAGGTCGGAGCATCCGCCGGGGCGGACGCCGATGCGGCATTGTCGCGCCGGTGCAGCCAGCGGTACAGCACCGGCAGCACCAGCAGGGTCAGCAGCGTGGACGAGACGATGCCGCCGATCACCACCGTGGCCAGCGGCCGCTGCACCTCCGCGCCGGCGCCGACGTTGAACGCCATCGGCACGAAGCCCAGCGCCGCCACCAGCGCGGTCATCAGCACCGGCCGCAACCGCGCCAGCGCGCCGTCGCGCAAGGCCTGCGCCAGCGGCAGGCCGTCCTCGCGCAGCTTGCGCACGAAGGCGATCATCACCAGCCCGTTCAACACCGCCACCCCGGACAGCGCGATGAAGCCGACGCCGGCGGAGATCGACAGCGGGATGCCGCGCAGCGCCAGCGCGACCACGCCGCCGGTCAGCGCCAGCGGTACGCCGCTGAACACGATCGCCGCGTCGCGCAGCGAGCCGAACGACCAGTACAGCAGCGCGAAGATCAGCAGCAGCGTGGCCGGCACCACCCAGGCCAGGCGCTGCCCGGCCGAGATCAGCTGCTCGAAGGTGCCGCCGTAGCCGATCCAGTAGCCGCTGGGCAGTTCCACGTCGGCCTGCACGCGGCGCTGCAGTTCGGCGACGAAGCCGCCGAGGTCGCGGTCGCGCACGTTGGCGGTGACCACGATGCGGCGCTTGCCGTCCTCGCGGTTGATCTGGTTCGGCCCCAGCACGGTGTCCACCTTGGCCACCTCGCGCAGCGGCACGGTGATCGGCGTGCCGCTGCGCCAGCCGGGCGCGCGGCTGGACTCGTCGGCGTCGCCACGCTCGCCGTCGCCGCGCAGCGGGATCGGCAGGTCGGCCAGTGCCGCCGGATCCTGGCGCAACGCCTCGGGCAGGCGCACCACGATGGCGAAACGGCGGTCGCCCTCGAACAGCTGCCCGGCGTCCTGCCCGCCCACCGCGGCCGCCACCGTGTCCTGCACCACGCCGGGATTGAGCCCATAGCCGGCCAGCGCGATGCGGTCCGGGACCACGGTCAGCATCGGCAGGCCGGTGGCCTGCTCGAGCTTGACGTCGGCCGCGCCGGGCACGGTCCTGGCCACCTCCTCGATGCGCCGGCCGACCTCCACCAGCGTGTCCAGGTCGTCGCCGTAGAGCTTGATCGCCACGTCCGCGCGCACGCCGGAAATCAGCTCGTTCATGCGCATCTGGATCGGCTGGGTGAACTCGTAGTTGTTGCCGGGCAACTGCTGCACCGCCGCCTCGATCTCGGCCAGCAGCTGCGCCTTGGGCTTGCGCGGATCGGGCCATTGCGCGCGCGGCTTCATGATCAGGAAGGTGTCGGCCACCGACGGCGGCATCGGGTCGGTGGCGACCTCGGCGGTGCCGAGCTTGCCGAACACGTGCGCCACTTCCGGGAACTGCTTGATCCGCCGCTCCAGCGTGGACTGCATGGCGATCGCCTGTTCCAGGCTGGTGCCGGGAATGCGCAGCGCATGCAGGGCGATATCGCCTTCGTCGAGGTTGGGGATGAACTCGGTGCCCAGCCGCGTGGCCAGCACGCCGCACAGCAGCACCAGCGCCAGCGCGCCGGCGCCGATCCAGCGCGCGTGGCGCAGCGCGCCGTCCAGCAGCGGCGCATACGCCTGCCGCGCCCAGCGCATCGCGCGGTTCTCGTGCTCGGCGACCTTGCCGCCCAGGGTCAGCGCGATCGCCGCCGGCACGAACGTCAGCGACAGCAGCATCGCCCCGGTCAGCGCCAGTACTACGGTGATCGCCATCGGGTGGAACATCTTGCCTTCGATGCCGGTCAGCGCGAACACCGGCAGGTACACCGCGGCGATGATGCCCACGCCGAACAGGCTGGGGCGGATCACCTCGGCGGTGGCCTGCGCGGTCAGCTCGAAGCGCTCGGCGGCGCTGAGCACCCGGCCCAGGCGCTGCTGCGCCTGGCCGAAGCGGCTCAGGCAGTTCTCCACGATGATCACCGCGCCATCGACGATCAGCCCGAAATCCAGCGCGCCCAGGCTCATCAGGTTGCCGGACACGCCGCCGCGGACCATGCCGGTGAGGGTGAACAGCATCGCCAGCGGGATCACCGCCGCGGTGATCAGCGCGGCGCGGAAATTGCCCAGCAGCAGGAACAGCACCGCGATCACCAGCAGCGCGCCTTCGACCAGGTTCCTGGCCACGGTGGCGATGGTGCGGTCGACCAGCGCGGTGCGGTCGTACACCGGCACCGCCTGCACCCCCGGCGGCAGGCTGCGATTGGCCTGTTCGAGCCGGGCCGCCGAGGCCTGCGCCACCGCGCGGCTGTTGGCGCCGACCAGCATGAACACCGTGCCCAGCACCACCTCGCTGCCGTCCTGGGTGGCGGCGCCGGTGCGCAGTTCCGGCCCTTCGCCGACCTGGGCCACGTCGCGCACCCGGATCGGCACGCCTTCGCGCCGGTCCAGCACGATCGCGCCGATCTCGGCGATGCCGCTGACCTGCCCCGGTACCCGCACTAGGAACTGCTGGCCATTGCGTTCGATGTAGCCGGCGCCGACGTTGCGGTTGTTGGCCTCGACCGCGCGCGCCACGTCGTCCAGGGTGAAACCGAGCGCGACCAGCCGCGCCGGATCCGGGGTGATGTAGATCTGCCGCGCATAGCCGCCGATGGTGTTGACCTCGGTCACGCCCGGCACGTTGCGCAGTTGCGGCCGCACCACCCAGTCCTGCAGCGTGCGCAGGTCGGTGGCGGTCCAGGCGCTGCCGTCGGGCTTGCGCGCGTTCGGCTTGGCCTCGACCGTGTACATGAAGATCTCGCCCAGGCCGGTGGCGATCGGCCCCAGTTGCGGCTCCAGCTCCGGCGGCAACTGCGCCTTCACCTGCTGCAGGCGCTCGGCCACCTGCTGCCGCGCGAAGTACAGGTCGGTGCCGTCGGCGAACACCACGGTGACCTGCGACAGCCCGTAGCGCGACAGCGAGCGGGTGGATTCCAGCCCCGGCAGGCCGGCCAGCACCGTCTCCAGCGGGAAGGTGACGCGCTGCTCGGCCTCCAGCGGCGAATAGCCGGGCGCGGCGGTGTTGACCTGCACCTGCACGTTGGTGATGTCGGGCGTGGCGTCGATCGGCAGGCGCGAGAAACTCCATGCGCCGATCGCGATCAGCACCCCGGTCAGCGCCAGCATCAGCCAGCGCTGCGCGATGGCGAAGCGGATCAGGTTAGCGAGCATGGCGGCGGCCTCCGTGTGCGGGGCAGTCGCATGGCGCGCCGCTCTTTTGTAGGAGAGGCTTCAGCCGCGACCGCTCTGCCGGCATCGCGTCTACGGTCGGGTGTCTGTCGCGGCTGAAGCCGCTCCTACAGGGGGGCCAGGGCGCGGTGCGCAGGTCAATGATCATGCGACGCCCCCGACTTCTCGATGTCCGCCTTGACCAGGTAGCTCTGCTCCACCACCACCTGGTCGCCGGCCTTCAACCCCGACAGCACCTGCACCTGGCGCGCATCGCGCGCGCCGAGTTGCAGCGGTCGCACTTCGTAGGTCTCGCCCACGCGCACGAACACCACGTCCCAGTCGCGGAAGGTCTGCAAGGCGGTCACCGGTACCACCAGGTCGGCCGGTTGCTGCGCCACCGTGACCCGCGCCTTCACCGCCGAACCCGGCCGCCACAAACCGTCCTCGTTGCGCAGCACCGCGCGCGCCACCGTGCTCTGGCTGGCCGTGGCGGTCCCCGGCAACACGCGTTCCAGCGTGGTCTGCGCGACCGTGCCGTCGCTGATCCGCGTCACCGTCACCGGCGCGCCGGCGGCGATGTGGCCGGCATCGGCGCCGAAGATGTGCAGGTCCACCCACAGCGTGGATAGGTCGGCGATCTCGAACAGCGCCTGGCCCTCGGCGGCGCTGCTGCCGACGCTGGCGTTGCGCGCCAGCACGGTGCCGGCGATCGGCGCGCTGATCGTGTAGGTGGTCAGGCTCAGGTTGCTTTCCACCGTGGCCAGCGCCTGCCCGGCGCGCACGCGGTCGCCGACGTTGGCGCGCAGGCTGCGCACCGGGCCGGGGAAGCGCGCGGTGGCCTGCGCCTGGGCGCCTTCGGCCGGGGTCAGCAGGCCTTGCACCTCGTGCTCGTCGGCGATGCTGCCGGGGCCGACCGGGGCCACGCGGATGCCCGCATCGGCGGCGATCTTCGCCGCGATCCCGGTGCGGCCTTCGTAGCTGGGATAGGTCCAGCGCAGCGCCTTGCCCTGCACCGTGGCGCGCACCTCGACGTCGAACGAATGCGGCTCGCGCACCACGCTGTCGGCCAGCAGGCTGCCGTCGTCGCGCGCGCGCAGGCGGTGGGTCTCGGCGACGCCACCCAGGCGCTTGAGTTGCACCTCGACGCTGCCGGCGGCCGGCGGCAACGGCTTGCCGTCGCGGTACAGCCAGGCCTGGTAGGTCGGCGGCGTGCCGTCCTCGGCGATCGCCAGTTCGACCGCGGCGCCGTCCTGTTCGAGCAGGCGGCCGCCATGCGCGCCCTTGCGTGCTTCCTCGGCATGGGCTTCGCCGCCGTCGCCATGCGCATCGGCTTCGTCGTGGCTGGCGTCATCGCCCGCGCCGGCGCAACCGCCGAGCAGCAGTCCAAGCAACAGCGGCGCGATCAGCGCAGCGGATTTGAGTTTCATCGTAGGAAGTCCTGAAAGATGCCGGCGGCGGGCGCCAGGCATCGGGAGAAGGGGGGCGGACGCGATGGCATTCGCCGGCGCCGCATGGCGCGGCGCGCGCGACGGCATGGCAGGCGGCGGATCCTCGCGATCGGCGCTGGCGATCGCCGTGTCCGCAGAGCGGCTGGCATCGGCCGGCGCTATGCACAGCGCCAGCGCTGCATGTCGCGCGCGGTGCTGGCACAGCGTGCGGCGTCGTGCGACTGCCTCGGAGATGATCGCGCCGGTCAGCAATCGGTGGCACCAGGCACGCACGACGCTGCGCACGACCTGCCGCACGGACCACGGCAATGGCGGTCCATTCGTCGGGACGGCGCCGGCAGGCGCCAGCGCGCGGCGGATGCGCAACGGCAACGAGCGGCTCATCGCGCCACCTGCGCCGCGGGCGCGAGCACGAATGGCTGCCCGGTCAGGCGCTGGATCTCGATCAGCGCGGTCTGCGCCTCGATCGCGGCGGCGAGCTGCTGCCGCCGCGCATCGCCGTGCTGGGCCTGCAGCTGCGCCCATTCCAGATAGCTGATCGCACCGCCGCGATAGGCGCGCTCGGCGGCGGCCTCGGCGCGCGCCAGTTTCGGCAGCACGTCGTCGTGCATGCGCGCCACTTCCAGTTGCGCGGCGCGGTAGCGGCCGTGCGCGTCGGCGAGCGTGGAGTACAGCGCCAGCGCCTGGGTTTCGCGCTCCACGCCGAGCAGGTCGCGCTCGGCCTCGGCGGCGCGGATCTCCGGCTGCGCGCGCGCCGCGCTGCCCAACGGCAGCGAGATCCCGGCCACCAGCGCGGTGGCGTCGCCGTCCTGCAGCCGGCGCACGCCGAACTGCCAGTCCAGGTCCGGCCGCGCCTGGCTGCGCGCCAGCCGTAGTCGCGCCTCGCGCACGCGCGCCTCGCCGGCGAAGCGTGCCAGCTCCGGGGTGGCATCGAGCAGCGCGGCCAGCAGGTCGAAGTCCGGCACTGCCGGCAACGCCAGGGGATCGCCGGTCACCTGCGCGAAACCGGGATCGCGTTCGCCCCACAGCACCGCCAGGTGGCGGCGCGCGGCGGCATGCTCCTGCTGCGCGCGGTCGCGGTCCAGTTCCGCACGCGCCTGCAGCGCCTGCGCGGTCAGCAGCACCGATTCGGGCGAGGCGCCGGCCTGCAGCCGCTGCCGCGCCGCGGCCACCGTGCGCTGGCGCTGCGCCAGGTCGGCGGCGGCGATGGCCTGGCGCTGCGCGGCAGCGGCGATCGCCAGGTAGCGGCGCGCGACCTCGGCGAGCAGGTCCAGCCGCGCCAGTTCGCGCTGCGGCGCCAGCGCGTCGATGCGCGCCTGCGCCAGCGTGCGACGCGCGTCGAGCTTGCCGCCGCGTTCGAGCACGCCGGCCAGGCTGACGGTCAGTTCGGCCTGGTCCAGGCCGCGTGCGGGGCCGCTGCCGAAGGCATTCTCCAGTTCGGCGCCCAGCCGCAGCGGCGGACGCAGCGCCTCGCGCTCGGCCTCGGCGACGAGCACGCGGCGCTGGCCGTCGGCCAGGCGCAGGTCGGGATGGGTCCGGGCGACGCGGGCAAAGGCGTCGTCCAGGGTGAGCACAGCATCGGGCGGCACGGCCTGCGCCCACGCGCAGGGCGCGACCGCGAAGGCGGCAACAGCCGCCAGTCGCAACCACATGGGACTTCTCCGGATTCGGGGATCGATGGACGGGCCGGCAGACGCCGGCGGTGCATCAAGCCGCGATCGGAGGCCGCAGCGGGGTGTCCAGCAGGTGCGAGCGGTAGTCCTGGTGTCCCGCGACCGGGCGCGGCTGCGCGGCCAACGGCAGGCCCTGCCAGATCAGCGACGACAGCAGTGCCGGGCTCTGCCCGTGGCAATAGCCGCTGTGCATCAGCGCGTGCAGCAGGCCGGCGCCATCGCGTTCTCCGGCGCCATCGCCATCACCGCGGTGCGGCGCTTCTTCGTCCACGTGCGCCTGGTCGTGCGCCAAGGCATGCACATCGCCCAGCGCGCAGGCCACCGGCGCCACCAACACGCCCAGCGCCAGCGTCGCCAGCGCCATCAGGCGCAGCAAGGGGTGGAGCAGGCGGGCACGGCGGATGGACATGGTGCCAGCCTAGCGATGCGGGTGGGGTTACACAATCGCAGGCGGGAGACGAGGGGGAGGAGCGCGCGGCGGCGGTGGCCTCCTTCGGTGCCGACGATCGCGAGCTTGCGTCGGTCGCGCATTGGCCGGCTGGGGCTGGCCGCTGCACTTCCATGCCATGAGGCGATCGTGCCATTCGCCGGCGCCGCCGCTGCGCTTTCATGCCGCGAGGGCGGCGTCCCCTCATCCGAGGTTGGCCGCTGCGCCCTCATGCTGCGCGAGCGGTCGTACCCTCATCCGAGGTTGGCCGCTGCGCCCTCATGCTGCGCGAGCGGTCGTACCCTCATCCGGCGCTGCGCGCCACCTTCTCCCGGTGGGAGAAGGGAGGGCGTCGCGCGGTTTCGCCACAGCGGCTATTCGGGCTTGGCCGCGGCGGACTTGCGGGTGGCGGCCTGCTGCTTGCTCTCGGCGATGAACGCGCGCACCTGCTGCTGCAAGACCGGCAGCGGCACCGAGCCCTGTTTCAGCACCGCGTCGTGGAAGGCCTTGATGTCGAAGTCCGCGCCCAGCGCCTGCTCGGCCTCGGCGCGCAGCTTGAGGATGGCGATCTCGCCGAGCTTGTAGCTCAGCGCCTGCCCCGGCCAGGAGATGTAGCGGTCGACCTCGGTGGTGACCTCGTGCTCGCTGAGCGCGGTGTGCTCGCGCAGGTAGGCCAGCGCCTGCTCGCGGGTCCAGCCCTTGTGGTGCACGCCGGTGTCGATCACCAGCCGGCAGGCGCGCCACATTTCGTAGCTGAGCCGGCCGAAGTCCTCGTACGGGGTTTCGTAGATGCCCATCTCCTTGCCCAGCTTTTCGGTGTACAGCGCCCAGCCTTCGCCGTAGGCGGAGATGTAGTTCTCGCGGCGGAACGCCGGCTGCGCGCCCTGCTCTTCGGCCAGCGCGCCCTGCAGCGAGTGGCCCGGCGAGGATTCGTGCAGGGTCAGCGCCGGCAGGTTGTACAGCGGGCGCGACGGCAGGTTGTAGGTGTTGAGCCAATAGGTGCCGACGCCGCCACGGCCGGCGGTCCAGAACGGCGCGATCTCCGGCGGCACCGGCACGATGGTGAAACGCCCGCGCGGCAGCGTGCCGATGAACTTGCCGACTTCGCCATCCACGCGCTTGGCGATCCACGCCGCGCGATCGAGCAGTTCCTGCGGCGTCTTGACGTAGAACTGCGGATCGGTGCGCAGGAACTGCAGGAACGCCGGGAAGGTCTGCTGCCCGGCCGGCGCCTTGAAGCCGACCTGCCGGATGATCGCGTCCATCTCCTTCTGGATCCGCGCCACTTCCTGCAGGCCCAGCTGGTGGATCTGCTCCGGGCGCATCTCCAGCGTGGTGTATTCGCGGATCTGCTGCTGGTAGTAGGCCTTGCCATCGGGCAGCGCTTCGGCGGCCAGCGTGGTGCGCGCCTGCGGCACGTACTCTTCGCGATAGAAGCGCAGCAGCTGCGCGTACGCCGGGATCACCTTGTCGCGGATCGCCGCCTGCGCCTGCGCGCGCAGCGCCTGCTGCTCGGCGGCCGGGATCTGCGCCGGCAGCTGCTTGAACGGCGCGTACAGCGCGGCCGCGGTCGGATCCTTGAGCTCGGCGACGTTGGCGATCGAACCGTCGCGCCCTTCCAGCACCGCACGCGGCACGCTGAAGCCGCGCTTGAGGCCGGCGCGCATGTTGTCGGTCTGCTGCGCGAAATAGCGCGGCACGTCGTCGAGCCGCGCGATGTAGGCGCGGTACTCGGCCGGGGTGCGCAGCGTGCGCCGCGCCATGAAGCCCAGGTCGGACCAGAACGAGCTGTCGGAATTGAACGGCATCTCGTAGGCGCGCAGGCGCACCGCGGCGGCGAGGTTCTCGATCTGCGGGCGGTACACCGCCAGGTTGACCTGGTTGTCGGCCGACAGCTGCGCCGGATCGATCGCCTCCAGCTGGCGCAGCACGTCGTCCCACACCCTCAGCCGCGCCGCCTGCGCCGCCGCGCCGACGTCGGGCAGCTGCTGGTTGTCGCCGCTGCTGTCGCTGTCCTCGTCGGCCTGCCCGACCTGCGCCTGCCGCCACTTCCACTCCTTCTCGTAGATGGCCTGGAAGCGGGCATCGGCAGCGGAGGCGGTGGCCGCCGCCGGCGGGACGGCCGGCGCTGCGGCCAGCGCCGGCGTGGCGAATGCGAGCGCGAGCAACAGGGAAGCGGCCAGCGGGGTCTTGGCGATCGGCATGGGCGGCGGCAGGCAGTGGGAACGAGATCCCGATGATCGCATCCCGCGTGCGGCGGTGGGTGGGCCGGAAGTCCTGCTTCCACGCAACGCGCGATCCCAGGGCCTCCTTCCGCGCGACGCAGGGCATTTTCCGACACGGCGCATGGACTGCGGCCGATAGGCGTCGCTCACGCATGCAGGCACGCTGCACGCCATGCCTCCGCTCACCCATTTTCCAGGACATGCCGCATTGCGCCGCGGCCGCCACGACGAGGGCGGGCGCACCTATCTGTTGACGGTGGTGACCTTCCAACGCGCAGCGCTGTTCTCGGACTGGCGTTGCGCGCATGCAGCGGCTGCGTGCCTTTCCGCGCCCGCCAGCTGGCCGCGGGTGCAACTGCTGTGCTGGGTATTGATGCCCGACCATTGGCACGGCCTGATCGAACTGGGTCCGCGCGCGTCGCTGTCCGAAGCGATGCACCACGCCAAGGGCCGATGCGCACATGCGGTGAATCGCGCACGTGGCCGCGGCGGCAGGGTCTGGTCCCCTGGCTTCCACGATCGTGCGCTGCGGCGCGAGGACGACATGCTGACCGCGGCGCGCTACATCGTGGCCAATCCATTGCGCGCCGGCTTGGTCCGTCGCTTGGGCGATTATCCGTATTGGGATGCGATCTGGCTGCCTGCGCGTGGGTGAGAACGCGCGGCCATAGATTCTGTCGCGGCTGAAGCCGCTCCTACAGGGATGCCGCGCTCCTGTGTAGGAGCGGCTTCAGCCGCGACAGGTTGCAGGGGTCGCACGACGACACGCAGAGAGGCGGATGCACTACCGCCCCAGCCTCAATGCGACGCGCGATCCCGGTGCCAGCCGCGGTGCTTGATGTCCAGGTACAGGCTGTAGAACGCGGTGAAGGCGGGGAACAGGTTCTGCAGCACGCCGACCGAGTCCTGCTTGGCCGAGAACAGGAAGTAGCTCAGCGTCATCAGGCTGCCGACCACGCTCATGTACCAGAACAGGCGCGGGATCACCGGCTTGCCGGCGCGCTTGGAGGCGACGAACTGCACCAGCCAGCGGCCGCCAAACATCAGCGCGCCGACGTAGCCGATCAGCTTCCAGCCGGTGACGTGCAGCCCGGTCCAGTACAGCGCCTGGATCGGTTCGTTGAGGAAATGCGCTTCCATCTCAGCGCTCCTGCACCACGGTGCGGCGGCTGCGCGCGATCAGCCAGGCCACGCCGCGCAGGTCGCGGATGCCGACCAGCGCGCGGTTGAGGTTGTTGTACTTGGACACGCCCGAGGTGCGGTGGCGGTGGTTCACCGGCACGCTCAGGGTCTGCCAGCCGGCGCGCTGCATCAGCGCCGGCAGGTAGCGGTGCATGTGGTCGAAGTACGGCAGGTCCAGGAACGCCTCGCGCTCGAACAGCTTGATGCCGCAGCCGGTGTCGGGGGTGTCGTCGCGCAGCATGCGCGCGCGGATCGCGTTGGCCCACTTGGAGGCCCAGCGCTTGCTGCCCGAGTCCTGCCGCGACACGCGCCAGCCGGCGAACAGCTTGACCTGCGCGGCGGCGGCGGCGCGCGCGGCGAGCAGCTTGGGGATGTCGGCCGGGTCGTTCTGGCCATCGCCGTCGAGGGTGGCGATCCACGCGCCGCGCGCGGCCTTGACCCCGTTGCGCACCGCGGTGCTCTGCCCGCTCTGGGTGACGTGGTGCAGCACCCGCAGCTCCGGCACGCTCGCCTTCAGCCCGTCCAGCACGGCCAGGGTGTCGTCGCGCGAATGGTCGTCGACATAGACGATCTCGAAGTCGGTCACGCCGCGCAGCGCGGCGACGATCTCGGCCACCAGCGGCGGCACGTTGTCGCGCTCGTTGAACACCGGGACGACGACGGAAAGGGAAGGCTGGTTCATGGCTCGATTGGGCTCGGCAACGCAATGGGGGAACGCGGGGAACGGCGGCAACGCCGCAAAAAGACCGCGCATTGTGCCCCGGGCCGGTGACCCGGGGCTGAAGCGTCAGGCCGCGGCACCGAAATACTCGCGGCACCACTGCACCACCTGCGGCAGCCCGACCTCGATCGGGGTGCTCGGATCGAAGCCGAACGCGGCGTGGGCGCGCGCAGTATCGGCCATCGTCTCGACCATGTCGCCGGGCTGCATCGGCTTGTAGACCTTCTCGGCGGCGCGGCCGGCGGCGGCCTCGATCACGCCGATGAAGCGCTCCAGTTCGACCGGGGTGTGGTTGCCCAGGTTGAACACGCGGTGCGGCACCGCGTCCGTCGACGGGTGGTCGAGCGCGCCGAGCACGCCGGCGACGATGTCGGCGACGAAGGTGAAGTCGCGGCGCATGCGCCCGTGGTTGAACACCTCGATCGGGCGCCCGGCCAGCACCGCGCGGCTGAACAGCAGCGGCGCCATGTCCGGCCGGCCCCACGGCCCGTACACGGTGAAGAAGCGCAGGCCGGTGGCGCGCAGGCCGTACAGCTGCGCATAGGTGTAGGCCATCAGCTCGTTGGCGGCCTTGGTCGCGGCGTACAGCGAGCGCGGCTGGTCGATGCGCTGGTCTTCGGAAAACGGCGGCGTCGCCGAATCGCCGTACACCGAGCTGCTCGACGCGTAGGCCAGGTGCTGCACGCCGCGGTGCCGGCACAGTTCCAGCACGTTGACGAAGCCGACCAGGTTGCTGTCGACGTAGGCGTACGGGTTCTGCAGCGAATAGCGCACCCCCGCCTGCGCGGCCAGGTGCACCACGCGCGCGGGACGGATTTCGTCGAACAGCGCGGTCAGGCCGTCGCGGTCGGTGAGGTCGAGCCGGCGGATATCGGCCTGCGGGCACAGCGCGGCGACGCGGTCGCGCTTGAGCTGCGGGTCGTAGTAGTCGTTGTAGTTGTCCAGCCCCACCACCGTCTCGCCGCGCGCGGCCAGCGCACGGCAGGTGTAGGCGCCGACGAAGCCGGCCGCGCCGGTGACCAGGACCGTCATCGCTGCCACCAGCGCCGCTTGCGCACCACGTTGCGACGCTGCGGATCGATGATGTCGCTGATCTCGTGCGCGGCGAACCTGTCCAGCAGCGCATCGCTGCCCTCGCGCAGCTTCAGCGCCATCTCCTCGGGATACAGCGGCACCACCGCCAGGAAGTGGATGGTCTTGTCGGCGTCCACGGCCAGTTCCTCGAAGCCGTCAGGCACAGTGACGGACGGCAGCACGATCGCGCCGTCGAGCGCGGTGTTCGCCGCATACGGCTCGGCCGGATCGCCATTGGGCACGGTATGCCCCCAGCCCAGCCAGGTGGCGTGCTTGTGCGGCAGCCGCGCAAGGCCCTTGAGCAGGCGGATCGGCCAGTACCAGCGTTCGTCGTCAAACGCGTCCTGCTGCAGCCGCCAGTCGCCCGGCAGGGTCATCACCAGTTCCAGGTACCGCGGCGCCGCCACGCCCTCGGGCAGGGTCATCGGCAGATCGCTCATGCCCGAGGTGACCAGGCGCGCGAACGGGAAGTCCGCGCTCGGGGCGACCAGGTGCACGTCGATGTGCACGGTATCGGACACGATCTCGTGGAAGACCGTCGCTACCGGACCCAGGTGCGCCTCGATGTGCTCGCTGATCTGTTCCAGGCACATCTCGCCCTGCGCCGGCTGCCAGGCGCTGGCCTCGCCGTGGCGCAGGATCGGGTTGCCGCTGAGGCTGACGATGTCGGCGGAGGACTCGGAACTCATGCGTCGCTCACTCGGGCAACAGGCTGAGCGCAGCGGCGCTCAGCCGACCTTGCCGCGCAGCCGCTCCAGCACGCCGTCGAGCGTGTCCAGGTCGGTGTAGTGGATCACCAGCTTGCCCTTGCCGCCGCGGCCATGGGCGATGGCGACCTTGGTGCCCAGCGATTCGGACAGCTCGGTCTCCAGCGAGGCGATATCGGCCTGCGGGGCGACGCGGCCGGGCTTGGCCTTGCGGTTGCTGGGCACCTTGCCGGCCGCGAACTGCTGCGCGCGGTGCTCGACCTCGCGCACCGACCAGCCCTGGTCGGCGGCATCGGAGGCCAGGCGGCTGGCCAGGTCCGGCGACAGCGTCAGCAGCGCGCGCGCATGGCCCATTTCCAGGCGCCCGGCCTCGAGCAGCGCGCGGATCGCCGGCGGCAGCTCCAGCAGGCGCAGCAGGTTGGACACCGAGGCGCGCGAGCGGCCCACCGCTTCGGCGGCCTCGGCGTGGGTCAGCGCGAATTCGTCGATCAGCCGCTGCAGCGCCTGCGCTTCCTCCAGCGGGTTGAGGTCCTCGCGCTGGATGTTCTCGATCAGCGCCATGGCGATGACGGTGCGGTCGTCGAGCTCGCGCACCACCACCGGCACTTCGCTCAGCCCGGCCAGCTGCGAGGCGCGCCAGCGGCGTTCGCCGGCGACGATCTCGAACTTGCCCGGCGCCAGTTCGCGCGCGACGATCGGCTGGATCACGCCCTGCGCCTTGATCGACTCGGCCAGCTCCTGCAGCTTGCCCTCGTCCATTTCCTGGCGCGGCTGGTACTTGCCCGGCTGCAGCTGCCCGACCGGCAACTGGCGCAGGCTCTCGCCGGGCTGCACGGCGTCGTTGGGCGCCGGCGCGGCCGCGCCGCCCTTCGGTCCCAGCAGCGCTTCCAGGCCACGGCCCAGGCCGCGCTTCTTCGCTCCGAGGGCAGGGGGCTTGGCGGTCATCAGTAGGTCTCCATGGCCGGGGCGGGCCTGTTGCGTTCGTTGCGACGGCGCACGATCTCGCCGGCCAGGCCCAGGTAGGCCACGCCGCCGCGCGAGGTGCGGTCGTAGCCGACGATGCTCTGGCCATGGCTGGGCGCCTCGGCCAGGCGCACGTTGCGCGGCACGATGGTGCGGAACACCTTGTCGCCGAAATGGTTGGTCAGCTCCGCCGACACCGCGTTGGCCAGGTTGTTGCGCACGTCGAACATGGTGCGCAGCACGCCTTCGATCTCCAGCGTCGGATTGAGGTTGGCGCGCAACGCCTCGATGGTCTCCAGCAGCGCGGTCAGCCCTTCCAGCGCGTAGTACTCGCACTGCATCGGCACGATGATCGAGTCGGCGGCGGTCAGCGCGTTCAGGGTCAGCAGCGACAGCGCCGGCGGGCAGTCGATCAGGATGAAGTCGTACTCCTCGCGCAGCGGCGCCAGCGCGGTCTTCAGCCGCTGCTCGCGCGCCGGCTGGTCCATCAGCTGGATCTCGGCGGCGGTCAGGTCGATGTTGCCGGGCAGCAGGTCGAAGCCTTCCGGCGCGGTCACCCGGATCTGCGCGGCGCTGCTTTCGCCCAGCAGCACGTCGCAGGTGGACGCGGCCAGCTCGCGCTTGTCGATGCCGCTGCCCATCGTCGCGTTGCCCTGCGAATCCAGGTCCACCAGCAGCACGCGCTGCGGCTGGCGCGCGAGCGCCGCCGCCAGGTTGACCGCCGTGGTGGTCTTGCCGACGCCGCCTTTCTGGTTGGCGATGGCGATGATGCGGGCCATGCGGGAGCCTCGTCGGCGATGGGTGGGACCGGGCATTATGCGGGCACACCCCCCCGGGGCGGAAATCGGCGTCGGCGCGCCGGCCCCGCCCGGCGGCTCAGCCGCGCTCGACCACCACCAGGTGGCGGTCCGCGCCCAGCCCCGGCACCTGCAGCGGGTGCACCGCCTGCGCCACCCAGCCCGGCGGCAGCGCGGCGATCTCCTCGTCCGGGCGCACGCCCTTCATCGCCAGCAGCCGCCCGCCCGGGCGCAGCAGGTGGCCGCCGACGGCGACGATGCCGGCCAGCGTGTCCAGCGCGCGCGCGGTCAGGAAGTCGTAAGCGCCGGGTTCGTCCACGGCCTCGGCGCGCGACTCGGCCACGCGCGCGTTGTCCAGGCGCAGCTGGCGCACCGCCTCGCGCAGGAACCGCGCCTTCTTGCCGTTGCTCTCGACCAGGGTCACCCGCAGCTGCGGCCGCGCGATCGCTAGCGGGATGCCGGGCAGCCCCGGGCCGGTGCCCAGGTCGGCCAGCGTGCCTGCTTCCACGAACGGCTGCATCGCCAGCGAATCGAGCAGGTGGCGGGTCACCATCTCGTGCGGATCGCGGACCGCGGTGAGGTTGTAGGTGCGGTTCCAGCGCGCCAGCAGCGCCAGGTAGGCCAGCAGCGGCGGCGCCAGCGCGGCGGCGTCCAGGCCTTGCGCGCGCAGGCCCTGGTCGAGCGCGGCGCGGACGGAGTCGGGAAGGGAAGCGTCGTTCATCGCCCGATTATCGCAGGTGCCGCCACCGTCACCGCCATGTAGCCGACATCGTCGCGGCCTATGCTGCGCAGCGGTTCATTGCAGTCGTGGTGCAGCGGCATGTCGGATCCCCAGAAAACCCCATCGGCCAACACCGGTGCCTCACCCGATCATGGCCGGCGCCGGGTCCTGGCCGGGCTCGGCCTGCTCGTCGCCACGCCGCTGCTGAGCCCGTTCGCGCGGGCGCGCGGGTTCGACGATCCGTTCACCCTGGGCGTGGCCGCCGGCGATCCGCTGGCCGACGGCATGGTGCTGTGGACCCGGCTCGCGCCGCAGCCGCTGGCGGCCGACGGCCTGGGCGGCCTGCGCGAGGCGGTGCCGGTGCGCTGGAGCGTGGCCACCGACCCGGGCATGGCGCAGGTGGTGCAGCGCGGCGTGGCGACGGCGCATCCGCGCTGGGGCCACTCGGTGCACGTGGAAGTGAGCGGACTGCAGCCGGGCCGGCCGTACTGGTACCGGTTCGAAGCGCTGGGCGCGCAGAGTCCGCTGGGCTGCGCACGCACCGCCCCGGCGCCGGGCAGCCTGGCCGAGGCGCGCTTCGGCTTCGTCTCCTGCTCGCACTGGGAACAGGGCTATTTCAGCGCCTACCGGCACCTGGCCGCCGAGCAGCCGGACGTGGTGTTCTTCCTCGGCGATTACATCTACGAGTACAGCATCAAGGGCGAGGCCGCCGCGCAGGTCGTGCGCCCGCACGGCAGTGGCGACTGCCTGGATCTGGCCGGCTACCGCAACCGCTATGCGCTGTACCGCACCGACCCGGACCTGCAGGCGCTGCACGCCACGGCCGCCTGCGTGGCGACCTGGGACGACCACGAGGTGCAGAACGACTACGCCAACCGCTGGTCGCAGGATCCGAAGATCCCGACCGCGCAGTTCCTGCGCCGCCGCGCCGCCGCCTACCAGGCGATGTACGAGCACTTCCCGCTGCGCGCGCAACACCGCCCGCGCGGCGCGAACATGCGCCTGTACCGCGCGCTGGACTATGGCGCGCTGGCGCGCTTCTTCGTGCTCGACGGCCGCCAGTACCGCAACGAGCAGCCGTGCATCCTGCCCAACGGCTGGCGCGGCGGGCATGTCTCAGCGGCCGACTGCACCGACATCGACGACCCGTCGCGCAGCATGCTCGGCGCGGCGCAGGAACGCTGGCTGCACGCCGGCTTCGCCCGCTCGAGCGCGCGCTGGAACGTGATCGCGCAGGATCTGCTGGTCGCGCCACTCGTGCAGCGCGACCCCAAGGACGGCCACCTCGGCCACTGGACCGACGGCTGGGACGGCTATCCGGCCACGCGCGAGCGCATGCTGCGCGCGATCGCCGACAGCAAGCTGCGCAACCCGGTGTTCTGGGGCGGCGACATCCATTCCTACTGGGTCACCGACCTGAAGGCCGATGCCGCCGATCCGCAATCGCAGACCCTGGCCACCGAATTCGTCGGCACCTCGGTGACCTCCAACGGCCCGCCGTCGGAGGCGATCGTGCAGATGCTGCCGAACAACCCGCACGTGCGCTATTTCGAGGGCCGCCAGCGCGGCTACGTGTCGGTGTCGCTGAGCCAGGCGCGGATGGAGACCCGACTGCAGGCCATTTCCGAGCGCAGCGACCGCCTGGCCACGGTGTCCACGCTGAAGCGCTTCGTGGTCGAGGACGGCCGCGCCGGCGCGGTGGAGGCGTGAACCGCGGCGGCGGATACACCCGCCTCGCTGCCGCTTCCTTGTAGGAGCGGCTTCAGCCGCGACAGGCACTCCCCGCACCCCGTGCCGCCTGTCGCGGCTGAAGCCGCTCCTACAGGGACCGGGCGGCGCCTACGCCGACGCGAGCGGATACCAGGCCAGCGCGGCGCGATAGCCCGGCGCCGGCACCCACTCGTGCACCCGCCAGCGCGCGGCCTCACCCAGCGCCGGGTCGCACCAGGCCAGTTGCAGCACGCCGGCGCCGTCTTCGGCGAAGCGCAGCCGGTGCAGCCCGAACGACAGCCCGTGCCCGTGCGCCTTCAGCAACGCTTCCTTGGCGCACCACAGGCGGAAGAACCATGCCTCGCGCGCCGGCTCGGCCAGCGCCTGCAACGCCGCGACCTCGTCGGGATGGAAGAAACGCTGCGCCAACTCCAGCAACCGCGGCCGCGCGCGCTGGTGTTCGATGTCCACGCCCAGCCGCGTATGCGCGCCGATCGCCACCAGCAGATAGTCGCCACTGTGGCTCCAGCCGGTGCCGACATGCGCCAACGGCGCATGCAGCCATGGCCGGCCGCGTTCGTCGCGGCGCAGCGGCAGTTGCGCCTCCGGCGTGGCCAGTTCGACGGACAGCAGCCGCCGCGCCTGCGACTCGCCGGGCGTGCGCGGCGGATGCGTGCGCAGCCACAGCGCCACCGGGCCGAACCGCCAATCGGGGGGATCCGGGCGCAACGGCGCTTCGGCAGGCCCGCTCACGCAGCGTCCACAAAGCACAATGGCCGCTGCGCCAGGCGTGCCTGGGTACACGGCCGCTTCACGGCAGCGCTCCTTAAATGGCGCACGCCACACCGCTCCCGGTGCGGGCAGAACCGAGGAGTCTTACCCATGGGCATCATCATCTGGTTGATCGTCGGCGGCATCGTGGGCTGGCTGGCCAGCATCATCATGCGCCGTGACGCACAGCAGGGCATCATCCTGAATATCGTCGTCGGCATCGTCGGCGCGTTGATCGCCGGCTGGTTGTTCGGCGGCGGCATCAACCAGGCGATCACGCTGTGGACGTTCCTGTACTCGTTGATCGGCGCGGTGATCCTGCTGGCCATCGTCAACCTGTTCACCCGCGGCCGCGCGCGCTAAGCGCAAACGCCCCCGCAGGTGTGTGCAAACGCCCGGTCCGCCGGGCGTTTGCTTTTGCGGCGCCGCTCACCGGGCGACGCGGTCGGCGGGATGATGCACGCCGTCGCTGACCGGCACCGCGATGGCCAGCGCATACGGATCCACGCCGTCCAGGCAGCCGACGTTGTAGCCGTATTCGCTGGGATCGGAGCGGCGCTGGTGATGCGTGTAGATCCCGCACACGCCGCAAAAATAATGTTGCGCGGTATGGGTGTTGAAGCGGTACAGGCGCAACGCGTCGGCCCCCTCGCGCACGTGCAGTGCGGCCAGCGGCACCGAGGCGACGATCGCGCCGCGGCGGCGGCACAGCGAACAGTTGCAGCGGCGCGGATCGACGATGCCGTGCG
Source organism: Xanthomonas bonasiae (assembly GCF_014836395.1). Classification (NCBI taxonomy): domain Bacteria; kingdom Pseudomonadati; phylum Pseudomonadota; class Gammaproteobacteria; order Lysobacterales; family Lysobacteraceae; genus Xanthomonas; species Xanthomonas bonasiae. The sequence continues at coordinate 152,588 of NZ_JACSQX010000009.1, forward strand.
GCAGTTCCAGGTCGATCTGCACCGCGCCGCAGTGGCAGCTGAGCCGGTGCAGCGGCGCGATCGCGGTGTCGCCGACCTTGTCGATCCAGCGGCGCGGATGACGTTCGTTCACGCGCCGCCCTCCCGCAGTTCGATCCAGGCCGGCGCGTGGTCGCTGGGGCGGTCCCAGGTCCGCGGTTCGCGGTCGATGCCGGCGGCGCGCGTCTGCGCCTTCAGCGCGTCGGAGACCAGGGTCAGGTCGATGCGCAGGCCGAGGTCGCGGCGGAAGCCGGCCTGGCGGTAGTCCCACCAGCTGAAGATGCCGCCGTCGTCGTGGTGCAGACGGAAGCCGTCGTGCAGGCCCAGCGCCTGCAGCTTGTGCAGCGCGCCGCGCTCGGCGGTGGAGGTGAGGATGTGGTTGTCGCTCCACACCAGCGGATCGTGCACGTCGCGTGCGTCCGGGGCGATGTTGAAATCGCCCAGCACCACCATGCGCGGGTGGCGCTGCAGTTCGGCGGCGAGCCAGTCGTGCACCGCCTCGAGCCAGCGCAGCTTGTAGGCGTACTTGTCGGTGCCCACGTCCTGGCCGTTGACCACGTACAGGTTGACGATGCGCAGGTCGCCGACGGTGGCGGCGATGACCCGCTTCTGCTCGTCGTCCAGGCCGGGCACGCCGATCTGCACGTCGCTGGCCGGCGCGCGCGACAGGATCGCCACGCCGTTGTAGGTCTTCTGCCCGGCGAACACGCTGCGGTAGCCGGCCGCGGCCAGCGCCGCGTCCGGGAACTTGTGGTCTTCCAGCTTGGTTTCCTGGATGCCGACCACGTCCGGCGCGAACGCCTCCAGCCACTGTTGCAGGTGCGGCAGGCGCACGTTGAGCGAGTTGACGTTCCAGGAGGCGATCTTCAAGGGGAGAATCCATGTCGGGGCAGCCGGCCGGTATTCTGACCGCTGCCCGCCGCGACGGCCAATCCGGCGCGGCGGTGGCGGCGCCCGCTCAGCGGCGTGCGCAGCACTGCGCGTACAGGTCCGGGGCCAGGGCCAGCGCCTGCTGCCGCTGCGCCGGGTCCAGCGCGTCGAGCAGTTCCTCGCCGCCCAGCAGCCGTTCCGACGGCGGGAACGGCTGTCCCGGCGCCTGCCGCGCCGCCAGCCGCCAAGCCGCCGCATAGGCCGGATCGGCGATGGCCGGGATCGGCGACTCCAACACCTGCGCCAGTTCCTCGATCGAGGGCCGGTCGCCGCGCAGCGCCAGCGTTTCCAGCTCGGCGACGACGGCCTCGGCCTCGCGCACGTCGGCCGCCGACAGCGCAATCCGTTCGCCGGGCCGCTGGCCGGCGCCGGCGCGGTCGAGCAGGCTGCGGATGCGCCGCGCCAGCAAGCTGCGCTGCGCATCCGCGTCGCCCTGCGCGGCGGCGCTGCGCAGGATCGTGTCGATCTGCGCGTACTGCGCACGGCCGATGCCGGCGCAGGCGTCGCGGCGCTGACGTTCGGCGTCGCGTTGCGCCGCGGCCGCCGCGCGGTCCATCTCGTCGATCCCGGGCGGCAACACGGCGCTGGGCGGCGGCGCCTGCGCGCGCTGCCGGCACGCGTCGTACTGCATGGCGATGGCGTACATGCGCTGCGCGTCCACGCCCGCGGTCCAGGCCGAAGGCGGCGGCGTGGCCGTTGCCGCGAAGGCCGCGGGCGGCGTCTCCGGCAGCCCTCGCGTCACCGCGGCTTGCGTGCGCGGCCGCGTGGCGCCGGCGACCGTGGCTGGCGCCGACGGCCGCAGCAGCGCGATGGCCAGCGCCGCGCATGCCAACGCCGCGGCGGCCACGCGCAGGCGACCACCCAACGTCGCGGTCGGCGCACGCGCGCGTACGCTCTTGTGCATGCCCGGCTCAGTGCGTCGCGGCGGCATACGCCGCACGGTCGAAGCTCAGCGGATGGGCCTGGCGCAATTGCTGCAGCGCCTGCGCCGCCGCCTGTTCGCGCAGCTGCACCTCGATCTGCCCGCGCACCGCATCGAAGCGCGCCTCGGTCTTGGCGTCCAGCCGGATCAGGTGATAGCCGTCGGGGCCACGCACCGGCGCCGATACCTGGTTCACCGCCAGCCGCTGCACCGGGGCGACGAACGGGTCGGCCAGGTAGCGGCCGAACGTCGATGAAAGCCGGCCGCCGTCCATCGCGGTACTGCCGTCGTCGGACTCGCGCGCCGCCAGCGCGGCGAAGTCGGTGCCGGCGTCGAGTTGCCGCTTGAGCGCGTCGGCCCGCTGCAGCGCCTGCGCCTCGGACAGGTCGTGACCGCGGCGCGCGTCGGATTGCGGATGCAAGGCCACGAAGATGTGGCTCAGCTGGTATTCGTCGTAGTCGCCGGGATGGGCCTGGAATTGCCGTTGCAATTGCGCCTCGTCGATCTGCGCGCTGCTGGCCAGATCGGCCATCGCCGCTTCGACCAGGATCGCGTCGGCCGCCCGGCGCAGGCGTGCGGCCACCGCCGGATCGCGCTCCAGGTGGTGGTGTTTGGCCTGCTCAAGCAGGATCACGCGATCGGCGAACTGGCGGACAGCGTCGGGCTGGTCGATGCCGCTGGCGCTCAACGCGTCGGTGCTGGCCAGTGCACGGTATTCGCTGGCGGTGAAGCGCGCGGTGCCGACACGCAGCACCACCGGATCGGCGCCGACACGCTCGGTGCTGGCGGCATCGGCGGCGGACACGGCAGCGATGTGGCAGGCCGCAAGCAGACAGGCGATGGCGGCACCGCGCTTGGCGATGGAGAGGGACATGTTCGGCTCCTGAGAATTGGCGTAGCGGATGGCATGGGCGCGCCGTCGTCGAAAACGGCCGGCCCTTCCGGGCCGGCCGGTCGAACGCAACGGCTCAGTCGTGCTTGCCGCGCGCGCGCAGGTAGGCGATCGCCGCCTTCGGGTCGTCGGTGGTGATGAGGCTGAAGGCTTCCTGGTTGACGATGAAGTTCAGATCGCCGCGATTGTCCGCCGTATCGCGGCCGCCGCCGTAGGAGAAGTACAGGTCGGACAGGCGATAGCAGCAGGCGCCGCTGTTCTGGTAGAACTGCCCGGCCAACGGGCTGTCCGGAATCGCCTGGAACACGCCGACACGCACGCCGCGCTCGCGCACGCGGTCGGCGTCGGCCTGCAACAGACCGCCGAGCTGCTTGACGTTGATCTCCATCGCCTCGTTGGTGCCCAGCCAAGCCGAGACGGCGTTGCCGACGTTGATCTTGGACAGCATGTTGGTGGTGAACACCGGGATACCGACCATGTTGCTGCCGTCGGCGCGGAACGCCGAACGACTCGGGTACAGCGTCGCATTAACCTTCGCGGCGACATAGGTGGCCGAGGCGACCGAGAATGCACTGCCGGCCTCACGCGACACCGCGCGCACCGTGGCCGCGTCCTTGATGTCGAACACGATCGGCGTCTTCAGGTTGTGCTGCTTGAAGTAGGCGAACAGCTCGTCCACGCGCGGCACGTGGTAGCCGGTGGTGGTGCGGCGGTCCGGCGTCAGCAGCAGCAGGCCGCTCACCACCGACCACGGCGTCACCGTGATCGACGGGTTGTAGCCCTGATTGTTCATCGGGTTGTACTTGGTCTGCCCGGCGCGGCTGGTCCAGACGTTGGTGGTGCGGCCAAGGTTCCAGTCGTGCAGCACCACCGGCACCCCGTCGCTGGTCATCTTGACGTCGAGTTCCACGCCGTCCATGCACTGGTCGCTGGCCGTCTGCAGCGCGCCGCGCGAGTTTTCCGGCATGTCGCCGATGCCGGAGTATTTGCCCCACAGGCCACGGTGGGCCAGCACGACGCTGTCGCCGCTGCTGTCGGCGAACAGGATGTTGCTCATCTTGGTGGAGACGCTGTCGTTGCAGTTGGCCAGCGCCATCTGCGGCAATACGGCCAGGGTGGCCAGGGCCACCAGCACGCGGCAGGCGCGGGCCAGTGGATGTTGCGCGAGGTTGGTTTTCATTGTCTCTGTCCCAGTTGAAAAAGTGGCGCAAGAGGTGGACGAGCGCCTGCAGGTCGACGCTGCGGCGGGCTCGCTTGCTGCGCGCTCCGAGCACGGCAATGGGCCGCGCAGAGGCCGAAGCCGACCGTGATCGGCGGTGGCGTCGGGGGCAGAATCTAATTACTAACTATGAATTAATTATTGCCGGCACACGACGACGCCACGGCAGCCCGCTGCGCTTGGCGCTTGCCGCCGCCGTTGTCTACGGCGGGCGGCCTCGCGCACGCGCCTGCGCCACGGCGCGCGCGTCGCGGTGTGCGTCCAGGGTTCGAAGCGGCCGTGGCCGCCGCAGGCGCGTCCCGGCCTGCGCGATCAGCGCAGCAGCAGATCGACCAGCCGCGCGATTCGGGCGTACGGCGGCTTCAGCCAGTCGCTGGCCGCCCGGCGCGACTGCCACAGGATCGGCAGCGCCTTGCTGAAGGCGTCGAAGCCGGCGCGACCGTGGTAGGCGCCCATGCCGCTGGGGCCGATGCCGCCGAACGGCAACGCATTGGCGGCGAAGTGCAGCAGGCTGTCGTTGACGGTGACGCCGCCGGCGACGGTGGCGTGCAGGATCGCCTCCACCTGCGCGCGGTCGTGGCTGAAGGGATACAGCGCCAGCGGCCGGTCGCGGCCGTTGACCAGCGCGATCGCCTCGTCCAGCGTGCGGTAGCTGCGCAGCGGCAGGATCGGGCCGAAGATCTCCTCCTGCATCAGCAGCGCATCGTCGCCGGGCTGCAGCACCACGGTCGGCACGATCAGGCGCTCGCGTTCGGCGCGCTCGGGTTCGACGCTGGCCAGTTCGACGACCTCCAGGCCGCGCGCGCGCGCGTCGTCCAGGTAGCCGCGCAGGCGTCGGTACTGGCCCTCGTTGACGATGCGGGTGTAGTCGTCGGCCGCGGCGAAGTCGCCGTAGCGCGCCAGCACCTGCGCGCGCAGCGCCTGCACCAGCGCCGCGCTGCGGCCGGCATCGATCAGCACGTAGTCCGGGGCGATGCAGGTCTGCCCGGCGTTGAACCACTTGCCGGTGGCCAGGCGCGCGGCGGCCTGCGCGAGCGGATAGTCGGCGCAGACGATGGCCGGCGATTTGCCGCCCAGTTCCAGGGTCAGCGGGGTCAGGTTCGGCGCGGCGGCCGCCATCACCTTGCGCCCGACCGCGGTGGAGCCGGTGAACACCAGATGGTCCAGCGGCAGCGCGGCGAAGGCGCCGGCCACCTCGGCCGCGCCCAGCGCCACCGCCACCCGTTGCGGCGGGAACACCTCGGCCAGCAGCGACTGCAGGAACTGTGCGGTGCGCGGGGTGTGCTCGGACGGCTTCAGGTAGACGTGGTTGCCGGCGGCGATCGCGGTGGCCAGCGGGATCAGCGCCAGGTTGACCGGGTAGTTCCATGGCGCGATCACCCCGACCACGCCGACCGGCACCGGCCGCACTTCGGCGCGCGCCGGCCACAGCCGCCAACCGGCGCCGACGCGCTGCGGCCGCATCCAGCGCTTGAGGTGGCGAAGCAGATGATCGATTTCGCCGAGCACGGTCATGCCGTCGGCGAGCAGCGATTCGTGGCGCGAGCGATGGCCGAAATCGGCGGCGATGGCATCGGCCATCTCCGGCAGGCGCCGCTTCAGTGCCGCGCGCAGCCGCAGCAGGTCGTCGCGGCGTTGCGCCTGGTCAGGCTTGGCCGCCTGCCAGGCCGCGCGCAGCCGCTGCAGGGTGACCGGCAGGTCGGCAAGCGGCGTGTCGGTGGCGCTCGAAGTGGGGTCGGAAATGGACATGCGCGCACTATACGATGCGGCACCTGGCTCCGATGCGGGCGATGCAGGACAGGCGGTGGCGTGGCGTCGGCCGGCCATGGTAGCGGCCATGCCGGAGCGCGCTTGGCGGGTGACCGAGGGTTTGCCGCGTCGCGACTGAAGTCGCTCCCACAACCGGCCGATCGTTGCGCCGCCGCCGTGCAGACGGGGCCTTGCCCCGACGGCGTCAGATGCCTGCCATCGACCATCCTGCAAGCGTTTCGATTCCTCCCTCAGCACGCATGGCCTGCGCCGACCGGTGTGTCGCGGCTGAAGCCGCTCCTACAGGGTGCGCGGCGGCGAAGGGGCGCGGCGGCGTGCAGAGTGCGCGTCAGCGAGGGCGCGCGGCGGCGCGACGGGCGGTCATGTCGCTTCGAGCAGCAAATCCTGCAACTGCGCCAGCGTCGCCACTTCGTAATGCGGCACGATGCCCTCGGGCGCCGGCAGGCCGTGCGCGTTGATCCAGCAGGTGTGCAGTCCCGCGGCCAGGCCACCGGCGATGTCGGCGTGCGGGTTGTCGCCGACCATCAGCACCTGCGCGCGCGGCGGATCGCCCAACTGCGCCAGCGCGTGCGCGAAGATGTCCGGGTGCGGCTTGGCCACGCCGATCTGCTCGGAAATGGCGACGGCCTCGAACCGGTCGTGCAGGCCGGTGCGCAGCAGCCGCGCCTGCTGCAGCGCGGTGAAGCCGTTGGTGACCAGCCCCAGCCGCGCGCGCCCGCGCAGCGCGTCGAGCAGCGCCACCGCGCCGTCCAGCGGCGCGCACAGTTCGGCCATCGCCGCCAGGAACGCATCGTTCAAGGTCTCCGGCGCGGTCTGCAGGCGCTGCGCCCAGCCCGCGAAGCGGCGCTGCTGCAGCTGCAGCGCGGTGATCGCGCCGTTCTGGTACTCCACCCACAACGGCCGGTTGAGCGCGGTGTAGTCGGCGTAGTCCTGCTCGGCGAAGGCCACCCCGTAGCCGGCGAACATGCGCTGCAGGCCGGCATAGGCATCGAAGCGGAACAGCGTGTCGTCGGCATCAAACAGGATCCAGCGGTAGCGCATGCGACGATCTGCCTGTGTGTCCAGCGCGCATGGTAATCGCCTGCCGCCGCCGTCGGTTCCAGCGCCGCTGGCATGCCGCGCAAACGACGACGCCGGCACGGGGCCGGCGTCGCAGTGCCGGACGCATCCGGCGCAAGGGCGAGTCCGCTTACTTGGTGATGTCCACGTTGCGGGTTTCGCGCAGGAACAGCGTGCCCAGTACCAGGGTCATCAGCGCGATGCCGATGGGATACCACAGGCCGTAGTAGATGTTGCCGGTACCGGCCACCAGGGCGAAGGAGATCGCCGGCAGGAAGCCGCCGAACCAGCCGTTGCCGATGTGGTACGGCAGCGACATCGAGGTGTAGCGGATGCGGGTCGGGAACAGCTCGACCAGGAACGCGGCGATCGGGCCGTAGACCATGGTCACGTACAGCACCAGCACCCACAGCAGCAGGATCGTCATCGGGATGTTGATGCGCGCGGTATCGGCCTTCTCCGGATAGCCGGCCGCGGTCAGCGCGCCCTTGAGCTCCTTGCCGAAGGCATCGGCCTTGGGCTTGGCGTCGGCCTTGCTCAGGCCGGCCGCCTCGTAGGACGCGACCTGGCTACCGCCGATGCGCACCTGCGCCAGCGAACCCGGCGCGGCCGGCTGCACTTCGTACGGCACGCCGGCCTTGGTCAGCGCGGCGGTGGCCACGTCGCAGGAGCTGGTGAACTTGCGCACGCCCACCGGATCGAACTGGAAGCTGCAGGTGGCCGGATCGGCCAGCACCTGCGCCGGCGACTTGCTGCGCGCCTCCTCCACCGCCGGGTTGGCGAAGTGGGTGATGCCCTTGAACAGCGGCATGTAGGTCACCGCCGCCAGCAGGCAGCCGAGCATGATGATCTTCTTGCGCCCGATCTTGTCCGACAGCCAGCCGAAGAACAGGAAGAACGGGGTGGCCAGCGCCAGCGCCGCGGCGATCAGCAGGTAGGACACGGTCGGATCGACCTTGAGCGTGCTCTGCAGGAAGAACAGCGCGTAGAACTGGCCGCCGTACCAGACCACGGCCTGGCCGGCGGTGGCGCCGAGCAGCACGATCAGCATCAGCTTGAAGTTGCCGTCCTTGAGGCTGTCGCGGAACGGTTGCTTGGAACCCTTGCCCTCGGCCTTCATCTGCTGGAACAGCGGCGATTCGCTCAGCTGCAGGCGGATCCACACCGACACGCCGAGCAGGATGATCGAACCCAGGAACGGGATGCGCCAGCCCCAGGCCTCGAACGCCTCGGTGCCCAAGGTCAGGCGGCACACCAGGATCACCAGCAGCGACAGGAACAGGCCCAGCGTGGCGGTGGTCTGGATGAAGCTGGTGTACAGGCCGCGCTTGCCCGGCGGCGCGTGCTCGGCGACGTAGGTCGCCGCGCCGCCGTATTCGCCGCCCATCGCCAGGCCCTGGGCCAGGCGCAGCACGATCAGGATCACCGGCGCGGCCACGCCGATGCTGGCGTAGTTGGGCAGCACGCCGACCAGGAAGGTGGAGATGCCCATGATCAGGATGGTGACCAGGAACGTGTACTTGCGGCCGATGCGGTCGCCCAGGCTGCCGAAGAACGCGGCGCCGAACGGGCGCACGAAGAAGCCGGCGGCGAAGGCCAGCAGCGCGAAGATCATGCCGGTGGTCTCGTTGACCCCGCTGAAGAACTGCTTGGCGATGATCGCGGCGAGCGAGCCGTACAGGTAGAAGTCGTACCACTCGAAGACGGTGCCAAGGCTGGAGGCGAAGATGACCTTCTTGTGGCCCTTGGTCAGGGGCTGACCCGACGGGTTGATGGCGGTGCTGGACATAGGAAGCTTCCCCTCCGAAGCGGGTGGTGTGGCGGTGGCGGTCAGGATGGTCGGGTGGCGCGGTCCGTCGCGGGTGCATGGCGAGTCCGCGGCAGCGCGGCGCGCCCTCCCGGGCGCCGCGCCGCCGCAGCCTCAGAAGCTGTACTTGGTGGTGAACTGCAGGCGGGTGATGTCGCCCTTGGCGCCGCTTTCGATCTCGCGCTTGCCGTACATCAGCTCGGCGCCGACATCGACCTTGGGCATCGGCGTGTAGAAGATGTTGCCGCGGATGCTCTGCACGCTCTTGGTCACGCCCAGCCCGGTCAGCGCGGTGTCGTTGTCGTAGTCGCTGCGCGCGTAGATCAGGTTGGTGCGCAACTTCGGCGAGAACGCGTGGCGCCAGCCGATGTAGCCGGCGACCACGCCGACCGTGTCCAGGTCGCGGTCGGCCGCGTCGTAGACCGCGTTCTGGGCGATGCCCAGGCCGACGTAGCGGCCGATGCCTTCGCCGCCGCTGAGCTGGTAGAACAGGCTGTCGCTGTCTCCCGCCACCCACTTGCCGCCCAGGGTCAGGCCGCCGGAGACCTTGCTGGCGTCGGCGCCGGTGGCGCGGTTGTCCACCTTCTGCTGGCCGAGCAGGCCGCCGATGCCGAAGCTGCCCCAGTCGCCCTTCCAGCCGTAGCGCACGGTCAGGTCCGGCAGCGCGCCGCGGTCGGAGCTGGCGCTGGTGATCACGCCGGTCGCGCTGCGGTTGTAGATGGTGGTTTCCGGGTTCTCCAAGGCGACGCTGAAGCCACCGTTGGTGTAGCGCACCTGCGCCTGGCGCACGAAGATCACGCCGTCGGTGGGACCGATGAAGTCGGCCGCTTCCGGCAGCGCCGCCGGGTCCATGAAGTTCGACCAGGTCTGGCCGGCCAGCCAGTGGTTCCAGTACATGTAGGCGTGGCGCAGGGTGGCGCCGTAGGTGTTGGTGGCGGTCTGGGTACCCAGCGAATTGCCGAAGAAATCCAGCTCCACCAGCGCGCCGGCCTTGTTGCCTGCGTCGGTGACGCTGTCCACGCCGAAGTTGATCCGCGAGAACTTGGCGTGCGCGTTGTAGTCGGTACCGGACTTGCCGCCGCCGACCGGCGTCTGCCCGGGCAGGTACAGCGCGCGGCCGGTGGCATCGTCGGCGAGCTGGCCGTCGCCGGTGCGGGTGGCCAGGAAATCGGCCTTGATGAAGCCGCCGACCTTGAACGTGGTGCCGGGCGCGGCGCCGGGGGTGATCGTGGTCACCTGGATCGGCGCCTTGCCGGCCGGCAGCGCCGGAGCGGCAGCCTGACTGGACTTGACCGCCGCGACCTCTGTCTGGGTCTGCGCGATCTGGCCCTGCTGCTGTTGCTGCGAGGACAGCAGCAGCTGGACCTGGCGCTCCAGTTCAGCCACGCGGGCTTCCAGCGCCTGTTCGCGCGCCGACGGGGTCTTGCCGCTCTGGGCGAAGGCCGCGCCCGGGGCGATCAGCGCGACGAACAGCGCGGCGGCCAACGGGCGCCGTGCCAAGGATGCGATGCGGTTGCTCATTACTCCCTCCCGAATAATGGATGTCCGCCGCGCGCAGGCACGGCTGGGTGCACAGTGCGCGCCGCGGCCGGTCGCGCCTATTGGCCATTAGTCGAACGGGGGCGGGGTTTACGACCATCGTCTAAAGCCCGGCGCGTGCGCGCTTAACGGTGAATGCGGCAAACTGCGCCATGACGCGCCGCCGCATGCGGCGCCCCGTTCATTGCAGAGGGCACCATGGCTGATATCTACCCCGTCGATCCCCAGTTCGCCGCCCGGGCACGGGTCGACAAGACCCAGTACCAGACCCTGTACCGGCAATCGGTGGAACAGCCGGAGGCGTTCTGGGGCCAGGCCGCCGAGCGCCTGGACTGGTTCAAGAAGCCGACCCGGATCAAGGACGTGAACTTCGCCCTGGACGATTTCCATATCCGCTGGTTCGACGACGGCGAGCTCAATGCCAGCGTCAATTGCCTGGACCGGCAGCTGGCCACGCGCGGCGACAAGACCGCGCTGCTGTTCGAGCCGGACAGCGCGGACGCGCCGTCCTACACCGTCAGCTACCGCGAGCTGTACGAACGCGTCTGCCGCCTGGGCAATGCGCTGCGCGCGCTCGGGGTCAAGAAGGGCGACCGCGTCACCATCTACCTGCCGATGATTCCCGATGCGGCGGTGGCGATGCTGGCCTGCGCGCGCATCGGCGCGATCCACTCGGTGGTGTTCGGCGGTTTCGCGCCCAACTCGATCGCGGACCGGGTGATCGACTGCGGCAGCAAGCTGATCATCACCGCCGACGAGGGCCTGCGCGGCGGCAAGAAGATCCCGCTCAAGGCCAACGTCGATGCGGCGCTGAAGCTGCCCGGCACCACCACCGTGGAAACCGTGCTGGTGGTGCGCCACACCGGCGGCGCGGTGGACATGCAGGCCCCGCGCGACCGCTGGTTCCACGACGTGGTCGACAGCCAGCCGGCCGAGTGCGAACCCGAGCGCATGAACGCCGAGGATCCGCTGTTCATCCTCTACACCTCCGGCTCCACCGGCAAGCCCAAGGGCGTGCTGCACACCACCGCCGGCTACCTGCTGTACGCGGCCTACACTCACGAGACCGTGTTCGACCTGCGCGAGGACGACATCTACTGGTGCACCGCCGACGTCGGCTGGGTCACCGGCCACAGCTACATCGTCTACGGGCCGCTGGCCAACGGCGCCACCGCGCTGATGTTCGAAGGCGTGCCCAACTACCCGAACGTGTCGCGCTTCTGGGAGGTCATCGACAAGCACAAGGTCACGATCTTCTACACCGCGCCGACCGCGATCCGCGCGCTGATGCGCGAGGGCGAGGCGCCGGTCAAGCGCACCTCGCGCGCGTCGCTGCGCCTGCTCGGCAGCGTCGGCGAGCCGATCAATCCCGAGGCCTGGCGCTGGTACTACGATGTGGTCGGCGACGGCCGCTGCCCGATCGTGGACACCTGGTGGCAGACCGAGACCGGCGGCATCCTGATCACCCCGCTGGCCGGCGCGATCGACCTCAAGCCCGGCTCGGCGACGCTGCCGTTCTTCGGCGTGCAGCCGGCCCTGGTCAATGCCGACGGCGAACTCCTGGAAGGCGCCACCGAAGGCAACCTGGTGTTGCGCGACTCGTGGCCGGGGCAGATGCGCACCGTCTACGGCGACCACCAGCGCTTCATCGACACCTATTTCCGCACCTACCCGGGCAGCTACTTCACCGGCGACGGTTGCCGCCGCGACGAAGACGGCTACTACTGGATCACCGGCCGCGTGGACGACGTCATCAACGTCTCCGGCCACCGCATCGGCACCGCCGAGGTGGAGAGCGCGCTGGTCTCGCATCCGAAGGTGGCCGAGGCCGCGGTGGTCGGCTTCCCGCACGACATCAAGGGCCAGGGCATCTACGCCTACGTGACCCTGGTGGCCGACGAGCAGCCGAGCGACGCCCTGCACAAGGAACTGGTGGCCTGGGTCCGCAAGGAGATCGGCCCGATCGCCGCGCCCGACCACCTGCAATGGGCGCCGGGCCTGCCCAAGACCCGCTCGGGCAAGATCATGCGCCGCATCCTGCGCAAGATCGCCGAGAACGCGCCCGACCAGCTCGGCGATACCTCGACCCTGGCCGATCCGTCGGTGGTCGATTCGCTTGTTAACGAACGACTGACGCGCTGACGCGCTGGTCGTTCGTTCGGGAATGGGAAATCGAGAATGGGGAATGGGAAAAGCCGTTCCCCGATCGCTTCATCACCTAAGGCGCCCGACATCCTGCTTTTGCCGTTGCCATTCCCCATTCCCGATTCTCCATTCCCGGCCCCCCACATGCCTACCCTGCTGATCGCCGACGACCACCCCCTGTTCCGCGAGGCGCTGCGCGGGGCGGTGCAGCGGGTGATGCCGGGGGTGCAGCTGTACGAGGCCGACAGCGTCGAGGCGCTGTACGCGCTGGCCGACCATCACGCCGATGCCGACCTGTTGCTGATGGATCTCAACATGCCCGGCGCGCAGGGGTTCAGCGCGCTGGTGCACATGCGCGCGCTGCATCCGCAGTTGCCGGTGGTGGTGGTGTCCGCGCGCGAGGAACCGACGGTGATGCGCCGCGCGCTGGACCACGGCGCGTTCGGCTTCATTCCCAAGTCGGCCGATTCGGACACCATCGGCCTGGCCCTGAGCACGGTGCTGGACGGCGAGCGCTGGGCACCGCCGGAGGCGCACAACCTGCCGCCCACCGACCGCGCCGAGCGCGAGGTCGGCCAGCGCCTGCGCGAACTGACCCCGCAGCAGTTCCGTGTGCTGCAGATGCTCGGCGCCGGCCGCCTCAACAAGCAGATCGCCTACGACCTGGGCGTGTCCGAAGCCACCATCAAGGCCCACGTCACCGCGATCCTGCGCAAGCTCGGCGTCACCAACCGCACCCAGGCGGTGCTGATGGCCGGCAAGCTGGCCATCGACAGCGACGCCATCGTGCTGCCGCTGGAAGAGGACTGAGCGCGCTGGGTTCTGGCGGATGCGTGCGCCAAGATTCACCGCGGCGTGGCGTGGCTTGGTCGCTGCGCGCGAGGCCGGTGCGGCTGCACTCGCAGGCGGGGTTTCCATATCGCGGCACTCGCAGCGCACTCCACGGGCTGTAGCGGCCCTGGAGGTTTTCGGTCGCGGCTGAAGCCGCTCCTACAGGGGATGGCATCGGACCTCGACGTAGCCCTGCAGCAGCGGTTTCAGCCGCGACCGCTGTTCGCGCATTGCAGGCCATCGCTTGCACACCCAGCGATGGCTGCCGCGCACCGGATCGGCTTCCCGAATCGGCTTCGGTGCACCGACGCCGCCGTGCCCTCGACGTCCGAGCATATAGCTGTTGCTAAGAAAAAAAGCTGCAGGTTCGCGTGCGTTCGAAGCGTATTCGTCGGCATTCGCCGCTGTTAGACTGCGCGTCCCTTGGGGAGTAGCCTGCTGTCCCGCGTATCCGGACAGCGCCCGCATCAACACACTCGGCCGTTGCGCCGTGGTGCGGGCAACCATCTCGGTTGGCGAGACCAGCGGCGAGCTTGCGTGGCGAAAGCCGGGCGCGCGCGCTCGTCGTTCGTCTTCTGCCCCGGCGTGGTCCCCACATGTCGTTTCTTTCGATTCTGTTGCTCGGCATCGCCATGTCCACCGACGCCTTCGCCGCGGCGGTCGGCAAGGGCGCGGCCATGCGCAAACCGCTGTGGCGCGACGCACTGCGCGCCGGCCTGATCTTCGGCTGCATCGAGGCGCTGACCCCCGTGCTGGGCTGGGCGCTCGGCCAGGCCGCTTCCAAGTACGTGGTGTCGTTCGACCACTGGATCGCGTTCGGCCTGCTCGGCGCGCTCGGCGTGCACATGATCGTCGCCGGGCTCAAGCCCGAGGCGCCCGAGGTTGCCGCCGAAGCGCCCAAGCGCCACGGCTTCTGGAACCTGGCCGCGACCGGCCTGGCCACCAGCATCGACGCGATGGCGGTGGGCGTCGGCCTGGCCTTCCTCGACGTCAACATCGCCGAGGTCGCGGTGGTCATCGGCCTGTGCACGCTGACCATGGTGACCCTGGGCATCATGCTCGGCCGCGTGCTCGGCACCCTGGCCGGCAAGCGCGCGGAGATCGTCGGCGGCGCGCTGCTGATCGCGATCGGCAGCACCATCCTGTTCGAACACCTGCACGGCGCGGGCTGATCCGCGCACGCCCGCCGCTGCCGGCTCAGCCCTGTGGCGGCGCCGGCTTGGCGGTGAATTCCAGGTAGGTGGAGAGGATGTACTTGTCGCCGCTGCGCGGCGGCAGGGCGGCGTGCATGTACATCCAGTACGGCGGGAACATCAGCAGGCGCCCGGTGCGCGGCGCGACCTCCAGGTCCAGGTCGACGAAGCGGGTCTGCCCGCCCTCGGCGACATCGTTGAGATACCACAGCAGCACCAGGTAGCGGCCGGTCTCCTCGTCGCAGGCGTCGAAATGCGGCTGGAAGCGCTCGCCGGCGCTGGCGCGATAGCGCTTGATCCGCAGGTCGGCCAGGCGCGGGCGCCACGGCACCGCTGCGGACAGGCCCAGATCGGCGTTGTAGCGCGCCAGCGCCGCGCGCACCTGTTCGATGAAGAACCCCTGGAAGGCCGGATCGGCCGCCCGGGTCACGTTGAGTTCGGTCCAGGCGCTGTCGTCCAGGCCGGCACGCGCACCGGCACCATTGTGGCGGTGCTGCGCCGACGTGCGTTCGAACTGCGCGACCAGCTGGCTGCAGAAGCCGGCATCCAGCGCTGCGTCGTAGACGCGGACGTAGTGGCGAAGATCGGCGTGCTTCATGCGTGTCGTTTCCTTTGTCTCGCGTTGCGCTGTCGGTTGCGGTTCACTGCGCCACCTACGCGTTGAAATCGCCGATGCCTTCGACCAGGCGCGTCACCGCCTCGCGTTCGACCGGCTGCAGGTGCGGGTTCCAGGTGTCCATCAGCAGGATCACGCGGTGGCGGTCGCTGCGGTTCCAGGCCTCGTGTTCGAAGGTATCGTCGAACACCATCGCCCGCCCTTCCTGCCACACGTGCAGCTGGCCGCCGGCGCGCAGCGCGCAATCGCCGTGCACCAGCAGCGGCAGATGCACGGTCAGGCGGGTGTTGGTGACGCCGCGATGCGGCAGGATGTGGGTGCCCGGCGCCAACACCGAAAAACAGATCTCCGGCGCGTGCGCGCGGATGCGCACCAACGGCGTGCGCTCCAGCGCGGCCGTGGTCTGCGCGCACTGCTGCGCATGCGCGTCGTCGCGCTGCCCATGGCGGTAGAAGAAATACGCATCCCACGCGGGACTGCCGCGCTCGCCGGCGAGCAGTCCCGGCGGCAGCTGGTCGGTGGACGTACCGAGAAACGGCGCATACGCGTCGGCCTGCTCGCGCGTGGCCAGCATCTCGGCGCGGATCGCCGCGGTGCTCTGTTCCAACTCCTGCAACCACGGGAACAAGTGCAGCGGCGGATACGCGGCGGCCGGTACGTCGGGCACGTGGAAGAAGGTCGGCCGTTGCAAGGGATCGGCGTATTGCGCCGGCAGCAGGCCCAGATAGGCCAGCAAGCCGCGCTCGACCCGATCCAGCGCGTCGGCGCCGTAATCGCGGCGCAACGGTTGCAGCAAGCCGAGGAACAGATCGCGGCGGCCGGCATCCACTGCCGCCATCGCGCTGCGCACGCGGTCGCGCAACGCCGGCGCGGTGCTGTCGTCGCTCAGCCAGCGGCCTTGGCGCTGGGCATGCACGACGGCCGCGTAGTAGCTGCCGACGGCCGCGTGTGCGTCACCGCGTGCCGCGCGCAGTTCGCCCAGCCGCAGATGGGCGATGTAATGGTCCGGCTGGTGGCGCAGCAAGTCTTGCAGAATGCCTTCGGCGCCCGCCGCATCGCCTTGCGCCGACAGCATCGCGGCCCAGCCCATCCGCGCCGGCGCTTCGAGCCCACCCCCTCGTTGCACCACACCCCGGTACAGATCGGTGGCATGGGTCCACAGTCCCGCCTCCTGCGCCAGCGCGGCCAACAGCAGGTCCAACGCCGGCGGTGCGTCGCCCTGCGCCTGCCAGGCCATGGTCGCCGCCTGTACCTGCGCGAGTCGCCCCTGTTCGAAGCCACGCCACAGCGCCTGTAGCCGCGCCGATGGATCGTCCCGTCTCGCTGTCATCGATACCCCCTCAACGAAAAACGGCGCGCCCGGTTGGGCGCGCCGCGTGTCACGAGCCGGCCTGCCTGCAAGCGCAGGCGACGCTGGCCGACATCCCTCAGAACCGATAGGTGGCGCGCATCCAGTAGTAACGGCCGACCGTGTCGTAGGTGCTCACGTCGGTGTTCGCGTTCAACACGTTGTTCTGGTACAGCACCGGCGGCTGCTTGTTGAACAGGTTGTCCACGCCCAGATCGAAGCGGATGTTGGCGTCACTCATGTCGTAGCCCAACTGCAGCGCGTGGTACATGTAGCTGCCGTAGTTCAGCACCACGCCCTTTTCCGAGCCATCGGCAGACATGTTCTCCGACAGGTCGGTGCTGCCGACCTGGATCTTGCCGATCCAGCGCGTGGTCCAGGTGGCGTCCCAGTTGCCCAGCTTCCAGCCGATCTGGCCGCGCGCGCGCCAGCGTGCGTAGTTGCCGTAGGACGAGTTGTACTTGCCGGCCATGTGCACCACCGAGTCGCCGGTGTCGATGTCGTAGCGCTGCAGGTAGGTGCTGTCCAGGGCCAGGGTGAACTTGCCGAACGCGGTGTCCGGCAGGGCGTAGTTGGCGCCGAAGTCGATGCCTTGGGTGTCCAGCTTGCCGATGTTGACCACCGGGGTTTCGATGTAGTCGATGTTGCCGGCGCTGACCGTGCCGGCCGCATAGCGGTGGATGTAGCTGCAGTACGGGCTGCTGTTGTCGTTGTAGCAGATGTTGGCCACGGTCTGCGCGGAGATCGACTGGATCAGGTCGTCGAGCTTGACCTTCCACCAGTCGAGGTTGAACGACAGGCCCTGCACGAACTCGGGGCTGTAGACGATGCCATAGTCGTAGGAGGTGCCCTTCTCCGGCTTCAAGTCGTAGTTGGCGTAGGTGGAACCAGACACGATCGCGTTGGTCTGCGACAGGCCCGAGCCGGTCCAGCCGGTTTCCACGCCTTCGCAGGCGTTCTCGTGGCCGCTGCCGCTGTAGCCGATGCACGGATCGGTGAAGGTCGGCGAGTTCGCGGTCGGACCCTGGTACAGATCGTAGATGGTCGGCGCGCGGAACACCTGCGCCACGGTGCCACGCACCATCAGGTCGTGGATCGGGCGCCACTCAAGCTGGAACGAGGCGCTGTTGTTGGTCGAATTGACGCTGCTGTAGTCGGAGAAGCGATCGCTCAGGGTGACATTCAGCGCGCCAATCGGCGAGGACTGCGCCAAAACCGGGATGAACAGCTGCGCATAGGCTTCCTTCACGCTGAAGGAGCCGCTCAGCGGCGAGGAGCAGGCCTCGGAGGAGATATCGCAGGTGTTCTCGCTGTTGATCAGCGCATTGCTGGACACGGTGTAGTCCAGGCTTTCCTTGCGGTACAGCGCGCCAACCGCCAACAGCGCGCTGCCTGCCGGCAGTTCCCACACGCTGCCGTTGGCGCTGGCTTCCCACTGGCGGCTGATGTGCGTGGTCTGATAGCGCGGGATCGATTCGTGGCTGTTCAGCCAAGACACGGTATTGGCATCGCTCTGGTCGAAGATATTCACTTCGCCGGCGTTGATCGCGTCCTGCAGCGCGGCGTAGTCCACGTAGCCGTGGCTCCAGTTGCGCTGCTGGTAGTGGCCGTAGTTGAAGTTGGCGTCCCAGACCCAACTGGTGTCGCCGATACTGCCCTTCAGGCCGAGCACGTCCTGGTCGGTGGTGGTGTCGTAGAAGCCTTCGCGCTGGCCCAGCGAGGTGAAGCGCGAGCGGTATTCGTAGCCGTTGGGACCGAACTCGACGCCGAACGGGTTGTAGGGATTGTCGGCGGCGATGGTGACGCCGTCGCTCTGCGCATCGAACGGCAGCGGCGCGATCGCGTAATGCGCCATCGTGTGGTTGTGGTAGGCGTTGACGTAGGCCTGCAGCTTGTCGGTGATGTTGAAGCTGCCGAGCACGAAGCTGTTGACGCGCTGCTGCGGGGTCATCAGCAGATTCTGCGACTGGTAGTTGTAGGCGTCGGAGGAGGAGTAGCACTTGTAGCCGCCGCCGCCGTCGCTGGTCATCGCGCCGCCGGTGCTGCAGCCATTGGCGGCCAAGGTGCTTGCAGGCAGCTTGTAATAGCCGCCTGGGGTCCGGCTGGAACCGCTCTTCAACACGCTGCCGCTGGATAGGTACAGCGCGTCCTTGGAGAACGCGCGATTGGCCGAGGAGATCTCTTTCTGCTTGTTGTAGTCGAGGCCGACCACGATGTTGCCGCGATCCCAGGTCTTGCCGAAGGTGAAGGTGCCGCCCTGGCGCGCGCCGTCGCCGCGGCTGGCCTGGCCGTAGTTGGCGGAGAATTCGCCGCCTTCGAAATTCTTGCGCAGGATGTAGTTGACCACGCCGCCGATGGCGTCGGAGCCGTACAGCGCCGAGGCGCCGACCTTCAGCACTTCGACATGGTCGATCATGCTGGCCGGGATCGAGTTGATGTCGTTGTTGAGGATGCGGCGGCCGTCGATCAGGATCAGCGTGCGCTGGTCGCCGAGGCCGCGCAGCGACACGGTCGAGGCGCCGTCGCCGCCGCCGTTGTTGACCTGCGGGTTGGTCGCATCGCCGGCGATGCCGGGCAGCGACTGCATCAGGTCGCCCAGGGTCTGCTTGCCGCTCTGCTGGATCTGCTGGCGGTCGACCACGGTGACCGGGCTGGCCGTTTCCACGTCCACGCGCCGCACCAGCGAGCCGGTCACGGTGACGCGGTCCAGGTCGACCGCGCCGCTGGCGGACGTCGCCGCGGTGTCGGCGCTCTGTGCGTAGAGCGAAGCGGCGGGAAGCGTCGCCAATCCCAGGCAGATGGCCTGGGCGAGTCTGTTCTTTGGTGCGGACATTGGGGAAAACCTCATGTGATGGGCAACAGAACGCCAGCGGTGCACGCGGACGTGAACCGGTTCGAATCGCGCTGGGCGCGACGTCTTCGTTGGATGCTTCGGACTTGCGGACCGATCGGAACCGTCAAGCACTTGTTAGTTTTTTATAAGAAAAGTGTTGTTTTGATGTGCCGCATTGCGCCAGCGGTTGGCATAATCGCTACACCGTTCGAAAACATGTACGTCCACAGGCGCGGACGGGGAAGGCGCCATGGGCGCCGGTGCGGGCCGAAGCGGCTGCCCGAATCAGTCGACGCGATAGTCCCAGCGCTGCAGGTAGGGCTGCAGCAGCGGCAGCACCGGCTCGAAGAATTCGCGATACGGGCGCCAGCGGTCCAGGCCCTTGCGATTGATGCCTTCGACCACCTGCGCATAGCTGGGCGTGCTGATGAAGCCCTTGGCGCGCGCATGGCGCTGGAACTCCAGCAACCGCTCCGGTTGTTCGAGTTCCAGGAAGCTGCCCAAGCGCGCGACCTGCGCCTGCGGATCGGCGACCAGGTCTTCGTAGCGCAGCTCCAGCGCGCGCGGTTGCAGCAGCTCGACGTGGTAGAGCCAGAACGCCATCGCATCGGCGTAGCCCTGCGCCAGGCGTTGCGCGCTGGAACACAGCACCGCGAAGGCCGGGGAGCGGAACGCCTGCATGTAGCAGCTCAACAGCACGTCGCAGGGATGGCGCAGCGCCAGGATCACGTGCGCGTTGGGGAACAGCCGCTGGATCAGCGGCAGGCGCAGCAGGTTCAGCGGATTCTTGTCGACCAGGCGTTGTCCGGGCTGCAGCTGCACCACACCGCGTACGGACCGCCAGTAGTCGGCGCGCAGGGCCGCGCAGGCGGCCTCGTCGAGCTCCCCGAGGCCATCGGGCCAGGCCAGGCCGCGGCGCTCGCTGCGCTCGGCCAGCCCTTGCAGGAACGGCCGTTCGTCCATCGCGCACAGCTGCGGATGCGCATCGAGCATCTGTTCCAGCAAGGTGGTGCCGGAGCGCGGGAACCCGACCACGAAGATCGGCGAAGCATCGCGCGGCGGCGCCGCCACCGGCAGCGCGGCGGCGTAGCGCACCGGATCCCAGCGGCGTCGCGCGACCGGCAGCGGCGCCGCGCCCGCCGCAAGCAGCTCGGGCACCAGCGAGGCGACGCCCTCGACCTGCCCGGCATGCCCCTGCGCGCACGCCGCCAGCATTTCGTCGTGGCGCCCCAGGCGGTCGCAGACGCGGGCCATCGCGAACAACAGGTTGCTCTGCTTGCGCGTGTCGGTGGCCGCGTCGGCGGACAGCAGGCCGCGCAGCAGCCGGTACGCGGCGTCCCACTGCCCGTCGCGCATCGCCAGCACCGCCAGCGCATTGATCGCATCGTGGCGCGCGTCCACGTCCTCGATCCGCTCCGGCGGCGGCAGGTGTGCGGCCGCCCGCCGCGCCTCGTCGAGTTGGTTGACCCGCTCGAGCACCAGCACCAGGCGCGACCAGGCGCGCTCCGGTTGCGGCATCGGTCCGGTGGCGCAGGCGCGCAGCATCTCGCAGGCCGCGTCGGTGTGGCCGGCCTGCGACAGCAGCCAGGCCAGTTCCAGCGTGGTCTCCGGGTCCAGCGCAGGCCATTGCGCCCAGTCCGCGAGCAGCGCCTCCACGCGCTGGAAGTCGCCGCACTCGTGGCAGGCCATCGCCGCGTGGACGCGCAGTTGCGCCGAGTCCGGTGCCAACCCATGCGCATCCAGCAGATGCTCGCGGGCGACGCCATAGTCGCCTTCGTCCATCGCCAGCAGGCCCAGATTGTGGTGCAGCATCGCATCGCCCGGCGTCAGCATGAGCGCCTGCGCATACGACTGCCGCGCCTCGGCGAAACGGCGCGCCTCGCGCAAGGCGGTGCCCAGGTTGTTCCAGTGCGCCACGTCCTGCGGCTGCCGTTCGGTCAGTTCGCGATACAGCACTGCCGCCTGCACCGCATTGCCCTGCATCTGCAGGCTCATCGCCAGCAGGCTGCTGGCCAAGGCGTCGCCAGGCGCGTGCTGCAGGTAGCGGCGCGCGCCCTGCTCCAGCGCCTGCGCCTGTCCCGCCTCCAGTGCCGCCAGCAATTGGGGCAACGACGGGATCGCGGTGTCTTGCGGTGGGCTCATGCGCTGACGGTCCAGACGGGCGGGCGGAAAGGGCTGCCACCATAGCCGGGCCGGATCGCGGGTCGCAACGCAGGCCGTGCCGGGCGCAGGCAAACGACGCACACACTGCAGATACGCAACTTCGCCGCACGACATGCTCGACGCCGGACCGCGCAATGCGCGCTGTCGCGATCGCGCCGACCGGCGCTAATCGCTCTTGATCGGATCGTGATACGCGGTGAGGAAGGCGCGCAGCGAGGCCGGCTTGACCGGCTTGGTCAGCAGCCGGTAGCCGCGTTCGCGGGCCTGCAGTTTCAGTTCGTCGCGGCCGTCGGCGGTGAGCAGCGCGCCGGCGACCGGGCCGACCATCGCCTCGCGCAGCGCATCCAGCGTGTCCAGCCCGTCCAGGCGGTCGTGCAAGTGGTAGTCCACCAGCATCACGTTGGGCGCGCGCGCCGCCAGCAGCAGCGCCTCGTCCACGGTGCTGGCGCAGATCACCTCCACCTGCCAGCGGCCGAGCAGCGCGCGCATGCCGTCGAGGATTTCCTGATCGTTGTCCACGCACAGCACGCGCAGCCCGACCAGCGAGTCGCTGCTGGCGACACTGCGCTGCTGCCGCTGCTGCTTCTGCGGCACCGGTGCCACCCGCGGCACGGCGATCGAGAACATGCTGCCGTGGCCGACCGCACTGCGCGCATCCAGGTCGTGGCCGAGCAGGCGCGAGATGCGCTGGCAGATCGACAGGCCCAGGCCCAGCCCCTGCTCGCCCCAGTCGAACGGCTGCTGGTAGCGTTGGAACTCCTCGAAGATCTGCTGCATGTGGTGCTTGGGAATGCCCGGACCGGTGTCCCACACCTGCAGCTCCAGCGCCGCGCCGCGGCCGCGCATGCCCAGCACGATGCGGCCCTGGCGGGTATAGCGCAGCGCATTGGCGAGGAAGTTCTGCAGCACGCGGCGCAGCAGGCGGCGGTCGCTGCGCACCCAGATCGGCCGCGCATAGACATGCATGCGCAGGCCGCGGCTGGCGGCGACCGGGGTGTACTGCGCGGCCAGTTCGCGCAGCAGCACGCTGGCGTCGAAGTCCTCGATCGTCGGGCGCATGCCGCCGGCGTCCAGCCGCGACACGTCGAGCAGGCCGTCGAGCAGTTCCTCGGCCGCACGCAGCGAGGCGTCCACGCGCTCGGCCAGATGCCGCTGCTCCTCGTTCTGGTGCGCTTCGCGCAAGGCGGAGGCGAACAGCCGCGCCGCGTTGAGCGGCTGCAGCACGTCGTGGCTGATCGCGGCCAGGAAGCGGGTCTTGGACTGCTGCGCCAGTTCGGCCTCGCGCGAGCGGTCGGCCACGCGCTGCTCCAGCGTCTCGTTGGCTTCCAGCAGCGCCTGCTCGGCACGTTTGTAGTCGGTGATGTCGTTGTAGCTGGTCACGTAGCCGCCGCCGGGCAGCGGCTGGCCGCGCATCTCGATCACCTTGCCGTCGCTGCGGGTGCGCTCGAACACGTGCGAGGTGCCGGCGCGCAGATGCGCGATGCGGCGGCTGATCTGTTCCTCGATGCGGCCCTCGCCCAGTTCGCCGCGCTCGGCGTTGTAGCGGATCAGGTCGGCGACCGGGCGGCCGACGTAGAGCATGCCGTCGGGGTAGCCGAACATCTGCTGGTAGCGCCGGTTCCACGCGGTCAGGCGCATCGCCGGATCGACCACGCTGACCCCGGCGCTGATGTTTTCCAGCGTGGTGGACAGGATCTCGCGGTTGAAGCGCAGCTCCTGCCCGGCCTCGTCGAGCACCGCCACCACTTCGCCCAGGTCCATGCCCGAGCCGCGCAGCAGGCTGGTCAGCACCAGCCGCGCCGAGGCCGCGCCGATCGAGGCGGCGAGCAGGCGTTCGGTGAACTGCACCCAGACGCGGTCGGCCACCGCATTGGGCTGCGGCTCGCGGCCGAGCAGTTGCGCCTGTTCGGCGAAGGCGCGGCGGGCGTGGCGCTCGCCGACCATGCGTTCGGCCAGCGCCTGCAGATCGACCACCTGCACCTGCCCGAGCCAATCGCCGGCCACCGCCGGCCGCTGCGAATACGGCTCCAGGAACGGCGCCGCGCGCAGCCGCTCGTCCAGGCCCGGGCGCCAGCGCGCCGACACCAGCATCATCGTGCCGACGTTGAGCAGCAGCGACCAGAACGTGCCGTGCGCCAGCGGATCCCAGCCGCTCATGCCGAACAGCTGCTGCGGGCGCAGCCAGGAGATGCCGAACGGCCCGTCGTGCAGCCATCCCGGCGCCAGCCAGCCGGCCTGGGTCAGCGCCGGCAGCAGCAAGGTGTAGATCCAGGTGCCGAAGCCCAGCACCATGCCGGTCTCCACGCCCTTGCGGCTGGCGCCGCGCCAGTACAGCCCGCCGATCACACCCGGCGCGAACTGCGCCACCGCGGCGAAGGCCATCAGCCCGTACGAGGCCAGCGAACTGTCGTTGCTGCTGCTGCGGTAGTAGCCGTAGGCGATCAGCGCCAGCAGCAGGATCGCCAGGCGGCGGATCCACAACACCCGCGAGGCGACGTCGGCGCCGGCCGCCTGATGCCCGCGCCGGCGCAACAGCACCGGCATCACCAGGTCGTTGCTGATCATCGTCGCCAGCGCGATGCTGGAGACGATGACCATGCCGGTGGCGGCGGAGAACCCGCCCACGTAGGCGACCAGCGCCAGCGCGGTGCGGCCCTCGGCCAACGGCAGCGCCAGCACGATGCTGTCGCGGGCCACCTCGCCGGAATGGCCGAACAGGGCGATGCCGGCCGACGCGATCGGCACCACCATCGCCGAGATCACCACCAGGTACAGCCCGAACAGCCAGCGCGCCTTGCGGATGTCGCCGATGTCGCTGCATTCCACCACCGCCACGTGGAACTGCCGCGGCAGGCACACGATGGCCAGGAAGCTGAGCAGGGTCTGCGAGATGAAGCCGACCGGCGGCGTGTTCTGGAACAGCGTGCGCGCCGACTGCAGCACCTGCCCGTCGCGGCCGCTCAACCACACGTAGGCGAACACGCCCACCGCGACCATCGCCAGCAGCTTGACCACCGATTCCAGCGCGATCGCCAGCATCATGCCGTGGTGGTGTTCGGTGGCGTCCACCTGACGGGTGCCGAACAAGGTCGCGAACAGCGCCATCAGCAGCGCCACGTACAACGCCGGATCGGCGTAGAACGGCGCCCCGGCGCTGGACTGCCCGCTGAGCACCTGCAGGCTCATCGCCACCGCCTTGTACTGCAACGCCAGGTACGGCACCACGCCGATCAGCGCGATCACCGCCACCAGCGCCGCCAGGCGCCGCGAACGGCCGTAGCGCGAGGAGATGAAGTCGGCGATGGACACCGTGTTCTCGCTGCGCGCGATCAGCGCCAACCGTTCGACGATGCGCCAGCCGAACAGCAGCATCAGCAGCGGACCCAGGTAGATCGGCAGGTAGCCGGCGCCGTTGCGCACCGCGCTGCCGACCGCGCCGTAGAACGTCCACGACGAGCAGTAGACCGCCAGCGCCAGGCTGTACACCGCCGGGCGCAGCCATGGTCGTTCCGGGTACAGCGGCCGCCGATCGCCCCACCACGCCACTGCGAACAGCAGCGCCGCGTAGCCGACCGACACCAGCAGCAGGATCCAGCTAGAAACCAAGGGCGAGGTCCCCGGTGCGTTCGCCGCAGTCTAGCTCGCCGCCGCTCACGAGACCGCCGTCGCGCCGGCGTGCAGCGGCAACCGCAGGCGGAACACGCTGCCCTGCCCGGGCGCGCTCTCCACCAGCAATGCGCCGCCGGCCGCGGCGATCAGGTTGGCGCTGACCGCCAGTCCCAGGCCGGTGCCCTGCCCGCTGGGCTTGGTGGTGAAGAACGGCTCCAGGCAGCGCGCGCGCACGTCCTCGCTCATGCCGTGGCCGCTGTCGCGCACCGCGATCTCCAGCGTGGCATCGGGCCGCGGCGCCAGGGTCAACTCGAACTGCCCGCCCTCGGGCATCGCCTGCTGCGCGTTGGCGGCGAGATTGAGCAGGATCAGTTCCAGCTGCGCGCGGTCGAAGCGCACCGGGCACGGCGCCTCGTGCAGGTGCAGGCGCACCTGCACGCCCAGGCCGAACAACTGGTCGAACATCGGGCGCATGCCGGCGATCGTCTCGGCCGGTTCGAACACCTCCAGCCGCGTCGCTTCCTGGCGGCTGAAATCCAGCAGCTTGCGGGTCACCGCCGCCGCGCGCCGCGCCGCCGCATCGGCCCCCTGCAGCGCGGCCTTGAGCTGCTGCGGATCGTCGCTGCGGCGCGCACGGGCGGCATAGCCCATGATCAGGCTGAGCAGATGATTGAAATCGTGCGCCACGCCGCTGGCCAGGCGGCCGACGCTCTCCATCTTCTGGGCGTGCACCAGCTGGTCGCGCGAACGCTCCTTTTCCTGCATCTCCAGTTGCAGCCGGTCGCGCGAGCGGGCCAGGTCGTTGCCGCGCTTGCGCGCCAGCGCCAGGCTGTCGCGCAGGGCCGCCACCGACTGGTCCAGCACCAGTGCGACCACCACGAAGCCGACCAGGCTGCCCACCGCCACTTCCAGGACCCGCGGCCATAGCGACGGCAGGAAGAACATGCGCGCCGCATCGCGCCATGCGCCCAGCGCGACCACCAATGCCAGCCACGCCACCGCGCCCCAGAGCGCGCGCCGGCTCAGCAACAGCCCGCCGATCAGTACCGGCAGCAGCTGCCCGAGCTGGCCGCGCAGTTGCGCTTCCAGCCCCCAACGCGCATAGCCCACGGTCAGCAGCGCCAGGCTCACCACCACGAACAGCCGCGCCGCCCACAGGAACGCGCCACGCCGCAACAGCGCGAAGCACACCCACATCGCCAGCGCATTGAATCCCGCCAACCACAACGCGACCGAGTCGATGGCTGCGCCGGCCCGCCACCATGCCATCAGCATCGCGATCAGCTGATACAGGCCCACGAACACCAGTACCAGCTGCAGCATCGCCGCGTTGCGCCGGTCGACGCGGTCGGCCAGCGGGATCGCGCGCCACCAACGCAACGCGCACGCCAGCGGGCCAGCGGCGGGCGGGTCGGCGGAACGCTGGGGCGTAGGCAGGTCGGGCATGCGCGGGCCAATGGCGGGAGCGCCGCCGGCAGGCGGACGCGGACTGCGGCTATATTAGCCACCTCCGTCTTCCCGCTGGATGCGACGCGGCCCTGGACCTGCAGGTTGCCGCGCATGCTGCACGGGCCGATTCCGCCGCTCGACGCGCCTGGATTACAAATCGATGACGTTTCCCTTGTTCACCGGCCTGGGCCGGGCCGTGTTCGTGGCCGCAGGCCTGCTGGCAAGTCCGGTGCTGGCACAGACCGTTCCCGGCGCCGATCCGTACGAACCGCAGCTGCGGCGCTGCCAAACCAGCATCGCGCAGCAGCCGAGCGCCTCGCGGGATATCGCCAACGACCTGCTGACCATGCCCGGCCTGCCGGTACCGGTGCAGGTACGGGCGACCGGCTGCCTGGCCACCGCGCAGCAGATGCTGGGCGACAGCACGCAGGCGGCAGCGACGACCGAGCGCTTGCTGGCATTGCTGCAGACACCGGGGTTGCCGCCGCTCGTCCGTAACGGCGGCCGCCTGCAGGCGGCGGCGCTGCTGCAGCAGGGCGGCCAGCTGACGCGTGCGCTGAAACTGCTGGAGCAGATTCAGGCCGATGCGCAGCGCAGCGGCGACACCGTCGCGCAGATCGGCGCGCTGGCCGGCATCGCGCTGATGCGCGGCGACGCGCTGGACGACTCGGAAGGCGCGCTGCACTACTTCCGCCAGGCCATCGCCCTGGCCGAACAGCTGCAACGGCCGCCGGCGCAGGCCGACATGATGCTGTACTACAACTACGGCTACGCGCTGCTGATGCTCAAGCGTTACGACGAGGCCGACGCCGCCTTCGATCGCGCTACCGCGGTGGCCGTCAAGCTGGCCAACCAGGACCTGTTCCTGCACCGTATCGCCAGCCACCGCGGCGAGATCCAACGCGCCGGCGGCCACGCCGAGCGTGCCGAGCCGATGTTGCAGAAAGCGCTGTACTGGCAGCAGGCCGACGGCGATCCGCAAGGCGCCGCAGTGACGCTGCAACGCCTGGCGCGGCTGCGCCTGGACCAGGGTCGGGCCAAGGACGCGCTGGTCTACGCCGAACAAGCGCAGACGCTGTCCGAGCGCAGCCGCTTCGCCGCGGAGATCCGCAACGGACTGGACCTGATCAGCGAAATCCATGCCGCGCTGGGCAATGCCGACGCCGCGGCGCACTACGCGCAGCAGGCGCGCGCGATGGACCGCGACAAGGCCCGCGCCGAAACCCTGGTCTCGCTGGCCAAGCTGCAGGCCGATGCGGCGCGCAAGCTGCCGCCGATCGCCGACACGGGCGCGGCACGCGCCGACAACGCCGGCCGCATCGCGATCGGCCTGGCGCTGGTGCTGGCGCTCGGCGTCGCCCTGGCGATCCTGTACCGCCGCCGCCAGCGCCGCGAGGCCGAACGCAGCCTGCTCGATCCGCTGACCGGGCTGCTGAACAGGCCGGAAGCCGAACGCCGGATGCAGGCGCTGTTCGCCGCGCCGAGCCGGGACAAGCGCGAGGCCGACGGCCGCTGTGCGCTCCTGCTGGTCGACGTGGATGGATTCAAGGAGTTGAACGCGCGCTATGGCCATGCCGCCGGCGACCGCGCGCTGTTGGCGCTAGCCGGCTGCCTGCGCGAGAGCTGCGATGCCGGCGACCTGATCGCACGCTGGGGCAGCGAGGAATTCCTGGTGGTGCGCGCGGACACCTCCGCGGCGGCCGCGTTCGCGCTGGCCGCGCACCTGCGCGGTGCGGTCGAACGCCTGCGCGTGGAAGCCGGCCAGGGCGAACTGCTGCCGTTGACGGTGTCGGTCGGCGCAGCGCCGTTCCCGCTGTTCCGCCGGCCCGATGCGCGCCTGCAGGACGCCGTGGCGCTGGCCGAATGCGCGGTCCAGGCGGCCGGCCACGCCGGCGGCAACGCCTGGGCCGGACTGTGGGGCACGCCGGGCGACGTGACGGTCACGCCGCAACAGGTGCTGGCGGATCCGGTGCGCGCGCGCGCGCAAGGCTGGGTGCTGCTCGACGGCAGCGATCCGCTGCTGTGGACGCGCGCGTTCGCCGCGCCGGACGTGCAGCGCACGTGAGCGCGTGCGCACGCGCGGCGCCGCCGTGGGCCGCGGCGGCCGTCCCCTCACCCCACCCCATCTCCCAGCGGGAGAGGGGCCATGTGCCGCAGTGCAGCGGCGGCGCAGTGCCGCGGGTGCGACACGCTAAGATCCGTGCGGTGAACACCTATACCCGCCCACGCTGATGTCGTCCGTCCCAGTCGAGTCGCGGGCGAGCTATCTGCAGCAGCAACGGCTGCGGCTGCAGACCCAGTTGCAGCAGGCGCAGGCGCGGCAGGCCGCTGCCGAAACCGAGGTGGAGCGGCATCTGCCGGCGGTGGAACAGGCCGTGGCCACGATCCGCCGCGATTTCGTCGCGCAGGCCGCGCAGGCCGCGAGCGCGGTGCTGCGCCGCGAACGCCGCCGCGCGTGGTGGCCGGCGCTGCTGTTGCGCCCGCTGCTGCCGGACTGGCGCTGGCGGCTGGCGCTACTCGCCTTCCTGCTGCTGGCGCTGCCATGGATGAGCGCGCACTGGCTCGGCGACGCGCGCGGCTATCTGGACTGGTGGCGCCATCTGGGCATGCAGCGCGACACCCTGCAGCTGCTGCAGCGCGTGCTGCCGTCGCTGCTGGCGTATGTGCTGCTGGTGATCGGCGGCGCGCAACTGCTGGCCCGGCATGTCAGCCACGACGAACGCGCGCGGTTGAACGGTTTCGCGCAACGGCCGCTGGCGCTGCTGCAGTTCGCCAGCGACAGCCGCCACGACGCCGCCTTTCCGTACCGCGTCACCCGCGCGCCATGGCCGCTGCGCGAACTGCAGGGCCGCTGGCAGATCGCCGCGGCGCACGGCGACCTGTTCGGCGCACGCATGCTGGCGCTGCACGACGGTGCCGAACCGGAGCCGCAGGTGCAAGCGTTGCTGGTGTTGCCGGACGCGTCCCACGCCGCGGCGCTGATCCCGATCGCCGCCGAGCTGGATGCCGAGGCGCAGGCGCAGCTGCACGCCCTGGCGCTGGCCGTGGCGATGAACGCGGCGGCCGAATCGCAGCCGATCGCCGAGCTGCACCGGCACGTGGACGCGTGGATGGAAGCGCGCAGCCAGCAGCGCATGCTGCAACAGCGGCTGCAGAGCATGGACGCCATCCACCGCCACTGGGCCGACGTGGCGCTGCCCGATAACACCCTGGACCAGATCCTGAAGCTGGTGGACCTGTTCGTGTCCGGGCGCACGCCGGCGCCGAAGGGCATGCTGCTGCACGGACCGCCGGGCACCGGCAAGACCCTGATCGCGCGCAAGCTGGCGCGCCATGCCGGCTGCCATTTCGAAGCGCTGGGCGTGGCCGACCTGAAGGCCGCGCACGTCGGCCACACCGGCCCCAAGGTGCAGGCGATCTGGCAGCGCTGCCGCACCAAGGCGCCGGCGATCCTGTTCATCGACGAATGCGAAAGCGTGTTCGCGCGCCGCGGCGGCGTGGACAGCGACAGCTTCGGCGCCGAGCTGGTGCAGACCTTCCTCGCCGAATGGGACGGCTTCCACGAGGCGCGCGGCCAGGTGCTGGTGATCGGCGCGACCAACCGTCCCGGACTGCTCGACGACGCGGTGATGTCGCGCTTCACCGCCAGCATCGGCATCGGCCTGCCGGATGCCGATGCGCGCGCGCGCATCCTCGGCGGCGAACTGCAACGCGCCGGCTTCGCGCTGGCGCTGGACCCGCGCGTGGTCGCCGACAGCAGCGGTCTGTCCGGCCGCGACCTGCACACGCTGGTGGCGCGGGTCGCCGCCGAGTGCATGGACGGCGAACTCGACGGCGACGCGCTGCTGGCGCAACTGCGCTTGCTGCGCGGCAAGGGGTCCACCCGGGTGACGCCGCTGGACTGGAACGACATCGTGCTGCCGGCACCGGTGATCGAGGAATTCGTCGGCCTGGGCAAGGAACTGCGCAATGCCGAGACGCTGGCCACGCTGGGCGTGCCGGTGCCGCGCGGGATCCTGATGTACGGGCCGCCCGGCACCGGCAAGACCCAGCTCGCGCGGATCCTGGCCAGCCAGTCGGGACTTGCCTTCATCGCCCTGACCGGCGCCGACCTCAAGGCCGCCTACCTGGGCCAGTCGGGCCAGCGCGTGCAGGCCGCGTTCGAGCGCGCCCGCGCGCAGGCGCCGTGCATCGTGTTCGTCGACGAGATCGACATCGTCGCCCCGGCGCGCGGCGCCGACGGCGACGATGCGCTGACCCGCGAGATCGTCGGCCAGCTGCTGCAGGAACTGGACGGCGTCGCCAGCCAGGCCGGGCAGGTATTCCTGCTGGCCGCCAGCAACCATGCCGCGGCGATCGACCCGGCGCTGCTGTCGCGGCTGGACCGGCAGATCGAGATCGGCCTGCCCGACCGCGCCGCACGCAGCGCGATCGTGGCGCGCCTGTTGCACGGCAAACCGCTGGCATTCGACGCAACAGAGGCGGCCACCTGGCTGGCCGAGCGCAGCGAAGGCCGCTCCGGCCGCGACCTGCAGACCTGGATCAGCCGCGCCATGCGCCGCGCCGCGCGCCGCGCCCTGCTGGAAAGCGACGATGCGGCAAGCACCCGGCTGCAATGGCAGGACCTGATCGACACCGCGGATGAGGCGCGGGCATAGCGCGCCGTCCTGTCGCAGCTGAAGCCGCTCCTACAGGAGCAGACATGCGACTGGGCCCAGTGTAGGAGCGGCTTCAGCCGCGACAGATACCATTCGCATCCCGATCGCCCGAGCCGCCCTCACCCCTCCGGCAACATCACCTCGACCCGATAACGGCGCCCCGCCTCGATGCCCTCGATGCGCGCGACGTCCAGCACCTGCCCATCCACGCTGACCTGCGGCGCAACACACCCCGCAGCGCGCTGCATGCGCACCTCCAACACCGCCCCGCGAAACCGGCGCTGCACCGTGGCCTGCCTCCAGTGCGACGGCAACTGCGGGCGCACGCACAGCGCCTCGCCCTCGCCTTTCAGCCCGAACAGGCCCTCGATCAGGCAACGGTACAGCCACGCCGCGGTGCCGGTGTTGAACAACTGGCTGGAACGGCCGGCGGTACGCGGCAGCTCGCGCCAGGCGCCGCGATAATAGTTCGGCACGAACACCGGCAACTGCCCGCGCTGCAGGTAGTCGGCCAGGTCCGGCCCCGGGATCATCGCGCGCAACACGCGCCAGGCACGGTCGGCGTCGCCGATCGCGTACAGCGCATGCAGGTAGAACGCGGCGGCGTGGTTGTAGACCGAACCGTTCTCCGCCGAACCCGGATGCTTCTGCGTGAGCCGGCCAACGTCCTCGCGCATCGCGGTATACGGCGGCGCCAGCATGGTCGGCCCGTACGGCGTGTCCAGCTGCGCATCGACCGCCTGCAGCAGACGCTTGCGCTGCTCCGCATCCGCCGTACCCGCGAGCAGTGCCCAGCTCTGCGGATTGAGATAGATGCGGCCCTCCGCGTCGTCCTTGATGCCGAAACGCACGCCGTCGTCGGTGATGCCGCGCGCATACCAGTCGCCATCCCACAGTTCGCGGTTGACCGCGGCATTGACCTCGTCCGCGCCGGAGCGAAACGCCGCCGCCTGCGCCTGGCGGCCATGACGTTCGCAGAGCGTCGCCCACAGCTGCAGCGCGTAGGCGGTGGCCACCGACAACCAGCCGGACACGCCGCGGCCGCGATAGCCGACCATGTTCATCGGGTCGCACCAATCGCCCTGCGCGATGTAGCTCAGCCCGCGCGCGTCGCGCGCGCCGAGCAACCAGCGCATCGCCGCGTCCAGCCGTCCGGCGACGCTGGCGCCGTGCCCGTCGGCACCGACCACGACCTCGTCGAGCAGCGCCGCATCGCCGGTCTCGTCCAGGTACGCCGACAGGAACACCGGCAGCCACACGCAATGGTCGGTATGCGGCACCTGGTTGATGTACTTCAGCTCTGCGCCCTCGATCAGCAGGATGCCGTCCGGCATCGCGCCGCTGGCTTCCTGCTGCGACAGCGCATGCAGCAGCGCCGCACGTGCGGTCTGCGGGCGCAGGAAGCTCATGCCCATATGGTCCTGCAGAAAGTTGCGGGTCTGCGGATCGGTGGTCAGGCGGTTGACGTCGCCGTGATAGAACACCTGCCGCGGCAGCCAGTGGTTGACCAGGTTGTCCAGGCACGGATCGGGCGTGGCGATGTGCAGGCAGCCGGCCGCCTCGTTCAAATAATCGCCGTACGCAGCCGCCGCTTCGGCGAAGCCGGCAGCGGACAGATAGCGCTGCCGCAGCGCAGCGATCTCCGCATCGTCGCGTGCCGGGCCGAACAGGAAACGCGACGTCTGTTCCTGCTGCGGCTGCAGCGTCAGGCAGTACTGCAAGGCCGCGGTGGGCGTTTCGTAGCGCGCATCGCTGCCGCCCAGCCGCGGCTGCAGCACCGCGCTCGGCGCGTGCAGGCCACCCTCGCCCTCGAATGCCGATTGCCGCGCATCCCACGCATCCGGCGCCAGCTCGTGCAGCAGAAAGGTGCAGTCCTTGAAGTCGCGATTGCGGAAGTAGTCCTCGACCTTCTGGTATGGCGTGACGCTGCGGCAGACGATGCCGCCCAGGTCGGCGCGGTACTCGCCGCTCTGGTGCATCCACGACATGTAGCCGACCGGGAAATACGCATACAGCGCGATCCGCCGCGCGCGCCCGTCCAGATTGCGCACCTGGCACTGCCACAGTTCGACCGTATCATCGACCGGCAACTGCAGGCGCACCTCCACCTCGATCTCGGCGTAACGCACGCACCAGGCGATGTCGCGCTTGCCGACCGAGAAACGGAACGCCTGCGGCGTCGCCCGTACCGGCTCGTACGGCACCGAATAGACCGCACCGCTGTCCTCGTCCTTGAGATAGAAGAAACGCCCGGGATGATGCGCGTAGTACGGCTGCTCCGGCTGCATGAAGGTCCTGGCTTCCAGGTTCGGCGCATGCGCGTACTTGGCCGGCTCCGGTTGCATGAACTGCGCGGTGGCGTAGCCGCGGCAGGTCGCCTGGATCATCATCCGCCGGTTCCACAGGAAGCCGCCGGCATTGGGCAGCGCCGTCGGGCTGTGCAGTTCGTAGCGTTCGCCGTCGGCGCTGGGCGCCAGCAGATCGGTTGCCTCGCGGGATGCCTCATTGCCAACGCTCATGCGCTTGCCTCCTCCGCGGCGCGCTTGCGCACGGCCAGTTCCTGCTGGATACGCAGCAGTGCCGCATCGTCGAGCGGGTAGAACCGCATCGTCCACGCCGCCAGGAACGCGACCGCACCGGGGATCACCGTCAGCAGCAGCACGATACCCAGCTGCGACGCATCGCTCTGCGCCTGGTTGGCCACATAGCCCATGCCCGCCAGCATCCACGCGATACAGGCCGAGGCCAGCGCGCCGCCGAGCTTCTGCGAGAACGTCGCCGCCGAGAACGTCATCGCGGTGGCGCGGCGCCCGGTCTTCCATTCGGTGTAGTCGGCGGTGTCGGCATACATCGAGAACGCCAACGGCGATTTCGGACCCAGCGTCAGGCCGATCAGCAGGTTGATCGCGAACAGCGCCCAGATCGCCTCGCGCGGAATGAAGAACATCGCGCAGCTGAGCACGCCGACCACCGCCATCAGCCACATCATCAGCCGGCGCTTGTCGCACAACCGGGTCAGCAGCGGCGTGCCCGCCGCGCCTACCGCCAGCGCCACCGAATAGCTGCCCAGGAACCAGCCGGTCAGGTCCGGGCGGCCGACGTAGTACTTGAAGTAGTACACGCCGGCGCCGGCGCGCATGACGATGGTGATCATGATGATCAGCGCCAGCGCGAACAGCACCCGCCATGGCGGATTGCGCAGCAGGTCGGCGATGTCCTGCAGCACCGGCGCGCGCGGCTGCGGCAGCGGCTGCACCCGCTCGCGCGTGGTCGCGAACACGATCGCGAACAGCGCCGCCGCGGCGATGCCGTAGACCAGCATCGTGCGTTGCCAGCCCTGCGCATCGTCGCCATTGCCGAACCAGCGCACCATGTCCAGCGTGGCGTAGTTGACCAGCGTGGTGCCGGCGAAGGCGGCGATGAAGCGGAAGCTGATCAGCGTGGTGCGCTGCTGGCTGTCGGCGGTGATCACCCCCGACAGCGCCGAATACGGAATGCTGATCACCGTGTACATCAGCATCATCAAGCCGAAGGTGACGTAGGCCCAGACCAGCCGCCCGCCCTGGCCCAGATCCGGCGTGGTGTAGGCCAGCACGCCGCTGGCGGCCATCGGCAGCGCCGCGAACAGCAGATACGGCCGGAACTTGCCCCAACGCGAGCGGGTGCGGTCGGCGATCGCCCCCATCAGCGGATCGGTGACCGCGTCGACCACCTTGGTCAGCAGGATCATCGTGCCTACGGCCGCCGCCGGCAGGCCCATGGTGTCGGTGTAGAAGATCAGCAGGAACGCGGAGATGTTGGCCCAGTAGAAATTGAAACCCATGTCGCCCATGCCGTAGCCGACCTTCTCGGTCCAGCGCAGCGGGGCATCGGCGCGTTGCGGCGGGGTGGGCATCGGCGATCCTGTCGGTTGGTCATGCGATGATTGGAACAGCGCCAGGCACGTTGCGTTGATCGTGGCGTGCCGACGCTACACCACGCTGCGCGCATCGCCAACGCCGACGCGCGCATCATGCCAAACCCCGTGCAAGGTATAACCGCTCGTGATGGACGCGACATCCCAGAATTCCGTGCCGCAGCGCAGCGAAGCCATCGTCGTGATGGGCATTTCCGGCAGCGGCAAGACCAGCGTCGCGCAGGCGCTGGCCGCGCACTACGGCCTCGTGTTCCTGGACGCGGACGACTTCCACAGCGCCGAGGCCAAGGCGCAGATGGCGCGCGGCGTGCCGCTCACCGATGCGCAGCGCGTGCCGTGGGTGGCGGCGCTGGCGCTGCGCCTGCGCCAATCGGTCGATGCCGGCCAAAGCGTCGTGCTTGCCTTTTCCGGGTTGCGCCGTGTGCACCGGCAGCAGCTGCGCGACAGCGGCGTGCCGATGCGTTTCGTGTTCCTGCATGCGGCCGCGCATGTGATCGCCGAACGCCTGGCACGGCGCAGCGGTCACTTCATGCCGCCGGACCTGTTGCAGAGTCAGATCGATACGTTGGAGCTGCCGCTGGAGGAGCCGGACGTGCTCTCGGTGGACGTGGATGCG
Source organism: Xanthomonas bonasiae (assembly GCF_014836395.1). Taxonomy (NCBI): domain Bacteria; kingdom Pseudomonadati; phylum Pseudomonadota; class Gammaproteobacteria; order Lysobacterales; family Lysobacteraceae; genus Xanthomonas; species Xanthomonas bonasiae. The sequence continues at coordinate 188,121 of NZ_JACSQX010000009.1, forward strand.
CCGTTCGATGCGGTGGTGGCGGATGCGATTGCGCAGCTGGATGCGGTGCCTATCGGTGCGAGCGTCGGCACCGGCTAGTGTGATTCTTCGCCTCGTGCTGTGGCGATCATATCGGGCATCGATGCGGCTTTTACGGTCTCGGGCGATTGACGCGATGACACGTTCGGCAATCCTCATGCGTGTGAAGTTGCCTCAATCGCATTGTCAGCATCGCGGCTGCCATCGGCGGGGCGATCCAGCGCCTGTCGCTGCAGCGACGCACCTGAGCTTTTGTAGGAGGGGCTTTAGCCCCGACAACTTCCCAACTGGAGAGACTTCTCCGCTTCGCTCGTCGCGGCTGAAGCCGCTCCTACAGGGCTCGCGGAGAACTGGGTGTGTGCACTGTGGGAGGGACTTCAGTCCCGACGCCTTACGATCGCCGCAGCTACGCGGCAACTACGCCGCTTCAATCATCGCGGTCGAGGTGGCCCCTATAATGAATTGGCGGGCAGTTCACATGACGCACTTTTGGGAGAGGGGCAGCACGGCCACCATTTTTGTCGCGGCCACTCCAACGCTTCGTTCGTCGCGACTGAAGTCGCTCCCATAAGGAGCCTGCGGCTTGCTCGCTGGGCGCACGGTGGGAGGGAGGGCTTCAGCCCCGACTCGTGCAGGTCACGGTAACGCTGCCGCTTCGCTCGTCGCGGCTGAAGCCGCTCCTACAGCGGTTCGCGGGATGCTGGCTTGTGCACTGTGGGAGGGACTTCAGTCCCGACGCCTTTGATCGCGGCCACGCCATCGCACCGCGAGCGTTACGCCTGTGGATGAGGTCCCTCGCTACTCAGCCTTTGCGCACAACCTTGCGCTTCGTTCCCGACGATGACGGCCCCGATACGTTCGGATCGCCAGGCACATACCAACGCCACAACGCCTCCGTAGCCTTGCTGATTCCGATGCGCGGCGTGGCGACCGGATCCGCAGGTGGAGGCGTGCCATCCTCACCCAGCCACAGGCGCGAGCTGGCCTGGGTCAGATCCAGCCCGTTGTCCGCACCCGAAGCACCAAACGCCTTTGCCAGCCGGCCGGGCCCGCAGGTGAGATCGGCGATACGTCCCGCGCCGCGCGCCAGCTGCATCGCCTCGATTCCTGCGACCGGCGCCAGCGCACGGATCAGCACCGCATGCCCGGGCGCACCGCCGCACACCGCGTTGAGCGCCCAATGCATGCCGTAGATGAAGTAGACGTAGAGATGGCCGGGCGGCCCGAACATCACCTGCGTGCGCGGGGTCATGCCGCGGAACGAATGTGCCGCCGGATCCTCGGCGCCGCAGTACGCTTCGACCTCGACGATGCGACCGCAGCGGCCGTCGTCGGCGATCAGCAGCTTGTTCAACAGCTGCGGCGCCACCAGGCGCGCGTCGCGGGCGTAGAACGTGCGCGGCAGCGGTGTCGGCAACATCGCCACAACCTACCGGGACGCCCGTGAAGAACGTTGCGGCGCGTGCAGATCAGCATGCGCGCCGAAACACGCGGATCGTAGCGCGCGCACCACGGCACCGCCTGGCCGGCGACGGGCCACCGCGCATGGCGCCGCACCCGGATGCACGCTGCTCCATCCAAATGCCGCGCGCCGCACTCCGGCCGCCGGCATCACTGTGGAGCACCAAGCCCGGCACTTGCCGGGCACGGCCTTACTCATTCCGCAGGCAACCGCAGCTCCTGCAGCAGCTGCGGCGCCGGATACACCTTCGCCAGCAACCAACGCAGGTAGCGCATGTCCACATGGATCGCACGCTTGTAGCGTGGGTCGTACCACCAGCTGGCGCTGACCGCCTCCCAGTTGCTGTCGAAGTTCAACCCGATCAGCTCGCCGCGCGCGTTGAGCACCGGCGATCCGGAATTGCCGCCGGTCGTATCCAGATTGGTCAGGAAATTCACTGGCTGCGTCTTCAGCTGCGCATCCGCGGTGCTGCCGAAGTCGCCCTTGGCGATCGCCGCGAGCAGCGGCTTGGGCGCATCGAACGGCACCTGCCCCGTGTTCTTCTCGACGATGCCGGCCACCGTGGTCACCGGCGCGAAGCTCACCGCATCGCGCGGCGCCAACGGCTCGACCCGGCCATAGCTGATCCGCAACGTGCTGTTGGCATCCGGATACACCGCCCGCCCCTGCTGCTTGCGCCAGGCGAACAGCGCACGCATGTAGGCCGGACGCAGGCGCAACTGCTCGCCCTCGCGCGCCTTGCGCTCGTTCTCCAGGCGCAGCTGCGCCGGCACCAGCGCCGCGGCCAACGCCATCAGCGGATCGGCCGCCACCGGCTTGGCCTCGCGCGCGGCGGCGAGGCGCGACAGGCGCTCGGCCTCCTCGCCCAGTCTGGTCCCGGCGTAGAGCTTGTCCAAGGCCTGCTGCAACTGCGCCTGCGTGCGCCCGAACGCCGCGTCGAATTCAGGCACGCGCTGCGCATCGGGCAATTGCTGGTAGCGGGTCAGCAGGGCGCTCAGCAGCGCCTTCTCCACCGCAGGCGAATAGCGCCGCTGCACTTGCTTCAGCGTGCCCTCGATCAGCGCCTGGTCGCGCTGTTGGTAGCCGCTTTCGCGCTGCTCGTCGGGTTTGGCCGACTCCAAACGCAGCCGCTCCAGCGTCAACGCCGAGCGCAACAGCTGGGTCTGGGTCCCGATCAAGGTCAGCAGCAAATCGCGCTCGCGCAGCGCCGATGCCTCAGCCAACAGAGACTGTAAGGCCGCGATGTCGCGCGCATCGTCGCCATGCGTGGCGGCGAGCATCCCGCGCTCGTCCTCGCCGCGCAGCCGCACGGCATCGCTGCGCCGCATGCCTTCCAGCTCGCCGGCCGCACGCTTGCGATTGTTCTTCAGCGACTGCAGCTGCGCCGCATAGCGCGTGCGCGCCTCCGCATCCGCCTTGCCCGCCGCCTCGATGACCGCGATCATCTGGTCATACACCTCCACCCGCTGCGGCAGCGTCCAGTTCACCTGCTCGTCGAACTCCGCCGCCGTGCGATGCCGATAGGTGATGCCCGGATAGCCGGCCAGCATCGCGAAGTCTCCGGCCTTCGGCCCCTGCGTGGCGATCTGCAGATGCGCCGGCGGCTGATAGGGCACATTGTCGGCGCTGTAGTCGGCCGGCTTGCCGTCCTTGCCGACGTAGGCGCGCAGCAAGGTGAAGTCGCCGCTGTGCCGTGGCCACATGAAATTGTCGATTTCGTCGCCATAGTTGCCGATCGCCCGCGGCGGCGCATACACCAGGCGCACGTCGCGCAGCTCCAGCTGGCGGATCCGGTAGAAGTCGGTGCCGTAATACATATTGGCCACGCTGCAGCGCACCCCGCCCTCGCGCTCGCAATCGGCCACGATGCGCTTGCTCGCCGCATCCACCGCATCGAAGTAGGCGCGCCCGGTCTTGCCCTTGGCCGGCCCCAGCACCGCGTCGGTGACCTTGTCGAAACCCACCGTCACCAGCACCCGGAAATCCGGATTGGCCGCGCGCTCGTCGCCGCGGTCCTTGGCGATGAAACCATGCTCGATCAGGTTCTCTTTGGCCGAGGTGTTGTACTGGATCACCCCATAGGCCACATGGTGGTTGGTCAGCAGCAAGCCCTCGCCCGACACGAACGCCCCGGTCCCGCCCCCGACCTTCACCACCGCACTCAACGGCGGCTGCGTCACTGCCGCCAGATCGCGCGGGTCCCCACGAAAGCCAGCGTCGCGCAACGGCTTGGCCAGCTCCGGCAACTGCGACGGCATCCACATGCCTTCGTCGGCATGGGCGGTCGCGGTGAGGGCGAGGCCCAGGGTGAGCGAGGCGGCGAGAGTGCTGGGTGCTGGCATGCAGTTGATTCGCTACAAGTCGAGTCCCAACCTTAGCCGGCCACTGCGCGTGTAGCAATCTGCGCACACCCTTGCCGCGCCAGCACCGGACCTGAAGCAGAGCCCGGTCCGGAACTGTCGCCCCCGCACAAGGTCAGCTCGCCGACTCGGGCACCTGGCCGGCCGATTCCGCGGTGGCGCGAGCCTTGGCCCATGCCGCCTCGGCTGCGGCAAGCGTATCGAAATGCTTGAACGACACATCGCCCTTGTAGCTTCGCGGACCCTTGCGAATCGCCAGGATGGCGGCATCGCGGTCCAGGCGCAGGGTGGTCAGGTTGCGTGCGTTGCCGAGCTGCAGGCGCTCGATCCGCGCGTCGCCACGTTGCCCATGCCAGAGCAGGGCGGCGTCGACGATATCGCGCGCGAGGGCATCCAGCAGGGTGTCCACCAGCGCTTGACGCAGCGCATCGCCTACCGAGATGTCGTCCAGGTCTTCGCCTTCATCGCTGTCGGCCGGCACTATCTGCCGGGACACCTCATCGGTATCGCCCAACAGCCACTGCGGCGCGCCCTGCGCGTCGACCACCAGCGGCTGCCGCGAGGCCACCGGCGTGGCGGCCAGCACTTCGGCCGGGGACAGCAGCCGCATGCCCTGCTCGGAATAGCGCCAGCCGATCGAGGCATGCTGTTGCCACAGCGCCACCAGCGCATCGGGCAGGGGATGCGCGCGGGCTTGCGCCAGAGCCGCGATGTCCACCTGCGCGGCGGGGCCATCGCAACGCGACTCCAGCGCGGCGCCAGCCGGCTGCAGCGCATGGGCGGCCAGATAACCGGCCAGGCCTTCCAGCGTCTGCGCCACGGCCTGGGCAAGCGTGTCGGCTTGCTGGTGGCGCAGGTACTCGAATCCCTCCAGCAACGGCAGGTCCTGCGGTCGCTTGTCGACGTCCAGGTATTCGATGCTGCAGGTGTAACCGCCGGCGCGGCGCGCGTCCACTTCCAGCGCGTCCATCGCCGCAATGGCGTGCGCGCCCACCAGGCAAGTGTCGCTGGGGTCGTCCCATGCGTTGTAGCGCAGGTACAGCGAGTGAAGGTTTTCCCGGCGCGGATCGGCCAGGGAGCGAGCGATTGCGCCATGGCCCGGCCGATACCAGGGGTCGCTGGCCACGAATCCCTGCGGCGGGTGGGCGGCGATGCTGTCCAGCAGGCGCGCTGCGTCGTCCGCCGTAGCGCAGCGGATGGCGATGCGCACCTGGCCGAGGCCTGCCTTGCCGTGTACCGCACTGATCGCCGCGCCGAGGCGGGTCCAGTCGTACAGCGCCTCGCCGCGCCACAAGGTCAGTCGCGCGGAAACATCCACGGCGTCGTGGAAGACGTCCGGCCCGATGGCCTGCTCCGCGTGCGCCTCGAAAGGCGGCGTGGCCAGGCCGTAGCCATCGAAGTAGTGCACGTCCCCGCGCACGTCCTGGAACAGCGTGGCGCCGGTGTCGGGATGGCTGAACCACAGGAAGGCCACGTCGGCCCCGGCCAGCTCGCCCAGTGCCTTCGGGGCAAGCCCGGTGACGGGCACGCCCTTGCCGCGTGCCTTCTGCAGCCGTGACAGCAACGCAGTCTGTTGTTGCTCTCCCTTGCCATCCAGCGCATTGCGCAACTTGGCCTGCAAATCGCTGTCGGCGAACGGATCGAACACGGTAGTGGTGTGCGCTCCCACCTGATAGGCGGTGGCGTCGATCGCACTCGCGGCCGGATAGAGGGTGCGCACCTGCGCGTACTTCTTCAGCGACAGGGCCGCAACGCAGCCCTTCAGCAGCACATATTTGCGCAGCCCACGCTCGGCTGCGTCCTCCGGTAGCGGCCAGGCCAGCACCAGCTCGGCGACGTCCAGCGTTTCGCTGTGGCGGCTTTCCCAGCCGTGACTTGCGCAGTACAGGGCCGCCGCGGCGATGGACGGCTGCTCACGCAGGCGCTCCAGGATCTGGTCATGCAATGCCGGCGTCCAGCACTTGTGCACTGCCAAACACAGGCCGCGCGGGAAGCCCTTCTCGTCCCACAGGCGCGAGAACAGGTAGGCGGTGTTGCCTGGTGCCTGTGGGCCCATGTAGCCCAGACTCCCGTACAGCGTATCGAGCACTTCCTTGTGCGCATGTTCGCCACGCTGCATCGCGGCCGACGCGTCTTCCAGCGCGATGCGGATCGTGTCGGCCATGTCCGCCGAGGTCATTGCTTCCAGCACGCGCTTCGCCGGGTAGTCGTCGCTGCCATCCGGCGCGAGCGCCGCCGCGCGGGCCTGCACGCGGGCCAAGGCCCAGTGGAACAGACGCTGGCGCTGGACCGTGTCCAGCACCTCCCGCAGGCGCTTAATGGCCTCACCGACCCGATCGGTCAGCACGCTTTTCACCGGTGCGTCCTGCAACAGCGTCATCAGCGGCTCGAACAGGCGCGCGTCGCCCCAGAACCCCTGCAGGCCCGCAAGGATGGCGTCGACCCGTTCATCGGCGTCCAATTCGGCGAGATAGTCGCCGGCCGGCGGCTCGCCGATCATCGCTACCAGCATGGGGACCAGCGCGTCGCCGGCATCGGTGACGCTGCGGCACAGTTCCGGCAACAGGGACGTCTGCAGTGCGCCGCTCAGCTGCGGCAGGGCGCGCTGCACCAGCGCGAGCCGCGTCGGCAGCGTGCTGTCGAGCAGATGGCGGATTGCCCATCGCCGCTCATCATCGTCGTCCGCCAGGTCCGGACGGCGCGCCAGCCGCATCGCCATCGCATCGCGCGTGGCCGGTGCGGCCTGGGCGACGCCCTCGGCGAAGCTGGGAGCATCCCAGATGGTGAGCAGGTCCTCGGCCAGGCGACGATTCTGGGCCAGCGCCTCGGCACTGAGCGACGGTTCCTCGTCGCCAAGCAACCGTTGCGCATGCTCGGCCAGGTCCAGCACGCGCAGCATCAGGTCGTCCCATGCCAGCAGCGGCTGTACGACGGCCAGCAGCGCACGACCGTCGCCGATGGCCTGGTGAATCGGGTTCAGGAGGATGGTGATGACCTGCCAATCCACGGTCGTTGACGCGGCGAGCAATCGCGTGGCGGTGTCCGCAGCCGCGCCCGCATCCTGGCCCAGGCGCAGTTGCATGCGCGCACGCAGGGCCCATGTCGCCGGCGCATCGGTGTCGCTGATGCGATCCAGCACTTGCAGGGTGGTGGCCGGGTCCAGCGCGTCGGGATCGCGTTCCAGCGCGCTGTCGATATGATCCAGAACCATCGCGCCGACGGACTTGGGCGATACCGCAAGCGCCCGCAGCCGCTGCGCAACCGGCGCCTTGGTGTCGATCTGCGCCCAGACCAGCATGCGTGCGCGGCGGTGGCGGAAATCCGGAACGACCGGCAGGTCCGCGTCGTCGGCCATCGCCCCGAAGGTGTCCACGAACGCGCGCAGCAATGGCGTCTCCACCCCGGCGACCTGCTCCAGCACCTGCGCAAGCCGTGCATCCTGGCCGAGCAGGCGCGTGTGCAGCAGCCAGTAGATGGCCAGGTGCACATCCCCGCGCATCGCAGGCAGCGCCCTGTCGAATTCGCGTTGTTCGTCTTCCTTGGTGGGGAAGGTGCTCAGATAGTGGTTGAACGCCTCGGCACCCAGCGCATCCGGACCCTGCAAGGGATGGCCCTGGTCGTCGCAGGATGGCTGCGAAAGCGCCTGCATCAGCCATTGGTAGCGCGTAAGCAGATTGGCGCTGACGAAGTCCTGCGGAGAAGGCGTCCATGCGTACTCGTGCAACAACTCCGCCTCCGCATCCTCCCTGTCGTCGCCCACCTCCCAATCGTCGAGTTCGTCCAACTCCAGTTCTTTTTCCCACATCTGCGCACGGAAGGCCCGGTAATCGGCCAGGCTGGCGAAACGCGGCTCCACCTGACGGGTCTCGTGGTCCTGCCACCACACCTGGCCGCCTCCTCGCAGATCCAGCAGGGTGTAGTTGTCGCCCGCGTCGTCCAGCACGACAAAGCCGGAAAGCGTCTTGTCGATGCCGCCGAAGTACCGCGGATTGTTGCCCAGGTGCGCCTGGACCAGATCGGGGACATCCAGCGCGGCGAAATCGGAGGTGATCGCCGCAACGATCTGCTCGGTAAGCGGGAGCGCATAGAAGCGCGAATAGGAAGAAATCAAGTCCACGGTGCCATCCATGTCTACGTAGGAAAGGTGCAGCAAGGCCCGGCACTTCCATCCAGGCCTGCAGATCGAGTGTCGTGCCCAAGGCCCGCTACCGGCCGACGAGTTTACAAGATGTCATCGTGGTAGCGCGCTGGAGAACTTTGTGTCCGCAGGCAGCAGCTGGCGCAACGATCCGCTTCGGCGGCATTGCCGCGCGAGCAAGAAGGCTTGCAAAGATGAAAGACGAAAGCCTACTTCTCCTTCCGCCAATTAAGCGACCCACGATTCTCCACCGTGCTCGATTCCACCTCCGCGTCGAAACCGCGGCCGAGCAGGTATTTCAGGGTCAAGACCGAACCGCTGCCGATCAGCGACACGCCATAGCTGACGTAGAGTTTCGGCGAGAGATATTTGCCGAAGCCGACCACCGAGCCGCCGAGGGTGCGCGACTGGCTGACGCCGGCGTCGTCGAAGCCGAGCTTGGCACCGAGTTGCGAGGCGAGGATGCCGCTGCCGGCGGACAGCGCACTGGCCGCGGCGGTGACCTGGTCGGCTTCGTCGCTGCTGGCGTTGCTGAGGCTGCGGCCGAGTACCAGATACGACATCGCTTCGGATTGCGACATCGACGGGTCCGACCACACGTCGGCGCGCGGGGCGGTGGCGCGGCCGGTGACGTCGATGCCGGCGGTGACGTCGCCGACCTTGCGTTGCGCGCGCATGTTGATGCGCGGGTCGGAGACGATGTTGTTGCTCCAGGTCAGCTGGCCGCGGGTGATGGTCAGGTCCTGGCCGTAGGCCTTGTACTGGCCGCTGACATCCAGGCCGCCGGTGGCGGTCATCTCGCGGCCCTGGCGCGAGCGCACCTGCATGGCGCCGGTCAGCGCACCCTTCAGGCCGAAGCCGGCCATCTTGACCTGGTCGCCAAGCACCACGCGCAGGTCCATCTCCAGCGGCGAACTCGGCGCTTCCTCGGGGTCGGCCGGATCCAGCACCACCACGTCCTCGGACACCGAGGTGCCGCGGTCGAGCCGCTCCAGGTCGATATCTGCCGACGGCACGGTGACCTGACCGTTCAATTTCATGGTCTTGTTGGCGATGCCGAACTGCAGGTCGGGGTTGGCCACCGCGCGCAGTTCGGCGGTATTGGACACCAGCACGTTGGTGCCGCGGATATTCAACTGCAACGGCGTGGTGTCGCCGTACCAGGACAGGCCGCCGTCGACATTGAGCGTGCCTTCGCCGGATTTGACCGAGGCCACGATGCGCGCCGAGCCATCCGGCTGCGCGTCGAAGCGGCCCTTGCCTTCGCTCAGGGTCAGGCCCAGCGCCGGCAGTTCGCCGGTGAAGTCGCTGAGCGTGGCGTTGCCGCCCATCGACGGCTGCGAGCGCGTGCCGCGCAGGCTGACGTGGCCTTCGACCAGGCCCTTGGGCCGCACCAGATCGGGCGAAAACAGCTCCATCCAGTACAGCCGCGACATGTTCATGTAGATCTCGCCGGTCAGCGGCGCGTACGCATCCCAGCCGGTGTCCACGGTGGCGTCGATGAAGCCGTCGCCCTTGAAGCCGACGCCGAGCTTGGAGTGGATGTGCTGGGCGGTGAAGTCGGTGACGAAACTGAACTGGTCGTAGCGCACCAGTTCGCCGCGCGCGTTGTCGCCCAGGCGCAGGCCGCCTTCCGGCGAGGCCAGCCGCAGCGATCCCTGCCAGGCGTTGCCGGCCGGCTTGAAGCTGCCGTCGAGGGTGAGTTCGCCGCGCAGATACATCTTGCGGCCGCTGTTGGGCGGCAGCCACGGCTGCACCAGCGACAGCGGCAGCGCGTCGCCGCGCACGGTCAGGCCCTGCTTGGGCCAGTTGGCGGCCAGGCACAGCGCGCCGCCACCGTTCGCGCCAAGGCAGGTGTCGGACAGGGTGAAGGCGCTACCGGCGATGGCGAAGCTGGCCGGCTGCCGCAACTGCCACGGCTCGCCCTTGGCCGGCGCGACCCGCAGCGTACTCAACCCACCCTGCCAGCGCGCACCGTCGCGGCGCAATTGCCCGGCGAAGGCGAGCGCGCCCATGTCGTTGTGGGTGTCGGCATCGAGCTGCAGGTTTTCCACCGCGCCGCGCGCATCCACGCGCACTGTCTCGAGCACCACGCCGGCGCTGATCGCGCTGCCGCGCAGCGCCAGTTCGCCGCCACTGCCGCGCCACGGCAGGCGCCCGCGCAGGCTGACGCTGTCGGCGCCGTAGCTGTCCCACTTCAGGCCGTTGCCGGTGAGGTCGGCGGTGAGGTCGGGCGCATCGCGGCGGCCCTTGACCTGCACGCTGCCGCGCAGGCTGCCGGTGGCGCCGGGCAGCAAATCGGCCAACTGCAGCGGCTGCAGTTGCGCCTCGATGTCGAGCTGGTCGCCGACCTTGCCCTGCGCCTGCACACGGCTGTCGCCCAGCGCCAGTTGCAGCTTGCCTTCGCCCTGCTCGCCCTGCAGCGCGAACTTGCCGTTGGCATCGAGCGGGCGGCTGCGCAGCTTGCCGTTCAAGCGCGGCACGTCGAGGCTGGCCTGGTAGCCGGCGGCGCTGCCGTCGGCATGCGCCGGCAACTGTTTGCCCTTGGAGGCGAACTGGCCGGACAGGTTGCCGTCCCAGCCCGGCGCGAAATAGCCGGGATCGAAGCCGGCCAGCTTGGCGTTCACATCCCAACTCAATTCCGGTACCCAGGCCACTTCGCCGCCGAGGTCGAGCGTGCCGCTGGGCATCTTCGCCTGCACCTGCTTGAGCTGCGCGCGCTGGTCGTCGCCGCGCACATCGAGGTGCAGTTCGGCGCTGTCCTTGCCGCGCGATACGGTGGCTTCACCATAGGTGGCCCACTGTTTCAGCGTGCCGGCCAGGCCGAGATTGGCGTCGACCAGTTTGATCGGCACGGCCGGCGCATCCGGTGTGGACGGATCCGGCGCAGTGGCGAAATTCAGGCCGCTGGCGTTGACCGAGAAGCGGAACGTGGCGTTGTTCGGATCGCGGAAGTCGGCGGTGCCGCGCAGCCGCGCCTGGCCGTCGAAGGCGCGCAGTTGCAGCGGCGCGACGGTGAGCACCTGGTTGTCCAGGCGCACGTTGGACGGGTCCAGCGTGACCTTCTGTTCGCCGTACGCGAGCTGGCCCTGCAACTTGGCATCGCCGCCCTTGCCCGATGCGCTCAGGTCGAACGCCAGCGGTTCGCTGGCGGGGGCCGCGGCGTCGCCGGGCGGCACGAACAGCGACGGGTCCAGCGCCTTGCTGCTGGCAGCGAACTGCCAGGTGGGATCGGTGCGACCGGTGAACACCAACGTGATGCGCAGCGGCGCCGGCGCATTGCCGGCGATCGCCACTTCCATCTTGTCCAGGTTGCCGCGCGCGATCAGGCCCAGCCGCGCCGGCGTGCGTCCGCGCGCAGCCGGCAATACCGCACTCGCGGTGAGATTGGCCTTGTAGTCCTGCGCCGGCACGTAATCGCCATCGACGCGGAAGTCGCCGCGGTCACTGGTCACGACCAGGCGCTTCGCGCGAAATTCGCCGTTGGCCACTTCGATGCCGCCACTCAGCGTGTGGATATCGATCATCGGCTGCTGCGCCTGGGTGATGCGCAGTCCGTTGATCAGGATGCGATCGGCCTGCAGCGCCAGCGGCACTTCGATCTGCGGCAGCGACTGCGGCCAGCTCGGCAGTGCGAACGGCTCGTCGCTCTTGGCCAGGTTGAGCGTGGCGTTCTTCAGTTGCAGCGTATCGAGTTGCAGCTTGCGCCCGAGCAGCGGGCGGATGTCCGGATCCAGATAGGCGCGCTCGGCGGTGAAGTGGATCTGGTCGTAGCGGAAATCCAGGTTGTACAGGATCAGCGGGCCGGCCAGCGGGCCCTCGGCGCGCTCCCAGGTCAGCGAGGATCCGGCCGGCAGCCGCGCCACCACCTGCGCCAGCAGCACGTCGCGCCCGGCCACCGTCTGCAGCAGCCAGTACACCGCCAGCAAGGCCAGCAAACCCAGCCCGGCGATGGTCAGTCCCGAACCCCACCAGAAGCGCTTGCGCCGGTAGAAGCGCGGGCGCCGCGGCGGCGTCGCGGGCGTGGCGGGGCCGGTCGCGCTCACAGGTTGGCTCCGATGTTGAGGTAGAGCTGGAACTGCGAGTCCGGATCATTCAAGCCGTGCGCGATGTCCACCCGCACCGGTCCCACCGGCGAGCGCCAGCGCACGCCGAAACCGACGCCGGTGTGCCAGTCCGGGGTATCGTCGAACGCGCTGCCGCTGTCGACGAACACCGCGCCGCCCCACGGGCCGCCCTTGAAGTAGTGCTCGTATTCGGCGCTACCGGTGAGCACGTGCTTGGCGCCGAGCGCGAAGCGGTCCGGCTTGGGGGTGCGCGGGCCGACTTCGCGGAACGCGTAGCCGCGAATGCTGTTGTCGCCACCGGCGAAGAAGCGCAGGCTCGGCGGCATCGCCACCAGCGCGTTGGTCCAGGTGCTGCCGGCTTCGCCACGCAGGAGCAGGCGGCTGTTCTCGCCCAGTCCCTGGAACCAGCTCAGGCGCATGTGCGCCTGGGTGAAGCTGGCGTCCGAGCCCAGCCCTTCGGCGCCGGCACGCAGGCTGAGGTTGCCGCTGAAGCCCTTGCGCGGGAACACCTTGTCGTCCACGCCCACGTAGTCGGCTTCGATCTGCGGATAGACCAGCGTGGAATACTGGTACAGCGCGTTGTCGAACACCTCGTCGGTGGCGTAGCGCCAGCGCTCGCGCAGCGCATTGAGCGAGGCGATCGCGGTCCAGTGCTCGTTGATCTCGCCGCTGCGGCTGCCGGTGAGCTTGAGGTTGCGCAGGTCGATGTAGTCGGTCTGCTCGTCGTAGGCGCGCATCGAGGCGGTGTACCAGCCGTCGAGCCAGCGGAACGCCGGCACCCGGTAGCTGGTGATCAGGCTCTTGCGCTTCTGCGCGTAGTCCAGCTGGGTGCTGAGCTTGTGCCCGCGCGCGTTGACGTAGCGGCGGTCCACGCCCAGGCGCACGCCGGCGCCGCTCTCGCTGCCGTAGCTGATGCCGCTGGTGTAGATGCTGCGCTTGGCGCGGGTCAGGTTCACATCGACCGGCACGTTGCCGTCGGCGTCGGCCTCTTCGGGCTTGGGCTGGATGTCGACGGTGCTGAAATAGTCCAGCTTGACCAGCGACTCGCGCAGCCGGTCGAGCTTGCCCTCGTGGTAGTAGCTGCCTTCGTCCCAGTACACCAGCGGATCGAACAGGTCCTGGTTGAAATAGTCCTGGTGGAAGCGGATCGCGCCCATGTTGTAGCGGCGCCCGCTGTCCCAGCTCAGGTCGATGTCGGCGGCATGGTCGGCGCGGGTCACCTCCACCCGGCGCTGGGTGAAGTCGGCATCGAAGTAGCCGCGCTCGGCCAGGCGCCGGGTGATGGTGACCTTGCTGGTCTCGTAGGTGGTGTGGTCGAAGACCTCGTCGGCCTTGGGATGGAACTTCTGCAGGTCCTCGCCCAGGTAGCTGTCGTCCTCGGCCGGCCCGGTGATGCCCACATGGAAGTTGCGTACCCGCACCGGCTCGCCCTTGTCCACGTGCAGGGTGACGGTCAGCTTGTCGTCGTTGCGCGGCGCCTCGACGGTGATGGTCGGGGTGTAGTAGCCGAACGGCTCCAGCGCCTGCCGGGTCTGCCGCTCGGCCTGGCTCAGCAGGTACTCCAGGCGCGATTCGCCCTGGACCTTGCCGATGGCCTGGTACAGCGACAGCGAGACTTCGATGTTCTCGATCATCGCCGCGTCGTCGTCCTTGTCCAGGCCTTGTATCTGGACTTTTTCAATCGTGCCGCGCGCCTGGACGAGGCCGGCCAGCGACAGCAAGGACAAGAGCAGGGCGAGGCGGGGGATGGATCGCATGGGCGCCAGAATACCGACACACCGTGTGAAGCTGTTAACTAGACGTTGGCTTGCATCTGTCGGCAAGGTCGCGTAAGCGCTTGGTGGGAGGTCGTTACCGCGGTCCTGTGCGGCATCGGCGACCGCGTCGGCGGCGGCATCCCGTGTCGTTGCGGCATGATCCGGGACGCGCGCCTGAGTGCGCCGCGCGCGCTGCCGGATGCCATCCTGCGCGGCGGTGAGAGGCCGCGCTCGCCGCTACCTGCGCATCGGCGGCACTGGCAACGCGCCATAGGGGCCGACGAGCGGGCAGCAGACGACGTGCTCCTTCGCGCGGCCAAACCGTACGAGCGCCGAATGCCCGCGCCCACCCCTGCAGCTTGCCAATCCGCACAGGCCGCGCCACGCTTGCGCGATCGTCATCCCCGCAAGGACGTGCAGTGTCCACCGTGATCGAAACCGCGCGCCTGCGCCTGCGCTTGCTGGAGCCGGACCGCGACGCCGCCGCGATGCTGGCGTTGCTCAACGACCCCGGCTTCCTGGCCCACATCGGCGACCGCGGCGTGCGCGACGAAGCCCAGGCGCGCCGCTACCTCGCCGACGGCGCAGTGCTCAGCTACGCCCAGAACGGCTTTGGCCTGTATGCCGTGGAACGCCGCGACGACGGCGCCTGGCTCGGCGTGGCCGGCCTGGTACTGCGCCCCACCCTGCCCTGTCCGGACCTGGGCTACGCCCTGTTGCAGCCTTACGCAGGCCACGGCTACGCCAGCGAAGCCGCGCGCGCTGTCCTGGCGTACGCGCAAGGCACCCTGGCGCTGCCGCGTCTGTGCGCGATCGTGGCGCCGGACAACGCGCGCTCGACACGGCTGCTGGAAGCGCTGGGCTTCGCTGCGCAGGGCCGCATGCGGATCGCCGCGGATGCGCACGAGGTCGAGCTGTACGCACGCGACCTGTCTGCCTCGAACTAACGACCGGGAGCTTGAACCGTGGATGCCCTGGAATCGCTGCAGTTGCTGGCGCGCTACAACCAATGGATGAACGAGCGCCTGTATGCGGCCGCGGCGACCCTGCCGGAACAAGCGGTCGCGCAGCCACGCGGTGCGTTCTTCGGCTCGCTGCTGGGCACGCTCAACCACCTGGTGGTGGCCGATACGATCTGGCTGCAGCGCTTCGCCCAGCATCCGGCCCAGTACCCGGCGTTGAGCGCGATCGCCGCCACTCCGACTCCCGCCGCGCTCGACGCAGCGCAGGCCACGACCCTGGCTGCGCTATTGACCAAACGCCAGGCGCTGGACGCCACCATCGCCACCTGGATGGCGCAGGTGAGCGCCGCGGACCTGGACATCACGCTGCAGTACCGCAACACCCGCGGCGACACCCATCGCCGGCGCTTCGGCGATGTGCTGCTGCATTTCTTCAATCACCAGACCCACCACCGCGGCCAGGCCACCACCCTGCTCAGCCAGGCCGGCGCGGAGGTGGGGGTGACCGATCTGCTGATGTTGATTCCGCAGATGGAGACCGAATGAGGATCGATGCAGCCGCCGGCTGCGATAACCGTACGCGCCAGCCGTAGTGGAGACAGCAAGACCCGAGCGCCCAGCGTTGCCGCGCGGCTGGAAGAAACCACTCGCGGCATCGCCTTCGGCGAGTCGCTGACACGGCCATGATGCCGAAGACTCTCTAGCGACACGCGCCAGCGCACGGCCGCGACAGCCTCCTGAACAACGGCGCTATGCCGTATCGCCCTGCGCCTGCAATGCGGCGACGATCTCGCGCAGCTCTGCCACCTCGGCTTCCAGCGCCTGCACCCGCGCTTCCAGCTCGTCGTTGCCGGACGCGGCCGGGCGCACCTTGAACGACGCCGCCAACGCCTCCGCATCGATCGGCCCGCCGAGCAGATGCATATAGCGGTCCTCGCGCTGGCCGCTGGCGCGCGGCAACTGCACCACCAACTGGCGCTGCGCCAGGCGCTCCAACTGGTGCCGTACGTCCTCGGCATCGGCGAACCGCGCCATGCGCTCGGCCCGCGCCAGCAACTCGTTCGCCGTCTGCGGGCCACGCAGCAACAGCAGCCCGATCAGGATCACCTGCTGTTGGGTCAGATCCAATGCCGCTGCCAAGCGATGCTCATAGCGCACCGCGCGCGAAGAGAATTGCTGCCGCGCCAACCCGTGCCCTTCCAACTGGCGCAGCGCATGCTGCACATCGCCCGGACTCAGCGACAGCACCGGCTCGCGCGAGGTCTTCTGGTTGGCGGCCACCACCGTCGCGTTGACCGTGAGCGGATACGCATCCGGTGTGGTGGCCTCTTTTTCGATCAGGCAGCCCAGCGCACGAGCTTCGACGGCGGAGAGAACGGGGGGTGGCGGCGCATCGGTCGTCATCGTGGAATGCCTGCAGCAGGGGCGGCTAGGATAGCCCGGCATGCGGCATCAGCTGGGATTTCCCTGTCACCCTGCCATGCAGGCAGCGCTTGCAGCACCATCTTGCGGTCAGGTTGTAGCGCACTGCCTGGCAGATGCAGCGACAGTCCCTGCCTCCCATCCTCTTGCCTGGAGCCATGCCCGGTTCATGGCGCGCGGCATAGATTCGCCCACGTCGCGAGTCGCCGCAGCTGCACGGAGTGCCCCACATGTCGATCGCCGCGTTGCGAGTAAGCCTCGCCATCGCCGTCCTTGCGCTTTCCGCATTCGCACCGGCCGATGCAATGCAGCGCCTCTGGCCGACCCAGCAGCAATGGCGCCAACTCGGCACCGGCAACGACGCGGCTGCCGCGCAACTGCGCCTGGCCGACGCGGCGCTGCGCGATACCGCGCACCCCATCGCGGTGCTTAGCACCGCCGGCCGGCTGAAAGGCGACCCCGTCAAGGCAAGCACCGAAGCCAGCCTGGGCGACATGCGCAAGATCCAGGCACTGGCCGTGGCCTATGACCTGACCAGCCAGGAGCGCTATGCGAAGAAAGCCGGCGACTATCTCGGACGATGGGCTGCAGTGAACCAGCCTACCGGTCAACCCATCGACGAGACCGGCCTGGAGCCGGCGATCTTTGCCTATCGCATCGTCAGGAAGTCGCTGCCGACCGGCACCCGCGATGACGTCGACGACTGGATGCGGCGCATTGCGCGCGCCGAGATCGCGTCGCGCGATCCCAAGCGCAAGACCGCCACCAACAACTGGCATAGCCATCGCTTGAAGACCGTCGGCCTGATCGGCATCGCGCTGGACGACGGCGCATTGATCGCCTACGCCAGGGATGGCTTCAAGCAACAGATCGGCGACAACCTGCGACCGGACGGTCAGAGCATCGACTTCATCGAGCGCGATGCGCTGTCCTACCATGTCTATGACCTGCGCCCCCTGGTGACACTGGCCTTGGCCTTCTCCGAGCGTGGCGACGACCTGTATCACTGGCAGGCCCGCAACGGCGCCTCGCTCGCGCACAGCGTGCAATGGCTGCTGCCTTACCTCCGCGGCGAAAAGGCCCATGCCGAATTCGTCGGCAGCGACGTCGCCTTCGACAAGGCGCGCTCGCGCAACGGAGAGGCGGGCCATGTAGTCGGCAGCGCATATGCGCCTCGCGACGCTTTGCCGTTGCTGGCGTTGACGGCCGCCTACGATCCCGATAGCGCACGCCTGGCGACGCAGCTCGGTGGCAGCACAGCAGACCTGCGCCTGGCTTTGAGCTTGCTGCCGACGCGGCCGCTGTCGAGCGACAATTAGAGAGGCTGGTCGACCGCGATGCCATCGAAGCATTGGCACGCTATTGCCTGTCTGCGCCGTGACGCCGATGAGGATCAGATCACGGCTCGAAAACAGGGATCAGAGTCTATTTTCCCCGCTGTCAGTTTGACCTTCGGCTGTCTACGCCCGCGCAGGGGGCCGACACGACGGTCGAGCCGGCGATCAATAGCCGCAAGGAAGGGGCTGTTAATCAGCGCACTTTGGCGCCATATGTTCCAACGGATGTGAGGGAGAGGGACACTCTGAACCCCGATCTTCCCCGCCCCTCCCCTGATTTTCCGAAAGTACACTCTGACCCCAGTTTTCCGCTCAGGGTAGCAAAGATCCTGCGACTGCTGGCTGAAGGTCCGGGCTAATCAGGTACTCTATTTACCTACATATCGACACCCAGCCGATCTGCAACTTCTCTCAGGCGCATAGACACCTTCAGAATTTCATCTTTATTAAAACCACAATATATCGGAAGGGAATTCTCCGCCACATTCAGTGCAAGGGCCAATCCGCATGCAATAAAGTATCGCAGTTTTATCCGTGACCTCGAGATTAATAGGGTAAAAATTTATTGATCAGCTTGTTCATCTCTTAGGTGTCCGCTTTTTAATGGCGGCTTCCCAGCCAACGCCAGCTTTACCTTTATCGGCAACAGGGGTCAGACTGCATTTCTCCTCCTGTCACTTGACCTTCGGCTGTTTACATCCGCACAGCGCCGCCGATACGACTGCCTAACCGGCGCTCAATTGTCGCAGTGAAGGGGCTATTACTCAGTGCATGTTTTGTATTCGCCGCCTTCCTACGCATACAGCGCTTCGGAGTGTGCCTGCGACATACACAACAAACCCACAGGGTTGACTGAGGTGGTGACGCTACGCTAGGAGTTTCTACGCTCTTTGGCCAGAATGATGCCGCTAGTTTTGGGGATGGCAACTGGTTGGGGCTGTAATGTGAAGGTGAGTTTTTTTGTGAATCTGACTCCGTTATCCCGCGGCTTTGCTCTGACCCTGTTTCGCTGACACCGGTTTCACCTATGTAAAAAAGGAACCTCAGCCTCTGACCCCGACATTCTAAAGAAGTCCGGGACTATTCATAGAAATCCTAGAATACTTAAATCATGTTTGAACTCATGAATCTCATTTTCAGGAATTCCTTTAATCATTTCTTCTAGATCATTATCCAAAAGCAAATTGCAAATCCTATCTTTATGGTATTCAGCTTGCACTGGATGCCAGCACGACAAAACAAAACTAATGACCTCTAGCATCAAATACTCTAAAGGAGAATCAAAACTACCTTCCCCCCCCGCATATCCATCATATACGTCAGATGCGATCTGCTCTAGATTCCACTTCTCTTTATCCTTATTGGAAGGCAACGGACCGTGATCTCGACAGCCATCCCAGTAATTCTCTAGAACCCAGCTCTTAATTTGAAAATAGGATGCTCGATCTTGATTCATAATTAAATACCTTTAGGAGGCCTCAAAACAACATCATTGTTATCCAAAATATTAACAGAAATGTTAGGATATTTGGCTTTAAACTGTTCAACAACCCCCATGCAACTACTGCACGCGGCTCGCTCTGTAAATATAGTAACAGAACCTCTCGCCGCCACGTTGTCACCAAGCTTTTGAGCAATATTATCTAGAATTTTGGCCTCGGAGTCGCCCGCTCTTGATATTAAAACGCCGGATTTATTTGGAACAATCTGAGTTTGGAATATTCCCGCTCCCTCACCAACAATACCTTTCGCCTGTTGTTCCGCAGTTGGGTTATTAATCCTACTATGCGCTGCCATCTGAGAAGGCATTCCGTCAATATTAATATCAGCCACAGCCATGTTTCCGTCGCCTTTCAGCCTAGAGGGCAAAGTGGCACGGATATCAGAAATCTTCTGAGCCATCGGCGCTGTATCAATTGCTGTTGCAGTTCCTGTTGTTCCTCTAGCCACTCGGGAAGCATCGATAACTGTCTCACCAGTGTGCTCCAACGATTTACCCACCGAGCCGACAGGGACCACACTGGCAACAAAATTCATCGCTGCATCATTAACGACAGTCTTGTAGTCGCCATCCGACAACGATACCCATGTCGCGCCGGGTGGACCGAAGATGCCAAGCTGCCCCAGCTTACGGAGATCATTCTTCTGAACGAAGCCGACCATTGTGTTCAGGTCTTGTTCGCTCCATTGCGAGACATCCGCTGGCCTCGTAGCGCGCCACTCCTGATACTGGCCTTCAAGCCTCAGATCAGATGCAACCGACAGATAGTCTTCCGGCTTGATCGACTGTCCAGCGGTAAACTTCGTCCCCAATACCTTATCCGTCACCTTGGACAGAAAATTCCCGCGGTACGGGCTGTCATAAAGCGTTGGATCGTAGAACTGGCTTAAAGTCGCGGTGAAAGCCTGCTGAAGTTCACCCTTCTCGTTGACGAACCCAAGATTGACCTTCGCCGCCTCCGTTGCGAGCCAGTTGGCAGCCGCTTGGTATTTTGCAGCGTCCTGACTTCTGGTCTTCTTTTGTTCCTCGTTATCAATCTGATCCAAGGTAGAAGTAACTAGCAGTTGGACCGCTTCCTTCTCGCTGATGTTTGCATACTTCGCATAGTCATCAGCCTTGGCCGCAATAAAGCTAAGTTCGACCGGATGCAGCTGCCGGTTGAACTGTTCGCCGGCGAGTGCAGTATTGGCTCCGGCCTGTTGACCAACCAGTCCACCCAATGCGGCACTACCCAGCTCCATCAGGCTCTTGAATGTCGCATCGTTCGGCGAGAGTCCCTGAGCGAGCAGGTAGTCAAACATCGCCTGCTTTGCTTTTTCGGATACGGCGGCGCCAAGTGCTCCGCTGAGGGCATCGCCACCACCAAGCGCTGCTACCGCCGCACCGGTGACGCCATGCAACAGGGTTTTCGCAGTTCCGCCATCACCCCAGCTCGCCAAACGCGACAGTGCGTCGTCTATTCCCGCCTGATCGCCGGCCGCCTGGGCCTGGGCCAAATCTGTTTGTGCCTTATGTTGCATGGCTACAGCAACATCGCCCGCCACACGGAACCCGACCTCGCCCGCAACCGCCGCCAGTTCATTTTGCTCGGCCAGCTTCTTCTGATCGAAGATTTCCTTCAGACCCGATTGCTGCAGTTCGTCCGCCGCGCGGTCCAATCCAGCCAACGCGGACTGATCACCATTGCGAACCTCGACGGTTCCCGCGGCAATGTCACTCTTCGTTGTGCTGCTGCTATTGCCGCTGCTATTACCCAGCATGCTCAACGCGGTACCAGCGGCAACGCTGGCCATGCTACTGCCCGAACCACCCGCCACAGACACGCCGCTGCTCTTGTACTCGGCTTCGTTCTTCAAGTCCTCGACAGTGAGGCTGTCGGTGGACAAATGGTTGAGCGACGCATCGGCCGTACTGGCGATCGCACCGCCAATCAGATGGGTATTGCCACCGACGGTAATATTGAACCCGCCCTCTCCCGCCTGGATCCCACTCTGCTCCTTGACGCTGGTGTAACTGCTGTTGACCTTCTGCTGGCTATAGCTGCCGCCACTGCCCGAGCCGGTGGCAAGCGTAACGCTCGCCTGCTGTTGCTTGCTCTTGTACTCGTTCTCGTCCTGTTCGCTCTGGATCAGCAGGTTGCCGCCGACATTTGCCAGGACCTTGTCGCCAATGGCTTGCGCGCCCTTGATCGTGGTGTCGTTGCCGCTGGCCAGGGTCAGTGTGTCGTTGGCGGTGACAACGCTCTCGGTATGCAGGTCGCTGTTGCCCTTGGCGCTGCCCTTGCCGGCCGAGACGGTCAGGTAATAGCCCGTCGTTGCACCGACGCTGAAGCCGATCTCGCCGCCAGCGTTCTTGTTCTCCGACTTCGTCGTGTTGTTTTCCTGCTGGCTCAGCAGGTTGAGATTGTTGGCCGCCGCCAACGCCACGTTGTCGCCGGCGATCTTGCTGCCAATGACGTTGAGATCGCCGCCGGTGGCAGCGATGGTGACATTGCCGTCGCTGAGGATGCGGCTGCCTCCCGTGGTCTCCT
Organism: Xanthomonas bonasiae; assembly: GCF_014836395.1. Classification (NCBI taxonomy): domain Bacteria; kingdom Pseudomonadati; phylum Pseudomonadota; class Gammaproteobacteria; order Lysobacterales; family Lysobacteraceae; genus Xanthomonas; species Xanthomonas bonasiae. The sequence goes on from NZ_JACSQX010000009.1 coordinate 209,675, forward strand.
CGTGCGTAGTGGTCTTGCTTGAGGAACTGCTTGCGCCGATTCCGATACGCAGGCTCACGCCTGTGGCATTGGCTGCACCTTGGGCACCGTCTGCGGACGCTGTGCCGGCTTTCGTTGTATTTCCAGCAACTGCTTCGCCGTTGTAACCCTTCAGGCCATTGCTGGCCAAACCGGCAGCATCGCTGATCGAGTAACCCGCTTTGACCGCGTATAGCGCCTTGAGCCGATCATCTTCGACCTCGGAGCCACGCTCGACCGCACCGTAGGCGGCTTGCACCGCATCGACCAAGGCGCCGCTCAAGCCAAGCGAGATACCCGCACTCTGCTGCTTGGACGTCTGCACAGTGTCCACGCGGTTCTCTGTCGCGGCGATGGTCACTTCCTTGCCAACGATGGCCGTACCGGTCTTGCTCAGCACGTCGCTGCCGGTGATTGAGAGCGCGTTGCCGGCAGTCATCGTCACCGAACCGTCGGTGCTGCCGACCAGGCTGCCGCTGTTGGTGATTTCGGTGGCGTCCAGCGTGTCGGTCTTCTTGCTGGCGCCCAGCGTGACGCTGAAGCCGCCGCCGCTGTACAGGCCGGTCTTCTTGACCTGCTTGTCATGCTCTTCGCTGTGCTCGTTCTGCGCGGTCTCCAGCGTCAGGTTGTTTCCTGCGGCCAGCACCACGTCGCCGGTGCCGGCGACCTGTGCGCCTTGCGACAGCAGGTTGTTGCCGGCAGCGATCTGCACGCTGTCGCCGCTGAGCGTGGTCGCCACTGCCGTGCTGTCGTGCCACTCGTCATGCGTGGTGGTGGTCTTGCTGGACAGGAAGCCCTTTTTCTTCTTCTGCATGTCCTGTTCGGCGTCGTGCTGCTCCTGCGTGGCGAGCAGGTTGACGTCGTGGCCGGCGGCCACGCTCACTGCACCGGTGTCGGTGTAGACCTTGGCCGCGGTGAGGTTCACGTCGTGGCCGGCCTGCAGGGCGATGTCGCTGCCGACCGTGAACTCGGTACCGTGCACGGTCTCGTCGGTGGTGCTGGTGGTCTGCTTGAAGCGCTTGCGCGTCTCCAGCGTGTCGCTGCTGTCCACCGTGGTCAGCGTGGTGCTGTTGATGTCGTTGCCGGCGACCACCGCCAGGCCCTTGCCGGCGTCGAGCTTGGCCGCGACCAGGTTGACGTCGTTGCCGGCGCTGAGGATCAGGTTGCCGCCGGCGGTCAGTGCCTGCTGGTCGAGGTCCTGGGTGGTGGTGGTCGTGGTGACCTTGGTCTTGCCCTGGCGGGTGTGGTCGGTGGTGGTGGTGCTCTCGCCCAGCACCGAGGTCACGTTCAAGTCGTGTCCGGCCGCAGCAATCAGGTCGCCACCGGCCTTCACTTCCGCCTGGCGGATGGTGATGTCGTTGCCGGCCGCCAGTTGCAGGCTGCCGTCGGTGACGATGCTGGTGCGCACCGTGGCCTTGCCGTTGGCATCGGTGATCGGGGTCAGCGACAGGTCGTGGCCGGCCTGCAGTGCGGCGTCGCCGCCGGCGGTGATGGCTACGCCGTGCAATTGCAGGTCGTTGCCGGCGAGCAGCGACAGGTCCCGACCCACCGTCAGGCTGGTGGCGTCGCCGCCGCGGGTGAGCCCGCTCTCGTTGCGCAACGCGGTGGGCTGCAGCACCAGGTCGTTGCCCGCCTGCAGCGCGGCGCTGCCGCCGGCCTGCACGACGGTGCCGGTGAGGGTCAGATCGTGGCCGGCGTTCATCAGCAGGTTGTTGTCGGCGCTGATGCCGGAGCGGAGGTCGCCCCCGGCCACCGCATCACGGGTGGTGCTGAGCAAATCGTTACCGGCGCTCAGCAGCACGTCACGCCCGGCGATCTGGCCACCGAGGTTGAGCAGGTCCTGCTTCGCCTGCAATGCCACCGTGCCGGTGCCGGCGATGCGGCCCTGGTTGAGTAGGGTGCCGGCGGTGGCGCTGACGTTGACGCCGCTGATCGAGCCGCTGTTGCTCAGGCCAGCAGTGGCGTTGAGCGAGACGTCGCCGTTGTCGCTGGCGATCAAAGCGCCGTCGCTGCGCAGGGTCAGCGCGGTGCTGGACGACAGGTACACCACCGGCACCAATACCTTCTGGCCCTGGTACTCCTGTTCGACCATCCACACGATGTCGTGGGTCAGCGCGGCGACCTGTTCGGCAGTCAGCGCGACGCCGACATCCAGGTGCAGCGCGCCGGCCTCGGCCACGGCGCCGTCCAGCAGCGCGCGGTACTGCGCCACGCCGTCGTCGTAGTTGCCCAGGTAGCGGCGGCCGGTGAGCTGGGTGATCTGGTCCAGCACCAGGCGCTGTTCGTAGAAGCCGTCGCCCAGGCGGGTCTGGGTCCACTCCGGATCCACGCCGAGCTTGTCGAGCAGGTAGTCGCTGCTGATGAAGTTGTCGTAATTGACGAAGCGCGGATCGGTCTCGATCAGGTAGCGACGACCGGGGCCGGCGTTGCGGTTGGCGTTGACGCCGGCCAGGCCGTTGGCGGCGCGGCCCAGTGCGTTGACGCTGGCGCCGTTGGCGCCGACCAGGCGGTACAACCCGCCGATGGGCAAGGTGATGTTGCCGAGCGGAGCGCCGATGCCGCCGACCACTTGCGGCACGTTGCCGGTACCGGGGTCGATCTGCTGGCGCTGGCCGGCGACGTTGGCGCCGGCCAGCACGGCCTGTGCGCCGCCGGCCTGGATCTGGCTGCGGGTGGCATCGCCGCTGCCGGCGAGCGCCGCCTGTACGCCTTGCGCCTGAACATCGGCCGCGGATGTCTCGACACTTTTCACCAGCGAGCCCTCGCCGTCGGCGATGCGGATCGGGCCGATGCTGGCGCTGACGATGCGGTTGCTGACCGTTGCACCGCCTGCGGCCGTGCCGGCCTGCGCCTGCACGGCTTTATTGCCGACGCCGCTGGCGCTCTGCGCGCTGCGGCGGTTCAGTGCCGTGCCTTGCGTGGCGTTGAATGCGGCGCCGCCGATGCTGCGCCCATCGCTACCGACGGCGCCGTTGCTGATGGTGGCGCCGTTGATCGACACGCCTTGCCCACCGGTCATGTTGGCGGCGAGGGCGATGTAGCTGGAATCTACGGTAGTCGAAGAGATCGGTTTTTCTTCTTCATCGTAGTAGCACACCATGCGCTTGCCGTTGGACGTCTGTGCGCAATCGTCGACCACGCCCCTGACAACGTGCTCGACATCGGATTGTTTGACTACCTGCTTCAGCGCAAGCGCCTGATTGAGCACCGACTCGTTGCCAGCAATCATGCTGTCGGCCATTCCGCCCACACCACGTTGATTGACCAGCAGCGAACCGGCGGCAGCGATGGTGGAAGCGTTGTTGGTGACGCTACCGGACAGCGCAATGTTGCCCCCTGCGACGATGCGGCCTTCGGCGCTTGCCGCCAGCAAGCTCTCCCGTTCTTCGACGGAATACTGCCGATATATTCCTGGCTGCTTGCCTTTATAGGGAAAACGAGCCGAGGTATTGGCCGGCATCTTGATGCTTCGCGCCTCGATGAGCTCGCTCGGCATCGACGCATTCGCCGCGGCCTTCTCGGCATCCGATAGCGGTCCGGTCTTGGTGTTAAGCACGCGCCGCCGGTTGTTGAGTTGATTTGCCGCAATCAGGATGCTGCCATCGGCCTCGATGCTGCCGGACAGGTTGTTGACCACGCCGGTGCGTGCAGTGAGCGTGCCACCGCTGTCACGCGCGCCGCCGATGGCGATGTTGCCGAGGCTGAAGATCCTGGCGTCGCGGTTGAGCAGTTGGTCGCGGACCAGCAAGGTAATGCCGTTGGTGGCGCCGATCAGCGCCGAACCGTAGGCCGCGTTGTCGGTGACGCCGCCCAGGTCGGCACCGTTGACCAGGGTGCCGGTGTCCACCAGCACGTTGGCGCCGACCAGGCTGCCGGTGTTGTAGACGCTGCCGGCCGTGAGCTGCAGATTGTTGCTGGCGGAAATGTCGCCGGCGTTGTCGATGGTCCCGCCGGCATTCAACTGGGTGTTGCCTGCCTGCATCGTGGCGCCGGCGCCGTTGCTGATGTTGTTGGCGGTCACGCTCAGGCTGCGCCCGGCCTTGAGCGCGGAGGCGTTGGTCATGTTGCCGCCGACGCTGAGGCGGAAATCGCCATTGCTGGTGATGTCGGCGCCGGCGCGGTGGGTGTAGTCGCTGCGCACGGTCAGGTCGAGCAGGTTCTGCGCGAGGATGTTGCCGCTGCCGTCGAAGCCGACGGTGTCGATGACCACGTCGCCGGCGCCGCCGACGCTGCTGCCGGCGCCGATGCGGCCGCCGCTGTTGCTCAGGCTCTGCAGATTCAGGCGCACCGCCTGCTCGGCCTTGATGGTGCCGCTGCGGTTGTCGAGCGTGGCGCCGGAGCGCTGCAACAGGAAGCTGTTGCCGGCGTAGATGTTGCCGCGCTGGTTGTCGAGTGCGTTGGTGTTGGCGACGAGATCGCCGCCGGCCACCAGCTGGCCGTCGCTGTTGACCACGCTGGCGGCGTTGAGCACGACGCTGCCGCGTCCGCCCAGGCTGCCGCCGGCATTGCGCAATTCGCCGCCGGTGGTGAGCTGGGTCAGGCCGCCGCCGTTGTTGGCGATGCTGCCCTGGCTGTTGTCGATGCGGCCGCCGGACAGGGTCATCGCATTGCCGCTGTCGAGTTGGCCGCCGCTGTTGAGCAGTGCGCCGGTGACCGCGACGTTGAGATCGCGGCCGCCGCCGATGCGGCCGCCCTGGTGGTTGTCGAGTTGGCCGCGCGCGGTCAGCGCCAGGTCGCGTCCGGCCTGGACGGTGCCGGCGCTGTTGCTGAGGTTCTCGGCGCCGACGCTGGCGTCGTTGCTGGCGCCGAGCAGGCCGCCATCGTTGTTCAAGGTATGCGCGATGTCGGCGCGCAGATCGCCGCCGGTACCGCCACTGGCGATCGCCTGCAGCGTGCCGCTGCGGTTGTCGAGACTGTCGGCGCGTACGGTCAGGGTGCCGCCGGAGGCCTGCAGCACGCCGCTGCGGTTGTCGAGCGCGCCGCCGAGCTGGGTGTTCAAGCTGCGTGCCGACACGCTGCCGCCGACATTGCTCAGGCTGGCCGCGGTCAACGTGGCGTCGCCGGCGGCGGCGATCGCACCGTTCTGGTTGTCGATGCCGGCATTGGCGCCGAGTTGCAGCTGGCCCTGGGTCAGGAGGCGGCCGCCGGCATTGGCGACGGCTCCGCCGATGTTCAGCGTCGCGGTGCCGGTGCCGGCGTGTTCGATGCGCCCCTGCGCATTGTTCAGCGATGCAGCGCTGAGGCTGAGATCCTGCCCGTTCGTGGCCAGCTTGCCGTTGCCGTTGTCGAACGCGCCGGTGATGGCGATGCGGGTCTGCCCGCTGCCGCTCTGCACCAGGGTGCCGCCGGTATTGCGCAACGACGCTGCACCCAGGTCCAGGCGCGCGGCCTGCATTTGACCGCCGATGTCGTTGAGCGTGCCGTTGTCGAGACTGCCGCCGGCGCGCACGGTCAGCAGACCGCCGGCGAGCAGGTCGGCGCCGCGATGGTCGAGGCCGTTGCTCGCGGTCAGGCTGGCATCGCCGCCGACGCGGGTGCTGCTGCCGGCCAGGTTGAGTTGGGTCGCCTGCGCGGTGAGGTTGCCGGCGGCGATCAGCTTGCCGCTGGCGCTCAGGGTGCGGTCGGCATGCAGGTCCAGCGCGCCGCTGCTGCCGAGGCTGCCGTCGCTGCGCACGCCGGCCGCGGCGACGCCGCCGATGGCGATGTCGCCGCCGCGCAGGCTCAGGTTGCCGCTGGACAGGGTCTGCCCGGCGTTGTCGATGCGCTGCGCCTGCAAGGCGACGTCGCTGCCGTTGACGGTGCCGCGCTGGAGCAGTGCGGCATCGCTGGTCAGGGTGAGCTGATTGGCCGAGAGCGTGCCGGCCACGGTCAGGTCGCCGTGCGACTGCAGTTGCAAGGTGGTCGCGGCGCTGAGCGCGCCGGTCTGCGACAGTGCGCCGCCGGCTTGGGCACTGAATGCACCGGCCGCGGCCAGCGTACCGCCCAGCGCGAGATCGCCATGGCTGACCAGCGCCACGTCGCCGCTTTCGCTACCGAGCTGGCCGCTGCTGGCGACGCTAGCCGCTTCCACGCGCAGCGCGCTGCCGGCGATCAGGTCGCCGCGGTTGTCGACGGCGCCGCTGGCGGTCAGGCCCAGGCGCTGCAGGCCGTAGCTCTGCCCGGTCTGCTGCAGCGAGCCGACGTCCAGTTGCAGGCGCTGGCGCGCGCGCAGCGCACCGGCGTTGTCCAGCGCGCCGCTCACGGTCAGCGTCGCATCGCCTTGCGCGGCGAGCAGGCTATTGGCGGCGTTGTCGACGCTGGCCGCGCTCACTATCAGATCGCTGCCGGCCACGACCTGCGCGGCGTTGCTCAGCGCGCCGCCGGCATTCACGTTCAGCGTTGTCGCGGCCTGGGCGATGCCGGCGAGCGCGAGATCGCCGCTGCTGGTCAGCGCCAGCGTGGTGCCGGCATCCAGCGTGCCCTGGCTGTCGATGCGCGCGCCGGTCAGTGCGAGCGCGCCGACACTGTGCAGCACGGCCTGGCTACCGGTGCTCAATGCGGCGCCCGCGCTCAGCGACGCGGCCTGGCCGGCGTTGGCTTGCCCGTCCACGCGCAGGTCGCGCTGCGCCTGGATCTGCAGCGACTGCATGGCCGTGACCTGGCCGGTGATGGCGATATCGCGCCCTGTGTGCAGGTCCAGCACTTGCGCGCTGAGCGTGCCCGACTGCAGCAGATCGCCTTGCGCTTGCGCCTTCAGTTGCGTCGCCGCAGCGACGACTCCACCCAGCCGCAAATCGCCCTGGCTGGTCAGCGCGACCTGGCCGGTCTCGCTGCCGAGCTGGCCGCTGCTGGCGATGCTGGCGGCGTCTACCTGCAGATCGCGCTTGGCGATCAGGTCGCCCTGGTTGTCCACCACGCCGTTGGCGCGCAACGTCAGGCGATCGCCCGCGTAGGCCTGGCCGCTGTGTTGCAGCGTGCCGACGTCGAGGGTCATGGCCTGCCCGGCCTGCAGGCTGCCGGCGTTGCTGACCGTACCAGGCGTGGCGAGTTGCAGCGCGCCCTGCGCGGCCAGCGTGCCGCTGGCGGCGTTGTCGATGCTGTGCGCGGCGACGCTCAGGTCGCGGCCGGCCACGATCTGGCCGGTAGTGCTCAACGCTGCACCGGCATCGAGCGCGATATCGCGCTTGGCCTGGGCCACGCCGGCGATCGCCAGCGCACCGTCGCTGCGCAAGGTCAGGTCGGTGCCGGCATCGAGCGTGCCGCGGCTGTCGATGGCGCCGCCTTGCAGGGTCACGGCCGCCGCGCCTTGCAGCACGGCGGGCGTACCGGTGGCAATGCTGGCGCCGCTCAGGCGCAGGTCGCCGCCGGCCAATGCCTGGCCATCGACGCGCAGCGCGCGCTGCGCCTGCAGCTCCAGCGCGGCAGCGGTCTGCGCGCCACCGGCGACGCTCAGGTCGCGGCCGGCGGCGAGCGTGGCCGACTGCGCCTTGAGCGCGCCATCCACCTGCAGATCGCCGAGCGCGCTGGCGCTCAGCGCCTGCGCGGCGATCACGCTGCCGCCCAGTTGCATGTCGCCCTGGCTGCTCAGCGTCACCTGGCCGGTCTCGCTGCCGAGCTGGCCGCTGTTGCTGAGGCTGCCGGCGTCGATGCGCAGGTCGCCGCCGGCGATCAGCGTGCCGCGGTTGTCCAGCGCGCCGGCGCTGTGCAGATCCAGCGCCTGGCCCGCATACAGCTCGCCGCTGTGCTGGAAGCTGCCGGCCTGCAGCAGAAGGGAATTCTGGCCGCGCAGGCGGCCGGCGTTGTCGAGCAGGCCGGCGACGCGCAGGTCGAGCGTGTCCGCCGCAGCCAACGTGCCGGTGGCGCGGTTGACCGCACTGGCAGCGCTCAGGTGCAGATCGCGACCGGCGACGACCTGGGCGCTGTTGTCCAGCGCAGCGCCGGCGTCCAGCACGACATCGCCGCCGCCTTGGGCGATGCCGGCCAGGGTCAGCTGGCCCTGGCTGCGCAGGCGCAGATCGGTGCCGGCGTCGAGTGCGCCGCGGCTGTCGATCGTCGCGCCGTCGAGCGTGATCGCCGCGGCGCTCTGCAACACGGCGTTGCCGCCGGTGGCGATGCTCGCCGCGCTCAATTGCGCAGCGCCACCAGCCACGGCCTGGCCATCCAGACGCAGCGCGCGCTGCGCCTGCAATTGCAGGTCCGCGGCACTTTGCAGCGAACCGGCGACGCTCAGATCGCGCCCGGCGCTCAACTGCAGCGACTGCGCCTTGGTGGTGCCGCGCTGTTGCAGATCGCCGACCGCCTGCACGCGCAGCGTGGTCGCCGCGATCTGGCTGCCGTCGAGCTGTACGTCGCCACGGCTATCGACCAGCAGCTGTCCATCCTGGCTGCCGAGCTGGCCGCTGCTGGCGACGCTGCCGGCGGCCACGCGCACATTGCGCTTGGCGATCAGGTCGCCGCGGTTGTCGAGTGCGCCATCGACCTGCACGGTCAGCGTGTCGCCGGCGTAGGCACGGCCGCTCTGCTGCAGGCTGCCTGCGCTCAGGTTCAGCGCCTGTCCGGCCTGCAGCGTGCCGGCGTTGTCGAGTGCGCCTTGCACGTGGGCATCGAGCGCCGCCTGCGCCGAGAGTTCGCCCTGCGCCCGATTGGTCGCACTGGCCGCGCTCAGGGTCAGATCGCGGCCGGCGAAGACGCGGGCCTGGTTGTCCAACGCCTGATCCGCCCGCAGCGCGACATCGCGCCCGCCCTGGGCGATGCCCGACAGAGAGAGGGCGCCGCTGCTGCGCAGGCTCAGATCCGTGCCGGCATCCAGCGCGCCGCGGCTGTCGATCGTGCCCGCGTCCACCTGCAGCGCCGTGGCGGTCTGCACCACGGCGTCCTGGCCGAGCGCGACGCTGGCGCCGCGCATGCCCAGATCGCCGCCTGCGACCGCCTGGCCGCCCACGTTCAACGCGCGCTGCGCCTGCAGCTGCAGCGTCGTCGCGCTGCGCAGCGTGCCGGCCAGGGTCAGATCGCGGCCGGCCTGCAACTGTGCCGATTGCGCCTGCACGCTGCCGCGCAGTTGCACGTCGCCGAGCGCGGCGGCGCGCAGCCCATCGGCCGCTACCACGACGCCATCCAGGTTCAGATCGCCGCGGCTGTCGAGCGCGAGTTCGCCGCGCTGGCTGCCGAGCTGGCCGCTGCTGGCGATGCTGCCGGCGGCGATGCGCACGTCGCCGCCGCCGACCAGGTCGCCACGGTTGTCCAGCGCATCGGTCGCGGCGAGGTCGAGGCTCGTGCCCCCGTATGCCTTGCCGGTTTCGGTCTGGGCGAAGCTGCCGGCGCTCAGGCGCAGGGCGCCATCGGCATGCAGGCTGCCGTCGTTGCGCAGTGCGGCGACACTGGAGATGGCGGCATCGCCGCTCGCCGACAAGGCCGCACCGCTGGCGTTGTCCAGGCTGCCGGCGGCCACCGCCAGGTCGCCCCCGGCGATCACCTGCGCCTGGTTCTGCAACGTTGCGGCGCTGTCCAGCGCGACGTCGCCGCGCGCCTGCAGCGTGCCGGCCAGGCGCATCGCGTTGGCGCTGCGCAGAGACAGCGTGGTGCCCGCGTCGAGCACGCCGGACTGGTCGATGTCCGCGCCTTGCAGGCGCAGCGCGCCACCGGACTGGATCTGCCCGGCCTGCAGCAGCGCGCCTTGCGCATGCAGATCGGCGTCGCCGCCCGCGGCGATCGTGGCGGAACTGCGCAGTTGCCCATCGGCGCTCAGCTGCAGTGCGCCGTCGGTCTTCAACGTGCCGTCCAGCAGCGCGTCGCCGCCGGCCTGCAGCTGCGCGCTGGACGCGCTGAGCGTGCCGGACTGGTGCAGTTCGCCCGCGGCCTGCGCCGTCAGCGCCCCCTTCGCCGCCACGGCGCCGTCGAGCGCGAGATCGCCGCGGCTGTACAGGCTGGTGGTGCCGCGCTGGCTGCCGAGTTCGCCGCTGCTGGCGAACTGCGCCGCGTTCACGCTTAGCGCATCGCCAGCGACCAGGCTGCCGCGGCTGCGGGTGGCGCCGCTGCTGGCGATGTCCGCATTGCGGCCGGCATAGCTGCTGCCGTCATTCGCGAAGGCCGCCGCGTCGATCCGCAGGTCGCGCCCGGCGTACACGGTGCCGGCATTGTCCAGCGTACCGGCGGTCGTCAGGGCAACGTCGCCGCTGGCGGACAGCACGCCGTTGGCGCGGTTGCCGATCGCCGCCGCAGCGATGTCCACGCGGCCGCCGGCGCTGAGCTGGCCGGCGTTGTCGAGGCGGCCGCCGGCCTGCAGCGCGGCGTCCTGCCAGGACTGGACCAACCCGGACAGGCGCGTGTCGCCGTCGCTGCGCAAGTCCAGGCCAGTGCCCGCATCGAGCGTTCCCGCGGCATCGATCCGCGCCGCCTGCACGCTCATCGCGCCACCGCTCTGCAACGTCCCGGCGCTCTGCAGCCAGCTGCCGCCGGCATGCAACGTCAGCGCAGCGCCGGCGTAGGCCACGCCGCTGTTGCGCAGGGCGCCGCTCGCGTCCAGGCTCAACGCGCCGCTGCTGTACAGCGTACCGCCGGCATCGAGTTCGGAGCCGAACAGGCTGATCGCGCCGGCGCTGCTGCGCCCGCTGTGGTCGAAACTGCCGCTGGCGCGCGCGTCGAGCAGGCCGCTGGCGACGGTGTCGCCGCTCAGGCTCAATTGCGCGGCGCGCAGTCGCACGCCGGCCTGCTGCGAGCCGAGCGTGCCCTGCTGGGTCAACGCGCCCGCGGCGCGCAGGTCCACGTCGTCGCGGGCGACCGTGGTACCGCTCAGGCTGAGCTGGCCGGCGCTGTCGATCTGCAGGCTGCCGCTCTGCGCGGCCAGGGTGCCGCGGCTGACCACGCCGACGCCGGCTTCGGTGGCGATCAGGCGGATGCGGTCGGCGTACATGCCGCCGAGATAGGCCACGTCGATGCCGATCGACGGCGCCGCGCCATCGCTGCCCGGCAGCAGCTCCAGCAGCATGCCGTCGTAGCCGATGCGCTGCGCGCCGGTGCTGGCGAGCAGGTCCTTGGCCCACACCGAGCCGTCCACGCTGAGCTGCCGCGACAGCAGATCCAGGCGATCGACGTTGGACGCGTCCAGGCCGTTGCTGCCGATGCCGAGCACGCCGCCGGTGATGCCGAAACCGTTCAACGCACCGTCGCTGCCGAGTTGCGGCGCGCCGGTGGCCAGGGTGACCCGCGAGGCGTTGAGGAAGCCGCAGCCGTCGCAGCTGATGCCGTTCGGGTTGGCGATCACCAGTTGCGCCCTGGCCCCGGCGATTTCGGTATAGCCCTGCAGGCGGCTGGCGCTGGAGGTGACTTCGTTGAGGATCAGCGTGGCCGCACCGCCGTTCTTCAGGTTGTCGTTGCCGGCGATGTAGCCGCCGAGTTCGGTCTTGGAGATGTTGGCGCTGTTGTTGAGGATCAGGCCGTTGCTGCCGACGTCGAAGCGCGAATAGCGGTTGTGCGAGACGCCGCGCGCGTTCGGGGCGACGATGTCGACCACCGGCACGCCGTTGGCCGCCGCCTGCTGGCCAGGCTGTTGCCCGCCTGGATTGGCGACCGGCACGACCTGCGCATAGAGCGGCAACGAGGTCCAGGTGACGGTGCAGCACAGCAGCATCGCCACGCCGCGCTTGAAGCGGTCGGCCATCGTGGTGCGCACCCCAGCGGAATCCTTGTCCATCGCCATTTCTCTCTCGTCGCGCCATGGGCGCTCAAAAAAACAAAAACCCGGTCCGCCAGGCGGCGGCCCAGGGTCAGAACTGATAGGTCACACGCACGCCGTAGGCCGGCTGCGCGGTATCGAAATCGCGTGGCGCGTGCAGATCCCAGCCGGCGAAGCCGTCCCAGCTGAGTCCGCCGCGCGCGCCGCGCACGCCGACGAAGGCGCCGACCAGGCTGCGTCCGTCCTGCCCGCTGGCGCTGGGGCCACCGATGCGGCCGGCATCCACGCCCAGGTACGGGACGATGCCCAGGCGCTGCACCGGCAGGTTGAGCGTGTTGCGCCAGTACGCGCCGCGTTCGGCACCGAGGGTGCGTTCGCCATCGAAGCCGCGCACGCTGTAGCGCCCGCCGATGCTGATGAACTCCGAGCCGAGCAACAGCTGCGAGGCAGTCTGCGCATGCAGGCTGCTGTCCCAGCTGGCGGCGACGCTGCCGAGCTTGAACGGCAGCCCGGTGCTCACATCCAGCGTGGTGACGCCGTAGCGGAAGCTGGGGAAACCCACCGCCGGGTCGTAGCCGGTCCATTGCCCGTCGAACCAGGGCGTGCCGCGGCGGTGCGCCAGGCGCAGGTCCAGCTGCATCGGTCCCAGGTAACGGCGATGGCTGAGGTAGGCCTCGGCGCTGGTGGTGTGGCGGCGCTGGATGCCGATCTCGATGCCGTCCAGGTAGCTGCGCGCCTCGCGCTTGGCCACGACCACGCCGGCGGTGGTCTTGCTGCTGCCGTTGCGATGGACGACGCGCTGCAGGTCGAGCTGGGCACTGTTGGATTCGCCGCTGGACTGGAAGCTCTGCAGGTAGCCGTCCACGCGCTGGTGGTAGCGGTAGGACGACAGCGACAGCGCGAACGTCCACCAGCCCCAAGGCACGCTGTAGCTGAGGCTGTTGCCGCGCGTGCCGCGCTCGGCGCCGTTGTCCACGAGGTCGTGGTTGTAGCCGATCGACAGCAGGTCGTTGATGCCCAGCGGCGCGTCCAGCGCGAAGTCGATCCCGCCCTGCGCGCGGCCGGTGGCGCGCACGCCGGAGTCGTCGGCGTTGAGCACGCTGCGCCAGCGCCGGCTGTGCTGCAGGGTGATCACTAGGTCCGATTCGCCAGGCTGCTCGCCCGGGGCGATGTCGATCTTGGCGTCCTGCGAGGGCACCCGCTTGAACTGCTCCACGGCCTGCTCGATCGCGCGCAGATCGACCAGGTCGCCCGGCCGCAGCGGCAAGGCGCTGCGCCAGAACGCACGGCCATCGGCAGACTCAACGCGGACCTGGCGCAAGCGGCCGGGCATCAGCTCGAAGCGCAGGCGGCCGCTGGACAGGTCCTGCTCGGGCACGCCGATGCGGGTGGTGACCAGGCCGCGTGCGACCAGCTGGTCGAGCGCGCGGCGGCGGATCAGATCGATGCCCTCGCGGCCGATGCAGCGCCCCTGGTACTGGCGCAGGGACAGCCACAGCCAGGCGAAGCGCGCGCCATCGGCGCCGGCACCGCCCAACTGGATGCGCTGGATCGGGAAGCACAGGGTTTCGGCGGGCAGCGCGATGCTGCGCATGTCGGCCGGCGCCACGGGCTCGCGCGGGCCGGCGAACGGCGCCTGCCGGTCCTGTTCCTGCTTGCGCTGCACCTCTTCGGCCTGGCGCAGCTGTTCCTGGCGGTCCAGCGTGGTCGGCAGGTCCTGGGCCTGCGCCGGCAACGCGCGGCCTGCGCAGGCGCATACCGCCAACGCGGCAAGGACGGTTCCCTTTCTCAACGACACCACGGTGGTTCCCCTGTTACGCATCCGGCGTTTCCCTGCCTGCGCAGGGCGTCGATCGCATCCTTCCGACTGGCGCTGCACCTCGCGTGCATGCGGGGCGAACTGTGGTGCACACCACACGACTGGAGAATCCGGGTCTCCCCGACACGCTGTCGGGAGATCCCCTAACGTCTGCGGCGTTGCGTGACGCAGACCCCGTTCGATTTGGAACCTCGTCCACCTCGGCTACATTTGTCTACGGTTGTGTACACGCGTGACGAGGCGTGGGCGCCTTGGCCCGGACGCCGGGTGGGCGTGTCCGTCCCGTCACGGCAACGGCCGCAACCCGCTAAAATCGGTCGATTCCCCGCCTAGGTTTCCGCGCCCGATGACCCCGATCGCCCGCACCGCACTGGCCTGCGCCGTGCTCGCCCTGTCCGCCTGCAAGCCGCAGGCGCCGGCCACCGATGCCGCGGCGACGCCGGCCGCCAAGACCGCCGACGCCGCCGTGGCCGGCGACGACAACCTCAACGCGGTGCTGTGGATGCAGCGCTCGGCCGAATACCGGGCCGTGGCCGAGCAGACCTACCGCGCCGCCGCCGATCGCCTGGATGCCGCGCTGAAGGAGCCGAACTGGGACGCGCTGGTGCCGGAGGAGCGCGGCAACGCGGCCACCGGACTGAAGCCGGCGGTGGTGATGGACGTGGACGAGACGGTGCTGGACAACTCGCCGTACCAGGCGCGGCTGATCCGCAACGGCAAGGAGTACGACGAGCTCAGCTGGGACCAGTGGGTGGCCGAGAAGAAGGCTAAGCCGATCCCCGGCGTGGTCGATTTCGCCAAGGCCGCCACCGCCAAGGGCGTCACCGTGCTGTACGTGTCCAACCGCGCGGTGCACCTGACCGACGCGACCCTGGCCAACCTGCGCAGCGCCGGCCTGCCGGTGGCCGACAACAGCGTGCTGCTGGGCCTGGGCACGGTGGTCAAGGACTGTGAGCAGAACGGCTCGGAGAAGAACTGCCGGCGCAAGCTGGTCGGCCAGCAGTACCGCGTGCTGATGCAGTTCGGCGACCAGCTCGGCGATTTCGTGCAGGTCGTGGCCAACACCCCGGACGGCCGCGCGCAGCTGCTGCAGCAGTACCACGACTGGTTCGGCGAGCGCTGGTGGATGCTGCCCAACCCCAGCTACGGCTCCTGGGAACCGGCGCTGTTCAACAACGACTTCGCGCAGCCGCGCGCCGCGCGCCACCAGGCCAAGCGCGACGCGCTGGAGCTGGCGCAGTGAGCCGCGCGCCGCTGGCGCTGGAGGCGCGCGAACGGCTGATCTTCGCCCTGGACGTGCCCGGCCGCGCCGAGGCGATCGAGTGGATCGAGCGGCTCGACGACGCGGTGGCGTTCTACAAGATCGGCATGGAGCTGCTGGCCTCCGGCGAATACTTCGACGTGCTGGAGACCCTGGCCGCGCGCGGCAAGCGCGTGTTCGTGGACCTGAAGTTCTTCGACATCCCGGCCACCGTCGGCGGGGTGATCCGGCGCCTGTCGCAGTGGCCGGTGGACTACTGCACGATCCACGGCTGGCACCCGGCGATGATGCAGGCCGCGGCCGCCGCCAACGGCGGCGACATGCGCCTACTGGCGGTGACCGTGCTGACCTCGATGGGCCGCGCCGACCTGGCGTCGATGGGCATCGACCGCGAACCGCAGGACGTCGTGGTGGAACGCGCCCTGGCCGCGCAGGCCGCCGGCATCGACGGGGTCATCGCCTCCGGCCAGGAAGCGGCGCCGATCCGCCGTGCCACCGGTGCCGGCTTCTCGATCGTGTGTCCGGGCATCCGCCCCGGCGGCCCGGTCGGCGACGACCAGCAACGCACCGTCGGCGTGGCCCAGGCCTTCGCCGATGGCGCCGATGCGATCGTGGTCGGCCGCCCGATCCGCCAGGCCGCCGATCCGCGCGCCGCGGCCGAAGCGATTCAGCACGAGATCGCCGCGACCCTGGCGCATGCGCCAGCGCGCTGATCGATCAATAAATATCAACGACTTAGCCAATAAAACTTAAACCATTGCATTAGCTGCACACTGCCGGTAGCATGCGCAGCGTCCGGCATTGCCGGAGATGCGCCACAAACCGTTCTCCGGCTTCGGTCGGATTTTGAAGAGGCCCGCGCCTTGGTGCGCGAGGCCTCTTTTTTTTACGCCCGGCACGCGATCCGGGCAGCCCGCTCAGCGTGGCGCGGCGGCGCAGTAGCGGTCGATGAAGGCCTGATGCGGCGGCATCGCGTCCACGCAATGGCCGATGGTCTGCTCGATGCTGGCGACGAAGCGTTCGATGTCCGCGGCCGGCACCTGGTCCACCAGCGGGTGGTAGGCGCGCGGCAGGATGCCCTGCCCGACCATCACCTGCACCCAGCTGATCTCGGCGAACATTTCCTCGCCGTTGCGGTAGAAGCGGCCGCTGTCGGCGAACAGGTCCAGCGTCGCCTGCAGCTCCGGGGTGATCGCCATGCTGCGGCACTGCCGCCAGAAGTCGCTGTCGTCGCGCTCGGTGGCGGTGTAGTGCAGCACCAGGAAATCGCGGATGCGGTCGAACTCGAAGGCGATGCGGTCGTTGTAGCGCTGCACCAGCACCGGGCTGATGCCCTCGCGCGGGAACAGCTCCAGCAGCTTGGAGATGCCCGACTGGATCAGGTGGATGCTGGTGGATTCCAGCGGTTCCATGAAGCCGCTGGCCAGGCCCAGCGCGACCACGTTGCGGTTCCACACCTGCTTGCGGCGCCCGGTGACGAAGCGCAGCGGGCGCGGATCGGCCAGCGCCGCGCCGTCCAGGTTGGCCAGCAGCGTGGCTGCGGCTTCGTCGTCGCTGATGTGCGCGCTGGAATACACGTAGCCGTTGCCGGTGCGGTGCTGCAGCGGGATGCGCCACTGCCAGCCGGCCGCGCGCGCGGTGGCGCGGGTGTACGGCGTCGGCGGGCCGACCTTGGCGCAGGGCACCGCCAGCGCGCGGTCGCACGGCAGCCAGTGGGTGAAATCGTGATAGCCGGTGTGCAGCGCCTGTTCGATCAGCAGGCCGCGGAAACCGGAGCAGTCGATGAACAGGTCGCCGGCGATCGTGTCGCCCGAGGCCAGCCGCACCGAGAGCACATCGCCCGATTCCGGATGCAGCTGCACCTCCTCGACGATGCCTTCGCGCCGGGTCACCCCGCGCTGCTCGGAAAAGCGGCGCAGGAACGCCGCGTACAGCGAGGCGTCGAAATGGTAGGCGTAGGCGATGTTGGCCAGCGGCGAATTGGGCGGCGCGTCGCTGGCCGAAGTCATGAACTTGCCGCGCTTGGCGGCCACGGTGTTGAGCGTGTAGGCGCCCAGCGGCTTGGCCTTGCCGGCCAGCGCCTGCTTGAACCAGTACTGCTGGAACGGCAGCAGCCCGAGCGAATGCCCGATCTCGGTGCCGAAGCCGTGGATGTAGGAGGTGCCCGGCCGGTGCCAGTCGACGAACTCGATGCCGAGCTTGAAGCTGCCCTGGGTCTGGCGCACGAACTCGGCTTCGTTGATGCCGAGCAGATTGTTGAAGGCCTTGATGTGCGGCACGGTGGCCTCGCCGACGCCGACGATGCCGATCTGTTCCGATTCGATCAGGGTGATGCGGTAGTCCGGGCCCAGCACGCGCGCCAGCGCGGCGGCGGCCATCCAGCCGGCGGTACCGCCGCCGACGATGACCAGATTGCGGAGAGGGGCGGCGATCATGCGTGCGCGGTCCTGTGCGGAAAGAGGGGAGTATCCGATACGCGAACGGGGCCAAGCGGCCCCGTCCGGAAAAACCCCACGCGCGCCGGTCGGGCACGCGCGTGGGCGATGGCGGTGGATCAGAACTTGGCGCCGATCTCGAAGCTCACCGTGCGCGGGAAATAATTGATATCGCCCGTCTTGTTGATGGTGATGTCCGGATCGAACTGGCCGTTGGAGCCGAAGCCGTTGTATACGTACGAGGTGTAGTTCTTGAAGTTGAAGGCGTTGAGCAGATTGATGCGCGCCGACAGCTTGTAGTCGTTGTACACGGCGAACTCCTTGGTGGCCTGGAAATCCACCGTGCGGTAGCCCCAGATCTTGCCGCCGAGCAGGAACTTGCCGCTGGCCGG
The DNA here is from genome assembly GCF_014836395.1 of Xanthomonas bonasiae. Taxonomy (NCBI): domain Bacteria; kingdom Pseudomonadati; phylum Pseudomonadota; class Gammaproteobacteria; order Lysobacterales; family Lysobacteraceae; genus Xanthomonas; species Xanthomonas bonasiae. Next base: position 227,250 of record NZ_JACSQX010000009.1, read on the forward strand.
CGGCACCACGCCGACCTGCTGGCAGGTACCGCCATCGGCATCGACCTTGCCGTAGCAGGCGATGGTGTTGATCGGCTCGGGCGTGGCCAGCACCAGCTTGGCGCCGAAGGTGACGCCCCACGGACCGTCGATCGAACCGGACGCGACGAAGCGGTGCGCGGCCACGGCATCGGACTTCACGAACGGATAGTCGTGGATGGTCGCCTTGTCGAACGCGTACGGCTCGTCGATGTTGCGGTTCTGGCGCGCGCTGGTGTGGGTGTAGGACAGGTTCAAGCCCCAGCCCGACTCCTTGGTGTACGGCTTCTCCGCCGACAACAGCACCTGGCTGCTGCGCTGCTCCAGGCCGTTGCTGCCGATGATGGTGTTCTGGTAGCCGGGCACCGGCTCGCCCCACGGCGCGCTGCCGTTCTGGAAGTAGGAACCGTCCGGATAGCGGTTGATCAGCGACATGGCGAAGCCGTCGTAGCTGAGGATGCGCTGGAAGGTCACGTCGGTCAGCCAGTCGCCGACCTGGTTGCTGATGCCGATGCTGTACTGGTCGCTATACGGCGTCTTGAGCTTGTTGTTGAACATGAACAGCTCGGCGCTGCCGCTGACGCCGGGGATCGAGGTCAGCTGATCCACGCCGTTGAGGTAGCGCGGATCCCACGCGGTGCAGACGCGGTCGGAGCGATAGCACTGGCCGGTGGCCGGGTTCTGGAAATACACCGCGACCGGCGACAGCGCGGCCTTGCTGGTTTCCAGCGCCAACTGCTCGAACAGGTTGCGGTCGTAGGAACGGCCGGCACCGCCGTGCAGCACGGCGCTCTCGTCGCCGAAGAAGTCGTAGGAGAAGCCCAGGCGCGGCGCCCAGGCGTCCTTGAAGTTCTTGCGGTTGTTGCCGGTGCTGATGTAGTCGGCCACGTTGATGCCGCTCGGCAGCAGGCGGTCGGCCCACGGATGGCCCGGGTTCTCCGGATCGTCGGCGTACAGCGCGTTGACGAAGTCCTGCGAGGTGACGAAGTCGGTGTAGGCCGGGCTCTTCTCGTAGTCCCAGCGCACGCCGACGTTGATCATCAGCTTGTCGGTCGCGGCCCAGTCGTCCTGGATGTAGATGCCGTACTGCTTGGACGGCGACTCCACCGTGGCCTTCTGGCCCGGCGTGGTGTACGGCGCGACGAAGTCCACGCGGTAGGGCGTGGAGGCGACGCCATTGGCGTCCACCGAGTAGCTGAACTGCGGATTCAGCGCGGCCGCGTCCTGCGAGGTCAGCTTGATGTCCTTGTAGCTCACGCCCATCTTGATGGTGTGCTCGCCATGCCACTGGAAGCTGGTGAAGGTCAGGTCGTTCTGCAGGAACCAGCCCTTCTGGCTCTTGCGCTGCACGTTGGCGCCACCGGCCGAACCGGTCTGCAGGAAGCTGTACTCGTCCACGTCGTTGGAGCCGGCGCGCGGGGACAGGTAGTTGTAGAGAATGCCGTTGCCGATGCTCATCGGCGTCGGGTTGTTCTCCGAGTTCTCGGTGCCGACGATGAACTCGTTGAACCAGTTGTCGGCACTGTGCTGCCAGCGCAGGTTGGCACGCTTGTCCTTGTTGATCTTGTTGGTGCCGTGGTCGGCCGCGCTCTGCCCGCCGATGTTGGCGACCTGGGTCTCGTCGCGATACTGGCCGCTCAGCTCGATGCGGTCGCGATCGGTCGGTTCGAAATCGATCTTGCCGAAGTACAGGTCTTCGGTGAACGGCAGGTTGGCCGGGCCGTACTGGCTGGACAGGTTGGACGGCAGGTAGCCGACGTACGGGCTGGCTTCCGGGCTGGCCAGGACGGTCTTCGGCGATGCGTTTTCCTTGCCCTCATAGGCGACGAAGAAATGCATGCGGTCCTGGATGATCGGGCCGCCGAGCGCGAAGCCGTATTCCTTGATCTGCGAATCGGTCTTCTCGGTGTCCTTCTCGTCCGGACGCTTGTCGCGCATGTCCTGGTCGGTGTAGCGGAAGAACGCCTCGCCGTGGAACTCGTTGGTGCCCGACTTGGTCGCCGCGGTGATCGCCGCGCCGCTGATCTGGCCGTACTCGGCCTTGTAGTTGGAGGTGATGACCTTGTATTCGCCGATCGCCAGCTGCGGGAACGGATTGCCCTGGGTGTCGCTCTGGCCGGCGATGCCGCCGCCCTTGACGTAGCTCTTCTGGCCGACGCCGTCGATGTACAGGTTGCCGGAGCTGGCATTGGACGCGCCGCCGCGCAGCTTGGTGTTGCCGCTGCCGTCGACCTGGAACACCATGCCCGGCACGGTGTCGGCGAACTCGAGGAAGTTGCGCGTGGCCTGCGGCAGCTGCTGGATCTGGCGCAACGAGACAACGTTGCCGACCTCGGAGGTCTTGACGTCCTTCATCGACGGCGGCGCGGTGACGTTGACCGTCCCCAGCGTGGTGGCGTCGCCGCTCGGCGCTGCGGCCGTGCCGGCGTCGAGATCGACCGTGGACGAGGAGGCGACCTGCAGCGTCACGCTGCGCTTGACGCCGTTGGCCTCGACCGTATAGCTGCCCGGTGGCAGGCCAATCACGGTGTAGGTGCCGTTGGGCCCGGCCGGCGTACGTCGCACCGAACCGGTGGCGGTATTGGTGACGACCACTTCGGCGCCGGCCTGGGCCTGGCCGCGCAGGATCGCGGTGCTGGTCTGCGCCATCGCCGGCATCGTCGCGAACAGGCTGGTCGCCAGGGCGCAGCACAGCAGGCTGCGTGCGGGCATATTGGAAGCGGAACGCTTTCTCTTCATGACAGAAACCCCTCCCAGGGCAGTAAACGGGTTCATTCGTTGTTTCTTCTAGTTGGATGCAAACGGTAAGGGTGGAGCGCGACGGGCGGTGTCAGTCCATGGCGGGTCCTCGCTGGGCACTGGACGCACGGACGATCAATTGGGGAGCGATATCGGAGGAAAGCGGCGCATCCGCGCCTGCGGTCTGCGGCTCCAGCGCGGCGAGCAGCAGCTGCATCGCGCGCGCGCCGAAGCCGGCGATGTCCACCCGCATCGTGGTCAGCGCCGGGTGCACGTAGCGCGCCATCGGCACGTCGTCGAACCCGGCCAGGGCGATGTCCTCGGGCACGCGCAGGCCGGCGTGGGTGAAGGCGAACAGGCAGCCGAGCGCCATCATGTCGTTGGCCGCGAACACCACGTCCGGGCGCTGGCCCTGCAGCAGCGCCTGCCCGGCGCGATAGCCGGAGGCTTCGTCGAAATCGCCCGGCAACACCCGCGGCGCCACGTCCGGGCAGCGCTCGTGCAGTTCGTCGCGGTAGCCGCGCAGGCGTTCGCGCGCATCGAAGTTGTCGTCCGGCCCGGCGATGAAGGCGATGTGGCGATGGCCGCTGTCGAGCAGGTGGCGGGTCATCGCCCGTGCGCCGCCGTAGTTGTCCACGTTGAGCACCTGCGCGTCGGCGATGCGCTCGGCGCAGTTCATCAGCACCGCCGGCAGCGTGCCGGGCAGCATGTCGGCGGCTTCGTCGGCGTCGGTGCTCAGATAGGGCGACATGATCAGCAGCCCGTCCACGCGCCCGGGCATGCGCCGCACCGCCAGCCGCTGCTCTTCCGGCTCGCCGTGATAGCTGGACACCAGCAGGTGCAGGCCGCGCTCGCGCGCGACCGTGTCGATGCCGCGGATCAGCTCGGAGAAGAATTCGCCATGCAGGTCGGGCAGCACCACGCCGATGGTGTGGGTGCGGCGGCTGCTGAGGCTGCGCGCGGCATGGTGCGGCACGTAGTGCAGGGTGCGCGCGGCTTCCAGCACGCGCGCGCGCACCGGCTCGGCCACGTGCTGGTGGCCGTTCATGGTGCGCGACACCGTCGCCACCGAGACGTTGGCCAGGCGCGCCACGTCCTTGATGGTGATGCTGGCGCGCTGTTCCGGCGCGTGTGCGATGCGCGGATTCACCAGCGTGCCTCCAGGGTCCGGAACGGCTTGCTCAACACCACCCCGGCGGCGTCGTAGGCGTCGATGCGCCGCCCGTCCACGCGCACCTGCGCCGGCCGCGTGCGCGAGGGCCAGGCCACGCGCACCGCGGTGCCCGCGCGCAGGCCGCTGCCGAGATCGATCCGCAGCACGTCGTCGCGCTGGCGCGCGCGCATGCTCAGCTGGCCATAGGCGGTCGGCAGGCGCTGCACCGCCAGGCCCTCGCCCTCGACCCAGGCCGGCGGCGTGCCCGGCAGCAGCACCAGCGCGTCGTCGCCCTCGTGCATCAGCATGCCGAACACGGTGCGCGCGTACTCGGCGCCGATCCAGGTGTGCGGCATGTCGCCGAGATAGCGCGGGAAACGCGGCCGCGAATGCACCACTTCGGCCAGCACCTGCCATTCGAACGGGCGGCGGTCGCGCAGCATGTCCTGCAGCAGTTCGTCGGCGACCTGCGGCTGGTCCAGGTGCACGTAGGTCAGCACGTTGCGCATCTCGTACGGCGAATACGCCCACAGCGCATTGGGCTGCTTGCGCTTGCGCACGTCGTCGAGATAGCGCGCGAAGGTGGTGCGCAGCGCCTGTTCCGGCAGCAGGTCCTGCTGGCCGGTGGGATCCAGCGCGATCGACACGCTGCTCGGATCGCCGTCGCCCAGGTCGGCCGCGGCGGGGATGAAGTCGGCGCCCTTCCAGGCCATCGTGGCGCGGATCGAGGCGGCCAGCGAGGTGCGCAGCGCGGCGTACTGTTCGCGCGCCCAGGCCGCGGTCGCCGCATCGCCCAGCGACTCGGCCAGCCACGCGCCGTCGTGCCAGCCCTTCAGCGCCCAGTAGTCGTCCCAGTAGCTGTGGGTGGGGCTGGAATAGCCTTCGTGGCTGATCGATGGCGCCAGGATGCCGCGGAAGCGCTCCGGCGCCGGCTGCTCGCCCATGTAGCCGGGCACCAGGGTGCGCTCGCGCAGTTCCTGCATGAACTGCATCGCCAGCTTCACCTTCGGCAGGTAGGCGCGCACGCTGTCCGGGCCGCCGTCCAGGCGCGCCACGTCGGCGACCAGGGTGATGTATTCGCCCTGGCTGTCGTATTCCAGGTCCGAGCCGAAGCCGTCGTTGACGCTGCCGTCGTCGTTGAGGATCGGCGACACCAGCCCGTTCGCATGCACCGCGTGGTCGCTGTACCACTGCAGGTAGTCGCGCGCGACCTTGGCCTGGCCCATGCGCAGCAGGATCGCCGAAGTGGCCATGCCGTCGCGGATGAAGGAGCGGTTGTAGTTGCGCGGGCCGGGCTGCATCGCCGGGCCGGTCTGGTTGATCAGCATGTACGCGGCCTGCGCGCGCAGCATGTCGACCAGGCTGGCGTCGGGCAGGCTCAGGCCGACGTTGCCCAACCGGCGTTGCCAGTCGGCGGACACGCGCTCGGCCAGCGCATCGAAGCCGCGGCCCGGGTCGCGCGCCTCGGCGCCGAGCAGCGCGGCGCGATCCAGCGCCGGTGCCGGCGGCAGCCGGCCCTGCGCGTCGGCGCTGGCGGTGCCGAGCGGGAACGCCAGCACCACGTCCTGCTGCGCGCCCGGCGCCAGCGTCACCGCGTAGTTCAGCATCGCTGCGGCAAGGCCGTCGGCGTCGTGCGCATCGCGCTGCGCGGGCAACGTGCCGGCGGCGACGTGGCGGGTGATCTCGGTTTCCCCGTGCGGGCCGAACGCCTCGGCGCCGGCGCCGCTGGGCGCGCTCAGCGATTCCAGCAGCAGGCGGCCGTTGACGCGCACCGCGGCGTCCTCGACGGCGATGTCGTGGATCGGCGACAGGCCGCCGTTCTGCCACGGCGGGTTCATCTGCATCGGCCGCACCAGCAGCGACAGCGTGCCGCTGACCGGGCTGCTGCCGGTATTGCGCAGGCGGTGGCGCAACATCGTCACCGGTTGCCCGCCGTGTTCGATGGTGAAGGTCTCGCTGCGCAGTTCCAGCCCCGGCTGCGGCGACCAGCTCACCGACGGCATCGGCTTCCAGCCATCGCGCAGCGCATGCGTCAGCGCGTGGCCGTCGGCGCCGGCGGCCGTGCCGGAGGCGTCGCGCCACAGCGGCTGCACCAGCGGCGCGCCCTTCCACGCTTCCAGGTTGCCGTATTCGTCGAAGATCGATTTCTGCCGGCCGGCGTGGATGCCGACCGCGGTCCAGTAGGTCTGCTGCATGTGCAGCGAGGCCGGGAACAGCGCGCCCTGGCCGCGCTGCGCGGCAACCTGGTAGCGCTTCATCGGCGTCATCACCGCCTTCGGCCCGAGCAGGCGCAGGCGGCGTAGCGCCGGTGCGGCCGCGCCCGGCACGGCATCCACGCTCAGCCGCAGCGCGCGCGCCTCGACCGGCGCGGTGCCGGCCAGATAGGCGCTGTCGCTCTGCCCGGCCTGCGGATCCTCGGCCAGCGTGCGCCAGCGGCCCGCGGCGTCCTGCGCCTGCAGCCGCGCCGCGCCATGCGCGCCGGCGAATTCGACGAGCAGGCCGGCGCTGGCGAAGGCGCGCGGGAACGCGATCTCCAGCTGCCGCGGCTGCGCGCCCTTGCCGGGCATGGCCAGCGCCGCACCGCCCTGCCACAGTGCGGCCGCCGCGCCGGCCGGCACGCCGCGCAGCCGTGCGCTGTCCGCTGCGCCCAGCGGCTCCATCTCGAAGATCGAGATGCCCCAGTCGGCGGTACGTTCGGGACTGGCCAGGCGCAGGTAGCGCGCGCTATGCGGCGCGAAGAACAGCGTCTCGGTGCCGCCCATCGAATCGGCCATGGTGTAGACCGTGTCCCAGCGCTGGCCGTCGCGCGAGGCCTGCAGCAGGAAACCTTCCGGATTGGCGCTGTCCCATTGCAGGCGCACACCGCCAAGCCGCGCCTCGCGGCCGAGGTCGACCTGGAACCAATGGCCGGGACTGAACGCGCCGCCGGTGCGGGTCGTGGCATCGCCGTCGATCAGGTAGCCGATCGCCTGCGCCTTGACCTGGCTGGAAGAACTGGAGGCGCGCCATGCCTCGCGCGGCGGCAAACGGCCGTCCTGCGCGTACGCGGACAGGGTCATGGCCAGGCCACACAGGACGCCGGCCAGGGCCAATCCGCCACGGCCGCTACCAGCGTGACACAGTGCTCGGAAGATTTCGGACATGTATCGCACTGGGACCCCCGTCCAGTACCACCTCGAGGCAAGGTGGGCGGACGGTAACAGCAACTGCAAGCGGTTACATGATGCGCCGCAACATTGCGCAATGTGGCGGCACACTGTGCGATACACCGACATCGCGCCGACATCGTTGTCTCGACCAGTCCGATCGGGCCAAGAATTGTCCCGGCACGACATCGGTATCCAGCCCCCGACAATCGCCACGACCGCACTGCCAGCGGCGCACGGCTTGCCCGAATCGCGCGCGCCCAGCAAGATGCGGAACGTTTTGGGGAACGAGCTAGCACCATATGCCGCCACGTCCGACCCGGCTCACACCCTTGCATGTCGTTCCCGCGCTGCTGCTGGCCGCACTGGCCCTGTCCGGGTGCAAGCGCAGCCCCGCCGAGCTGCCCGGCGCCAGCGCCGAACCGGCCGCGGCCGTGCGCGAACTGGCGCATACGCTGCAGCGCAACGACCTGGCCGGCTATGCCCGCGCCGCGGTGCCGCCCGCGCACTATCAACGGCTGCAGCAGGCCTGGAGCGAGGACCGCAGCCGCTGGCCGCTGACCCAGTTGCCGCTGGCCGAACGCCTGCCCGAAGTGCTCGACACGCTGTCCGCGCCGGACGCCGAACGCCAGCTGCAGCGCGCCTTCGACGCGCAGTTCGGCGGGCAGACGGCGAGCCTGCGCCAGGCCGCGCACTCGCTGGGCCTGTTCGGCGTGCAATACCTGCGCAACCAGGGCGACTACACCCCGGAACAGCGTGGCCACTACGTGCAGTTGGTCCAGGCGCTGAGCGGCTGGGCCGAACACGCGCCGCTGGCCGAGCGCAAGCGCGCGCAGGCGGCGATCGCGCAGCTCAGCGCCGCCGCGCGCCGCACCGGCCTGCGCAGCGACGCCGACCTGCACGGCGTGGGCATGGAGCAGAGCCTGCAGCGGCTCGGGCCGTTCCTGGGCGAGCTGAAGACGGTGCTGGCCGGCTACGGCCTGGACCTGGACGCCAGCGCGCGCGAACTGCGCACCGGGCTGGTCAGCCAGCAGGGCGATCAGGCGGTGGTGCGCATCCAGTACCCGCTGGGCGGCGCGCAGATCGACACCACCGCGGTCCTGGTGCGCCGCCAGGGCCGTTGGTATTTGCGCGATACCCTGCACGAGGTGGACGCGTTGCTGGCCACCGCCGCGGCACCGCATACGGCCCCGGCCGAGGCGCCCACGGCCCCGCCCGCCGACCCCGCAGCGCCGGCTAAGCGATAATGACGCCGATGCCAGAACAAAATCCCCTCCCCTTTCCCGACGACGCTGCGGCTGCGCGCGCCTCGGACCCGGCGCACGCGCCCGCCTCTCCGGCCAGCGGCGATGCCGCCGGCAGCGTGCCGCCGGCCGCCGGCGCGGCAGCGTTGCCGAGCCCGATGCTCGCCGCGCGCGCCGCCAAGCGGCCGCTGTGGGCGCGCCTGCTCGGGCGCGTGGCCGATCCGTGGCTGGGCCTGAACATCGAACCGGCCGAACCCGGCCAGTACGACGACGGCCGCCCGGTGGTCTACGTGCTGGAGGACTACGGCCTGTCCAACGCGTTGATCCTGGACAAGGCCTGCCGCGAGGCCGGCCTGCCGTCGCCGCTGGTGCCGCTGCCCGGCGACCCGCTGGGGCGCAAGCGCGCCTACCTGGCGCTGTCGCGGCGCAGCAGCAACAACGCGCTGATCCCCGAGCAGCGCGGCGCCAAGACCCATTCCGATTCGCTGGCCAAACTGCTGCAGGCGCACCGCGAGCGCCCGGACCTGGACATCCATCTGGTGCCGGTGTCGATCTTCGTCGGCCGCGCCCCGGACAAGCAGAGCGGCTGGTTCGCGGTGCTGTTCTCGGAAAACTGGGCGCTGGTCGGCAGCTTCCGCCGCCTGCTCGGCGTCCTGCTCAACGGCCGCAGCACCATCGTGCGCTTCGCCCCGCCGGTGTCGATGCGGCTGACGATCGAGGAAGGGCTGCCGCCGGAACGCACCGTGCGCAAGCTGCAGCGCGTGCTGCGTACCCACTTCCGGCGCATCCGCGAGGCGGTGATCGGGCCGGACCTGTCGACCCGCCGCCTGCTGGTGGACCAGGTGCTGGCCGCCGAACCGGTGCGCGAGGCGATCGCCGCGCAGGCCAAGCGCGACAACAGCAAGCCGATGGACGCCTGGCGCAAGGCCCACGCCTACGCCTGGGAGATCGCCGCCGACTATTCCAGCCCGGTGGTGCGCTCGGCCAGCTTCCTGCTCACCCACGTGTGGAACCGCATCTACGCCGGCGTGCTGGTGCACCACCTGGACAAGCTGAAAGAAGCCGCGCCCGGGCACGAAGTGATCTACGTGCCCAGCCACCGCAGCCACATGGACTACCTGCTGCTGTCCTACCTGCTGTACGAACGCGGCATCGTGCCGCCGCACATCGTGGCCGGCATCAACCTCAACCTGCCGGTGGTCGGCACGCTGCTGCGCAAGGGCGGCGCGTTCTTCATCCGCCGCTCGATCCGCGGCAACGCGCTGTACTCGGCGGTGCTCAGCGAATACGTGGCGCAGCTGGTGGCCGGCGGCTACTCGATCGAATACTTCGTCGAAGGCGGGCGCTCGCGCACCGGCCGGCTGCTGCAGCCCAAGGGCGGCATGATCGCGATGACCCTGCGCGCGTTCCTGCGCCAGCCGCGCAAACCGGTGCTGTTCCAGCCGATCTACGTCGGCTACGAGAAGCTGATGGAAGGCAACAGCTATCTCGACGAACTCAGCGGCCGGCCCAAGGAGAAGGAATCGATCTGGGGCCTGCTGTGGAGCATCCCCAAGGTGCTCAAGCAGAACTACGGCCAGGTGGTGGTGAACTTCGGCGAGCCGATCGCGCTGAGCCAGGTGCTGGCGCAGCGCGCGCCGGACTGGGACGGCCAGCCGCTGGGCGAGGACGAGAAACCGAGCTGGTTGAACGGCACCGTCGATGCGCTGGCCGAGCAGATCCAGGTGCACATCAACGCCGCCGCCGACGTCAATCCGGTCAACCTGCTGGCGCTGGCGCTGCTGTCCACGCCCAAGCACGCGATGGGCGAAGCCGACCTGATCGCGCAGATCGAACTGTGCAAGAAGCTGCTGGCCGAACTGCCGTACTCGGACCGGGTCACCGTCACCCCGCATTCGCCCGAGCGCATCATCGCCCACGCCGAGGAGATCAACGTGCTGACCCGCACGCCGCATCCGCTCGGCGACGTGCTCAGCGTCAACGGCGACAACGCGGTGCTGCTGAGCTACTTCCGCAACAACGTGCTGCACCTGTTCACCGCCTCCTCGTGGGTGGCGTGCTGCTTCCAGAACAACCGCCGCATGAGCCGCTCCGGCCTGCTGCGGCTGGGCCGCACCGTGTACCCGTTCCTGCAGGCCGAACTGTTCCTGCCGTGGAGCGAGGACCAGTTCGCCGAACGCATCGAGCGCACCATCGAGGTGTTCGTGCGCGAAGGCTTGCTGTTGCAGGTCAACGACGACGACGGCGGCGTGCTGGCGCGCAACACCGGACAGACCGACGAAGTGTTCCGTCTGCGCGCGATCGGGCATTCGCTGCAGCAGGCGTTCGAGCGCTACTACATCGCCATTTCGGTGCTGGTCAAGAACGGCCCCGGCAAGCTCGGCGCCGGCGAACTGGAAAGCCTGTGCCAGCAGGCCGCGCAACGCCTGAGCCTGCTGTACGCCCCGGCCGCGCCGGAATTCTTCGACAAGACCCTGTTCCGCGGCTTCATCCAGAAGCTGCGCGAACTGAAACTGGTGTGGCCGGACGAGAACAGCAAGCTGATGTTCGACGAGCGCCTGGACGCATGGGCCAAGGACGCCAAGTTCATCCTCGGCCGCGAACTGCGCCACACCATCGAGCGGGTCAGCCCGGAAGCGGCGAAGCCGGAAGAGACTCCGGTTTCGGAGTGAGAGCACTGGTACGGCGGTGAGAACCAGGCGCGTGGCGACGCGTTCGTCATCACGGCGCCGATGCGTCTGTCTGGCGCGCCGCGAACTGCGCCACACCATCGAACGGGTCAGCCCGGAGGCGGCCAAGCCGGAAGAGCCGGTGGTGCCGCAGGATTGAGGCGGCCACCGCATGCTGCTTTTCTCGCCGCTAGCGACAACCCTGTAGGAGCGGCTTCAGCTGCGACAGACGCCACCCGGCGAGACCTTGTCGCGGCTGAAGCCGCTCCTACGGGTGACATCGTACGGATCGAATCGCTCAGCCGCCGAACAGATCGCCAGTGACCGGCCCGGCAGGCGCGACGTTCGCCGGATAGACCAGTTGCCCATTCGCATCGCTGCGCGCGGCGGGGTTGAGCGTCGCCGGCTCGCGGCGCCTGGCGTCGAGCAGGTGGATCACCGGGTGGCCGTGGTGCAGCAGGTGGTCGCAGACGATCTGGCGGTGGCATTGGCGCCAGTCGGCTTCGGCGCACATCACCGCGCAGGCGCCGCGGTTGCCGAGCGCGCGCAACTGGGCGAAGGCCTCGCCGAAGTCGGCGCCCAGCGCGTAGTCGGCGTAGTTGTGGAAACCGGCGCTGCGCCAGTGGCCGTTGCGTTGCGGGTCGATGCCGGGTTGCCTGTCGCGGCGCCCGCCGAGCGCACGAAAGTGCGTATAGCCGATGCCGGCCGCGGCCAGGCTGCGCGCCAACGCGCTGCCGTCGAACTGCGGGAAGCGCCGCGAAGACGGAAACGCGCGCACGTCGGCCAGGTGCGCGATCTGCGCGCCGTGCAGGATCTCCAGGAACGCGTCCAGGCCACGCGTGGAGTGGCCGATGCTGAAGAACGTCGCCGCGCTCACGCCGGTTCGTCGGGAATCAGCAGGTTTTCCAGGCGCATGATGCAATCCTTGAGCTGCAGCTTGCGCTTCTTCAGCCGCTTGGCCTGCAGTTCGTCGTCGAGGTTGGCCGGGGTGCGCTGGATCTGTTCGTCGAGCGCACGGTGCTCGCGCCGCAGGGCGTCGATGCGCAAGGAGATCTCGGCGGGCGTCATGTCGTCCATTGCGTCCGAGCATACACAGCCAGCGCACCCGCCGTCACCGTGCACGGCGCCGGCGTTTTCCGCGGCCGCGCTTGCCGGCACAATGCACGCGCCGGGAACCGGCACGGCGCCGCGTTGCGGCACCGCCAACCGCGGCCGCCGCGCCGCCAGAAAGGAGTCTTTCATGCGCCCCACCCAGTCCCTGCTCGCCCTGGTCCTGGCCACCGCCCTCCCCGGCCTGGCCGCGGCGGCGGACACCAAGTACGACGGCTTCCTGTGCTGCAACATGCGCAGCGACGGCAGCTGGATCAGCGACAGCAACTACGCCGAGAACGGCAAGCGGGTGATCCCCGCCGGCACCCCGGTCAAGGTCACCGGCTACGGCCGCTATCGGGTCAACGTGCTGATCGATGGCCAGAAGCAGTCGATCGGCAACGACTACAGCCGCGACCTCGGCAACGAGGCCTTCGCCCAGCGCTACGTGATCGCGCAGGATCCCAAGCTCAAGCTGGCGGCGTATCCGCCGAAGATCCGCGAGGCGATCGGCAGCAGCCGGGTCACCAAGGGCATGACCCGCGAACAGACGCTGATGGCGCTGGGCTACCCGATCAGCAGCGAGAATCCGAACCTGGACGCCAAGCTGTGGCGCTACTGGCTGACCAGCTTCGGCGAGTTCCAGGTGTCCTTCGACGATGCCGGCAAGATCGAGAAGGTCACTGCCGATCCGCAGACCCAGAACCTGGTCTGGATGCCGTAGGCCGCGCAGCGCCTGCGCACGTGCAGCGGCGGTCGGCGCTGCGCGTGCGGTGCGGGTCGGCGAACCGGCCCCGCGCCGTCCTCACTCCCCGTACGGATGGACCAGTGCGATGCGCCCCTGCGCGTCGTGCTGCAACTCGGTGAGCTTGATCGAACGCAGGTGGGTGACGCCGCCGGACAGCATGGCGTCGTGATAGAACAGGTACCAGGTGCCCTGGAACTCGCAGATGGAGTGGTGCGTGGTCCAGCCGATCACCGGGCTCAGCAGCGGCCCCTGGTAGGTGAACGGGCCGTAGGGCGAATCGCCGATCGCGTAGCACAGCAGGTGCGTGTCGCCGGTCGAGTACGACAGGTAGTAGCGGCCGCCGTACTTGTGCAGCCACGGCGCCTCGAAGAAGCGGCGCGCATGGTCGCCGGCCAGCAGCGGCTGGCCGTGCTCGTCGACGATGCTGACCTCGCGCGGCGGCTCGGCGAACTGGGTCATGTCCGCGCGCAGCCGCGCCACGCGCGGCCCCAGCGCCGGCTCGGCATCGGCCGGTTCCTCGTGCGCCTGCGCATACGCGTTGTCGCGGTACTTCTGCAGCTGCCCGCCCCAGATCCCGCCGAAATACAGGTAGTGCTCGCCGTCGTCGTCGGCGAACGCGGCCGGATCGATCGAGTAGCTGCCGTCGATGGCCTGCGGCTCGGCGGTGAACGGCCCTTCCGGGCGCGCACCGATGGCCACGCCGATCTGGAAGATGCCGTCGGCGCGCTTGGCCGGGAAGTACAGGTAGTAGCGTCCGTCCTTGCACGCCGCGTCCGGCGCCCACATCTGCCGCTCGGCCCACGGCACGTCCTTCACGTGCAGCGCCACGCCGCAGTCCACCACCGGGCCGTCGGCGCTGTCCATGCGGAACACGTGGTAGTCCTCCATGTCGAAATGGCCGCCGTCGTCGTTGAAGGCGATGCCGGCGTCGATGTCGTGCGAGGGATAGATGTACAACGCGCCCTCGAACACGTGCGCCGACGGATCGGCGGTGTACATGTGGGTGACCAGGGGCTGCGAGATGGCCTTGCTGGCCAGCCTCTGCAGGTCTGCGGCATCGGTGTCGGCGGACATTGCGTACCTAGAGCGTGAGGGGAGGAAGCGTCAGTTGCCGAGCGCGGCGGCCTGCAGGCGGCGCGTGTCCAGGTCGCGTTCGATGCGCGACTCCAGCGCCTTGTCGATCTCGTACAGGAACAGCAGCGCCACGCCGAGCAGGAACGGGATCGCGCAGTACACGCTGACCGCCAGGCGGATGCCGCCGGTCACCGCGGCGCTCTGCTGCGGCAGTGCGGCGTCGTAGCCGTAGAAGGCGAGCAGGCCGGCGACCAGCGCCCCGCCGACGCTCAGGCCGACCTTCAGCCCGCACAGCATCGCCGAGAAGATGATCGCGGTGGCGCGGCGGTGGTTCTTCCACTCCGAGTAGTCGGCCACGTCGGCGATCATCGCCCACAGCAACGGGATGGTGATGCCGTAGAAGAATCCGTGCAGCACGTAGGAGCCGAACACCAGGCCGATCGCCTGCGGCGGATAGACCGCGAACGCCAGCAGGAACAGCGTGGACACCAGCAGCGCCGCACCGAACACGTTGCGCTTGCCGTAGCGGTCGGCCAGGCGCTTGGAGCAGCCGATGCCGACGATCATCGCCAGGATGCCGCCGGCGCTGAACACGCTGAAGGCGGAGGTCGGCGCATCCTGCGGCCAGTGCAGCGCGGTCAGCCCGGCGCTGGCGAGCAAACCGTTGATGCCGGCGATGAAGCCGTTGAACCCGGCCTGATCGAGGAAGCGGGTCAACGCCGCCGCATCCAGGTAGTACTTGAAGTAGTACACGTACATGCCGCCCTTCATCGCCAGGTTGACGAACACCAGGATGGTCAGGGCCAGCATCACCAGCCATGGCTTGTTGCGGACCAGGTCGCCCAGGTCCTTGCGCACGCTGGACGGTTCCGCGGCGATCGGCAGCACCCGCTCGCGGGTGGTGAGGAAGGTGATCAGGAAGCACAGCGTGCCGACCACCGCGAACAGCGCCATGGTGCGCTGGAAGCCCTGCGCCTTGTCGCCGTTGCCCAGGATCAGCACCAGCGGCAGCAGCAGCACCTGGATCACGAACTGGGCGATGGTGACCGCGAAGAAGCGGTACGCCGACAGGCTGTTGCGCTGCTCCATGCTGCCGGTGAGCACGCCGCTGAGCGCCGAATACGGCAGGTTGTTGGCGACGTAGATCAGCACCAGCAGGGTGTAGGTGGTGAACGCATAGACCACCTTGCCCTGCTCGCTCAGCGCCGGGGTGCTGAAGGCGAGCAGCGAGATCGCGCCGAACGGCAGCGCGGTCCACAGGATCCACGGCCGGAACTTGCCCCAGCGCGTGCGCGTGCGGTCGGCGAGCACGCCCACCAGCGGCGTGAACACCAGGGCGCCGAACAGGCCGACCACCGAGATCAGCGTGGCCGCGGTGCCGGCGGGGATGCGGTAGATGTCGGTGTAGAAGAACGCCAGGAACGTGATCAGGGTCTGGAAGATCAGGTTGGCGGCCAGGTCGCCCAGGCTGTAGCCGATCTTTTCGCTGAGCGGGAGGCGGTGCGTGCTGGTCATGGGCCTGGGAGTCGCGGGAGGAGCTTGCTGCCCTCTCCGCCGGGAGAGGGGCCGGAGGACGAGGGTACGGCGAAGGCGGAAGCAGGTGCAGCGGTTGCGGCGCGCCAGGCGGCAGGCCTGCCGCCGGCCGCGCGCGCGATGCCTCGCCGCAGCGGGGCACCGCGCCCGGCGCCAGGCTCAGAACGAGCCGCGGATGCCGAGCATGATGGTGCGTCCGGGCTGGTACAGGTCGTAGGTGGCGTTCGGATACTGGAAGGTGGTGCGCAGCGGTTCGTTGGTGAGGTTGGTGACGTTGAGGGTGATCTGCGGCGCCGAGCGGACCCACGCCAGCGTGTAGCTGGCCGACAGGTCCAGCTGCCCACGCGCATCGGCCATCAGCCGCGCATCGGGAATGCCGTTCTGGTTGGCGCCGGAGATGATCATGTCGTCGTTCCAGGCGTAGGACAGGCGCACCGAGGCGTTGTTCTTCTCCCAGTACACCGTGCCGTTCCACAGGTTCGGCGCCACGCCCACCGCCACCGCCTGGATGCCGTCGCCCTCGGACTCCTGCTTGACGTGGGTGTAGTTGAGGCTGAAGCCCAGGCCGTCGAGCAGGCGGTCCAGCGGCTGCACCCAGATCGCTTCCAGGCCGCGGATGTTGAGCGTGCCGTCGGCGTTGACCTGGGTCTGCACGTCCACGGTGGCCGCGTTCGGCCCGCCGCGCTGGTCGATCGCGGCCTGCTGGGTCGCGGTCAGGTCGCTGTAGGCCACGCCCAGGTCCTGGAACGGAATGCGGCGCACGCCGTTGACGGTGAAGCCGTCGATGCGCTTGTCGAACAGGGTCAGGCCGACGAAGCCTTCGCCGCCGGTGTACCACTCGCCGCCGATGTCCACGTTGGTGGACCGGTACGGCGCCAGGTTGGAATTGCCCTGGGTGGCGGTCTGCGCGGAGGGATCGCTGAAGTTGGTGTTGGGCAGCATCGCGCTGGGATCGGGCCGGGTCAGCGTGCGCGAGCCGGACAGGCGCAGCACCACGCTGTCGGCCACGTCCCAGGCCACGTTGAACGAAGGCAGCAGTTCGTTGTAGTCCGAGTTCAGCACCTGGTAGCGGCGCACCCCGCCGATGGTGACCGGGCCGCTGATGGTCTGGTCGGTGGTCACGTAGCGCACGCCGGCGTTGAAGCGCATCGACCGGTTCCACACGTCGGTCTCGCCGTTGGCCTCGACGTAGAAGCCCCAGTTCTTCTCCAGGATGCCGCCGGTGGAGGCGCCGGTGTTGGCCGCGTTGGTCTCCGGCGCACTGTCGCTCAGGCCGTAGTAGCCGCTGTCGCGCAGGAAGCGGTCGAAGTCCACAGTGATGAAGCCGCCCTGGCCGGGCTTGAGGTAGGAGGCCAGCGCCGACTGCGGGATCAGCGAGCCGGCGCCGCCGGTGCAGGTGGCGGCGGCGCCGCGGCAGACCAGGGTCTCCCACGCGGCGCTGTTGTCGAAGCCGCGGATATGGCGCTCGGCCTGATCGTAGGCGACGCCGACCTTGACGTTGCGCTTGTCTTCGCCGAACTGCAGGTCGGCGCGCGCGCCGCGGGTCTCGGTCTCGCGCTTCTCGTTGCTGATGTTGAGCCGGCCGCCGGTCCAGCTCCAGCCCAGGTTCGGATCGTTGAGGTCCAGCGGGCTGTCGATCGAGGGCTGGTCGCCACCGGTATTGCTGTAGTCCACCGTGGTGAACGGCGAGGTCACCAGGATGCTCGGCGACTGCCGGTACATCCAGCTGCGCGTGGCGTTGGCCTGCACGTTGAGCTTGATGTCCTGGTTCGCGCCGAACAGCAGTTCGGCGCCCGGATTGACGCTCCAGAACTTGACGTTCTCATGGTACGGGCGCGCTTCCAGGAAGTACTGGGCATTGGTGAAGGTGGCATCGGTGACGACGCCGTTGCCGTCCACCTGCATGTCCAACGGAATCATGTTCCCGTTGCGCCCGATCAGGTTCATGCTGGTGCGTTCGGTGTCGCGCTTGGCCTTGGAGAACAGCGTGTCCAGATAGAAATGCGCGGTGTCGCTGGGCCGCCATTCCAGCGACATCACCGACGCGTCGCGGCTGCGGTCGCCCTGCATCTGCACGCGGCGACCCAGGCGCGGGATCAGCGCGTCGCTGATCTGCTCGATGCTCAGGCCGGGGTTGTGCGCCAGCAGCCAGGCGGCGTCGATGCTCTGCCCGGGGGTGAGGCCGGCGCCGGCGGTGACCGGCACGGTATCGGGAATGCGCCAGTTGCCGCCGCCGTTGGCGTTGCACGCGGCCGGCTGGTTGGTCGATGGCGTGCCGGCCGGCGGGGTCAGCCCGCACTGCGCGTAGGTCAGGCCCGGATTGGTCCAGCCCACGCTCTCGAAGCCTTCCACGCCGAGCTTGCTGCGCACCGAGGCCACGCCGAACAGCGCGCCGAAGGTACCGGCCGCGTTGGTCCAGCTGCCCATCAGCGCGCCGCGCGGCGTGGTCTTTTCGCTGGTGCTGTTCCAGTCGCCTTGCAGCTGGTAGGTCAGATGCGTGCCGGGCCGATCGAACGGTCGTGCGCTGCGCATGTCGACCACGCCGGACACGCCGCCTTCGAGCATGCTCGCGGTCGGCGTCTTGCTCACCGTCAGCTGGGTGAAGAACTCGGTCGGGAACAGATTCAGATCCACTTCGCGGTTCTGGTTCTGCGCATTGAGGCCGATCGAGGCGGTGGCGATGCTGGCGCCGTTGAGCGTGGTCTTGGTGAAGCTGGTGCCCAGGCCGCGGATGGCGATGTTCAGGCCTTCGCCATTGACGTCGCGCGAGAGCTGCACGCCCGGAATGCGGTTGAGCGACTCGGCGATGTTCATGTCCGGGAACTTGCCGATGTCCTCGGCGAACACGGTATCGCTGAAGGTCACCGAATCGCGCTTGGCGTCGGTGGAGAACTGGATGCTGCGGCGGTAGCCGGAGACGGTGACCGTATCCAGTTGCTTCACCGCATCGTCGCCGGCCGGTGCGGGCGATGGCGCCGCCTGCGCCGCAGGCGCCTGTGTGGGTGGCGCGGTCTGCGCCCAGGCGCTGCCGGCGGCCATGCCGAGCAATGCGGTGGCCAGTGCATGAGACAACGTGGTGCGCGCGTAACTGTTCTTCACCGTGATCCTCCCCAAAAAACAGGCGACCTGCGGCTCCGTGAAGGTGACGCGGAGCGACCAGCCGACGAATTGCCCGAGCGACGGAAAAACGTGCAGCGACTTCAAGGCCCGTGGCTGGGCCGTGGCCGCGGATGTTAGCGCTACCAAGATGGCTGTCACGCTGCAGGGCAACATAAGCCCGCCACGCACCGATACATTCCGGAAAACGTGCGCATGGGTACGGCGGATGCGCGTCGCATCTCGGTGTCGGCATCGCGTTTCGTGCTGCTATGCACGATGGATCGCCTGCGGCGGCGTGCTAATGATAGCGCTACCAAACGGCGGCGACCGCCGCGCCCTGTGGGGATCGAAGCGTATGCACCGAACTGGGAACAGCGCAGATTGCGTGCTGCATCGCAATATCCGACAGCTGCACAGAAGCGGCGCCGCATGTCGCTGCCGACCTTCGCGACGCACTGCGCGCATCCAGGCCGCCATGCCGGTGCCGCGGACATGATGCCCTCGCCCGGCGCCGATGCGACCGACACCGCCGACACCGCCACCGGCTCGCGTCTGGGGCGCATGCGCTGGCGCATCTGCGCGCTGCTGCTCGCCGCCACCACCATCAACTACATCGACCGCCAGGTGCTCGGCGTGCTGGCGCCGTTCCTGCAGGTGCAGATCGGCTGGAACGAGATCGAATACGGCTACATCGTCACCGCTTTCCAGGCCGCCTACGCGCTGGGCCTGCTGTGCAGCGGCGCGGTGATCGACCGCTTCGGCACGCGCGCCGGCTACGCGCTGGCGATCGGCATCTGGAGCCTGGCGGCGATGAGCCATGCGCTGGCCACCAGCGTCGTCGGCTTCGCGATCGCGCGCTTCTTCCTGGGCCTGGGCGAATCGGGCAACTTCCCGGCGGCGATCAAGACCGTGGCCGAATGGTTTCCGCGGCGCGAGCGTGCGCTGGCCACCGGCATCTTCAATTCCGGCTCCAACATCGGCGCCATCGTCGCCCCGCTGCTGGTACCGGTGATCGCCAGCACCTGGGGCTGGCAGTCGGCGTTCCTGTTCACCGGCGCGCTCAGCGCCACCTGGCTGGCGGTGTGGTGGCTGAACTATCGCGCGCCGGAGCAGCAGCCGCGCCTGAGCGCGGCGGAACTGGCGCATATCCGCAGCGATCCGCCCGAACCCGTGCAACGGCTGAGCTGGGCGCAGGTGCTGCGCCACCGCCAGGCCTGGGCGTTCGTGGTGGCGAAGTTCGTCACCGATCCGATCTGGTGGTTCTTCCTGTTCTGGCTGCCCAAGTTCCTGCATGCCGAGTACGGGCTGAGCCTGCTGCAGCTCGGCGCGCCGCTGATCGTGATCTTCGTGCTCGCCGACGTCGGCAGCATCACCGGCGGCTGGATCGCCGGGCGCTTCATCGCGCGCGGCTGGAGCGTCAACCGCGCGCGCAAGACCGCGATGCTGATCTGCGCGCTGGCGGTG
The DNA here is from genome assembly GCF_014836395.1 of Xanthomonas bonasiae. Taxonomy (NCBI): domain Bacteria; kingdom Pseudomonadati; phylum Pseudomonadota; class Gammaproteobacteria; order Lysobacterales; family Lysobacteraceae; genus Xanthomonas; species Xanthomonas bonasiae. The sequence continues at coordinate 247,226 of NZ_JACSQX010000009.1, forward strand.
GTGCCGATCGTGTTCGCCGCGCGCGCCGACAACCTGTGGCTGGCGGTGGGGCTGATCGGCCTGGCCACCGCCGCGCACCAGGGCTGGTCGGCGAACCTGTTCACCCTGCCCTCGGACATGTTCCCGCGCCACGCGGTGGCCACCGTGGTCGGCATCGGCGGCTTCGCCGGCGCGGTCGGCGGCATGCTGATCGCCACCTTCATCGGCTTCCTGCTCGAGGCCACCGGCAGTTACGTGCCGGTGTTCCTGATGGCCGGCTCGGCCTACCTGCTGGCGCTGGCGCTGGTGCAGTGGCTGGCACCGCGCCTGCAGCCGGCGCAGTTGCAAGACCATGCCTGACCGGGCTTGCCTGGTGCAGGCCGGGAAGCGCAGACGTGCGGGCGTGCCCGCGTCCATCCCGACAGCGTTCCACCCCTGCTCCCCACCCATCGAGACGCCATGATGAAAACGATCGCTTCGCTTTTGTTGTCGCTGTTGCTGGCCGTTTCCGCCGCGGCCGGCGCCGCGCCGCTGGCCGCCGGCAAGCAGCGCTTCCTGGGCAGTGCCTACAGCCCATCGCAGGCGCAGGACTTCACCCGGTACTGGAACAAGGTCACGCCCGAGAACGCCGGCAAATGGGGCAGCGTGGAAGCGGTGCGCGGACGCATGGACTGGAGCGCGCTCGATGACGCCTACAACCTGGCCAAGCGCAACAACATGCCGTTCCAGATGCACGTGCTGATCTGGGGCAGCCAACAGCCGCTGTGGATGCGGACGCTGCCGCCGACGGAGCAGCGCGCCGCGATCGAGCAGTGGTTCGCCGCGGTGGCGCAGCGCTATCCGGACATCGACCTGCTGGAGGTGGCCAACGAAACCCTGCCGGGCCACAATCAGCCCGACGACAGGAAGGACGACAGCGGCAACTACCTGCAGGCGCTGGGCGGCGCCGGCAGCACCGGCTGGGATTGGGTGCTGCAGTCGTTCCGTCTGGCGCGGCGCCATTTCCCCCATGCCAAGCTGATGATCAACGACTACGGCATCACCAACAGTGCCGACGCCACGCGCCAGTACCTGCAGGTCATCCAGCTGCTGCAGCGCGAACGGCTGATCGATGCGATCGGCCTGCAGCAACATGCCTTCGAGACGCGGGCGGACGTGCCGGTCTCGGTCCACCGCGCCAACCTCGACACGCTGGCCGCGACCGGCCTGCCGATCTACGTCACCGAACTCGACCTGGACGGGCCCACCGATGCGCAGCAACTGGCCGACTACCAGCGCGTGTTCCCGCTGTTCTGGGAGCACCCGAGCGTGCGCGGCGTGACCCTGTGGGGCTTCCGCCGCGGCCTGTGGCGCGACAAGGAAGGCGCCTACCTGATCCGCGACGACGGCAGCGAGCGCCCGGCGCTGGCGTGGCTGCGCGGCTACGTGGCGAGCAAGCCGTAGCGCCAAGCGCGCTGCTTCCGACCATCATCCCTCCACGACCCGCCTGCCGACCATGACCCTGTCCTCCCCCGCCCTGTCCCTGCATCCCGACCGCCTGCTGCCGCCGGAGCCGGGCCTGCGCGCGATCGCGCGCCGCCTGTACGCGCAGGTCGCCGCGCTGCCGATCGTCAGCCCCCACGGGCACACCGATCCGGCCTGGTTCGCCGAGGATGCGCCGTTCGCCAACGCCACCGAACTGCTGCTGGTGCCCGACCACTACGTGTTCCGCATGCTCTACAGCCAGGGCGTGGACCTGGACGCGCTGGGCATCCCGCGCGCCGACGGCAGCCGCGCCGCGGTGGATCCGCGCGCGGCCTGGCGCGTGTTCGCCGAGCGCTTCCAGCTGCTGCGCGGCACGCCCTCGGCACTATGGTTGAACCATGTCTTCCACGAGGTGTTCGGCCTGCGCGTGCGCCTGGACGCGGCCAGCGCCGACCTGTACTACGACCGCATCGGCGAGGCGTTGCAGACCGCGGCGTTCCGGCCGCGCGCGCTGTTCGACCGCTTCGGCATCGAGGTGATCGCCACCACCGAATCGCCGCTGGATCCGCTGCAGCACCACGCCACGATCCGTGCCAGCGGCTGGGGCGGACGGGTGATCACCGCCTACCGCCCCGACGCGGTGATCGATCCGGAACACGAGCAGTTCCCCGATGCGTTGCACCGTTTCGGCGAGCTGACCGGCGAGGACGTGTACGCCTGGGACGGCTACCTGCGCGCGCACCGCCAGCGCCGCGCGTTCTTCGCACAGATGGGCGCCACCTCCACCGACCATGGCCACCCCAGCGCGGCCACCGCCGACCTGCCCGCGGCCGAGGCCGCGCGGCTGTTCGCGCGGGTGCGCGGCGGCGGTGCCAGCGCCGCGGACGCGGAGCTGTTCCGCGCGCAGATGCTGACCGAGATGGCGGCGATGAGCGTGGACGACGGCCTGGTGATGCAGCTGCATCCGGGCTGCTTCCGCAACCACAACCGCCGCATGTTCGCGCGCTACGGCCGCGACAAGGGCGCCGACCTGCCGCTGCGCACCGACTACGTGCATGCGCTCAAGCCGCTGCTGGACCGCTTCGGCAACACGCCGGGCTTCACCCTGATCCTGTTCACCCTGGACGAGAGCACCTACGCGCGCGAACTGGCGCCGCTGGCCGGGCACTATCCGGCGCTGCTGCTCGGCCCGGCGTGGTGGTTCCACGACGCGCCGGAAGGCATGTGGCGCTTTCGCGAGCAGACCCTGGCCAGCGCCGGTTTCTACAACACGGTCGGCTTCAACGACGACACCCGCGCGTTCCTGTCGATCCCGGCGCGGCACGATGTCGCCCGCCGCGTCGATTGCGCATTCCTGGCCAACCTTGTGGCCGAGCATCGCCTCGACGAGGACGAAGCGGCCGAGGTCGCGCTGGACCTGGCGTATCGGTTGCCGAAGCGGGCCTACAGGCTGTGACAGCGGGTGCCGCCTGCGGCGCCGCGTCGGCGCGCGAACGTGCGCACACCGTCGTGGCGACGCCCAGGCGCGCGCTGCAACGTGCGCTCGCACCGTTGCTGGTGCTGGCCATGCTTGCCGCCGGCCGCGTCGACGCGGCGCCGGCGCCGCAGTCGCCGCCCCCGCGCGAGCGGCTGTCGCTCGATACCGATTGGCGCTTCCATCGCGGCGACGCGCCCGGCGTCGGCGACACGCTGGACTACGACGTGCGCCCGGACATCGCGCGCAGCGCCGACGGCAAGGTCGCCGATGCCCGCCCCGACGCCGCAGAGCGTGTCGTGCCGCGCACGCGGCCAGTGCTCAAGCCGTGGATTCTGCCCACCGGCAACGCCTTCATCGCCGACCCGGCGCAGCGCCACCCGCGCCCGCCCGGCGACCCGGGCAGCGACGTGGCCTTCGTGCGCGCCGACTTCGACGACAGCGCGTGGACGCGCGTGGACCTGCCGCACGACTGGGCGATCGCCGGGCCGTTCCTGAAGGACGGGCCGTACGGCGGCATGGGCCGGCTGCCGAGCTGGGGCGTGGGCTGGTACCGCAAGCGCCTGGACATTCCCGCCAGCGACCGCGGCCGCGCGGTGTTCCTCGACATCGATGGCGCGATGTCCTACGCCACGGTCTGGCTCAACGGCCGCCTGGTCGGCGGCTGGCCGTACGGCTACAGCTCCTGGCGCGTGGACCTGACCCCGTACCTGGTGCCCGGCGGCAGCAACCAGCTGGCGATCCGCCTGGACAACCCGCCCGAATCGGCGCGCTGGTATCCCGGCGGCGGCCTGTACCGCAGCGTGTGGCTGAGCAAGACCGCGCCGGTGCATGTCGGCCAATGGGGCACCCAGGTCAGCACGCCGCAGGTATCGGCGCAGGCAGCGACGGTGCGCGTGGCGGTGACGCTGGACAACAGCAGCGACGCGGCAGCGCAGGTGCAGGCCAGTACCGCGATCTATGCGCTCGATGCCGAGGGCCGCCGGCAAGGCGCGGCGGTGGCGCGGATCGCCGCGGCCAGCACCCGCATCGCCGCGCGCGCCAGCGCCACGCTCGACGGCAGCGCACGCATCGCCAAACCACGGTTATGGGGTCCGCCGCCGACGCAGCGACCGCACCGCTACGTCGCGATCACCGAGGTGACGCAGGACGGCCGCGTGGTCGATCGCTACGAAACCCCGTTCGGCGTGCGCACGCTGCGCTGGGATCCGGACCGCGGCCTGCTGGTCAACGGCGAACACGTGCCGATCCGCGGCGTCAACAATCACCACGACCTCGGCGCGCTCGGCGCCGCGTTCAACCTGCGCGCCGCCGAGCGCCAGCTGCAACTGCTGCAGGGGATGGGCGCCAACGCGATCCGCATGAGCCACAACCCGCCCGCGCCGGAACTGCTGGAACTGACCGACCGCATGGGCCTGCTGGTGGTCGACGAACTCTTCGACAGCTGGGAAATGAAGAAGACCCCGCTGGATTTCCATCTGGTGTTTCGCGATTGGCACGAACCGGACCTGCGCGCGCTGCTGCGCCGCGACCGCAATCATCCGTCGGTGATCCTGTGGAGCGTGGGCAACGAAGTCGGCGAGCAATACACCGGCGAAGCAGGCGCGGCGATCGCGCAGCGCCTGCAGGCCATCGTGCACGAGGAAGATCCCACCCGCCTGGCCACCGCGGCGATGAACTACGCCGCGGCGGACATGCCGCTGCCCGCGGTGCTGGACGTGATCGGCCTCAACTACCAGGGCGAAGGCATCCGCGACACGCCGGAGTTCGCGGGCACCGAGCGCATCCGCAAGCCGCCGCAATATCCGCTGTTCCATGCGCGCTTCCCGCACAAGCCGATCTTCAGCAGCGAGACCGCCTCGGCGCTGAGCAGCCGTGGCGTGTACCTGTTCCCGGTCACCGCGGAGAGCAGCGCGCCGGTACGCGACGGCCGCGGTGGCGATGCGGTGGCGCACCAGGTCAGCGCCTACGAACTGCACGCGGTGGATTTCGGTGCCAGCGCCGACAAGGTGTTCGCTTCGCTCGACACGCACCCGTTCGTCGCCGGCGAATTCGTCTGGACCGGCTTCGACTACCTCGGCGAACCGACCCCCTACTACTCCTCGCGCAGTTCCTACTCCGGCATCTTCGACCTGGCCGGCTTTCCCAAGGACCGCTACTGGCTGTACCAGGCCCGCTGGCGCCCCGAGCTGCCGATCGCGCACCTGCTGCCGCACTGGACCTGGCCGGGCCGCGAGGGCCAGGTCACGCCGGTGCACGTGTTCACCTCCGGCGACGAGGCCGAACTGTTCGTCAACGGCGTCTCGCAGGGGCGCAAGAAGAAGGCGCCGCTGCAGTACCGGCTGCGCTGGGACGAGGTGGTCTACGCGCCGGGCGAACTGCGCGTGCAGGCCTACAAGGACGGCAAGCCCTGGGCCAGCGAGCGCGTGCGCACCGCCGGCCCGGCCGCGAGGCTGCAGGCCACGCCCGACCGCACCACGCTTGACAGCGACGGCCGCGACCTGGCCTTCGTGACCGTGCGCCTGCTCGACCGCGACGGGAATCCCGCGCCCACGGCCGGCGACCGGCTGCGCTTCCGCGTCGAGGGCCCGGGCGAACTCGTCGCCACCGACAACGGCGATCCCACCGACCTGGAGTCGTTCGCGGCGCCCACACGCAATGCGTTCAACGGCCTGGCGCTGGCGATCGTGCGCGCCCTGCCGGGTGAGAGCGGCACCATCACCCTGCACGTCGAATCGGACACGTTGCAGGCCGCGCACACGCAACTGCGGGTGCAGCCATGAACGACGCGCCCGTCGGCACGCAGGCGCCGCCTGCACGTCGCTGCACGCGCACCACGCTTCCGCGTGCCCCCCACGCTCGAACAAGGACCGCCGCCATGCCCGCATTGCGCAAGACACGCGTCGCGACCCTGCTGTTGGCCTGCCTGCTCGGCACGGCGGCAGCGGGCGCCGCCGACCGACCTGCCGCCGCGTCGCGCACGCCGAACGCCGCGGCAGACGGCCGCGGCCTCAAGGACGCCTATGCCGGCGCGTTCCTGATCGGCACCGCGGTCAACGCCGACATCGTCTCCGGCAAGGACGCCGCCTCCGCCGCGCTGGTGCCGCGGCAGTTCAACGCGATCACTGCCGAGAACGCGATGAAGGCCGAAGTGGTCAATCCGCGCCCGGGCGTCTTCGACTTCGCCGCCGCCGATGCCTTCGTCGACTACGGCCGCCGCCACGGCATGTTCGTGGTCGGCCATACCCTGGTCTGGCACAACCAGACCCCGGACTGGTTCTTCGTCGACGCGCAGGGCAAGCCCAACGGCCGCGACGCGCAACTCGAACGCATGCGCGCGCACATCCAGGCGGTGGCCGGGCGCTATGTCGGCAAGGTGCAGGCCTGGGACGTGGTCAACGAGGTGATCGACGAGGACGGCAGCTACCGCAACACCAAGTGGGTGGAGCGCGTCGGCGACGGCGACGAACTGGTGCGGCAGGCGTTCCGCTTCGCCGCGCAGTACGCGCCGGATGCGCAGTTGTACTACAACGATTTCAACGCCTGGCGCCCGGAAAAGCGCGACGGCATCGTGCGCATGGTGAAGATGCTGCAGCGCGCCGGCATCCGCATCGACGGCGTCGGCATGCAGGGCCACTGGGGCCTGGACTACCCCAGCCAGCACGACATCGAAGCGGCGATCGACGCCTACGCCGCGCTCGGGGTCAAGGTGATGATCACCGAACTGGATGTGGACGTGCTGCCGCTGACCAAGGAAGGCCAGGTGATCGGCACCGGGATGGCGCACAAGCAGTTCCAGCTGCCCGAGTTCAAGCGCTACCTCGATCCGTACCGCGACGGCCTGCCGGCGGACGTGCAGGTGCAGCTGCGCGATCGCTACGCCGAACTGTTCCAGCTGTTCTGGCGCAAGCGCGACAAGCTGGCGCGGGTCAGCATGTGGGGCGTGGACGACGGCATGTCGTGGAAGAACGACTACCCGGTGCCGGGGCGCCGCAACTATCCGTTGCTGTTCGACCGCGAACGCAAGCCCAAGCCTGCGTTCGACGCGGTGCTGGCCGTGCCGGCGCAGGCGCGGTAGCGCGCCCGACCGACGCATCCGCAACCGCCGCGGCACGCCCTGGCCTTTTTGCCAGGCAGCCAGCCCCATCGCTGCGAAGGCCGGCGCGCGTACCGACGCGCCGGCGCCGGCTCAGCGCGTCAACACCTGCGGCGCCTGGGCCTGGGTCTGCGCTTGCGTGGCCTGTTCCTGCGCCTGCACCGTGCGCTGGGTCTGCGCCTGCTGCGCGGTCTGCTCCTGCAGCTGCTGGTAGGTCTCCTGCGCCGGCCGCGCGATCGCCTCACTGGTCGTCATGTGCGCGCGGTTGGCGTAAGGATCGGGCGACGCCGTGGCACCGTCGCGGTACACGAACGCCAGCTCGCCGCCCTGGTGCGCGCCGGTGGGCCGGTTGAAGCCCACCGACAGCTGGTCACGCTCGCTGAAACCGCTCTGCCTGGCCAGCAGGGTCAGGCTGGCGGTCATGCGTTCGCTGTTATCGTCCCAGCCCTTGCCCAACGCCTGCTCGGCCTGGGCCACGCCGCCGCGCACCTTGTCGTGCAAGGCCCGGTCCGCGCCGGTCGGCTCGGCCGCGGGCGCGGCGGCACGCGGTGCCGGCGGCGTCGCACCGGTGTCGCGGAAACCGTTCGGTATCCACTCCGGCGGCACCTTGCCCTGATCGATGCCCAGCGCCTTCAGATCGGCGCGCACTTCCGGCTGCACGCGCTTGGGATCGCGCAACTGCGCGGCATCCTCGGCCTCGGCGACCAGGCCCAGATCGCGCGCACCGTAGTTCTGCGGATAGCCGCGCGCGTCGTAGAACAGCTTGCCCATCGCCTCGACGTTCTTCGGCGCGTTCGCGTCGATCTTCAGGTCGTTGCCGAAGGTCAGCCCGTCCTTGGCCTTGTAGGTCGCCTTGGCGCCCTCGCCATCCTTGTCGATGTAGTTGGCCATCTCCGTGCTGGCGTTGTACAGGTCCTTCAGCGTCGCCTTAGGATTGCTGTGCTTGACGTAATCGGCCAGCGTGTTGATTCCGGCGATCTCGTCCTTGGACTCGCGCGTGCGCTCCTCCGCGCCATGCGCTTTCAGTGCCGCGGTGTAGTCGTGCGGCGAAGGCGACCTGGCGATCTCGTCGATCTTGTCCTTGAACGCGGCATCGGACTTGTCGATCGCCGCCTTGTTGATCGCATGGCCGATCTCGTGGCCGAGGATGATCCGCGCGGTATTGGCCGAATCGTCGCGCGGCGCGTCCATCTTGGCGGTACGCAGCACGTCCATCGGCAACAGGATCTCGCCGGTGCCCGGCCGGTACGCGCCGCCGCCGTCGCGCGGATGCGGCCCGAACCCGGACAGCTGCTTCTGCTCGATCGCCTGCTCCACCCGCGCCTTCAGCTCGGGCGTGTTGTCCAGCATCTTGCGCAGCGCCTGGCCTTCCTTGGCGTGCGTCGCCTCGAACGTGTCCACCATCTTCTTCAGGTCATCGTCGGTCGCCATCACCCATCTCCTTATGCGGTGGCCAGGATCTGCAGCAGCGACACGCAGGCCTGCGCATCATCCGCGCCGGCAGCGTCGCCGACGAACGCGTACACCACCACGGCGCCGCGTTCGAAATGCCAGCGGCCGGGGCTGCCCAGGCGCGGCGGCGCGATCCACTGCGCGGCGAAACCGGCCTCGGTCAACGCCTGCTTGTACGCACCGAGCGGCTGCGTGCAGCGCGCCGGCGCAGCGGATGCCGGTGCGAAGGCGAAGTCCAGCCGCGACGGCGGCTCTCCATCGGCATCGGCGACCGACTCCAGCGCATAGCGCCCGCCGCCGGCGACCGGGCCGGACGCGCTGAACGCATGCGCGGTGTCGCCGGCCTCCACCTGCAGGCCCGCATGCGTGGCGACCTGCGCCGGGGTCAGGTCCTGCTTGCCGCCGATCGCCAGGATCAGCCGCACTACGCCTTGTGCCAGTTGCTCTGGCGTCATCTCCGACATGGCCCGCTCCTTTGTAGTGGGAATCGATGAAGGTGGGGGTTGCGCACCGGCGCAGGCGGCCAGCAGCGCCGCCGCCAGCAGGGCAGTGCCGCGCTGCACGAGCCGGCGCCCAGCGCGCGGCGGTGGGCGGATGTCGCCGGGGGAAACAGAGTCCATGGTGCGCCTCTCCTTTGAACGCCTGTCGCGCGTGTCCGCGGCCAGGCATGTTGCCGGCGATTGTAGCCATCGCGTCGGCGCGCTGCAGCCCGCACGGGCGCGCCACCTTGGCCGCGAGCATACGCAGCCGTGCGGGCGCGCGGAGGTGAAGAGCACGCGCCCGGCAGATGGCATCATCGCCCCACACCACCCAGGAATCCTCCGATGCGATTGCCGACCCGCGTCCTGCTCGCCGCCTCCGTGCTGGCGTTGCTCGCCTGCTGTGCGAAGAGCCAGCCGCCCGCGCCGCGCTTCCCCGTGATCGGCCATGTCACCGCGTTCGACCCCGCGTTCAGCGACACGGTAGCGGCGGACGCGCGCATCGAACGCATCGCCGAAGGCTTCACCTGGTCGGAAGGCCCGGCCTGGGTCCGCGACGGCGGCTACCTGCTGTTCAACGACGTGCCGCAGAACACCATGTACCGCTGGTCCGAGCGCGACGGCCTGTCGGTGTTCCTCAAGCCGTCCGGCTACGCCGGCCCGCCGCTGGACGTCTTGCGCGAGGCTGGCGCCAACGGCATGCACGCCGAGCCATCCGGCAGCGTGCTGCTCGCCGATTCGGGTACGCGCGCCGTGGCCCGGCTCGATCCGGCCACGCGGCGCAAGACGATCCTGGCCAGCGCTTACGACGGCCACCGCCTCAACAGCCCCAACGACCTGATCCAGCGCAGCGACGGCGTGGTGTTCTTCACCGACCCGCCGTACGGCCTGAAGGACGGGGACAACTCCCCGGTCAAGGAACTGCGCTTCAACGGCGTCTATCGCCTGGACACCGACGGCAGCGTGCACCTGCTCGACGACAGCCTGAGCCTGCCCAACGGCATCGCCCTGTCGCCCGACGAACGCACCCTGTACGTGGCCAACTCCGATCCGGCGCGGCCGATCTGGACCGCGTACGCGCTCGACGCGCGCGGCGAAGTCACCGGCAAGCGCCTCTTCGCCGATGCGTCCGACATCGTCGGCGACGCCAACCCCGGCCTGCCGGACGGCATCGCCGTGGCCAGCGACGGCCGCCTGTTCGCCACCGGCCCCGGCGGCGTGCTCGTGTTCGCACCCGACGGCCGCCGCCTGGGCCGCATCGAAACCGGCGGCCCCGTCGCCAACTGCGCCTTCGGCGACGACGGCCGCACCCTGTACATGACCTCGCACAAGATTTTGGCGCGGGTGCGGGTGAAGGCGACGGGGCTGGGGTTTGCGCCGTAGGGCGGCGCGGATGCATCCGTTCGACGCTGACGAGTTGCGTGCCAAAAAGCCAGACGAAAGAGATTCAAGGCACGAAAAGATTCCTACCATCGCCTGGCTCCAAAACGCTGATTCGGCCGGATATTCATCGATCGCCGAAGGTGCGTTTGAGCGAATGGCACTATCGCGATGCAATGGAGCATTCGCGCCAGCGCCGCTGCACGACTCGACCAGACTCAGGGCTTAGGCACATGCTCTTCGGCAATCCCGACACCTTCGCGCTAGAAGCCATTGTCGAACCTGGCCCTGACTTCCCCTCCTTTCTCGGGGCTAATGTCACAGGAAGATTCCGGCTCTTTTTCGACAGGCTTGAAGTTGGCCTGTTCTCGGAGCCTTGTTGCGTCTTGGGAACATTGAGCGGGCACTTGATGGACAAGTGCGCAAGCAGCAATGCGCTCTGGCATCCATCGCTTGCGGGCAAGACGCCCGATGCCTGGTTCAAGCTCCTGGACGACGCGCTTTACCGTGTTGGACCTCCAGAGCAGCAAGATGCCTACCATTGCATGGATTTCCTGACCAACGTCTCCGAAGCATTGAACAACGTCAAAGGCTTCCTGCTCGCCCCTCCCGGTCGGACGTTGCATGCGCTCTTGCAGCTGCCGGGATCCGACGTCGTTCACCACAAGACCGTTCCATTGCCCGAGTTCTGCGCTGTTTCATCCCAGTTCTCGTCATGGCTGGGAGAACAAGAATGCCGGCGCGTGGAAAGCAACTGACCACTCGCTACTCTTGCCCGATCCGATCCAACGCGGCCAGCACATCGCCCGACAAGGACAGCTCCGCCGCCGCCAGGTTCTCCCGCAGATGCACAACCGACGAGGTGCCCGGGATCAGCAGGATGTTCGGCGCACGCGCCAGCAGCCAGGCCAGCGCCACCTGCATCGGTGTCACGCCAAGTTCCTGCGCAATGGACGACAGCGCGTCGGACTGCAACGGAGAGAAACCGCCGAGCGGGAAGAACGGCACGTAAGCGATACCGTCGCGGCCTAGCGCATCGATCAGCGCATCGTCGGCGCGGTGCGCCAGGTTGTAGTGGTTCTGCACGCACACCACCTTGGCGATGCCCCGCGCTTCCTGCACCTGCGCGGCCGTGGCGTTGCTGATGCCCAGATGCCGGATCAGCCCGCGCTGCTGCAGCTCGGCGAGCGCGCTGAACTGCGCTTCGATCGAACCCTCGCTGGGCTTGTACGCATCCAGCATCACCCGCAGGTTGACCACGTCCAGGACCTCCACGCCAAGGTTGCGCAGATTGTCGTGCACCGCCTGGGTCAGCTCGGCGGGACTTTGCGCCGGCAGCCAGGAGGCGTCGTCGCCACGCACGGCACCGACCTTGGTGACGATGGTCAGCTGCTGCGGATACGGATGCAGTGCCTCGCGGATCAGCTGGTTGGTGATGTGCGGCCCGTAGAAGTCGCTGGTGTCGATGTGATCCACGCCCGCGGCCACCGCCTCGCGCAGCACCGCCAGCGCGGCGTCGCGGTCCTTGGGCGGCCCGAACACGCCCGGCCCGGCCAGCTGCATCGCGCCGTAGCCGATGCGGGTCACCGTGCGGTCGCCGAGGGAAAAGGTGCCAGCTGTCGAAAGCTTGCTCATGACTGCCTCCAGAAGGGGTGGGCCGAAGCCCGGATGAGGCCTGCACTGTAGGCCGCGCGTCGATGCGCGATAATCCGGCCGAATCGGCACGGGCTGTGCGGGATCTCGAACAATGACCACCGACCTGCAAGACCTCTTCGCCTTCCTGGCGGTGCTGCGCGGCGGCGGCTTCCGCGAAGGCGCGCGGCTCAGCGGCAGCTCCGCCTCCAGCCTGAGCGAGGCCGTGCGGCGCCTGGAAACCCGCCTCGGCGTGCGCCTGTTCAATCGCACCACCCGCAGCGTGCTGCCGACCGAGGCCGGCGCGCGCCTGGCCGAACGCCTGATCCCCGCCCTCGGCGAAGTGGAAGCCGCGTTGGACGTGGTCAACGGCTTCCGCGACCGCCCCAGCGGCACCCTGCGCCTCAATGTGCCGGGCGCCGCCGCGCGCCTGGTGCTGCCGGCGATCGTCACCCCGTTCCTGAAGGCCTATCCGGAGATCAGGCTGGAAGTGATCGTGGAAGACAGCTTCGTCGACATGCTGGCGGCCGGCTGCGATGCCGGCATCCGCTACGACGAGCGGCTGGAGCAGGACATGATCGCCGTGCCGATCGGCCCGCGCGTGCAGCGCTTCGCCACCGCCGCCGCGCCCGACTACCTCGCCGCGCACGGCCACCCGCAACACCCCCGCGACCTGCTCACGCACGCCTGCCTGCGCGGCCAGTTCGCCAGCGGCGCCATCCCGGCGTGGGAATTCGAACGCAACGGCGAAGTCGTGCTGGTCGAGCCGACCGGCCCGTTGCTGGTACGCCTCGGCGCCGCGGTGGACCTGGCCATCGACGCCGCCGTCGGCGGCCTGGGCGTGATCCACCTGTTCGAAGACTGGCTACGCCCGCACCTGGACAGCGGCGCACTGGAGCCGGTGCTGGAACCCTGGTGGCAGCGCTTCAGCGGCCCGTTCCTGTACTACCCCGGACGCCGCCACCTGCCCGCGCCGCTACGCGCGTTCGTGGATTTCATCCGGACGCCGTGAGCGCGGTGCAGGTGGCGATGCTCACTGCTTCCTGCTCCCTGTAGGAGCGGCTTCAGCCGCGACCCGCCTCACCGACAACGCCCAGCGCGCCCGCCGGAGACGCGCCATCTCCATCGCCCCACAACTTGCAAGAAAACTCCCAACTACTCCCGAAACCGCCGCAACCAAACAAACCCAGGCACCGCGATCCGCATCGTCGGCGTCCCATCCCACGCCAATACAAACCCCGCATCCACCAACGCCGCAGCGACCTGCCGCCCGACCGCAAGATCCGCATCCGCCCCACCCTGCAAATCCCCGAACGCAATAAACAACCCGCCGCCGTCCACCGCGCACTCCACATCCTGCCCGTGGTAGAAACAATAGCCGCGGTACTCGCCCTCCGGCGCCTCCGCCACCGCCTCGGTCACCTCGGTGTGACCATCGGACATCGTGTAACCGGCATTCGCCAGCGCGCAGATGCCCGCATCGTGCAGCTGCTCGAACACCGCGTCCACGCGATCGCAATCGGTCAGCGACGGCCAGCCCTGCTCCGCCTGCTGCTTGGCCTGCCACTGGCTGGCGACCGCGGCACGCAGCATCGGTTCGTCGCACTCATCTTCCAGAATGTCGTCCAGCATCTCCTCGCGGATCTCGAACTCAGAGTAGTAGCCGGACCAGACCCACTTCCGGATTGAATCGAGGACATCCGCATCGGTCTCGTTCACGCTCGCTCCCTTGGAGGCCAGGCACTTGCCTGGCGCGCACGGTAGCAGGGCGATGTTTGGATCTTGGAAACGCCGAGTGAATCTCGGGATCGAGGCCAGCGCTATCGAAGCAAAAGCCGACCACCGACACCACGCCAGACGCCGCCTCACGCGACGCTGGCGTGGCCCCGGCGGCGCACGCCACACGGACGTGCGCACACCGATGACGTCAGCCCTTGGATCGCAGCGGAGGCGAAGCGGCGCGCGTAGCCCGCGCCTTCTTCTTCCCCGCAGCCCGCGCCGATGGCGAGACGGCAGCCGACACACGACTGATCAACAACACTCCACGCCCCACCGTCACCCGCAACGCGTCGCCCACGGCAAAACCGTACTGCTCCAACCAGCGCCCGGACAGGCGCAGCTTGGGCACGGCACAGCCGACGATATCCTCGGCGCGGCGCACGTCGTAGTGCTGGTAGCTCATCGTGCAGCGCCTGGGCACGCGGAAGCGCTGGCGCGACGCGGCGGGCGTAACGAATGGAGAGGCATCGGCGGTCGCTGGTTGCTCGGCGGCCAGCGTGTCGGCTGATCGAGCGCGGCGCTTGGTTGTACGCGACGCGGAAGCAGCCTTGGGGGGAGTGAAGGTGGTTCTGTTGAAACGGTGCATGTCGGACTCCTCGGTTGGATTGGAGTCCGCCCCTCGCTGTCAATCGGGGTGGCGGACGGTACGCGGTTGACAGACCGGACCGAGGACCGGCAGACCTTGCGGTCTCCGCGCACCGCCCGCCAGAAAGCAGGCACGTTCCCATGCCGAGCGGGCACAAAAAAGCGCCGGCATCGACGATGGGCGCTGTGCGCCTCGGTCGTTCGAGCTGTCAAACTCGGCTGCGGGATTTGCCGCAGCGGTTCAATCATGCGACTGGCCATTCAATCCTGTCAACAGATCTCTATCCAATATTTCAAAAGAATCACCAAGCAAAGCAGAGCTTCGCGACAAGCGAGCAATCGTCTACTGGCCAAGTCTTTGCAATGCTTGTGAGCGCTCAGTTGTGATGATACCTTCACGTGAAATGTATCCAAGGGAAGGGCACCACGATTTTAGGCGCAAGAATTACACCTACCGAGTGGGAATCTGTTGGTGTACCGGGTTCGCTACGGCAGATTGGTCGAAGGGGATCAGTAATAGACACCTTTGTTACAACCCAGACTGTCGCCGAATAGTAGTTAGACCTTGAAAGGAAGTGTCATGGGGATGGCGCCAACACATGAGCAAATCGCCGCAATGTCTGACGACGACCTGGTGGCCCGCTACAACGATCTTGCAAAGAGTACCGTCGTCGGCACAAGCTTCTACCGCGAGGAGATCGCACATCGTCAATTGGCTCGAGAGAATGCTCGCATGCTCTCTCTCACGCGCACGATGGCGCGCCTTACGTGGGTCATCTTGGTTCTTACGGCCGCAAACGCAGCAATTGTTCTATTTCCGCTGCTCAAGGCCTAACAACTCATTCAAGCGTTAGGCCGTGGAGGAACCAATGTTGCGCTTCAATTCCTATGAAACGCTTCTTGAGATTGATGCCTTGGAGCTTGGGCGAGTTGCAGCCCAGCTGAACGAAACAGGTCTTGCCACTGATGAGGATGGCCTGTACCTCGGCTCCATGTTGATTGAACATTGGTCAGAGCGCTGTACAGAACTGCTCCGTGAGCATGGTTATCGAGGCGGCGAGTTGAACGTGACCGGACATTACTTTAGTCACTGTGGCGCCATTTACGTTCTGTACGACACTGAGCTGCGCTCCTTAAAGGATGCTAATCAAGAGTTGCGCCGTGCGGCGAGTCGCCATGACACGGCCTAAAATCTTATTCAAGCCGACGCCGCTTAGCGGCGCGTCTTAATTCATGTTTTAGCCCCTATGAGCCCAGATGATCGCTGGTCATACCTGATAGCTTTGGACGAGGAGCTTCTAAAGGGCGGCGTTATTCTATCAGAGTGGTGTATTTTAATAGTCCGTGAAGCAGACACCGCATTTGTAAATGCTGCTTATTTGGCGTCAATTCTTACTTCTGTGTCTGGCATTGAGACACACCTGCAGTCTGAGTACGCAAAGACTGGAAGAGAGCGTTTAGTAGAGCTGATCAACTTATCCACCATTCCTGATGCTTTGAAAGCGAACTTGCATCGGCTGCGCAAGTATCGCAATAAATGGGTGCATATTGACGATCCCTGGGATGACGCAGATCTGCTAGACAAGCCGGGGCTAACTGAGAACGAACTCGAACAAATGGCCTTATTTGCGGTCCGAATTCTGCGGGAAACGATCTATGAGAACCAATGTGTGTAGCGCGGTGGAAACCGGGGCCAGAGTCAATATCCATTCAATAATCTGGCGGAGTAATCAACAAAGGGGCCAGAAATAATAGGGTAAGGTTCACTAAAGAAGTCAACCTGACTCCGTTACTGGCAGATTGATCGAAGGAAATCAGGAATAGACACCTCGATTACAACCCAAATTGTTGCCGAATAGTAGTTAGACGTCAGCACAGCATTTCCGGGCGCCCCAATGGATGACCTTGCAACTCGAGCAACGAAGATGCTCCGAACAGGAGAACCCTTCCGGCTTGTTGGAACGAGCCGCTCGGTCCATTTCCTGAGAGGCGTATTCTCACGTGCCAGCATGTGTGTTCCCGCGTTTTACTACTTTTTGGGGTCGGCTTCAGCGCACGAAACGGCACAAACAACAAGTGATTACCCGTTCAAGATCGCGCAGACGTACTCCGAGTTCTCGGACCTAAACACGCTTACCTTGGCGTGCCGAAAGATATTCGATCACGCGGCGAAGCCTGATCTCACAGGAGCGAACTTTGGTAAGCTTTCGGATCAAGTACTCTTCGAGCACGCAAAGCACTGGGCAAAGTACTCGGAGAAAAATGCAGATGAGTGTTTGAGTGCATTAGTATTCCTGCGTACATTTTTCGCTGAGTATTCCAAGAGCGATAGCGTTCTTCTCAAAAAGAGCGGCTGGCTACACAAGCGGATCGGACTGCTAAAGCAGCACGCTGATCGAGCCGCCGCTCACCTTTCGCTTGAGGACTATGCATTCGACATCATCGACTTGGCCCACTTCACTGCGTCTGTAACTATTGTGGGTGAAATAGTCCGCAGCTTCGATAAGCCAGAGGCCGGAGAAGAATACTTCAATGAAATAGACGAAGGATCGCACGCGGCTGCCAAAAGGATTTTTCCGCAGATTGCAGATTTTCGGCTATTTGGTCATATGCAAGTGCATCGGCAAGCCCGCTTCTACTGGAGGCACCAAGAACATGAGAGCATTCAATCTTATTTTGACCAGTTGCAATGGACGCTCGGCTAAATGCTCAGGGAGACGTCTAACAATTCATTCGAGCCGACGCCACTTCGTGGCTCGGCTTAATTCAAGCGTTGGAAAACAAGGGTAGCTCCATGACAACTGACTTTGAACACATCAAGATCGTCGCTTTTGACGACAAGGCAACCTACAAGACTGACCCAAGCTCAGCCTTGGTCAATGCAGTACTGAAACTTTCCTCATCAGCTCCGGCAGAATGGGCTAATTACTTCAATCAGCGCTGGGAACAGCATTTCTACATGATGAAGCGCAACGCTTACGTCTCGGGTGACCGGCTGAAGACCTACTGCGTTCCGAATGAACTTCAGCATCTCATCCTGGAGTTCAATAAGGTCATTGCCGAGACGAATACTGCATACGCACAATACTGGGCACAGAAGCAGCATGAAGCTGCGCAGAAAGCTGCCACTGACGCCGTAGAACGTGAGAACCTAGCCAAGATCAAGAGCAGCTTAAAGTTCGACTGATTGTTTTCTAACAATTCATTCACGCCGACGCCGCTTCGCGGCGCTGCTTAATTCAAGGGTTAGCCACCATAGTGCGCATCCATGCCATTGACAGAAGCTGAGATTCAGAAACCGAAATAATAGTGTTAGATTCAATTAAGAAGTCAATTGGACTCCTTTATTTTCGCTTAATTAGGACATTAGATGCAATGGAAAAACGAGAGCGACTCATAGCAATGATCGATGAAATCCTGCCGAATTTCGAGCAGGTTGCCAATTCGTGGGTAAAAGAAGATTATGGATACGGGAGGTTCCGAGACATTGTTTCGTATAATTCTCTTAAGATTGAAGTCTGCGCCTTGGCTGACTATATCTACGGCCGTGATCATCCGAACTCGGAAATGATAAAAAATGCTATTGGCGGCAGCACAATGACGCATCTTCGCTCTGCCCAAGGCATGCTTGTAGGTACAGCCTCCGCTGTACGCAACGGCCTGCTTAACGATCTACAAACACAGATACTGCTTGACGTACAGGGAGACTTCATTGAAACAGCTAGAAGCGCGCTTAGTAGTGGCGCAAAGGATGTAGCAGCGTCCTTGCTATGCGTGGTGCTTGAAGACTCCGTGAAACGTTTGGCATCGAAGAGCGATCATCAAGATCTGTTAGGCAAAGAGTTTACAGTCGTAGTTATGGGTCTATTTAAGGCAGGGATTATCACAAAAGCAGCCAAAGGCGTGCTTTTGTCGCATACCGATCTTCGTAATGCTGCGCTACACGCCCAGTGGCACGAAGTCTCAGCAGACTCTGTGCATAGTCTTCTTGGGTTCCTTCCCATTTTCATTGAGCAGCACGGCATCTAGTTCGGCGTAACAACTTATTCAAAGCCGATGCTAAACCTCAGGGTCAGGTTCACTTAAGAAGTCAACCTGACCCTGAGGTTTAGAGTCAAACTTTGGGCACCATAGGGAGTGCACGTGCTGAGTCTGCAAAGCAATCATTGGTCGGAGCTTCGGCATGCGTATGGCAGTGCGGCTGATATCCCCGAGCTGCTTGCACGCCTTCGCGGGCTTCCGAAGTCCGAGGCGGGAGCCGAACCGTGGTTCACGCTTTGGAGCGCCTTGGCACATCAAGGCGATGTCTATTCGGCGTCCTTCGCAGCCGTTCCACACGTGGTCGAAGCACTTGCTATCGCTCCGTCCGAAGCCAGTGATTCCTTCTTCCAGTTCCCAGCGTGGATAGAGATCTGCCGCGCGAAAAACCGCGTCGAGATTCCGCAGGATCTGGAGGCACCATACTTCGAGGCGCTTGCGCGCCTTCCGAACCTGGTTGCGCAGGCGTCCAAGCGCCATTGGGACGCTGACTTTCTGGCGTGCGCATTATCTGCCATAGCGGCGGCGAAGGGTCAGCATAAGATCGCCGAAGCAGTGCTCGAAATGTCCTCGCCAGAAGCAGCTGAGGAGTTCCTAAATTGGCATTTTGAGCAATGACGCCCAACTCCTCCTTCAAGCAGACAGTCAACCGGCTACGCCCGTTGCCTGCCGCTTAAGTCAAACGTTAGGTTGCCCAATGGGACCATTCCAAGAAGGGTGGACAGAGCAGGACGTTGAAGCTGTACTTGCCCGCGGGTTGCCCGATGAGCTGCTCTATGTACCGATCGTGATCACCATGGACCCAACCGACTGCGCATGGTCTGGGCGCATATGCCTCTCGCTGGCCTCGCACGAACACTTCAACGTTCGCGGCAATGCGGTTCTTGGCTTCGGGCACCTTGCGCGTACTTGCAGACACCTTGACTTGGAGGCTGTCGTTCCCGTCATTGCGGCAGCTCTTCACGATGAGCATGAGTACGTTCGCGGCCACGCGGTGGATGTAGCGGATGATTTGCTGCACTATCTGGGTGTCGGTGTGCCGGGTGAACTTCCGGTGCCGGGCAATAAAGGCGCCGCATAACAGTTCGTCCAAGCCGAAGCCGCTTCGCGGCGCGGCTTAACTCATATGTTAGGGCCCACACGCATTTCATGACACTCTTGGTTCTAGATCTCGACGAGACACTCATCCATGCAACCGAAGGTTGCCTGGACCGTGATCCCGACTTTGAGGTTGGACCGTACGCTGTGTACAGGCGACCGGGCCTTGACTCGTTTCTGTCTACGGTAAGTTCGCACTTTGACCTAGCGGTTTGGACTTCTTCTACTCGTCTTTACGCGGCGCCGGTTGTCGCGGCCATCTTCCCACCGGACATCGACCTCAAGTTCATATGGTCCCGCGAGCGCTGCACGATGCGCTTTGATCCAGAGCATCAAGACTATGAGTGGGCAAAGAATCTTGGCAAGATAAAGCGCCGGGGTTATCGGCTTGAACAGGTGCTGATGGTAGATGACACTCCCGCCAAGCTAGCCAAACACTACGGAAACCTCGTCAGGGTAAAGCCGTTCTTTGGTGATCTGGCGGACCAGGAACTGTTCCAGTTAGGTGAGTACTTGCCCACACTAGCAAAGGCACCAAATGTCAGGAAGATTGAAAAGCGCTTCTGGCGCAAATCCGCTAGTTAGCCCTAACAATTCATTCAAGCCGACGCCACTTCTCGGCTCGGCTCACTTCAGGCTTTAGGTCTCTTCATGCTCGCAACGCACCATATCGCGCTCCTACGCGAATCGGCGAGTCTTGCTGCAACCCTCGTGCAATCCTTGATCGAAGTCGGAGATGACGAGTCGGCATGTCGGCTCGAGCTCTCCTTCAAAGATGGTGACGTCCTTGGAACCGGTCCAGACTTCTTTGAAGCTCTGCTGAGCTTGCGTCGACAACTCGAACCCAAAGGCCTGCTCTTGTTCGTCTATGGCGCGAGTCGAAACGTCTGGCCATCTGGTATGTCTCGTAGCATGGGTCTAGGCGTGAAGGCCTACAGAATGACGAAGGGCAAACAGGCCCTCACACGGGATCTAGTCGACATCTTCGCGACCGGTTCCGATGTCGAGCCCGTCACTATTGCTGAGCAGGAGCAGTTCAGGAATGAATGGTTTGCATCCCTCGGCGCAGAGACCTGACCCCTCCTCCAAGCGGACGCCCTCCGGCATGCTTCGCATGCCTACGGCCGCCGCGCATGTCCAACATTAGGCCTCTTCCAATGACTGCGACTCTTCGAGCCCTGCGATCAGACATCACAAAGCTATCGGTCGACGCGATCGTAAATGCTGCCAACTCCTCGCTGCTTGGTGGCGGAGGTGTTGATGGCGCAATCCATCGTGCGGCTGGGCCAGATCTCCTCCACGAGTGCAGGTTATTGGCAGGCTTCAAGACTGGAGACGCAAAGGTCACCAAGGGGTATCGCCTACCCGCCAAGTACATCATTCATACGGTTGGGCCTGTGTGGCGGGGCGGCATCAACGGCGAAGCTGAACTCTTAGCTTCCTGCTATCGTCGATCCATTGAGCTGGCCGCTGCTAAAGACGCCGCCTCGCTCGCCTTTCCCAGTATCAGCACGGGAATCTATGGCTATCCCGTCGCCCTAGCGGCGAGAGTCGCGATCGCCACCGTTCGTAAGTCAAGCCAAGACTTTTCTTCTATTCAAGAGGTCGTCTTTTGCTGCTTCTCCGCCGAAGACCTCTCTGTCTACGAAGGTGCCCTCAGTGAAGCGGCGGCCTAGCCATTCCTTCAAACGGACCCGCCTACGGCGATCCGCTTAATTCAAACGTCATGCATCAACTGGGGATTGCCGTGAACTGGAGCAGGATCATATGGCTAGCACTATCTCTGTTCGCTGCGCAGTTCTTGATCGGCTTTCTTGAAGGCGTTATGTCCGCTCCAGACACAGGGATTTCATGGCTTCTTGCCGGCCACACCGTCAGCCTCGCTGCTGGCATGGCAATTTTCGCGTCCTTTGCCATGCACACTCCCAATAGGCCGTTTGTTCACGCTTGGCTGGGTCTCTTGCTGCAAGTGCTTATTGCCGCATTGTTCTCAGCTGGGCTTGCGCTCTGGCTGGACAGCATCCGGTTGCTTTCCGTCGTGATGGAGTGGGCAGTCCTTGTGGCCGCTTTGGTTGTTGGTACATCACTTGGCATCGGTCTGCGTCGTTGCTCAGATAGGCGAGCTGATGCCTAACAATTCATTCAAGCCCACGCCATGGAAGAACGACTGCTGTAGGGCCTCACTCGAAGACGCTCGCAAGCACGGGCGATAGAACGCATGGGATTCGCATGAAACATAGGCATGTGGTTTTTGCCTCCTTGCTTGTCGCTGGCATTGCTCCGGCCCGTGCCGCTGATGCCCCAAGTATCAATGCAGCCATACAGGCCTACGACGCTAAGGAATACGGGAAGTGTGCCGACACCCTGGCCGCCGTCGATGCAGCGCCCACAGGGCTGCCGAGCGGCATGGCTCTCTTCTACGTCGAGTGCTTGGCCGCTGCCGGAAGAACGGAAGCCGCGTTTGCTGTCCTCGACCAGCAGCTGCCGCAAGGACGAGTCGATGTGGAGGATCTGAAGCACAAGGACCGTCCAGGCCTCAACAAACTTCGCACTGCCTCCGGTTGGGCAGCGATGCTGGCCAAGGCCGAACGGCTCGATGCCGAACGCCAGGCGCGTATCGACCAGCCGCTGCGGCGGGAGTTGCTGGCACGCGTGGAGAACGACCAAGCCGTCAGGCAGAAGGTGATTGCCGAAGGCGCTGGCGGATCCTGGGAACAGACGGTGCCGGTGGACCGGGACAATACCGCCTGGTTGAAGAAGGTGGTGGCGGAAAAAGGATGGCCCACCAGGTCGATGGCTGGCGAAGACGGCTCCAAGGCCGCCTTCCTGATCGCCCAGCATGCCACGCTCGACCCTGGCTTCCAGGAGCAGGTTCTGGCGCTGATGCAGGCGGCGCTCGAACAGAAGGAGGCCGACCCTGCCGATTTCGCGCTGCTCAAGGATCGCGTCCTATTACACCAAGGCAAGCCGCAACTCTATGGGACCCAGTTCGGAACGGATCCGGACGGAACCATGTTCCTTGACACCACCCAGGATCTCGACGGTCTGGATGCGCGTCGCCAGGCGATGGGGCTACCGCCGATTGCCGACTACAAGAAAACCCTGTCCGAGCTCTATCACGCGAAGGTGCGGTGAACTGCTTGGCGCGCGACCGAGACAACCACGCCGAGCGACTTCACCCCTCGGCCGGCCACTCGCGAAAGTGCACGCACGCCGTGCTCTTGTCCAGCATTGCACATAGCAGGAACTGACGATCAGCAAATCCGCGGCAATCAAAGCGTTTACTTTGTATCTGTGGCAAGTCGACTCTCTCAGCCGCTATAACGTCTCGAGCCGCGCCCGCACCCACCCGGCATGCTCACGCAGCGCCTGCAACTGCACGTCCTCCATCTTGCCAAGCTGCCGATACACCATCCCCAGCCGTTGATTCTGGCCAAGCGTCGCCTGGTGGCGAGCGAAGAAATCCCAGTACAGCGCGTTGTACGGACAGGCGCGTTCGCCGGTTTTCTGCTTCTTGTCGTAGTGGCAGCCCTGGCAGTAGTCGCTCATGCGGTCGATGTAGGCGGCGCTGCTGGCGTAGGGCTTGGTGGCCAGCAGGCCGCCGTCGGCGAACTGGCTCATGCCCACGGTGTTGGGTAGCTCCACCCACTCGAAGGCGTCGATGTACACGCCCAGGTACCAGGGTGCACGGCGGCCGGGTCCAGGCCTGCCAGCAGGGCGAAGTTGCCGATGACCATGAGCCGTTGGATGTGGTGGGCGTAGGCCTCGTCCAGCGATTGGCCGATGGCGTGGCTTAGGCAGCGCATACGCGTGTCGCCGGTCCAGAACCAGCCGGGTAGCGGCGTGTGCTGGTCGAGCGCGTTGCGTTGGGCATAGCCAGGCATGTGCGCCCAGTAGATGCCGCGCACGTACTCGCGCCAGCCCAGGATCTGCCGAATGAAACCCTCCACCGCCGCCAGCGGCGCGGCGCCGGCGTCGTAGGCGACCTGCGCGCGTTCCACCACTTCCTGCGGGCGCAGCATCTTGGTATTGAGCGCGAACGACAGCTGCGAGTGGAACAGACGCGGGCTGCGCGTGCTCATCGCGTCCTCGTAGGGACCGAACTGCGGCAGCGCGCTGGCGATGAAGTGATCGAGCCAGGCCAGCGCCTCGCCTCGGTTGAGCGGCCAGCGCAGCTGGGCCGCCTGTGGCTGGCCGAAGCTTGCCACGCCGGCGGCCTGGATGGTGGACCACAGTGCGCTGTGATCGTGCGTAGGGCGCGCATCCGACGGCGGCGGCGGTGTCCCGGGCCAGGGCTGGCGGTTGTCGTGGTCGTAGTTCCACTGGCCGCCCTCGGGCGCGCCGGTGGCGTCGATCAGCACGTGATGGCGCTGGCGCATGCGTCGGTAGAAGTGCTCCATCAGCCACTGCTTGCGCCCGCGAAACAGCTCGGCCAGCTCGGTGCGCGTGGTGTAGAAATGCGCGCTGTCCACGGCCTGGGTGGCAAACGGCTGCGCGGCGCACCATTGCCGCAGTTGCGCATCCAGCCGCCATTCGTCCGGGTCCTGGTACTCCAGGCGCTGCGCGCGGTAGTGCGCCATCAGCGCGGCGAGGTTGTCGGGGATGGACTGTCGGTTGCTGACGTCGTCGATGGCGACATAGCGCACGCGGTGCCCGGCTGCGCGCAGCTGCCGGGCGAAATCGCGCATGGCAGCGAAGAGGGCCAGGATCTTCTGCGCGTGGTGCAGGACGTAGTCGGTTTCCTGGCGGACTTCCATCAGCACGTAGACCACGCCGGAATCGCACACGTCGAACCACGCGTGGTCGGGATTGAGCTGGTCGCCTAGCACGAGGCGCAGGGTGTGGGTCGGGGACGCCGTGTGGTTCATGCGTGATGGCGGACGTGCGAAGTAACAGGGTCAGGTTCACGTAAGAAGTCAACCTGACCCTGAGGTTTCCTGAGGTTTCGCTGTTGCACGCGACGACAGCCAAGGCTTTAAGCCATGCGACGAAGCGATGTCGCCCGCAGTATCAGGCGAGCCCGTCATCGGGACCACTGGACAAGAGCGAGCCATCCCGCGCGACTCTTGCGCCGCACGCCGGGCAGTGCCATCCCCCCAGCATTGCTTCGCGCGCATTACTTGGCTTGCGGAACCTCGGCAGGAGCGTCTTGCACTTCGGGCACGACTTGCGAGGAAGCAGGAACGCCACGACCAGCACCGCTGCACCGCCAGCGATACCGCCAACCACCGCGAATGCCAAAACCGCGTACATGAACATGCTGCCAGGGCCTCACATGGGGCGTGGGCGGTTGCGAAACCTTCCGCCCGAATACGTCAGTTCCATAGTACGACCACGGCAACGACGGATGAAGCCACGAGAAGTGGCAAGGCCAAGAGCAGCAGCTCCGCGAGGCGGCGACGCGGCCGAGGCGCAGGCAGACGCACAAACGACCCGACCCCGAGACCCAGGGCAACCAAGGAAAGAAAGCACATGGCCAACAACCCGAGCCCCCAGGCCCCGAGCAGGGGCATGCCGCACACGCCACCGTCCTGCGTCTCGACCCACTGGCTGAAGCGCCAGGAAAAATAGGCGACGTACGCGGCCGGCGCGAGCACCGACAGCACCAACATGGCGATGGAGCAGGATCGTAACGTCATCTCGGTGCCACCCCCGGCGTCCTCTCGGCGCAGACGACACAGCGCTGCTGAAGCGTCGCGCAGTCAACGCAAATCTTCCAGGCACTGTTGCAGTAGTTTTTGCTTGCAGCGCCGCCTTGACCGTTCCAGGTTGCGCCGCACAGCGTACAGCTGCGGAAAGAGCGGTTGCGTTCAGCCGCCTTGCAAGCTTGCGAGCAGAAGGGCGTATCTCTCTGAGACGCCATGTCGTTCTCTTGGTATCCAGCTGTCATGTAAGCGCTTGAAAGCGGCGTTGCGGCGAGTATCCGCGAACGCCAGAAGCCTGGGAAGAGAACAGCTCCCACCCTGCATCGGTGATTGGCGAGTCGCGGCCGGCGATCCTTCACCGATAGGGGCAGCGCCCCATACCCGACGCTCACCGCCGTCGGCGCCACTTGACTGTACGGATTCCAGTTCGAGATCAAGGTGATCGCGACGCTGCCCGAGCCACGGTAGCGGGCGGACTCGAAAATTGGACGCGGAACTACAGTGATACACGCACCGCGTGCGCACGCGATCCGGGTGATGCCGCTCGCCCTGGCTCACTCCTCTGGAGGCCACTCACGGAAATTCACGCACACGGTGCTCTTGTCCAGCATCGCGAACTCGCGCGAACCCCACGGCCTGAGCGCGACGGTGTTGCAATTCGGGTGAAGCAGATGCGGCACACGTGCGGACATTTCCGCGAAGATCGCATCGACATCGTCGGTGTCGACGCTGAGCTCCGGACGATCCTTCGCCGCCCACTCGGGGTTCTCGACCAGATAGGCCTTGGCGCCGTCGCGTGCGACCACCGCCATCGTGCCGTCCTGGTACTTGACGGCAAAGCCCAGGCCGTCGACGAAGAAGTCGAGTCCGTCCTGCAGGCGGTCGTAGAAGATCTTCGGAATGAGGTTCTTGAACATCGGGGTCTCCCGCGCTGGAAGCCTGCTGGCGGCTGGAACTACGGTAACACCGAGAAGCGCCGGGTCTTGCTCACAACTCCGCGGCATCCTCCGCAAGCGCCCATTCCTTCATGTCCGGGATCACCTGTCCCGCCACGAACGCGAAGACGTCCTCGAAGCTGGCGACGACGATGTTCCAGGTGCGCGGCGATGGCGTGGAACTCTCGGCGAACACGGGATGAAAGCAGACGACGGTGTCGCTGATGCGGCCATCGACCACCAGCAACCCCGCGAAGTCGTCGCGGTCCTGGCGCCTGGCGAAGGTGAAGACGGCGCCACCGCTCACATCCTCGCGAGCGAATGCGCGCGACGCGAACGCCAGCTCCGACGCTTCGGTGATGAAGTGCCAGGGGGTGAAGCTGGTCAGGTCCTGCGCAAGAAACCAGCGCAGTGCGTTGGGCCAGGCGGGGTCGATCTGATTTCGTTCCATGCGTGTGAGGCGGGCTTGCGCTGCTCTTCGGATGGCTGGATGCGTGGCTGCAGCCTTACACTGATACGCTCAAACCTCAAGATCAGGGTACACCCCAAGGAAAGCTATGCGGCCGCTGCTGGCGATTTCATTCGTACTCGCTGTTTTCATGAGTAGCGCCGACTGCTCGCCGCTTTCATACACCGATCGTTGGGACGGATTGAAGGATGAAAGCGACCGGCAAACGTCAACCTTCCGCGGCATGCTGTGGGAAAGGGAGGCGATTCTGGTGCACAACCAATTCTGGGCTCAGGTGTATCAGGCCTGCGCGCCCGAGGCGAGAGCTGCCGGCATCAGCAGCTTCAAGGCTGTCGCAACCGTCGACCGCCGCGGCAAGGTGACCGAGTATCTGGTCAATCCGAATGTTCCCGCGCTGCGATGCTTCGCCAAGCAGATGGTGGGCCGCCAGTATCCGGAACCTCCAGCAGCCCCCTTTTATGAAGTCTATGGCGTCACTATCAGTTCCGAATGAACTTGGCGGGAGGTCGACCATCTCGCGCAGGACATCCTTGATGTCATTCGTTTTTGTCGTCGAATGACTGCTGCGGATCTATGCCGACTCAAGGGCTCTTTTCACACTTCTCGACCCGCTGTCATCGCCGCTCAGCATTGCAAAAGCCGTTCGCAACGTCTCGACGAAACGCACATCCTGCGATAGCGGAGCGAACACTGCATCCAGCTTGAGGAACGCCTCCACATCGCGCCCCGCATCGCCGGTCGCGCCGCGCCCGATCCCGGTCAGCACGTCGCTCATTGGATCCACCAGCGCCACGCCCTCGCGCGCCTGCCGCCGCACGAACTGCATCCACGCTGCGATCGGCAGGCATAGGCGGTCGATACGGCGGCCGGCGGCCAGGGCGTCGGCGATGGTGCCGAGCAGGCGTACCGGGATTTTTTGTGAGCCATCCCAGGCGATCTGCGCCAGGCGGTGGGCGATGGCGGGGTTGCAGAAGCGGGCGAGGATGGCGCCGGTGTAGTGCTGCGGGTCGAAGCCGGGCATCGGCTGTAGCGTCGGCGCGATGTCTTCGCGCATCAGGGTTTCGACGAAAGCGGCCAGTTGCGGGTGGCGCATGGCGTCGGCGACGGTGTCCAGGTCGAGCAGGGAGCCCAGATACGCCAGCGCCGAGTGCGGGCCGTTGAGCAGGCGCAGCTTGGCGCGATCGAAGCCGGCAATGTCGTCGCTGAGGGTGACGCCGGCACGCTCGAAGGCGGGGCGGCCGTTGCAGAAGCGGTCTTCGATCACCCATTGGCTGTAGCGCTCGCGCTGGATCGGCCAGGCGTCGTGGCAGCCGAGTTGCGCGGCGACGCGCTCGCGCAGGGCGTCGTCGCTGGCCGGGGTGATGCTGTCGACCATCGAGCGCGGGAAGGTGGCCTCGGTTTCGATCCAGGCAGCCAGCGCGGGGTCGATGGTGTGCGCGAACTGCAGGACGGCGCGGCGCAGCTTGCCGCCGTTGTCGGGCAGGTTGTCGCAGCTGAGCACGGTGTACGGCGCCAGGCCCAGGCGCAAGCGTTCGCGCAGGCCGGCGACGAGGTAGCCGATGGCGCTGCGCGGGGCGTGCGGGGCGGCGAGGTCGTGGACGATGTCCGGATGGGCGAAGTCGAGCTGTTCGCCGGCCAGGCAGTAGCCTTTCTCGGTGACGGTGAGGGTGACCAGGCGCACCGCGGGGTCGGCCAGGCGGGCGAGGACGGCGGGCTGTTCGTCCTGCGCGCAGAGCACTTCGCGGATGGCGCCGATGATGCGCAGCTCGGGGGGCTCGTCGAGCAGGGCGAGGGTGTAGAGGCCGTCCTGTGGGCGCAATGCGTCGCGGACATGCGGGCTGTGCAGGGAGACGGCGCTGATCGCCCAGTCCGGTTCGTCGGCGAGCAGGTCGTCGAGGTAGATCGCCTGGTGGGCGCGGTGGAAGGCGCCGGCGCCGAGGTGGACGATGCCGATGCGGACGCGGTCCAAGGCGTAGGTTGGGCGCGCGATGGCTGGCGGCAGGTTGGGGAGCTTGGCGGCGGTGAGGCGTGGTTCGGTCACGGGATTTCCATGGGGAGGAGTTTGGTCTGAGGCTTGGTCGGTAAGGCTGTCGGGACTGAAGTCCCTCCCACAGTGGAGCTGAGGCGAGCTGGTGGTTGGTCGGTGAGGCGGTCGCAGCTGAAGCCGCTCCTACAGGGGAGTTGAGGCGGGCTGGTGGTTGGTCGGTGAGGCGGTCGCGGCTGAAGCCGCTCCTACAGGGAGTTGAGGCGGGCTGGTGGTTGGTCGGTAAGGCGGTCGCGGCTGAAGCCGCTCCTACAGGGGATCGTGGGGGCCGGCGGGTGATCGCGGGGGGCGGTGCATGGTTGGTGACGTGCGTGGGGCTGATCTCGGTCGTCCGCGCCCGCTCTTTCGGTGGTGGAAGCGTTGGCTGCTCGCACCACCGATCGCGGTCACTTGCGCGGCTTTGCCTCCGCTCCGGGTGACGGCTGCACGCTGAAGCGCTGGCGCACGCGCACGTCGCTGCTGGAGGCGCCGACCTGCAGTTCGTAGTCGCCCGGGTCCACCACGTAGGCCTTGCGCGCTTCGTCGTAGATGCGCAGGTCGGTCTGCGGGGAAATGGCGAAACGTACTTCGCGGGTTTCGCCTGGCTGCAGGGCGATACGCTGGAAGCCGCGCAGTTCCTTGGTCGCGCGTTCGCGCTTCGGCGACAGCGGATGCAGGTACAGCTGCACCACTTCGTCGCCGGTGCGTTGGCCGGTGTTCTTCACCTTCAGCGTGGCGTGCAGGCTGCCGTCGGCCGCGAGCTTGCTGCGGTCCAGGCGCAGGTCGGAATAGGCGAACTGCGTGTACGACAGGCCGTGCCCGAACGGGTACAGCGCGGTGCCGGCGAAATAGCGATAGGTGCGACCGCGCATGGCGTAGTCGTCGAAGGCCGGCAGCTTTTCGCTCTCCTTGTAGAACGTGACCGGCAGGCGGCCGCCGGGGTTGGCGTCGCCGAACAGCACGTCGGCCACGGCGCTGCCGCCGCGCTGGCCGGGGTACCAGGCCAGCAGGATCGCCGGCACGTGCTGCTGCGCCCAGTCGATGGCCAGTGCCGAGCCGGTGGTCAGCACCGCCACCACCGGTTTGCCGGTGCCCTGCAGCGCTTCGAGCAGGTCGCGCTGCGGCTTGGGCAGGCGCAGGTCGGTGCGGTCGCCGCCGGCGAAGCCGGGATAGTTGACCTTCATCTCCTCGCCTTCCACGTCGCCGGTCAGGCCGCCGACGAACACCACCACGTCGGCGCGGCGTGCCGCGTCCAGCGCTTCGTCCAGCGGCGGCTTGGCGCCGGGCTGGCGCCAGGCCAGGCGGATGCCGGCGTCGCGCTCGCCTTCGAAATACTCCAGGCGCAGGTCGTAGCTGCGTCCGGCTTCCAGGCGCACGTCGACGCCGTCGGCGTGCAGGCGGTCGCTGGCGCTCCAGCGGTCGATCAGGCGCTTGCCGTCCAGGTACAGGCGCACGCCGTCGTCGGCCGCGGTTTCCAGGTGATAGGTGCCGGTGGCCGGCGGCACCAGCTTTCCGCTCCAGCGGATGCTGAAGTTGTCCGCCGGAATGGCTTGGTCCGGCCCGGCTTCGCCGCGCGCGAGCAGGTTGTCGGTGGGCGAGCCGCGGTCCCATTTGAAGCCGATCTGCGCATCGGTGCGCACCAGCGCCGGGGGGCCTGACAGGTCGCGGTTGCGGAAGTATTCGCCGCGCAGGCCGCGCTCGGGCGAATCGGCTGACGGACGCAGGTACTGCGGTTCGATCAGCGGCGTGGCGGCGGGATCGTCGCGGCCTTCGACCAGGTCGGCGCCGCGCGCGTACAGCACTTCGGCGTCCGGCGCGGCCTCGCGGATGCCCTGCAGCACGGTGACCGGCGCGGCCGGGGTGCCGTAGTAGTTGCCGAGCAGCGCCATGGTGTCGTCGGCGGTGGGGCCGATCACGGCGATGCGCTTGATCTTCGCGCGCGATAACGGCAGCACGCCGTCGTTCTTCAGCAGCACCAGCGACTCGCGCGCGGTGCGCCGGGCGAGCGCATCGTGTTCGGGCGACTGGTTGGCCGAGATCGGAATCTGCGCCCAAGCCAGTTTTTCCGGCGGATCGAACATGCCCAGGCGCATGCGCGAATACATCAGCTTCTGCAGTGCCTTGTCGACTTCGGCTTCGCTGATCAGGCCCTTGCGCACGGCGGCCGGCAGCGTGGAGTACTCCTCGCCGCATTCCAGCTCGGTGCCGTGCTTCACCGCCAGCGCGGCGGCTTCCTCGCGGGTGGCGACGATCTTGTGGTTCTTCCAGATGTCCACGATCGCCCAGCAGTCGGACACCACGTAACCATCGAAGCCCCACTGATCACGCAGCACGTCGCGCAGCAGGAACTTGCTGGCGCTGGCCGATTCGCCGAACACGCGGTTGTAGGCGCCCATCACCGAATCCACCTTCCCTTCCTTGACCAGCGCTTCGAACGCCGGCAGGTAGGTTTCGTAGAGGTCGCGCTGCGACGGGTGCGCGTCGAAGTGGTGACGGTCGGCCTCCGGGCCGCTGTGCACGGCGAAGTGCTTGGCGGTGGCGTCGAGCTTGCGGTAGGCCTCGCCTTGCGCGTTCTTCGGCACATCCGCGCCCTCGCCCTGCAAACCCTGCACGAAGGTCACGCCCATGCGCGCGGTGAGGAACGGATCCTCGCCGTAGGTTTCCTGGCCGCGGCCCCAGCGCGGGTCGCGGAAGATGTTGATGTTCGGCGACCAGAACGTCAGGCCCTGGTAGCGCGCGTGCTGGTCGTGGCGCAGGGCCTCGTGGTGCTTGGCGCGCGCCTCGTCGCTGATCGCGGTGGAGACGTCGTGCATCAGCGGCACGTCGAACGTGGCCGCCATGCCGATCGCCTGCGGGAACACGGTGGCGCCGCCGGCGCGGGCCACGCCGTGCAGCGCCTCGTTCCACCAGTCGTAGGCCGGCACGCCCAGGCGCGGGATCGCCGGCGCGGCGTTCTGCATCTGCGCGGCCTTTTCCTCCAGCGTCATGCGCGACACCAGGTCGGCGGCGCGCTGCTCGAAGCTGCGCTGGGTGTCCAGGTACGGCGGCGGCGCTTCGGCCGCGGATGCCGCGCACGGCGCGATGGCCAACAGCAACGCCAGCGTCGCGACGCGGCGGCCACGTCCTTGGTACGGCGCAGTCTCGGTGTGCATTGCCTACTCCTTGCTGGATCGATCCGGTTCGCGGCGGGCGTACGGCCCGAGGGTGGTGCCGGTGAAACCGCCGGCCACGGCCGTGCTGAGCATCGCCGCATCGTCGTCGCGGCGCAGCCACTGCCAGTCCTGGCCATCGGCGGCGAAGGCGAAGGCATAGCGGCCGCCGTCGCCGGCGATCTTCAGGCGCAGCGCGCCCTTGGCATCGACCGTCCTGCGCGCGACGGTGGTGGTGCGCTTGCCGTCGCGCTTGTCGAGGAACACTTCGGCGCGTGCGCCGCGGCGGCGCACGCCGAGCACGTACCAGGCATCGGCATTCTGGAACGCGGCCAGGCCGGCGACCAGGCCCGGCCGCGCCGGTATCTGCACGGCGGTGCTGGCGTCGAAGCGCGTGTGCTGCTGCCGGTAGCCCAGGAACGCGGGATTGCCGCTGCCGTCCAGGCCTTGCGCATCGGGTTGCAGCGTCAGCCAGCCCGGGCGGGCGCGCAGATCCAGCCATTCGCGCTTTGGCGTGCGCAACAGCAGCCAGCGGCGATCGCGCTGCGGTGCATCGAAGCCATCGCGCCAGGTGAAGTTGCCGGTCAGCGGTGCTGTATCGGCGTCGGCGCGCATCCCTGCAGGCCCCGGCGCGACGTAGGGAATCGGCTGCCCGGCGGGCAGGATCGACGGCCAGCCGTCGTGCCAGGTCACCGGCAGCAGGAAGGTCTCGCGGCCGGTGTTGTAGCGCTCGCCCGCGTACGGGCGGCTGGCCAGGAACAGCGCCCACCACTTCCCGTCGGGGCCTTCGACCAGGTCGGCATGGCCGGCATTGGTGATCGGGTCGGCGCGTTCGGCGGGCAGGTCGCGCTGCGTCAGGATCGGATTGTGCGGCGCCGGCACGTACGGCCCCCACGGCGTGCGGCTGCGCAGCGCCACCTGCGAGTGCTGCGGGCCGGTGCCGCCTTCGGCGCAGGACAGCACGTACCAGCCGTCGCGCTTGTACAGGTGCGGGCCCTCGATCCAGATCGGCTTGCTGGCCAGATCGGTGCCGCCGTTGACCAGCACCTGGCGCGGGCCGACCGGCTGCATTCGCGCCAGGTCGAAACGCTGCATCCAGATCGCGCGGTGGCCTTCGTACAGCGGCGCGCCGTCTGGCGGGCCGTTGTTGAGCAGGTAGGCGGTGCCGTCGTCGTCGAAGAACAGCGACGGGTCGATGCCGTCGATGTCCGGCAACCAGTGCAGCGGCGACCAAGGCCCGGCCGGGTCGTCCGCCGTGGCGATGAAGTTGCCGCCGCTGTCCACCGCAGTGCCGACCACGTAGAAGCGGCCGTCATGGTGCGCGATGCTGGCGGCGAACATGCCGCGCGACACGCGCAGCCCATCGTAGTCCAGTTGCTCGGCGCGCTCGACCACGTTGCCGACCTGCCGCCAGTGCACCAGGTCGCGGCTCTCGAACACCGGGAGCGCCGGGAAATAGGCGAAGGTGGAATTGACCAGGTAGTAGCGGTCGCCGGCGCGGACGACACTGGGATCGGGATAGAAGCCGGCCAGCACCGGATTGCGGTAATGGCCGGGCGGCAGCGGCGTGGCGAACACCGCGTCGTCGCCGCGGTACTCGAACCAATCGAATTCGGCGATGTCGGCGGCCCGCCCGCGCTGCGCCGATGCCGTCTGCATCGCCACGACACACAGCAGCGCCACAACCAGTGCGCGTCCCCAGCGCATGCGCCTCACCAGTCCCACATCGCGCCGTCTTCCAGCCGTGCCACCGGCAGCTGCTTGGGCGCGTACGGATAACGTGCAGCCAGGGTTTCGTCGATGTCCACGCCATGCCCGGGCGTTTCGCCGCAATGCAGGCGGCCGGCGTGGAAGGTGTGGTCGTGCGGGAACACCGCGTTGGCCTCGTCGGAGTGGAACATGTATTCCTGGATGCCGAAGTTCGGCACCCAGGTGTCGAAGTGCAGCGCCGCGCCCATGCACACCGGCGACAGGTCGGTGGCGCCGTGGAAGCCGGTGCGCACCTGGTGCAGCGCGGCGAAGTCGGCCAGCCGGCGCACGTGGGTGATGCCGCCGGCGTGCACGATGGTGGTGCGGATGTAGTCGATCAGCTGCTGCTCGATCAGGTGCTTGCAGTCCCAGATCGAATTGAACACCTCGCCCACCGCCAGCGGCGTCACCGAATGCTGGCGGATGGTCTCGAACGCGCGCTGGTTTTCCGCAGGCGTGGCGTCTTCCAGCCAGAACAATCGGTACGGCTCCAGGTCGCGCGCCAGCCGCGCCGCCTCGATCGGGGTCAGGCGGTGGTGCGCGTCGTGCAGCAGTTCGATCTCGTCGCCATGGTCGGCGCGCAGCTGTTCGAACAGCTTCGGCACCACGCTGAGATAGCGCGGCGTGGACCACACGGTCTCGGTCGGCAGTTCGCTCTCGGCCGGTTCGTAGGGCTTGCCGCCGCTGGAGATGCCGTAGGTCTTCTTGATCCCGGGCACGCCGCATTGCGCGCGGATGGCGATGAAGCCGAGTTCGCGGAAACGGGCGACCTCCTCGCTGGTCTCGGCGATGTCGCGGCCGTTGGCGTGGCCGTAGACCAGCGCACCTTCGCGCGAGCGCCCGCCCAACAGCTGGTACAGCGGCATGCCGGCCATCTTGCCGAGGATGTCCCACAGCGCCACGTCCACCGCGGCGATCGCGGTCATCGTCACCGGCCCGCGCCGCCAATAGGCGCCGCGGTAGAAGAACTGCCAGATGTCCTCGATGCGGCCGGCGTCGCGGCCGATCAGGTTCGGCACCACGTGGTCCTGCAGGTAGGACGCCACCGCCAGTTCGCGGCCGTTGAGGGTGGCATCGCCCAGGCCGTACACGCCGGAACGGGTGACGATCTTGAGGGTGACGAAATTGCGCCCCGGGCAGGTGACGATGACCCGCGCCTCGACGATCTCGCGATCGCGGGCCGAG
Organism: Xanthomonas bonasiae; assembly: GCF_014836395.1. Classification (NCBI taxonomy): domain Bacteria; kingdom Pseudomonadati; phylum Pseudomonadota; class Gammaproteobacteria; order Lysobacterales; family Lysobacteraceae; genus Xanthomonas; species Xanthomonas bonasiae. The sequence continues at coordinate 281,837 of NZ_JACSQX010000009.1, forward strand.
CCTTGGGCGGAAGAAGCGCTATCGGAAGTCTGGGTCATCGCGGATCGCTCACGGGGAAGAAGCCGCGGCCGCACGGGCCGCGGACGGGAGGGAAAGCTCGAACGGACCGGCCGGCAGCCCGGCGCGATCGAACAGGGTGCACACCGGGCTGTCGGCCCAGCAGTAGCGCACGCGGGTAGGCGCGGTGCCGGCGGGCACCGACAGGCGCACGCTGCGGCCGTGCAGTTCGGCCTGCGCATAGCGGCAGCTGGCGGATGCCGCGCCGCACAGTTCGAACCCGATCGGTGCGTCCGCGCTATAGGTCTGCAACGCGCCATCGATGTCGTCGAAATCGACGACCAACGCCGCGCCATCGTGACGCAGCGCATGCGGCACCGGCCCAGACGGCGCCAACGCCTCGCCATAGACCACGTGCCGCGCCGCGCGCGCCAGGCGCCGGCCGAGTTCCTGCTTGTTGGCCGGATGGATGTCGTAGCGGTCGCCGATGTCGATCGCCACCGCCAGGCCGGCATGCGGATCGGCGGCGGCGAAGCGCCGTTGCGCCTCGCGCAGCTGCGCCCAGCCGCTGTCGCCCGGCTGGGTGGGCGGCGCGCCGTAATTGGCCAGCTGCACCACCAGCAGCGGCAATTGCGCGCCGAAGCGCTGCCGCCAATCGCGCTGCCAGGCGTCGAGCAATGCCGGATAGCCGGCCGCATCGCCGGTATTGGATTCGCCCTGGTACCACAGCACGCCGCGCAGACCGACCCGGCCCAGCGGCGCGATCATGCCGTTGTACAGCGTGGTCAGGCCCGCGGCCGAGGACCACGGTGCGCGCGGCGGCGTGCCCAGCTGCGGCGGCACGATGCGGTACTGCCATCCGGCCAGCGCCACCCGGCTGCCGTCGCCCAATTGCAGCTGCTGCGCCTGCGCGTCGCCGAGCAGGCCGCCGCGGCGGTAGCTGTTGTACACGTTGACCACCACGGTGTTCTTGCCCGCATGCAGCACGCCGCGCGGCAAGCGGTAGCTGCGCGGCTGGTCGGCGCCGTAGCTGCTGCCCACCGCCTGGCCGTTGACCCAGGTCTGGTCGAGTTCGTCCACCGGCCCCAACGCCAGCGTCGCCTGCTGTTTCGCTTGCTCGGCGCTCAGCGTGACCGTGCTGCGGTACCAGACCATGCCGTTGAAATTGACCAGTTGCGGTACGCCCCAGTCGTCCCAGGCGCCCAGCGCCGCAGGCGCGTCGCGCCAGTCGCCGCCTGCATCGTCCGGCTGCCACGGCGCGCCGCTGCCGTGCGCGCGCCACCACGTTTCCCACAACGTGCCCCAGCGCGGCGCCGCCTGCTGCGGATCGATGGCGTAGCGCGCCAACACGTCCAGCGCCGGCGCGTTGCCGTCCACCTTGCGCAGGGCCGCATCGCCGATCCATGCCTGCATCTGCGAACCGCCCCAGGAGGCGTTGATCAGCCCCATCGGCACGTCCACGGTCTTGCGCAGTTCGCGGGCGAAGTAATAGCAGGCCGCGGAGAACGCGCCCACCGTCTCCGGCGTGGTCGGCTGCCACGCGGTCGCGCCGCCGAACTGCGCCTGCGGGGTCGGGCTGGACTGCGCCGGCACCTTGAACATGCGGATCGCCGGCTGCTGCGCATCGGCGATCTCGCTGCGCGTATCCAGCGTGCGCTGCACCGGCAGCTCCATGTTCGACTGGCCCGAACACAGCCACACGTCGCCGAGCAGCACGTCGTCGGCGCGCTGCACGCGGCCGCGCGCGGTGCTGGCCTGCAAGACGTACGGCCCGCCGGCCGGCAACGGCGCCAGCTGCGCCTGCCAGCGGCCCTGGCGGTCGGCGCGCGCCTGCACGCGCTGCTGCGCCAACTGCACGGTCACCGTCTCGCCGGCCGCGGCCTGCCCCCAGACGCGGATCGGCGCATCGCGCTGCAGCACCGCGTGGTCCTGGAACAGGGCATTCAACAGCGGCGCGTCGTCTGCATGCGCGAACGCGGGCGCGCACAGCGCCGCCAGCAGCAGGCGGCGGGCGATGTGGACAGCGGAACGGTGCGGCGTCATTTCGGATTTCCCGGTGCGTACGGAAACGACAGCGATTGGTAATACGCCAGCGGATGCGGCGGCGGCGCGGTGCCCGGCGGCAGCGCACGGCCCGACACCTGTTGCCAGTAGGCGATGCTGGCATCGCGCCACCACTGCGCCTCGTGCTGCTGGATCGCCAGGAAATCGGCGACCTGGCGATAACGTTGCGCATCCACGTACGGCGCCAGCCCGGCCCAGGTCGCGCGCATCCGTGCCACCTCGGCCACGCCGTGGTCGTAGCGGCCAAGCAGCGCGTTCCACAGCGGCTGGCCCGAGGCCATGCGGTGGTCCCACGGCACGTGGTGGAACCACAGCAGGTAGTCCTCCGGCACGGTGCGCACGTCGCCGAAGCGGCGCGCCAGCGGCGGCGCGTACTGCGCCACCGCGTTGCTGCCGGTCGCACTGCGGTCGAAACCGATGCCGTTGCGGTCGGCGCGGTGGTAGTACACCGGGTCCCAGTCCGGCCGCGCGCTGCCCGCATCCCACGGCGCCGGGCCGTAGTGGTGGCCGCGGCCCATCAGGTGATGCAGGCCGAGCGGGGTCATGTAGTCGACCGCCGCCTGGTGCGAGGCCATCATCATGCCGACCACCGGTGCGACCAGCGCCGGATCGTTGCCGAACGTCATCCGGACCCAGTCCTCGGCGATGGCCTGCGCATCGCCCTGCGGATCCCAGGCCAGCCGCCCGAACGCGTACCAGTTGGCCTGGTCGAAGATCGAGCCGCACCAGTTGCGGTCCGCGCCGATGTTGGCGACCCCGGTGATGCCGCTGAGCGCGTGCCCATCCACCGCGCCCTCCACCACCCGCGCCACCGTCGCGCGCTTGCCGCGCCGCGTGTCGGACTGCAGGGTTTCCTGGTACAGCGTGCCCAGGTAGACCAGGTGCGTGGCGAAACCCAGGTACTCCTTGGTGATCTGGAATTCCAGCATCAACGGCGTCTTCGGCATCGCCCCGAACAGCGGGTGGAACGGCTCGCGCGGCTGGAAGTCGATGGCGCCGTTCTTGACCTGCACCACCACGTTGTCGCGGAATTTCCCGTCCAGCGGCACGAACTCGCTGTAGGCCTGTTTGGCGCGGTCGTCCGGCTGCTCGTGCGAATAGACGAAGGCGCGCCACATCACCACCCCGCCGTGCGGCGCCAGCGCGTCGGCGAGCATGTTGGCACCGTCGGCATGGCTGCGCCCGTAATCCTGCGGTCCGGGCTGGCCTTCGGAATTGGCCTTGACCAGGAAGCCGCCGAAATCGGGAATGCGCGCGTAGATCTCGTCCGCCTTGGCCCGCCACCAGCGCTGCACCGCCGGATCCAGCGGATCGGCAGTGCGCAGTCCGCCGATCTCGATCGGCGCGCTGAAGCGCGCGCTCAGGTACACGCGGATGCCGTACGGGCGCAGCGCCGCGGCCAGCGCCGCGGTCTTGTCCAGGTACGCCGGGGTCAGGCTCACCGCCTTGGCATTGACGTTGTTCAGCACCGCGCCGTTGATGCCGATCGAGGCGTTGGCGCGCGCGTAGTCGGTGTAGCGCGGGTCCACGTAGCCGGGCAGTTTCTGCCAGTCCCAGAGCGAGGCGCCGGCATAGCCGCGTTCGACCACCCCGTCCAGGTTGTCCCAGTGATCGAGCACGCGCAGCTTCACCCGTGGCGCATCGCGCAGCGCCAGCGGCGCCGGCGCCTGGCCGGTCTGCAGCAAGCGCAGGAAGCGGAACGCCGCATACAGCGCGCCGCGCTCGCCACCGCCGACGATCGCGGTGACCGGGCGCCCCTCGACCACCACGCTGCGGATCAGATAGCCCTCTTCGCCCAGGCCGCGCGTGTCCAGCCGCAGCCGCGCGACCGCCGGCGTCGCCGGGGTGCCGAGCACGATCGCGCCGGCACGGTCCGCGCTGGCCGCCAGCGGCGGCTCGGCGCCGAGCAGCCCGCCCAGGCCGCGGCGCAGCTCGTCGCGCGCGGCCCGCTGCATCGGTGTGTCGGCGCTGGTCACCAGTTGGGTGGCAGCCGCGCGCCACGGCGCGGCCTGCGCCTCGGCCAGCGGCTGGTAGCGCAACCATAGATCGTAGCCGTCCTCGGCCTGCGCCACGGCGATCGGCAATAAAAACGCCAGCCACAGGCAGGCACTGCGCAGCCAGCCGCCGCGCAACGGACGCCGACGCTGCAGCGCGCGCAGCCGCGCGTGGCCGCTCATGCGCGCCCCCGCCGGCACGGCGCCGGCGCACGCCTGCGGTCGCCGCCCACCCGGCTTCCCGGTACCATGCAGGCGTCACTCGTGTCGGGATCCACACCGTGTCGCGGCGCCGCCGCACACGCGGCTTGCGCAGCATGTCCCCGGTCGCGAGCCACGCCCGCAAGCCAACGAAGAGGCGCATCTTGGAGAAGGTCAGGAAATCGGTTCGCCGCAAGAGCCTCGCCGTGACCATCGACGAGGTGGCCGCACTGGCCAAGGTCTCGCCGATGACCGTGTCGCGGGTGATTAACGGCCAGGGCAACGTGCGCGACAGTACCCGCGAGCAGGTCATGCGCGCGGTCGACACGCTCGGCTACACGCCGAACCTGGCGGCCAGCGCACTGGCAGCCGCGCAGAGCACGCGGGTCGCGCTGATCTACAGCAATCCCAGCGGCGCCTACCTCGGCGAGCTGCTGGTCGGGGTGCTGCGCGCGGCCTCGCGCACCTCGATCCAGGTGGTGATGGACTACTGGGACGACCTCGGCCCGGAAGCCGAACGCAAGGCCGCGCGCAAGCTGGCCAAGAGCGGTGTCGCCGGGGTGATCCTGCCGCCGCCGCTGTGCGAATCGGATGCGGCGATCCGCGAGCTGGTGCGCGCCAAGGTGCCGGTGGTGGCGATCGCCTCCGACCGCTTCAGCGACCAGGTCGCCTGCGTGCGCATCGACGAATTCAACGCCAGCAAGGACATCACCGCCTACCTGATCGCGCAGGGCCACACCCGCATCGGCTACATCGCCGGCCGCTCCAACCTGTCGGCCAGCGCGCGCCGCTTCGAAGGGTTCCAGGCGGCGCTGGCCGAAGCCGGGCTGCGCCTGGACCGGCACCTGCTGCAGCCGGGCGACTACACCTACCGCTCCGGCCTGGACGCCGCCGAGAAACTGCTGTCGCGCCGCCATCGGCCCAGCGCCATCATCGCCAGCAACGACGACATGGCCGCCGCGGCGATCTCGGTCGCGCACCGGCGCGGCCTGGACGTGCCGCGCGACCTGTCGGTGGTCGGCTTCGACGACACCTCCGCCGCGACCACCGTGTGGCCGGAACTGACCACCATCCGCCAGCCGATCGCGGCGATGGCCGATGCGGCGATCGACATCCTGTTGCGCAGCATTCGCAGCAAGGAACGCACGGCCCGGACGAAGATCGATCATGTGCTCGCTCATCAGCTGGTCAAGCGCGATTCGGTGGCCGCACCGGCCGCCGCGCGCACCGAACGGCGCTGACGCGGCGGCGGGCGGCAGGGTCCGCATCAGCGGATCAGGTACTGGTTGATCAGGTTCTCGTAGGCTTCCTGGCGGCCGCTGACCTGCTTGGGCGCGCCGGCCTTGGCCGCGTGCGCCGCCAGGTCCGCCAGCGTGCTGCTGCCGGCCGCGAACGCCGCGCCGGCGCCGCTGTCGAAGCTGCTGTAGCGCTCGGCGCGCCACTGCTCCAGCGGCGAGGAGGTCAGCAGCGCATGCGCCACTTCCAGCCCGCGCGCGAACGCGTCCATGCCGCCGATGTGCGCCAGGAACAGATCCTGCGGATCGGACGACTCGCGCCGCACCTTGGCGTCGAAGTTCAGCCCGCCCGGCGCCAGCCCGCCCTGCCGCAGCACCACCAGCATCGCCCCGACCGTGTCGTACAGGTCGGTCGGGAACTGGTCGGTGTCCCAGCCGTTCTGCGGATTGCCGCGGTTGGCGTCGATGCTGCCGAGCAGCCCGGCATCGCTGGCCACCTGCAGGTCGTGCTCGAAGCTGTGCCCCGACAGCGTGGCGTGATTGGCCTCGATGTTGAGCTTGAAATCCTGGTCCAGGCCGTGCTGGCGCAGGAAGCCGATCACCGTGGCGCTGTCGAAGTCGTACTGGTGCTTCATCGGCTC